>BQJU01000002.1 GCA_021604865.1 Saprospiraceae bacterium | reverse complement strand
ATTGAGCGTTAATAAAAAAGCTGCAACCGACATGGTCAAGAAGGAATAGTGTTAGAGCTAAAAACAATAAAAAATCAGAAAACTAAATAACAAACAAGCAAAAAAGATCAAGCTAGCACAAATCGCTGAAGCGAGTTTTATTTCTTCCTCCGAACTAGCAGCTTTTTTTAGCTCAATTGGCCAGCCGGTGGTTTTCTTTTGCTTCGTTTTCTTTTGCCACCAAAAGAAAATGAATGAAAGGTTATTTAATGACCCAAAACTTCAATTCCACTATAATATCAAACTTAAGAACCATTCTTTAAGTGCTTGTTTGGAGGTTGCTTTTTGACCAGTGCTCCTACACTGAAGCTTCAGCGCAAGTGTAAGGGTGACCTCCAAACATGCACTAAGAAGGAATTGGATATATCAGACTAATCCAGGAGCTAGTGGTAAACTGGCGCTTGAAAAGGGGCGATACTCCCTCACCGCACCTCCCCCATCAACTTCCGAATAAAAGGAGAAATCAACACCGCCAACACCCCTACCCCAATTGCCACAAAACCAAAAAGCGCATATACACTCACATAGGAATAAAGTTGCTGAAAGGCAGCCCCCATACTTGTACTAGTTTCCAACGTCATTCCAGTAACACTATCGAGTAAATTGCTTAAAAACCCTTTTTCCAGTAGTGGCGAACCAGAATTGGTGGCGGCAGTCAGATTGGCAATTTTTCCGGCAAAATAATGGCCGTAAAAATTGGAACAAAACCAGACGCCCATCACAAAGGCCAGGTACTTTTTGGGAGAAAGTTCTGTCATCTTGGAGAGGCCAATGGGTGAGAGGAACAATTCACCTACCGTATAGATAAAGTAGCCTAAAATAAGATAGATCATCGGTGTTCTGGCTACAGCATCTGCGACAGAGGCGGAGCGGGCGAAAACCAGGAAACCGAGACCTAAAAAGACCAATCCCAGACCAAACTTGATGGCGGAATTGGGGTTCCAGTTTTTACGGTTGAGGAAGGTCCATAAAAATGAAAATGGGAGGGCCAGCAAGATGATGAAAGTCGAGTTGATGCTATTGGTTTGGGCCGCATTGATACCGATGAGGTTGACATTGCGATCGGCAAAAAGAGTAAGAGAACTGCCTGCCTGTTCGAAGATAGCCCAAAATAGTGTGCTTAATGCGGTAAAATATACAATCACGATCAATTGCTTGCGCTCCTGAATTGTAACGGTGCTGGCTATATACAATAAAAATCCAAGAATGATCAGAGAAACCAGCCAGACCAGATAGTGTTCGTATTCGTTAAAACGCACTAATAAAGCAAAGAGCGGAACGGATAACAATGCCAATAATCCTATCTGTTTTCCTTGATCGAGACCAATGGTTTTTTGCTGAAAAGTATCGGGATTTGGCACATTACCCTTGTCGCCAAAAACATCCGAAGTTAAACCCCGGTAGAAAAAAAACAACCCGCTCAACATACCAAAACCGGCAGCCATAAATCCGTAATGCCAACCATAAACACTAGCCAGCCACGCACATAACAAGGGGGCAATGGCTCCTCCAAGGTTGATCCCCATATAAAAGATGGTAAAGCCCGAATCTCGCCGGGTATCGTCTTTGTGGTAAAGTAGACCGACAAAAGTGGATATATTGGGTTTAAACAACCCATTGCCGACAATGATAAGCGCCAACGAAGTGAAAAAGAAGAAAGGCGTCTCAATGCTGAGAAAGAAATGCCCAAATGCCATAAAGATGCCCCCCATAATAATGGCTTTCCGATAGCCTAAAACCCGGTCGGCCAGCATGCCGCCAATGAGTGGAGTCATATATACCAGTGACATATAGGCGGCATACACTCCAAAAGACATCTCGTCGGAATAGAGCAACTTTTGGGTCATATAAAGGGTGAGCAGCGCGCGCATGCCATAGAAGGAAAAACGCTCCCAAAGCTCGGCGAAAAAGAGGTAAAACAATCCTTTGGGATGTCCTAAAAAGGTTTGGTTGGTCATAATCTTATTGAATTTCTCAACAAGGTGATGACTTTATTTCACTAGGACAATGCTTGTATCAAATTATAACAAAAGATAGCGAGTTGTGTGAAATTGTAACCGGGTTACAATTAGTTACAAAGATCTGCATATTTCTGATTATCAGCATTTTGGATGAATTCACTCAAGAGACCTTCATCAATTTGAATGTGCTCGGGAATCATCCGAAGGCGATACATTCCATAGCCGATAAAGGTAAACAGGTCTCTTCTTTCGAGTTGTTGCCCCTCTGTCAGGTTCATGATTTCATTGATGTTGATGATGATGCGGGTGAGGTAGGTTTGGTTGCTGAGCTCTCCCCCATTGCCGACCAGGATACTCTGTGTTTTACCTTCGCCGAACTTTCTGCGGATGGCAAATTTTAGCAGGTTTCTATACTGGGTAGCCTTGGAACCGAAGTCGATCAGCTGGTTGTGGATATCTTTGGAGGGAATACTTATTTTCACCAGCGACCAATCCAGAAAATGGATGGTCATCTCATTGGGTTTGGGCATACTTGCCAGACGAATCACCCAGGTGGTCGCCAACACCAGACAAATGGCAATCAGTGAGGTCTTGCTGACTATCTTGATCAGGTTATTGGTAAAAACAGTCATACTGTCTTTAAAGACTTCCGGAAGTTGCGATACAAACATTAGCCCAATAACGACCACAGAAATAATAGCTACGGTTTTTAGCTGTCGATGCATAAACGTTTTGTAAAAAGAAATCATCAACAAAGCAGAAAGAAAACCAGATAAAATCAAATCAGGTATATTGGAGATATTGATGTTATCCGTATCGGTTTGTGGCCCAAACCAATGATTTAAACCCAATGTAACCAGACTCACCCCTACAATAATACCAATGATCACCCCTACATTTTTCTCATTGTTGTAAATAAATGGTGGTGCATAATAAAAGTAGAAAAGAGAGAGTAGTAAAAATAAGTTATTGACAATGGAAAACATCCGTTCCCCAATATTGGCCGGTGCAGTATTGGCAAATCCATAATAATAGCCCACCAAGCCCCAAATCCCGGCTAGCACCCAGGTAAACATGGCCAAGCTGAGAAACAGCAACCCTTTGTCTACTCTTTTTTCCTTGGTGCCTTCTTCGAGGATGGGCCGGAATCGCATCCGGATATTATACCAAATAGCCAGCAATAACATGCCACCAATTGCTGAAATGAAGATGTGCGCGAGTAAATGAAATTTGATTATATCTGTCATGCACTGATAACTCGTTCTGGATCGTGCTGTAATTTAGTAATTTTTTTGGAAGGGCTTGTACCTGTTAATTTTTTTAGCTGGTTGTGTGACTACCTGGTTCTGCTTCACTATGTCATGAGGGAAAGCTGGCTTTCAGCGCTTTAGATCAAGCAAATGAATTTGGTAGGTACGAAGCATTCGTACCGGCCAAAATTTTTTGGCTACCAACCGACCCTAGAGTCGGCTCACGTATATTGACTCCAAGTAGTTATTCACACATGGGAAAGCTGGCTTTCAGCGCTTTAGATCAACCAAATGAATTTGGTAGGTACGAAGCACTCGTACTGGCCAAAAATATTGTAGCTTTAAATCCCAATTTTTAGCGCCCGAAAACCAACGCCGATGATATTTCATCTGATAATTTATTGCGGAATTACTCTAAAATGTAAAATTTGGAAAACCTAAAAGAAACCGATTTTTTCAATTATTCAAATCCAGCCATCCAGGAATTTGTGCAAAAAGCCAATCAAAACCTTAGCACAGACCTTGAAAAAGCGCTGAATCTATATTACCTGGTCCGTGATGACTGGAAATACAATCCGTATCATATCACTTTGGAAAAGGAAGCTTGGCAGGCTAGCGAAATGATGAAAAAAAGAGAAGGCCATTGTCTGGATAAAGCGATATTGCTGATCACCTTTGCTCGGGCTAGTGGTATTCCTGCAAAATTGCACTTAGCCAAAGTGACCAACCACATAGCTGTAGAAAAATTGATTGAAAGATTGGGCACAAATATACTTACCCCACATGGTTATGCAGAGCTATTTATAGATGGAAAATGGGTGAAAGCGACCCCGGCATTTAATAAAGAATTGTGCGAAAAGTTAGGCGTGGCTCCACTGGATTTTGATGGAAAAACGGATTCTATTTTTCAACAATTTGATAAAAAAGGGGCAAAATTTATGCAATACCTGGAGGATTATGGCACCTTTTCGGATGTTCCCTTTGCCTTTTTAATAAATAATATGAGGGAGCATTATCCAAACCTAATCGACCGGATTGGCGATTTGAAAAAAGTTAGACTATAGATCAAACAAAAGTATAGCCATGCTTCTTCAAAGGTAATGATCTAACTCGCTCTCCTGTGGCAGCAAAAATCGCATTAGTCAATGCCGGAGCAGCCGGCGGAGTGCCCGGTTCCCCTACCCCACCAGGATATTCGTCAACCTCCATGATATGCACATCAATCGCCGGGGCGACATTCATACGAACCATTTCGTATTGAGGGAAATTGTATTGTTCTACCTCTCCGTCTTTGAAGGTGATTTCTCCATAAAGGGCTGCGGATAAACCAAAAATAATGCCGCTCATCATCTGGGCTTCGATGGTATCGGGATTAACGGTTCGGCCACAATCAATGGCACAATAGTATTTATCTATTTTGAATTTCTTTTCATCAATTTTTGAGATTTCCACCACTTGACCTACAATCGAGCCAAAAGACTTATGTAGTGCGATGCCCCGATATCTGCCTTCACCCAAAGGTGTGGACCAATTGCTCATCTCTGCCACTTTATTCAGCACATTTAAAAAGCGAGGATGGCTATTCAGCTTGGTTTTTCTAAATTCGTAGGGGTCTTGACCGGCGGCATGGGCACATTCGTCCATGAAGGATTCTGTAAAAAAGGCATTTTGTGAGTTGCCAACACTACGCCAGCTGCCCACCTGTATCGGAAGTTCGAGTTGGCCAAAGGCAACCTTTGCATGATTCATATCATAAGGCAAATCAGCAGCTCCCTCTACCGATAATGGATCTTTTTTAGGCGCTTCTGCAAATGCAGGTTTAATACGCATGATGGAACTATTCATGACCGATTGCAACGCAATTTTATTTTCCCAGGCTTCAATCACTCCGGCTTCATTCAGAGAGGCCCTGAAATGACTCTTCACAAGCGGGCGATACATTTCATGTCGCATGGCTTCTTCTCTGGTATACACCAGCTGGATGGGTATTCCTGGCATTTCTTTGGCCACATGAGCAGCATTGAGCACCATATCTATTTCAGCCCGTCGGCCAAATCCACCACCCAGATAAGTAATATGGGTAGTTATATTTTCTTTGGCAATGCCAGTGGCCGCATTCACACCATCAAGTACTATTGATGAGCCCTGATGTCCACCCCAGGCTTCAGCTTTGTCTCCATCAACCAGCACTGTAAAGTTGATAGGTTCCATACAGGCATGCGCCAGGTAAGGCACATCGTATTTGCCTTCCAATACCGTTTCCGCTTTATCCAGAACATCCGATGCTTCGCCTTTATTCAAAGGGGTGGCAATCAATTTATTGGCGATGACCTCTTCGGCCTGCTGGTTAATCTTTTCTGAAGAAAGAGTATTGTCTCCTATTTCCTGCAAATCAAGGGCAAGAGCGGCATTTTTAGCCCTCCAGGTATTGTCGGCGACCACTACAGCCCCTATTCCTTTTGGCAATAGCACCACCTTTTTTACGCCACGCATTTTTTCAATCTCTTCCTGATTGGCCACCTTAGTGATTTGGCCACCGTGATAAGTAGCATGACGGATCACACCATAACACATATCTTCCAGCCTGACGTCAAGACCAAATTCTGCCTTTCCGGTAACTTTTTCGGGAATATCCAGCCGCTGAATGGGTTTGCCCACTAATTTGAAATCCTTTTGTGGTTTCAGTTCGGGAATTCCGGGTAGTTCAATTTTGGCAGCCGCTTCAGCTAGGGAGCCATAACTCAATTTTTCCTGAGTAGCCCGATTGATGACATAAGCCTTTTCAGCATAACATTGAGACTTGTCGACCTTCCATTGTTTTGCAGCTGCCTGAATTAGCATTTCCCGTGCTGAAGCACCGGCAGCTCTCATCTGGTCATAGCCATCCCTAATGGTCGTACTGCCACCTGTTGCCACAAGCGGCAGGAAATGGGCAATTTTCTCCATAAAACTCATGCCTTTGAAGATATCTCTTGGATGATTAACCAGGACTGTTGTATTGGCATAGGCTGGTTCTGGCTGAGGCTGAATGATTTTAATGGAGGCCATTTCAACCTCTAATTCTTCAGCCATCAACATTGGAATGGAAGTATATACCCCCTGTCCCATTTCGGCTCTGGGTACAGCCATAATAATGGTGTTGTCGGGTGTAATATTGATCCAGGCATTTAATAGGCTACCCTCCCCAAATCCACTGCCACTGTATTCTTTGATTTTTTTATTCAAATATAAAGTGCCACCAACGCCCACTACCAGTCCTACACCGGCTAATCCACCGGTAGCTATAAAGGCACGGCGAGTCCATTTACCACCTTTCTTTTTCTTATTATTTGTCATAACGTAAAGATTATAAAGCGAAAGTTAACCGGGAAGATTTTTGTTTGCGGCACGCCATTCTGCTGCAGTATGGATGGCTGCCCTGATACGAGGATAAGTGCCGCACCTGCAAATATTATTAATGGCCTGATCAATGTCTTCATCCGTTGGATTTGGATTCTCATTTAGAAGCGCTTCAGTAGCGACAATCATCCCTGATTGACAATAGCCGCATTGAGGCACCTGATGTTCAATCCAGGCTTTTTGCACAGCCGATAGGCCGCCTTCTACCTCAATACCTTCTATGGTGTTTATTTCCTTTCCTATTGCAGAAGAAGCAGGAAGCGTGCAAGTGCGCACCGCTAATCCATCCAGCATTACGGTGCAGGCGCCACAGGATGAAACACCACAACCGTATTTGGTACCCGTCAGGTTTAACTCATCCCGAAGTACCCAGAGTAAGGGCATGCTTTCCTCAACGTCGACGCTGTGTGTCTTTCCATTTATTTTTAATTCCATTCTGGTAGGCTTAAATAATCCTGGTGAATCACAAAATAAGATAATTTGAAGGGTTATTACCCAATTCTAAATTTACCCTTTTTTTGGAACCTTGCAAAATCATGGAAAATAGACTGCGGCCCATTACTGCTAACGACCAGTTTCTATAGGCCCAAAAAAATTAATACCTTTCCCGAAAATTATCGCAAAATAGACTCGATATGGAATATCAATTTTTAAAAGTAACGATCAATCACCACATTGCACAAGTATCTTTCAACCGGCCAGAAAAAGCCAATGCCTTACACATGCCTGCCTGGGAAGAAATGAGGACGATATTTAACAGCCTTGACGAGGACCCGGAAGTTCGGGTTATTGTATTAACTGGGGAAGGCAAACATTTTTGTTCCGGTATCGATTTGACGACATTAATGGATTTGCAACGCTTCAGTGGCATCTCCTGCGAGGGGCGCAAACGGGAGGCATTGAGGAAATTTATCATCAATATCCAGGATACGGTAACGGCTATTGAAAGATGCCGAAAGCCAGTATTGGCGGCTATGCATAAAGCCTGCATCGGTGGTGGCGTTGATATTGTGACGGCTTGCGACATGCGTTATTGTACTTCAGATACCTACTTTTCAATCAAGGAGATTGATCTGGGACTAGTAGCTGATGTAGGTACTTTACAGCGTTTACCAACGATTCTGCAGCCAGGCATGGTGGCTGAAATGGCTTATACTGGTAGAAAAGTCTTTGGACCTGAAGCGGAAAAAATTGGTCTGGTCAATCAGGCTTTTGAAGATCAGCAAACGATGATGGAAAAGGTGATGGAAATTGCAAAAATGATCGCCTCCAAATCTCCGCTTTGTATCAGGGGTACCAAAGAAATTCTCCTTTATAAAAGAGACCATTCGGTACAAGAGTCACTCAACTATATGGTTGCCTGGAATGCCAGTATGTTATTTTCTGAGGATTTGATGGAAGCTTTTCAGGCGACTTTGGAGAAGCGAGAACCGGTGTTTAAGGGATAGCCCAAGAAAATTTAACCCCGCTTTTGTAACCCAACCTCGCTTTTTTCATCTAATTGGCAAAAAAGCGACTAATGGGTACTTTAAATCACACCGTAAAGATTCTAGAAAAAGAACAGCTCACACATAATGTGCTTCGATTTGTAATGGAAAGGCCGGATGGGTTTGAATTTGCAGCAGGCCAGGCTATAGAACTAACCTTGGACCCGCCAGCATCAGGAATTGATCCGGCTCCATTTACCCTGACTGGATTAAATACGGCAGACTCCCTCGAAATCATGTTTAAAGTCTATCCTACTCATCATGGTATGACCCTTGGCATGTCTAAGCTCAATAAAGGGAATAGCGTACAAATTAGTGATGCATGGGATTCCTTTCAATATCAATCCGAAGGCGTATTTATTGCCGGCGGTACTGGAATCACTCCTTTTATTGCCTTGATCAGGCAACTGAATGCAAAGCGCCAATTAAACGGCAATCAACTGATATTTGCCAATAAAAAGGAGGAGGATATTTTTCTGAAGACCGAATTGTCAAGTCTCTTAGGAAACCATTTTGTTAACATATTGAGTGAGGAGAAAAATGTGCAATACTACAAGGGAAGGATTAACGCAGATTTCCTTAAAGACCATATAACAAATTTCGACCAGTCTTTTTACCTCTGTGGGCCAGGCAACTTTTCAATAGACATAAAGGCCCATCTCCTTAAGCTTGGAGCAAAGGAAAATTCAATAATTACTGAATATTAATCCAATACAACGACACATGAATTTAAATGGAAAGGATAAGGTCACCCAAAATGGAATTGAGGCGACTATCCCTAAACCAATGCATCAAAATGAACTTACTGAGGAAGAAAAAATCCGGCAAATTCAAGAACATTTCACCAAAATTATGCAGGTTTTGGGGCTTGACATTAATGATAGCAGCCTAAAAGAAACGCCTCATAGAATAGCCAAAATGTATGTGAAAGAAATTTTTAGCGGTTTGAATCCCCGCAATTTTCCAAAAATCACTCTTTTTGACAATACTTATGGCTACCATGAAATGCTCATTGAGAAAGACATCACACTCTATTCCTATTGTGAGCACCATTTTGTACCTATCATTGGCAAAGTACATATCGGATACTTTCCCCAAGACAAGGTCATTGGCCTTTCCAAGATCAACCGGTTGGTGAAATTTTGGGCCAGCCGACCTCAGGTACAGGAAAAGCTGACCATGGAAATTGCAACATCACTAAAAAGTGTTTTAAACACAGAAGATGTTGCTGTTTACATAGAAGCAGATCATCTGTGTGTCGCTTCACGGGGGATAAAGGATATTTCTAGTTTGACGAAGACCGGCTATTATGGTGGAAAATTTAAGGAGCCTTCTATAAAACAGGAGTTTCTTAATGGCATATAGGCTTAACCCGCATTTACGGATAGGAACGGCTTGAGAGGGATTTTAATCTGTTCCTATCCGTCTCTAATACTCTTTGAGAAAACAAGCTTTTAGCGCAAATTTGTAGGCCAACCATCTGGCTGCAAAGCTTCCCCTTTTTCGATGATACTTCGTTACTTTTCTTGTCCGTACTCCCGCCTAATTTGGAACGATCCCCTTTTCTGGAGTTAAATTCGGAAAAATATAGCTTCCCATTATCCTCATCTATTGCAAGGTCAGTGACAAGCCCATCGGTGGTCGTGCAGACCAACGGATTGTTGGGCAGTGGGCATGATTGAATATTTTTGAGTTGATGAAACCATCAATCGAAGCTCATTCTCTTCCCTTTTCCATATTTTCATGCAAAGCATTATCTTGGCGTCATAGATAATAATTTCAAGGCTAAAAGAGTTTTCTTAATCCAAATCAAAGTAAACATGCTCATGCGTAAACTAAGCTTTCCATTGATGGCAATGATGTTATTGCTATTGACATCTTCTTGCAACAAGAAAAAAATTACCACCCTGGAAACCGAGCTGGCCGCCAAAGAAAAAGAAGTAGAACAGCTCAAAGAACAGGTGGATTATTTGCAAAATACCTCTTCCAGTTTACTCGATCAGATGGCTGATTTATCAGTGATCAACAAAACAGGAGCCGAAAGCATCAAAAAATCCCTCGACAATATCGGCCAGCAATATTCTTTCATCCAAGACCTGACCACCAAAATTCAGTCAAAGGATTCTCTCAACCTGGCCTTGGTTATGAACCTAAAAAGGTCCCTGAGTAATGTGAATGATGAAGATGTACAGGTTGAGGTAAAGGGAGGCGTGGTCTATGTTTCGATCTCGGACAAACTCTTGTTTCAGTCGGGTAGTTCCAGAATCAACAGCGCGGCCAAGCAGGTACTGGAAAAACTAGCTATCGTAATCAATGATCATAACGACCTCAACATCCTGGTAGAAGGCCATACTGATGATGTACCCATCTCCAACTCCTGCACTCAGGACAATTGGGACTTGAGTGTAAAACGAGCCACCTCAGTGGTGAGAACGCTGCAGCAGGATTATTACGTTTCTCCCGAAAGATTGACGGCAGCGGGCCGTTCAGAATATGTTCCGAAAGCGGATAATAACACCAGCGATGGTCGTAGCACCAACCGCCGAACAGAGATTATCATTACACCAAAATTGGATCAATTCTTTAAATTGTTGGAGGCACCAGAAGTGATGAATTGAGGGTGAACCTTAAAAAGTTTGTTTGGAGGCCTACCATTGGGCTGCATAGGATCACTTTTTTGATGATACGCCGTTATTTTTCTTGTCCATACCTCAAATCGGGAGATATTTATATCTTGAGCCTCTAAGAAGGAAATTTGGTAACAAATCAAGAGATGGATTTTCTTAAGCAAAAAATCAAGGAGCTTTTACCGGCATATTTTGCCCTGGTCATGGCGACTGGAATCATTTCCCTGGCGGCTTATTTCAATGGCTTTGAACGGTTTGGCTACTTTCTTTTTTACCTTAATTTGATTTTCCTATCAGTATTGGTTTTTTCATACATTTATCGCTGTTTGTTCTACTGGAGGCACGTTTTGGTAGATTTTGAAAGCTATAAGAAAGGTCCAGGATTTTTTACCATTGTGGCTGCTCTTTGTATTGTCGGCAACCAATTTGTGATTTTGTACCAACACTTCCTTATAGCTAAGGTTCTTTTGGTCATTGCTGCGGTGATTTGGTTCGTGATCGGATATGGTTTTTTCCTCAATATCACCGTCACTGAGAAAAAAGAATCTCTTAAGAATGGGATCAGTGGCACTTGGTTGGTGTTTATCGTTTCCATCCAAGCCCTATCTACATTGACATCAATTCTAATGGAGGATTTTGGAACGCAAGCGTACGTTTTGTTATTCCTGTCTTTGTGTCTATTTTTACTAGGCTGCATTTTCTACCTGTACATCATGTCGCTCATTATCTATCGCATCTCTTTCTTTTCATTGCATGCAGGCGAGTTGGGTGCTCCATATTGGATCAACATGGGAGCGACAGCTATTACTACACTAGCGGGTTCCATGCTTATCCTGAATACCCAACAAGCTAATTTCATCATAGATATTCTTCCCTTTTTAAAGGGCTTTACCCTGTTTTTCTGGGTAGCCGGCACTTGGTGGATTCCCTTATTGATTCTCCTCGGTTTTTGGCGTCATGCCATAAAAAAAGTACCCGCTCCCCTATCCCCTAAAGGGTATGATCCTTCCTATTGGGGAATGGTATTCCCATTAGGAATGTATACTGTTTGTACTTTTAGGCTGAGCGAAGCCTTGCAAATATCATTCCTCAAATTTATCCCACAGTTCTTTGTTTTTATTGCCATTTTTGCGTGGATAGTTGTTATAATAGGATTCTTAAGACATTTGTTGTCATTGTTCAAAGTGAAGTGAGCTATCTAGGTTAGCGAGATAAACAACAGTCTAATTGAAAAATTAGGAGGCTCCGTGCATTCTATGCTGTAATTTAGAAATTGTTTAAATTATTTTTATTATAAAAGGGTGCTTTGCGCCTTGCTCTAAAACGCCTATTTTTAGTGTAAGTGCATATTTAATGACTTTCGTTCTATGACTTTTAAGGTAAAATCCTATGTCTAGACTCTTCAGAACCTTAAATCGAGCAGCATTTTTTAAAGCCCTCATGGCATCCATTGTGGTAGTCGTCCTGGTGTTAGTGGGGTCTAGAAACCTACAAAACTTTGATGCCGCCTTGTTTGCTTATCTTGTAGGTACGGTCTTTGCGGTCTTTGGGATTGCCTATCGCTATTCGGTGTGGCTTCAGCGTCCACCAACGAGACTCTATTGGAAAAGGAGTATGCAGTTTTTGTTTAGCAGCATGTTCTTTCCCTATTTATATCGGTCTGCTAAACTGTTTTTTAGAAATATTTTGGGTCAAAGGTTTATTGCTTATAGAAGCAGAACCCGCTGGATTGGGCATTTTATGATGGCCACCGGCTGTATGTTGGCCTTTGCGATTACTATACCGCTTACCTTTGGGTGGATCAATTTTGAATTAATACCTGGAGATGATGTTACTTATTACGCCAAAATTTTTGGTTTCCAAGCATTTTCTTTCCCGCTAGGTTCTCCAATGGCGTTTATTACCTTCCACGGACTCGTTTGGTGTTCCATTTTGGTAACCATCGGTGCTGCGATCATGATGAGACGAAGACTTACCAATGGTGGTCTTATTGCTACTCAGACTTTTTCGGACGACTGGCTGCCCCTTATCCTGTTAATCGCCATCTCTATAACAGGGTTAGGAATATCCTATGATTATACTTTTCTGAATGGAAGGACCTATCAATTCATGGCCGTTACCCACGCGGTCACGGTAATCCTGTTTTTGGTATGGCTGCCTTTCGGGAAATTCTTTCATATCTTTCAACGGGTGGCTCAATTAGGGGCCAAGCTTTACAAAACAGAAGGCCTCCGAAGGGGAATGGCCGAATGCCCCCACACCAAAAAGGAATTTGCTACAAAAACACATATAGAAGACCTTAAAAAGGTTAGTAAAAAATTGGGTTTTGATTATAGTAAAAAAGATGGTTCCAATCATTTGGACCTAAGTCCGGAGGGGAAGCGTTCAGCCTTGGCCAAAGCCCATTTTGAAGCAAGGAAAAAATCTGGTAAGTTCTTTGGTTAGAGCTTGTTTCGTTGGGGCAGCGGTGGGATAGCCATGCATTTTAACCCCAGGATGGTCTCTGCGAAAAAGGATAATATTAAAACATAAGTAATAATGGCAAAACTACCCGTATCTGTCGATAAGATCATAGAACAATACGGTCCCCATAAAGCATATCCTCCACAGGGTGGTTTCTATGGTGCCAATGAACCAGATAAGCTGGTAAAGACCCATTGTTGCTATTGTGGCATGCAGTGTGGCATTCAACTTAAAGTAAAGGACAATAAAATTGCGGGTTTTGAACCTTGGATGGAATTCCCATTCAATGAAGGCCGACTCTGTCCCAAAGGGGTACAACGCTATATGCAGAACAATCATCCGGACCGGCTTTTAAGCCCCATACAACGGGTGGAAGGAAAAGGCTTTGAGCCGATCGGTTGGGAAAAGGCTATGGACAAGACGGTGAGTGAAATCAAAAGAATACAACAAACTTACGGAAACGATGCCTTTGCCATGCTTTCTGGAGTTTCCCTCACGAACGAAAAGAGCTATATGATCGGGAAATTTGCCCGGGTAGCTTTAAAGACCGCCAATTTGGACTATAACGGGAGGCTCTGTATGGTGAGTGCCGGAGGAGGAAATAAAAAGGCCTTTGGCCTGGACCGTAGCTCCAACAGTTGGGACGATTTGGCACATGCTGAGGTCATTATAGTGGCTGGAGCCAATATCAGTGAAACCTTTCCTACCCTAACCCATTATATTTGGAGAGCAAGAGACAATGGAGCCAAATTGATTGTTGTAGATCCCAGGGTAATTCCATTGGCCAGGACCGCAGACCTTCATCTACCCATCCGCCCCGGAGGGGATTCTGCCTTGTTTGGTGCTATGCTAAAGATTTTAGTAGATAACGATTGGTTAGACCATGACTTTATCGCTAAGTATACTTCAGGGTTTGAAGAAACTATAGCGGCTGTGAAGGATTATGACCTGGACTGGGCCGAGGAGCAAACGGGCATCTCCAAACATTTAATTTTGGAGGCCGCCACCCTATGGGGCAAAGCCAAGACCAGTTTTCTGCTACATGCGCGAGGCATCGAACACCATACCAAAGGAGTAGAAAATGTCATGAGTTGTATCAATCTGGTATTGGCAACGGGGCGTATCGGAAAACCTTACTGCGGCTATGGGACCATTACAGGCCAGGGAAACGGTCAGGGTGGAAGGGAACACGGCCATAAATGTGATCAATTACCGGGAAACCGGGACATCACCAATCCCGAGCACCGCAAATATATTTCGGAGGTGTGGGGAATCGATGAAAAGGATATGCCGGGCAAAGGATTGACAGCCTATGAGCAGATCGAGGCCATTCATCGCGGGGAAATAAAAGGAATGATCTCTATTTGTTTCAATCCGCTTGTCTCCTTGCCCAACAATAATCTTGTGCGTGAAGCCTTGGAGAAATTGGAGTTTTATGTGTGTATTGATACCTTTCTCTCTGAAACTGCCCGACATGCTGATATTGTTATGGCGGGCTCTTTACACGAAGAGGAAGAAGGGACCGTAACTACGGCAGAAGGTAGGGTTGTAAAGATCAACGAGGCAATTACTCCTCCACATAGTGCGCGTAGAGATGGTGAAATAATCATGGAAATCGCCGATCGCTTGGGGGCTGGTGATAAATTTAGCTTTCCTTCGAGTGAAGCCATTTTTAATGAACTGAGAATCGCCTCCAAAGGCGGAACAGCAGACTATTATGGGATTACCTATCAAAAAATAGAGGAGAATATGGGCATTTTCTGGCCCTGCCCGTCTTTGGACCATCCTGGCACTCCAAGACTTTGGGAAGACAAAAAATTTAAAACCCCAGACGGAAAGGCGCATTTCAATCCGGTAAAATATCGTCCGGCCGCTGAGGTGACCGATAAAGAATACCCCGTGATTTTGACCACTGGCAGAGTGGTGTCTCAATATTTGAGTGGTACCTCAACTCGAAGAATCGGGAAATTGGTGGATCAATATCCAGAACCTTTGTTGGAAATCCACCCCAAACTAGCCTATCAGTATGGGATTGAAAATCGCGATTTGGTTAAAGTAAAAACCAGAAGGGGGGAAGCGCAATTTCCTGCCCATGTGGTAGAAACTATTCGGGAGGATACGGTTTTTATCCCCTACCATTGGGGCGGAAAATTTTCAGCAAACCAGTTGACTATCGGCAGTTTGGATCCGATGTCCAAAATTCCAGAGTTCAAGGTTTGTGCTTGTCAGTTATATCCAACCGAGAAAAAAGGATCCGAGCACCGCACAGAATCTGCGTATCAAAGTTGGTTGTAGAATAGGATTTGTTGTGCGTTAACCGAAAAGTAGAACGAAAAAAAGTTATTTAGCTAAACATAACAATATGCCAAAAACAGATTATAATGAGGAAATGGCCTTTTTCGTTGACATGCAACGGTGTATTGGATGTCATGCTTGTGAAATGGCCTGTGCTGAGTGTGAAACGAACGGACAGGAAAGCATGATTCATGTCAACTATGTGGATCGTGCGATCAGTACCCAAACCACGGTACAGGTCTGTATGCATTGCGAAGACCCCACCTGTGCAAATGTTTGCCCGGCCGATGCGATACACCAGGATGATTTTGGAGTGGTGCATTCTGCCGATACTTCGCGATGTATTGGTTGTTCCAATTGTGTTTTGGCTTGTCCTTTCGGTGTCCCCAAAATGCAGGAGCAGGCGGAATTGATGATGAAATGCAATATGTGTTATGACCGAACCAGTGCAGGAAAAAAACCAATGTGTGCCACCGTTTGTCCAAGTCAGGCCTTGTATTATGGAACCCGAGAGGAAATAGAAAGAATGCGCCCGGATAGCGTCCCGGTCAATTCGTTCCTATTTGGTCAACAGGAAGTGAATACTAAGGTAAATATCATGATGCCAAAAGGAACCCATCAGCTAATTATAGAATAAGTTTTATCATGGAACAAGAAGATCCTGAAAAAATTCCAAATTGGAAATCCGATTTTCCAATTCAATCTAAAAAGGCCAGCCATGTGAACCGAAGGGAATTTGCTAAGTTCCTGGGCTTACTCTCTGGAGCCTTGGCTTTGAGCAATGGTGGGATTGTGATCAAAGCCATAGCCTTTCCTTCCAAGCCTCTGGAAGGCGAACATTTTGTTTGCCATGAAAACGATGTTCCTGTGGGGAAAATGTTCCAGTTTTCCATTGAGGGGAATAAGGTTGTTCCTTATATGCTTATTCACCTCGAAAATACCGAATGGCGGGCATTCGAGCAAAAATGCACTCATTTGTCTTGTGCAGTGCGGTATATAGACGACACCAAACGGATAGAATGCCCCTGTCACCATGGATACTTCGATGCAGATACGGGAGAAGTGCTTCAGGGTCCACCTCCACGGCCCTTGCCACAATTGGAAGTAGTAAATAAAGAGGGTAAGATTTATGTAAAGGAAATGAAAAGTTGAAAATGAATAGCTATGAGTGATTTTAGGACCTCACAAAACGAAGCGCATCCCAATAAGACCAACACCTTGATGACGGGAATCATTTTGATGTTGATCCTTTTCGTTACCATTCAAATTTGGTTCTTATATGGAGCGCTTAACAATGCATTGGAAGACAATTTTTTCTTTGCTGTTATAACCTTTATAGGCTCTTTTTTATTTGCCTTGGCCTCTTTTTGGCTCTTGCGCTATCTGCCGGAACCACTGAAGGATAAACCCGGTAAGAAGAAATAAACTACGGTCACACCACTTCCACATTCTTAGCCATAAGGCCTCTCTCATTTTTCTCGATCACAAATTTTACCTGATCGCCCACTTTTACTTTGTCTTCCAACTCAGAAACGTGGACAAATATTCGGGTCGTTAGTTCTTTGGAATGGATAAATCCATACCCTTTGGATCGATTGAAAAATTTGACGATGCCGGTTTTAAAGGTCTCGGATTGATTTTCTGTGGATTGCTTTTCGGATGTTCCACTGAAAAATATTTTTAGTTTGTTTAAAAAATTCATGTTATAAAAATGTTTTAGGGCCTTGGGATTAAATAACTTTTTTATCGATATAGTCTGAATTGAGGAGACTCAGTGCTCCCATGTATTTTAAAGTAAAAGATATATAATCTCCAACTTTATAATTGCGATCCGTTTCTCCCAAATCTACGATTAACATATCCGAACTGGCATTAATCACCTCCAGTTTTGGGTCGTCAGGTATCAAATAATCTGGAGATACATCGAGCAAACCTACATCAATGATGGCCCGATAAGAAGTAAGACCGTAATCATCTTCTATCACCTCAAAGACATCACCAGAGGGATTAGCTGCGATTTCACCGATGGGTACTTTAGGTTTTTCCGTAATCTCGATGATTTCTGAAAAAAGGCGGAAAACATCGGTTTCCAATCCCGGAATGGGCCGACCATCATCAAATAGGTTGTTTCCAAAATAGAGGACTTCGCCTATGCGAAAATGATTGATCGCAGCAGGAACCTGCTTGCGGAACAACAGAGGGAATACAACTGAGGTACCTCCACTGATCCAGGGAATCTTTTTGCCAAATTTGATATCAACCAATTGTTTGTAAAGGCTTAGCTGGATGAGCTTGTCATGTGATGGCATCACCCCATGCAAACAGTTTAGATTGGCACCAATCGCCACCACTTCGATATTAGGGAAATTAAATACTTTCTCATAAAAATCTATGAGGTGGTCTCCCATGATGCCCTCGCGCAAGTCGCCGAGTTCGATCATGATGGTTATTTTATGGGTTTTCCCTTGGCGTTGGGCTTCTTCAGAGAGCAGACGGATGGTTTCACTTTCAGAATTGAAGCTGACATCAGCATATTTGATTAACTTTTTGATACTGCCCTTAGGAGGAGGTTTGATATAAACAGTTTGCACATTAGGCGCTAGTTCCTTAATTTTTTTTAAATTGCTCAGGCGGCTATCACAAACTTCTTTCACGCCCAAATCCAGTATTTCTTTCAGGAATAGCTCATTGCCACAAAGTAGTTTAGTGACTACTGCCCAATCGATATTATTCTCCTTAAATACA
This sequence comes from Saprospiraceae bacterium, assembly GCA_021604865.1. Lineage (GTDB taxonomy): Bacteria > Bacteroidota > Bacteroidia > Chitinophagales > Saprospiraceae > BQJU01. The sequence goes on along the minus strand of BQJU01000002.1, from coordinate 206,024 downwards.
GTATCGATGAACTGATAGTTCTTCTTTAATTTATCTCTATATAATTCAATATAAGCCATAACACCAAGGATTTAAAGCTCCTTTGGCAAATCAATTAATTTGTCAAAGAGCGATTTAATCAACAATTTTCCGGGGAATATTGGCGGGCAGTCTGGTCAATAATTCATAATTGACTTGTTCGCTAAATTCAGCAAATGAAGCAACCGAGATCTCCAGGTCACCCTGTTTACCGATTAGCACTACTTCATCCCCTTTTTTTACACCTTCCAAATCTGTTGCATCTACCAGCATCATATTCATATTCACCGTGCCAACTACACTGACTCTTTTGCCGTGGATCAACACCCGCCCCTGATTACTCAGCGACCGGCTAAATCCATGACTGTAGCCAACTGGAATACTGGCAATATTCATTTCACTGTTCGCTAAAAAAGAAGTTCCGTATCCAATAAATTCTCCGGATCTCACCCGTTTAACATCCATCACTCTACTTTTCCAACTGATGAGTCGTTTCAACGGATCTTTCTTTTCTTCCTGTTTGCTGATGTATTCAATAAAAACCTCCTGGCTCGGAAAAAAGCCATACTGTAAAATACCAATTCGACTCAAATCCATGCGGGTAGTAGGATAACGCATGGCTGCTGCCGAACAAGCTGTGTGCAGATATTTGGGATGCATGCCAGTAGCATTGACCAGTTTAAGAATTCGGTTATACTGAATCTTCTGCTTTTTTACACGGTAATAATTGGCTATGCTTTCAGCTCCTCCATAATGTGTACACAACCCTGTAAAACTGAGTTCATTGCCATGCTCCTTAATTAGTTGCAAAGCTTTAATCAAGGCAGAATTTTCGAATCCTGTACGATTCATGCCTGTTTCCACCTCCAGATGAATACTGGCCTTTTTTCCTACCAGTTTTGCTGCCTTTATGGCCGCTTCGAGGCGATCCATTTCAAATACGAAGAATTCCAAGTCATTTTCAATGGCCCATTCCATTTGTGCATTGTCTACCATACCCATGATCATAATGGTCGGATCAAGTTGGCTGACATTCTTGACTATTAGTGCTTCATCTGCACTAAACACGGAGAAGTGCGTCTGTCCACATTGTTCGGCTAGAGGGACAAACAACTCCAACCCATGGCCATAAGCATTGCCTTTAACTACCGAGGAAATTTTCACCTCATCACCAAAATGTTCGCTTAAAAATTTATAGTTGTTCACCAGTGCAGACTGGCTAATCTCGATCCAGGACGTATGTAACATGCTCTTTTACTTAGTTCGTTAAGGCTTCTATTTCTGTTTCGTTTCGAATATCTCCTGATCCTCTCTTTTCTGTTGTCAATAGGCTCAGTGAAATGAATGTCAGTGCCGAGAGTGAGATGCCTGCCACATTGGGATCTAGATTATAAGGCAAACTGAATTCACTAATCACTAATGCAATGGTTGTCCCTCCGCCAACCAGCATTGCCCAAAATGCGGCCAGGGAATTCCCTCTTTTCCAAAATAAGGCACCCACAACCGGAACAAACAATCCCGACACCATAAAGGCATAGGATAAAAGCATCAATTCCAATACATTTTGCATCATGGAGGCCAATAATAAGGAAATGACACCAATGACCAGTGTAGCGATTTGTGAAAGGCGCAACGCAGTATTTTTGTTTTTACCAAAATTGCTCAACCGACCCAGGATATCTGTAACTACATTACCCGAGGCCGCCATGAGGCAGCTATCGGCAGTAGACATTATCGCTGAAAAGTAAGCAGAAAGCATCAGCCCCATCAAACCCACTGGAAGCACGGTGCGCAACAACATTGGCAGTCCCATTTCGGCATCGATACCTTCGGCAGTTGGAAAACCAGCGTAGGCAAACATACCTTGTTCCGCGCCAACCCGGGCAAAAAGTCCTAATAATACCCCCATAAAAGCCATTACCGGATATTCAAACAGACCTGCAATAAACCATGCCCGGCGAGCCGTTTTTTCATCCCGACAGGCATAAATACGTTGGTAGAGGGTCATGCCTACAAACCATATCGGTACAATCGTCACAATCCAGTTGAAGAAAGTGGACCAACTAATATTTCCTAAAGATAGAAAATCCGGAGAAAGTGTAGCTTTTATAGCATCTATACCACCAATGGCTGTATAACCAATTGGAATGCCAATAAAAACCAAACCGCCCATAAGGATAATCCATTGAATGGTATCTGTATAAATGACCGCTTTTAAGCCGCCAATCACCGTATAACCTACTGCAATTACCCCCATAATCATCAAGGCAATATTCAAGTCAAGCTCAAGGAAAGTAGCAGAGGCAAGTTTAGCTCCAGCCAATAGCTGTGAGCTGGTAAACCCTATGTAACCAATGGCAGAAATAATACCTGCCACCAAAGCAACGCGGCTATTGTAAAAATGTTGGAAAAGCTGGGGGAAGGTAAACCATTTATGATGGCGAGATAAGTGACTGACCTTGGGGATTAAAAATACAGCACTCAACCAGGCACCAATCAGTCCCGTAAATAACATCCAAGAACCAGAGATACCCATTAAAAATCCTAATCCTCCAAGGCCGATTGAAAACCCCCCACCTACATCTGTTGCCACAACTGACAGCCCAATATGCAGACTACCCATGTTTCTTCCGCCTACATAGTAGTCCTCGGAATCTTGATTTTTTCTAAAAAAATAAATCCCAACTCCCAACATTGCTAGAAAGTACAGGATAAAAATACTTATGTCAATAATATTCATAGAAAAGCTAGATCACTCTATCTAGTTGTTTTGGTCTGTTGGAAGAGTAGCTTGAATTGGTTCTTTTTTACCCTTTCCTTTTGATTGGGTTGCTTGATCAGATTTGTGCAGGCGCATTTCAAGATATTTGTTTTCAAACCCGAGTTTTTCGTAGAGCCTTAAAGCAGGATTGTTGGCTTCGACATGCAGGGCAATATCTCCGGTGCTGTTTTTAATGGCTGCTTTCATCAGCTTTTTGCCTACTCCTTTACCTCTTGTATCCTCATGCACGGCAATGTATACCAGGATATTCTCAGGTATATATCCCGACATGCCGGTTTTATTCACCACAACAACCCCAAGTATATCCTGTTCCACAGCGCCCACTAATACAAATCCTCCCGGGGAAGAAACTTCTTTCATGGCGTAATCGATGGCCATTTTGATGTGGGGCCTTTCATCACCATACTCCTGTAAATGTTCGTATAGGAATTGCACAACCTTATCGCTTTGGATGGAGGTTAATTTGTCAAAAGGCGTATAAAGGTTAATCTTAAAATTTTCAGTCATTATACTCGTTTTCAAGTCTTTAAAAACACAAATAGAACAACCCCACTGTGCTCTCTTGTCAACAAAAGAGCACAGTGAGGTTATATATCTTCTAATTATTATTAAGGAATATTAGCGCAGATAGATAACCTGCGCATCCAGATTGTGGCTCTTAACAATATTTTCGGCAAAGGTTTTGTGGCCTTTAGGTGCCAACAAAAATAAGCGGCCGCCTTTCATGGTGGCAATGGTACTCAATAATTTCCATTTGGATATAGTGCGTGGGACATCTTCACTTTTGGTAGCTATTTCGATAAAGCTTTTTCCACCAGTTTGCAATCCGGTTATATCCGGAATAAAAGATTCCTCATCCCGGTTGCGTGTAAATGGAGCAGGATCTTCGTATTCATCCGCTTTTGCTTTAATATTCTGAAAACCTTTGTTTTTTGCCCATTTAATTGCTTTCTCAAAAACAGATTGATCTTTCATAAGTGACTTTTTTTGTAAAAAATATGGCTAAAACGAGGTTTCTTAAGCGGATTTCGGCCCAGCTGAACTATTTTATTTCTCAACCGAAAGCGTTTTATGAACGCAGAAAAATCATCAGAAAGGAAAGTGGATAAATAACTACCACCAAACATTCGCTTAAAACCAAAAATTGAGTCTTGACAATGGCATGGCCAATTCTGATCACAATAGGTAGACAAAGCTCCTATTGGATAGATCGGCTGATTCTATTTAAAGAAAGTAGAAAATATTATTGTCAAAATTTATGAACCTCACTAATAATAACGCATTTGTGTGCAAAATAGTTTCTGTTTGCGCTATTTTCAGGTAAGTAAATGCCCTAAAGTGCTTATTCCACGTTTTTCCAGACGGTCTAATAATTTTAAAAAAAGAATACCGGTAATAAAGGCATCACCAGATGCGGTATGCCTATTTCGGGGTGCAATATGGTATTGCTGGCAAAGAGCATCTAAAGAAAAGCGGGAGTGATCAATGGGGTAAATAGCGTGCGTAATTTCCAGCCGTTGTGCAAGGATGCCGGTATCAACAACTTTGTTTTTGAGTTGTTTTCCAAAATGTTTTTTCATTGCAGTATTGAGCATGGCGATATCAAAGCCAATATGATGCCCTACAATGATGCGGTCCTGACAAAAATCCAGAAATTGGATGAGCATTTCTTTTTCCGAAATGCCTTTTTGAGACCGGCTGGGCAAAATTCCATGTACTTCGATGCTTTTTCCCGGATGATAATCTTCCTGTTTTAAGTAATATTCAAACCGATCCGAAATGTCCATTTCATAATTCCGAATACCAATGGCTCCAATAGACAGGATATGATCCTTTCGAAAATCGAAGCCGGTGGTTTCTGTATCAATTAAAACAAAATGAATGTCCCTGATTTGTTTTTTTCTATTCAATTTTTTGTCGAACAATGCTGCATAACGCAGCCAGGCAGGATCGTCAGGTCGAATACTCCATTCTTTGTGAAACAGGTAGGATACAAGTTTTTTCCAATATTCCATTTTGTAAAACGCTTACATCAAATAGGCCAATCGAAACTTTATATATAGGATTTGTTGTAATTCCCGGATTGGTTCAAAGGTATTTCGCAAATTCATTCGCTCCATTTTAGTTAGCTCGGAAGGTCTGAAATACCTTCCCTTGTTATGATTTTTTAAGCCTTGTAAGGCCCGGTAACGCACCAGTATCTCATAGGCATCTGCGGCCTGGGTATACAATTCTCTATTTTGTTCTTCCAGCTCAGCCAGCTTTTGAAAGCGGCGAAAGGTACTGTTAATTCCTGGCACTTTTGCCTTTAGGATCAAACACCTGGCTACATCGGCTAATGGCCTCATAGCGCGGGATTTAATATCGAATTTATCCTTGTGCTCGCCACTTCTTTCCACCATGAAATTGCGAAAAAAGGTCAGGGGAGGCGGGTTTTGCAGCGCTCCTTTAGCCAAAAAAGAAAGAAAAAGGTTTTGTTGTTCAATTCCATTAAAGATGTGTTCCGAAAGTTGCTCGGTCAATTGTCGATCACCATATATCGACCGATAATCAAAAAATATGCTACTGTACAAAATATTTTCTGCTGAAGGCTGGGTAATCCACTCAGAAAATTGCTTTTTCCATTCCTCAAGTGATTTGCACCATTGTGGATTACTTGCCATCATATCCCCGGGACAATAGGCAAATCCTGCTTCGTACAAAGTAGCGGTGACTTTGCTGGACAAATCGCCAAAATAGTTTTTTATCTTTAGGTAGTTTTTTTCTGGTACATCTTCAAAGACCAGGGCATTATCCTGGTCAGTCCGGAGAAGCTGTTCTCCCCTACCCTCACTGCCCAATCCCAGCCAGCACCAACGCACTTTTGGCATCGATTTTTTTTCCTTTTCCAATTTTTTAATGCTCAATTCTATTGCTCTGGAAATCAAAGCATCATTTACTTCTGTCATGATCCCGGCAATGTAATCAATAGACACTTCCTGCCCGAGATACTCTGCCAATAATTTTTCTGCTCTTTCCCTGATTTTTCGCAAACCCTTCCCTGATTGACTTCTGCTTAATTCCCTGATCAAAACCGCCGGATTATTGCCTTGTACCACTAATAAATCGTGTTCGGAAATGACCCCGACTATCTTGGAGTTAATGGTGCCATCTTCCGTCAAGCAGAGGTGGTGAATCTTCTGTCTGATCATGGCAATTTGTACATCGGCCACAGCCAATTGAGGTCGAACTGTAAAAACGGGACTCGACATGATCCCGGAAACCGGAAGTTCAATACTATAATCTCCGGCCACTACCTTATTGCGTAAATCTCGGTCGGTAAGAATTCCCAAAGGATACTTTTCCTTACTGACAACAATGATAGAACCTACTTTTTTCCGGCGCATGATTTTTGCCGCTTTTTTCACGGAAGTGGTAAGGTTACAGGTGACGGGTGCTTTGCTGTAGTTGATAGATGTTATTTCCGTGAGGGGCTCTGTCACCTTCTTCAGGGCTTCTGGTGAGGTGAAAATCCTGCCCTTGTTGTGATAGGCAAACTTATTTCTAATACCAGCTGCAAAGTTTTGAGCAAAATACCAGGCTATCTTGGGGTTGTTTTCTATTATAGGGCGGAGTCCTTCAGTACTAATAGCATAGATCAGGCTCTCTTCAACCGTCATCGCTGTCAATGCATAAGGTTGCTCGGCCAACAATGGCCTGATGCCAAAAACATCTCCTTCATCACACTGGTCCACCAGGATATTTCCTGCTTCCTCCACCCTAAAAAGTTGAACGGCCCCTTCTCTAACCATATAGATAAAAGGAATAGTCGATTCCCCCTGGGAAAAAATCCTTCTTTCTGCAGGAAAATATTTAATTCGTACCTTCTCGGCAATTTCCATCAAAACACTTCTTTCCAACAAAGAAAATGGTGGATATTGATTTAAAAAATCAAAAACCCGGTGAAGGATAACATTTTCCATTGGCCAACTTTTAAATTTACCGGGAAAATTACCTTTTTTGCAGCTAAAGCATCGAATATGTCTGATAAAAATGTACAAAACTACTGGAATCGGAATCTTCAATACCTGGGAATGCTTTTGACAATTTGGTTTATCGTTTCCTATGGATTTGGAATCATTTTGGTTGAACCATTAAATACCATCAAAATTGGTGGCTTCAAACTGGGATTCTGGTTTGCGCAACAGGGATCTATTTATGTTTTTGTACTACTCATTTTTGTTTATGTTTACCTGATGAATAAGTTGGATAAAGAATACGATGTAGACGAAAAGTAAATTTTGCAAAGCACAAACACTACAATACTATGGACGTTCAGATTTGGACATTGATTATTGTCGGAATAACATTCGCTCTTTATATCGGTGTTGCTATATGGTCAAGAGCAGGTTCAACTTCGGAATTTTATGTGGCCGGAGGTGGGGTGCATCCGATCATTAATGGAATGGCTACAGCCGCAGACTGGATGTCGGCGGCATCGTTTATTTCTATGGCTGGCCTCATTTCTTTTATGGGTTATCAGGGTGCGCAATATTTGATGGGTTGGACTGGAGGATACGTATTATTGGCCCTCTTATTGGCGCCGTATTTGAGGAAATTTGGAAAGTTTACAGTGCCTGATTTTATTGGTGAGCGCTATTATTCTCAAACTGCTCGTTTAGTGGCCGTAATCTGTGCATTGTTTGTCTCATTTACTTATGTGGTTGGACAAATGAAAGGTGTTGGCATTGCCTTTTCCCGATTCTTGGAGGTCCCTTTTGAATGGGGTATTGTGATTGGGGTAGCCATTGTTTTTTTCTATGCTTTTTTAGGGGGTATGAAGGGCATTACCTATACCCAGGTGGCGCAATATTGTGTGTTGATTTTTGCTTATCTGGTACCAGCCATTTTTATTTCGGTATATATGGTCGATAATCCTATTCCACAACTCGGCTTAGGTGGAAAGTTGGCTGATGGTACTCACCTCTTAACCAAGCTGGATCAATTGTCCACTGATTTGGGATTTATGGAATATACCACTTCCAACAGAGGCATGGTCGATATGTTTTTTGTTACTGCTGCCCTGATGTTGGGCACAGCTGGTTTACCCCATGTTATTGTACGTTTCTTTACGGTACCTAAGGTTTCGGATGCCCGCAAATCTGCGGGTTGGGCCTTGTTGTTTATCGCTTTATTATATACTGCTGCGCCGGCAGTAGCGGCCTTTGCACGAACCAATATGATCAATACCGTCAGTGAAAAACCCTATAGTGAATTGCCAGGATGGTTTGCCAACTGGGAAAAAACGGGTTTGTTAGAATTTGAAGATAAAAACCAGGATGGCCTTGTTCAATATTACAATGATGCAAATAGTACTTATGTAGCCGAAGTGGCGGAACCCAATGGTTGGCGTGGCAATGAATTGACGGTGGATCGGGACATAATGGTTTTGGCCAATCCAGAAATTGCGAACCTGCCAGGCTGGGTCATTGCCTTGGTGGTTGCGGGTGGTTTGGCGGCTGCATTGTCAACGGCAGCTGGTTTGTTGTTGGTTATTTCAACCTCTATTTCACATGATTTATTGAAAAAATGGCTGATGCCAAAAATTACTGAGAAGCAGGAACTGCGGGCGGCCAGGACAGCCATTGGAGTAGCGGTTGTCATTGCCGGATATTTCGGTATTAACCCTCCCGGCTTTGTGGCACAAGTGGTTGCCTGGGCATTTGGACTGGCAGCAGCTTCTTTCTTCCCGGCCATCATTCTGGGAATATTCAGCAAACGCATGAATATGCAGGGGGCTGTAGCGGGCATGATTACCGGATTGGTATTTACTGGTATATATATCTGGTACTTTAAATACGGTGGAGGCAATCCTGAACAATATTGGTTCGGCATTAGCCCGGAAGGTATTGGCACCCTCGGCATGTTGTTTAATTTTGTAGTGGCCCTTACTGTTTCCCGCTTTACACCGGCGCCACCGAAGGAGGTGGTTGCAATAGTGGAAGAGATCAGAGTGCCTCGGGCATCCTCGGCAAAAGGAAACTACTAAAATCTTGTTAATGCACGGGTTTCAAATTTATTTTTCGAGACCAACTCTTATATTAGCAATTTATAATAACCTATAGATATCATGACACAACAGATAACAAATTTAGCAGAATACAAGGAAACATATCAACGAAGCATAGACAATCCCGAAGCATTCTGGGAAGAACAAGCAGAATCCTTCAGCTGGAGTAAAAAATGGGATAAAGTATTGGAATGGGACTTTCGAAAACCTGATGTTAAATGGTTTGCTGGTGGCAAACTGAATATTACAGAAAACTGCCTCGACCGACACTTGAGTTCCAGAGGCGATCAAGTCGCAATCCTGTGGGAGCCTAATGACCCTGACAATGATGTCCAATCCTATACTTATAAGGAATTGCATGCAGCGGTTTGCAAAATGGCAAATGCCCTTAAAGCAAACAATATAAAAAAAGGAGATCGGGTGTGTTTTTATATGCCTATGGTACCAGAGCTGGCAATCGGCGTCCTGGCCTGTGCCCGTATTGGAGCCATTCATTCCGTTGTTTTTGCAGGGTTCTCTGCCTCCGCATTAGCGGATCGGATCAAAGATGCCAGTTGCAATATGGTTATCTGTTCGGATTATAATGCCCGGGGGACCAAAAATATACCTGTAAAAGCCATTGTTGATGAGGCTATCTCTATGGGATGCGATAGTGTGGAAACGGTTTTGGTGCACAGAAATACCGGTGATGATGTAGTCTGGAATGACATAGATAAATGGTGGCATGAGGAAATTTATGATCAATCCCCTAGCTGTCCTGCTGAGGTAATGGATAGTGAAGACATGTTGTTTATCCTGTATACTTCGGGATCAACAGGGAAACCCAAAGGGGTGGTGCATTCCTGTGGTGGTTACATGGTCTATACTTGTTATACCTTTAAAAATGTCTTCCAATATAGTGATGGAGATATCTACTGGTGTACGGCTGATATTGGCTGGATTACCGGCCATAGTTATATTGTTTATGGTCCTTTATTGGCTGGAGCAACCACCGTCATGTTTGAAGGGGTGCCAACTTATCCGGACGCGGGTCGTTTCTGGGAGGTTTGTGACAAACACAAAATAAACCAATTTTATACGGCACCTACAGCTATTCGTGCTTTGATGGCTCGAGGCAATCAATATGTTGACAAATATGATCTAAGTACTTTGAAAGTAATCGGGTCCGTTGGAGAACCCATCAATGAAGAGGCCTGGAACTGGTATAATGAACACGTAGGAAAATTCAAAATACCCATTGTTGACACCTGGTGGCAAACGGAAACTGGTGGCATTATGATCACGCCCCTACCTGGCATTACAGACACTAAGCCTTGTTATGCTTCCTATCCAATGCCGGGAGTACAACTCATTTTAGTAGACTCGGAGGGCAATATTGTAGAAGGAAATGACAAAGAAGGATTGTTGTGTATCACTTTTCCCTGGCCTTCAATGATAAGGACCACTTATGGGGATCATGAACGTTGCCGGCAAACTTATTTTTCATCATTTGACAATATGTACTTTACTGGTGACGGCGCTAGAAGGGATAAAGATGGACGCTATCGTATTATTGGCAGGGTTGATGATGTAATCAATGTTTCTGGCCACCGAATGGGAACAGCTGAAGTGGAAAATGCGATCAATGAGCACGAAAATGTAGTAGAAAGTGCCGTCGTAGGTTATCCTCATGATATCAAAGGGCAAGGGATTTATGCCTATGTCATTACCCAAAATCCAGTATCAGACGAAGAAAAGTTTCAAAAGGAAGTCCGGGATGTGGTTACCAAAGTCATTGGACCAATAGCAAAACCGGATATCATTCAGATTACCTCGGGATTGCCCAAAACCAGATCCGGGAAAATCATGCGCCGCATTCTGAGGAAGGTAGCCTCCGGAGACGTCTCCAATTTGGGAGATACCTCTACCCTTCTCAACCCGGAAATTGTGGAAGAAATAAAAAATGGCGCAAAGGTCTGATGCACGGGTAATTATCACCAGAAGGAATGATATTAGTCATGTTTTTGATCGGTCAATAGGACTAATTTTGACTTGAATCAAATGCAATAACAATGTCTATTACAAATGTTAATGTTGGTCAAGTCATGACTGATCAGGTGGTAACGATCGGTCCATGTGAAACGATGGACAAAGTCAACAGGATTTTTGAAACAGAGAAATTCCACCACTTGCCCATAGTGGATCAAGAAGGTAAAGTCTTAGGGATGTTAAGTAAATCCGATTATTACCGTATTCAACATGGATTAACTTCTTTCAAGCTCAAAAAGGCGGAGGAATATAACAACGCAATTGCCCGGTCATTATTAGTCAGTGATGTAATGATAACGGATGTCACAACTCTTTCTCCAGACGACAATATCCTAATAGCTGTCGATATCTTTAATGAAAATCTTTTTCATGCCATGCCGGTAGTTAACGAACATAACCAGTTGGTAGGCATACTGTCTATTATAGATTTATTAAATCATGCTTATATGCCGCATTTATTGCTCAAGTAAACGTGAAACTGTTTGGAGGTTGACTTTTATACCGAAAAGTGAACCTTCACAGCACAGGATTTTACCTACAATCAGGCGCTGATTTTATCGGGCAAATCGGTACGTGGTTTTGATCAAAAATATATTTCTGGCCTTCTCACTAAAAAGGTTTTCTGTAAAACTATCCAGCAAACCTGCTTCCGGATCGTCAGCTGCAGTTGTACTGCGTGTCCAAACCAGGAATATCTCAGAGCCGGGAATATACTCCCATCGAGCCACCAAATTGGAACGGAACTGAAAGAAATTAAAATCCGGTTTGTCCAGAATAATATCTATTGCCCCATCATTATCATCATCAATGAGGTAAGCTTTTTCATTTTCATCAAACTGAATCTCGTTGGCGTTGTAAGTATAATGGCGATCCCAAAACTCCTTTGCCAAAGGAGCATCTGTGACCCGCTTAAAGTCGCGATAATGGCCTCTTGAAATGAAAGGTTGGCCATAAAATTGAAGCGTAAGGTCAGGGGTAATATTATAGTTTAGCCGCAATGTCATACTCAAGGTCTGCTGATCTACTTCAGCTTCGATATAACGGCGTTTTCCATTGACATCTTGCTGTGCTACGTATTGATCCAGACGTTGAAAACGATCAAATCCGGGAGAAAGCGTAATACTCATGGCATTACTCGGTTGAACTTGAACATCTATACTATAATTCTGAACTCGGACTGTTTTACCAAAACCCCAGGCATTAAAAGTATTAAAATACAGGTTTACCTTTTTTCGGCTATCCGAATTCAAGTAGGCTGAAAACCCGGTGCCATTTGGTCTTCTCAATGCTGGCCCTCCACGTAGTGCATTCTTGGTTATATCCAAATTTTCATAGGTGAATCCCATTCCGGCACTCCAGAAATTCTTGAAACTGGCATGAGCATTGGTGTTGGCGGCCCGATATAAATTTTTACCAGAAAAATCCCAGCGGCTCCAATGGTTGTAATTAACCCTTAGGCTCCGAAAAATGGAAAATGGTTGCGTCCATCTTCGGCCTCCCCAAAAAAAATAGTTGACTTCATCTGTATTCACCAGGAATCCGACATCGTTGAGCTCCAATTTTGGGGAACGCCAGGTGGCACCGGTTTCAAAAACCCATTTGCCTCCTGTCTTCCCCACTTTAACTGTTCCTCCAGTGCCAAATAATCCAGTAGCTGTAGAGTCTATTTGCAAATGATCGGCATCCGGTCTTTGAAACAAATGCTCAAAAGCTGTTTGGGTATTCAGAATAGCGGCCTCACTTCCAGCTATTTGACTAGCAATCACATTTCCAGACACAAACCAGGATCGATTTTTCCATCTGTGCAGAAAATCCAGGCCACCGGAATAGGCAGACCGGTGAATCTCCTCCAAGCCAGGATCATTGATGTCGCGGTTCACGGCAGTTAAAATTCCACCAATAACGGTGTTGCCACCAGAGAAATCCTGCTGTAACCTGCCAACGAAATAATTGGCAAAAGGCTCAACAGGCAATTTTTCCTGAACGCCTTGATTGTCAATCTTTGCGATCTCTCTATTTGTGACTGTTTCCAGAATACCTATGGAAAGCCCCTTATTTGTTTTTCCACTAAACTTGGCCGCACCGAGGATGGTTGTATTTTCAGGTTGGTCTACATAATATCTGTTGCCTGGGTTATTTCTGATGGAATGATGAGGTGCACCTCCAATCCGGCGGGAATAAAAAAGCAGGTCATTATCATAAGAACCACCTGCTTCAGAACCGGTGATGCGATAATCAAAAATATTGCGGTTTTCAATAAAAAAGGGCCGACGTTCGCTAAAAAATATTTGGAAGCCATCTAGTGTAAGCGCACTAGGATCCGCTTCCACCTGCCCAAAATCCGGATTAACGGTAAAATCAATGGTTAAATCATTCGTTACCCCTATTTTACCATCCAAACCGCCAGTTAGCCGCCAATCAGCACCTGTAGCAAAGGGGTTGCCTTCTTCTTTTTCGAAAGTGGCCAATTGTCCCAGCAGGTAAGGTTGAAGTTCGATTTGTTTTTGTGGTTTGATGCCTTTAATACCATGTAACTCTCCAAACCGGCTTACCCAGGCTGCGTCGTTTCTATGGATAGGTTGCCAGGTAGATCTCTCTTCCATGCGAAAGTCCCGGCGAGTGGATTGAATGCCCCACACCTGTTCTTCCTGACTGCTGAAGCGCAACTGTGTGAGGGGGATTTTTACCTCAGCCGTCCAGCCCAATGAATCGACAAGTGTTTTGGCATACCAAATGGGATTCCAGTTGGTATCCCAATTGTTGCCATCATTGGAAATAAATTCATCTCCCTTGACTCCTGAGGCAGAGATGGTAAATGAAAAGGCTGTCCGCAGATCGTGATAACTATCAATGTTGATTTCAATCCAGTCGCCAGGAAAGCCATCTCTCCTGGACATTCGTTTAACAATCTTTTCCGGATCATTGTCAAAACAGCGAAACCCAAGATATAGATGCTTTTCATCATATAAAATTTTAAAGGAAGTTTCCTGGGTAGGTGCTACGCCTTCGTCGGGATCCCATTGCAGATAACCGCCTGTCCATTCTACTTCATTCCAACAAGTTTCACTTAGCTCGCCGTCAATTATTGGCGGATTTTCCGCGATACGTTGGGTGTGGTAAGTTTTTTTAGGATAGGGTTCAATTGTTTCCTGGGCAGATAGATAAGTGCATAGGCCTAAGCAGCACATTACTAGTGATAATTTTTTCATGGTCGTCGGGTCTTTAATTGGTGCAATTTAAAGAATTCTCACTTTAGTGTCCAGTTGATTCCTAAAATCTATTATTTTCAGGATGTTGTTCTTCTGGCAAATAGCACTATCTCCCCTACTTTTAAGCCATATCGCTCCGTATGCTCATCGCGTTCAAATTTTTTCACCTCAACTTTAAGCCCAGCATGCGATAACCGTTCTTTCAAACCTTCCGCAGAATAAACCCTGACGTGATCTTTTTGGCCAAAGTGTTTGGTGCGTTCCACTTCAGAAATAATGCTGGTATCCTCATAAATTTCTCCAACTTTAAAGGGTGTTTGGAGGAGTATCAGTCCACCAGGTTTTAGTACCCGGTACAATTCCTGAAGAGCTCGTTGGTCATCAGGAATGTGTTCCAGGATGTGAAAACAGATGATGTTGTCAAAGGTGAGATCGGGAAAGTCAATATTGGTGATATCTATCCGGTGATCAGCAATGAATTCCTCTTCAAAATCCGTACTGACATAATCGATCCCTGCTCTTTGTTTCAATTTTCTGTAAAGCACCCTTGAAGGAGAAAAATGTAAAATTTTGTTCTTGGTTTTAAGCTCCTCCGACAGTATTTGCCACAACCTCCTATTCCTGGGGATGCTTCCACAAACCGGACACAAAAGATCTCCGGAGGGTAGCAGGATAAAATTGGAAAATTGGCTTTCACATAAGTTGCAACTACATGTATTGCCATGATAAAAAACCTTGGCATAAACCCTTCTTAAAGGCAATTCATATTTATTGAGTAGGTGTTTTGGAACCAACTTTTTCACAAAACCTTTGAGCTGTTCGTACATGTATGCCATTTTAAAAAGTAATCAGATCGTTTGGCAAATTTACCCTTTCCCCATTTCCCTCAATGCCCGGACAAAAACGTCCAATTCTTTAGTGGTCGTAAAAACATTGGGTGTTATTCTACAGCCATGCACACCAGCGCCGTCAATAGCAACGGTCCATATCCGGTACTTTTTCAGCAAGGTTTCGGCCAGCTCCGCAGGGGGCATGTTTTTGATGCCTACATTTGCAATGGCGCAGGAACGGTGGCGCTCTCTAGGAGTATTGAGTACGATGTGGGAGAGGTCCCGAACCTGGTCAGTCCAATAATTTTGAAGATAACGAAGACGCTTTTCTTTACGTTCCGGCCCCAGCTGGAAATAATATTCCAGCGCATTACCAACAGCCAGGTCAGTATGTACCGGATGTGTGCCGGTATGGTTGAGGCGCCGAATGTCATCATCTTCTTTGCCCCAATCGGCAAATCGTGGCCATATCTTGGAAATCTTTTCTTTTTTTACATACAACAAGCCACTACCCAGAGGAACGCTAAGCCATTTATGCAAGCTACTTCCGTAATAATCGCAGTCCAGGTCTGGCATTGAAAATTGAAAATGGCCTACCGAATGGGCGCCATCTACCAGTACTTCTACTCCTTTACTGTGGGCCATATCGCAGATTTTTCGGACGGGCAAAATGTGTCCGGTTATGTTGATGATATGACAAACCATCAATAAGCGGGTCCGTGGGGTTATCGCTTTTGCGTATAAGTCAACGATCTCTTCATCCGAAGCAGGATGATTAGGTACAGAGATCACCTTATTGACTACACCAAATCGTTTGGCAACCTGCTCAAACATGTGTTTCATGGCACCATAATCCTGCTCGGCATAAACCGCCTCATCACCTGCCTGCCAAGGGAAACCACCAATGATAGTATCCAGTGATTCGGTCGTATTCCTGGTGATGGCGACCTCTTCAGCGGGGCAATCCAGCATTTCTGCAAGATTGGCTGCCATAGCATCTTTATTGTCCCACTGTACCGTACGCATGTACCAGGAACCTTGATAGTTAATTTCCCGGATGTGATGGATATAGTTTTCCAGTGTCTCCTGGGGGCTAATACAATAATAGCCATTCTCCAAATTGATATAGTCAGGTTTCAATCGATAATCAGCCCGGATTTTCAGCCAAAAATCTTCATTTGCCGCTAAATCATCCGGACTAATGTGTTCAACGGATAGCATTAGGTCTTCCAATTTCCGAAAGAAAGGAGTAACGGCGATACCTCCCAGGGTAAAGTGTTGGAGAAAATTTCGTTTGGTCATATTCGTTTTGTTTCGATGGAAAGGATTCTATCGGTTCGAATATAGGAAATGTTGATTGTTTTATTACACGAAACTCACAGATTCAAAAATCAAATAAGCAGTGTTCAGTCTAACGCCTGATATTGGATTATTTTAGTGTGGCTACATTTCCAGGTGAAGGGTTGTCTTTAAAGGAGGTTCCAACAGCTTCTGCACGTTTGGAATAAGCGGCCATTTGATTCATGAATTTTTGGGCTACCTCCTCATCTTTACAACGATTGATTAGCTCTTGTTCTACCCCATTTAATTCCGGAAATTCCGATAAGATAGCGGTTCCACGTAGCGCCACCAATAAATCAGAAGTATGACCAAGGGCAGGATTGGCGGAAATGCCTGAAAACCCATCTGAACCGCCACATTTAAGTCCCAAACTGAGCTTGCTTAAAGCAGCTGGTTGTTCAAGGCAAAAAACGGGTTTGTCCCGATCAACCAGTCTGTTTGGAAATAACATACCAGGTATATGCATTTGCCGGGACTTCCACGTTCAAATGAATCTTATAATCGCGGTTTAATTGATAAGGAATGGTTTTGGCATCTTCGTGGCTGACTGCTACTTTATCTGTCAGGCCCGTATAATATAGGGGTACCTCAATTTCCTGAACAACTGTCTCATTTAACGGGTTAAAGATCATTAACAAACCTTTTTCTTCACCACCAGGGTTCACATTAAGCCAATAATCGATATCGCGGCCATCCGCCCGACGCAGGTGAATGATGTCTCCTTCCAATACTTCCCGGTGTTTTTTATACCAATCTACCGATGTTTTTACCATGGTTTTTGTTTCCTCGGTGTCGAATAGTCTTGGGCCGCGATAACAAGCCTGTACTCCGCCACCCAGGTTGCTGATGATCATCTTTTGGTAATGGTTCAAATGTTCATTTAATGGCTCAATCGTCGCAGTAGCGCCGCCGCCGTGGTACTCGGTCAGCGGCACAAACATCCATCCCATGGCCGGAATTTTTGTCCAGGCGCCATCATAGATGTTTTGCCGGGTATGCAACACTTGCTGGTCTCTTGGTAGGCTCCAGTTGACCTCCCGGTAACCCATGCCACATTTATTGGAACCGGTCAGGTAATAATAATCGGGTACATTGAGATAGATGCCCTCGCTACGGCACCATTGATAAAATTGAGAAATGACCCGATATTGATTCCAACGGGAATCCTCATAACCTTTGTGACCGGGATGGTCTTTTGAGATACAGGCGTCTCCGGGATAAGAACCATCGTGTTCCAATAGGGAGAAACCGGTTTTAGAATAAAAATCAACCAACTTTTTAAAATAATCCTGCCCCCATTCACTACCAATGCAAGGAGAATTACCAAAAGTAGGCGTTTGGCCCTCCGGCATTACCACATCTTGCCCCTCGCCAATTTTTCGGGAAGCCAATAGTGAATATCCACCAATTTCTACGCCTTTGCTACGAGCATAATCACTATATTTTTTCATTTTAGCCAGGTATTCCTCGCTATTATCTTCTATATTAAAACCGCTGCCAAACGTAAGAATTACCATTTCAAACCCCACTTCCGCACATTGGTCAATGGCCTTTTTTACCTGTTCCCAATCCGCAAAACGGGCATGCATCATCAAGAGGTTTTCGGTAGTCCAGGGCGCTAGTGTCCGATACATTTTTCGTAGCGAAAGCCCCTGCCGTTCCCGGTCGTAGCTATCGTAAGGCAAGACAAAGGTTCGAAAAGTCTTAAAAGACTCCCCTACTAGAATTTCCTGTGCTGGGCCTATCTCTGGTGATACTTTTAACAAACAAGGGGTCAACAATTGGTAGTTTACCTGTGAAGTGTAATCGGGGTCGGGTTCCCACTGCACAACGTGGTGGTTGGCATCATCCACATTAAAGCTGGCAAATGCATAGTCGGTTTCTACGTGAATATTGGGTTTGGAGACGATATATTTTCTAGCCTCTACGGCCGAGCCATATTCTACAGCGGCGATAATTTCACTGGTGAAATCATCGATGACAATGGATTGCTGACTATTGTTCTCTACCGTCAGCCATTTGGCCATCACCGGAATGCCATCATATAGTTCGTAGTGAACGGATACCTTGACGCCGGCATTTTTATCTTGCATTTCAAAATCCAGTCGTAAATGAATGCCTTTTGGTGGCCAATTTGTTCCAGGAGCATGGTGTCTGATCTGTTTCCAGCCAAAGGCAGCTTGGGGTTCACTCACTTCATAGGCTGCAAATTGAAACGCCGAAGAATCTACTATTAACTGGGATACATCTTCCGGTCTTAGGAAAGCATAATTCATTTGCCCTTTCAATCCGCCAACCGCATAATTGACCCCATTGATGGTGATTTCTGCTTCGGGTTTTACACCACGCAGGATGCTTTCTCCAGTCATTAAATTATCAATAGCTATGGTCGCTACATTGGGAGCCAATCGAAAGACTCTTTTTAGCAAACCATTAGAAAGGATGATTTCATCAGCATTGCTACCCTGGTACACACTTGCCTTAAATGCTGAGCCGTCTATGAGCCAGTCTGTGGTTGATTTGGTGGGCCATATAGGTGCTTCTCCAAGCTTGTTTTGACCATTTAGACTTGGTTCGATAAGGATAAGGAGAAAAAAAACTTGCAAGGATTTTAGTAAGTACATAGTCGTAATTTTGCAGTTGGGAAAACAAGACTCCAAGATTCGTTTTTTATCCTAAGTAGACAAACTAAAAATGGAAAATGGTGCTTACTTCCCCGGATAAGGCACCCTAACGCCGCTCTCCTTTTCACTCGGCATCTGTGCCGATACTTCTTCTAAATATTCGGTCAATTCCGAGGCCAGTGTATTCAATTGATCGGGATTTTGAGCAGCAAGATTCTGACTTTCTCCAATATCTTCTTTGATATTGAACAATTCAAAGCTTTGATCCAGGTGGTAATAAATGAGTTTCCAATCTCCTTTTCGGATGGCGCTAAAAGCACCGATGCCTGGTCCAGATGGTCCCCATTCGTTGGGATAATGCCAGTAGAGCGGGCGATCCTGGGTAGAATAAGGCTCGTTTTTAAACTGGTCAACAAAACTGATGCCGTCTACGTGCTGGATTGTTTTGAAATCTTTAATGCCAGCCATCTCCAGGATAGTGGGAAAAAAGTCTTCGATGATGAGATAATTGGAATTGATGGAATTAGGTGGAGCAATGCCTGGCCATTTTACGATCATGGGTTCGCGGATACCTCCTTCATGAATGGAGCCTTTTCCACTTGATAGTGGTTTGTTGTGGGTGTGAGGCGTACCACTGCGAGCTACTGCGCTCAGACCGCCATTGTCGGACATAAAGAGGATGATGGTATTATCGGTGAGGTCATTGGTTTCCAGGTAGTCCATCAAATCACCCAGACTTTTATCCATACCCTCGATCATGGAGGCATAACGAGCTTCGATCGTATCCATGCCAAGGTCAAGATAAGGCTGAAAAAAGCGATCATCGGCCATAATGGGGGTATGCACGGTATAATGAGCCATGTAGAGGAAAAACGGATGCTCCTTTTGTACTGCCGAATCCATGGCCTGAATCGCTTCCAGAGTCAGGGCTTCTGTCAGGTTTATTGCTTTGCCATGATACTTTTCCAATCCAGGAACCGGCCAGGGCGTACTCTCAAACTCAGGCGTATTGCCGAAGTTTTCCTTGCCCCAATAACTCTTTGGTGCGCCAGCCGCATGTCCAGCAATATTGACGTCAAAACCCAGATTTAAGGGATTTTCGCCTGGCGTACCAATGGCACCAAAATGGGCTTTACCAACGTGGATGGTTTGGTAGCCCGCTTCCTGTAAAAGGCCGGAAAATGGCGTGGCATAAACAGCATCCGCAATCGTAGAATCCGGTGACAGGCCATTGATATTCCACTGTGGAAAACTAAGATCGGGATGATTCGTTTCTATTGGTTGCAGCTTATCCTTGTATAGGGTCCAGTTGGTCACCCTATGACGAGCAGCATTCATACCCGTCAGCAGACTGACTCGTGTGGGAGAGCAAACCGGCGTAGCATAGGCCTGGGTAAATTTCATGCCCTGAGCGGCAAGGCGTTCCATATTAGGCGTTTGATAAAGTCGGTTAAAATCGGTCGTTTCCGTCCAGAAAGGAAGAGAGGTATCCTGCCAACCGAGGTCATCGACAAAAAAGAGGATGATGTTTGGGGGAGTGGGGTCTTTTTGCTGGCAGGAAAAAGCCAGCGCTGAAAGTAGTGTGGTGAAGATTAGTGTTCTCATTATTTAAAGGTAGGAAATAGATTGAGGATTATTTATTACGGAAAAACATAAGCCAACGGGTGTGTCTAGTAGAGTGTGTCTACCTCAGAATCTTTAACTCCAAGTTAAGTGTATAAAGCATTGAAAATCAACAAATCAATCAGATAAACTCCGCGTCCCCTGCGCCTCTGCGGTGAAAAAAACACACTTTCCCGTACACTCCCAGCCAACAAGCCGATCAATATGAATTCACCTTACCCACCTTGAAACCCGCTCCTCAAACATCCTAGCCTCCGCCTCCATTTGCTGAATAAACATATTCTCATCGATAGGTCCTTGTACCGCATTCATTTCTTCGATAGAGTCAAAGGTATTCTGCCGGAAGGCATTGCTGTAGTCCTTTTTCCGGCTTTCTTTGGTTTTCCTGGCAATCTCATAAGCGGTTTCTACTGCTTGTCCCAGCCATTGATGCCAGGTTGCTAAATCTGCTTTGTCTTCGTCTAAATTATAGAGTTCCAAAAGAGAGGCAAACGCATTGGCAGCATTTTGTTGGGTATATTGCTGATCAAATTTGGAATAATGTTGATGTATTTCCTTCCACGAACAGATTTTGTGGGCTTGAATTTCCTGAAGTAAGGTTTCCAGATCCGATTGTGGAATTAATTGCCCACCCAGGTTAAACCATTTGACTCTTTTTGATCCGGCGAAGGTGGCTTTTAAGGTTCCCCAATCTCGTTTTCCGGTCGTTTCGCCAAATTCAAGCAGGGTTTTTATCCCATAATAGTGAAGCATCTTGCGATAAGCAACATAGGCTTGTGGTACTTTGATCAGTCGGACTTCCCGGGATGAATTTTCCATTTTTTCTCCTAGGATCTTAAGTTGTTTTAGCTTGTCTGCTTTATGCAATAGCAGGTATTTGCCCAGCGGAAGATCAGTAGGATTGCTGGTGGTCTCTTCGGGAAATTGTTTCAGGAAGGCTTTTTCGGTATAAGACACTAATAAGTGCATGGCCTGAAAGATCTCGCCAACGGTATCCGGAGCCAGATAATCACACTCAAAAGTTTGAACTTTATAAATTCGTTTGTCCCGATCCGCATATTTCCAGGCATTGCGAGCCAGCGCATACATATTGTACATCCACCAAAAGGCAGGCATTACATTCAGGCAATTATCATGTTCACTGTTGGAAATCAGGGAAAAGGGCAAAGGGATATCCAACTCGGAGGTGAAGTTACCATTGGCCAGCAAGCAAAAAGAGGCAAACTTTGAATTATGTTTTAAACTAACAGATAAACCAGGCCAGAATCCGCGGCCAGCTAGGATCTCCCCGTCTGCTCCTCTGGAATTGTGATTGGAACCAATAGTTGCTCCTGCAGCAACATTGCTTTGGCCAAGAACCGTTGCTGCAATGAGAAAAGAATTGTTGTGGTGCTGTTCATGTCCGGGAAAAATTAAAGAATTTAGCACCTCACAGCAAGAAATGGTAGAATTATCTCCTAGCAGGGAGTTGATCAAGCGGGCACCATATTTAAGGGTACTATTCTCACCCAAAATGAAACGCACGGCCTTGACGCCATAAAATGCCCGACTACCATACCCCATGATTCCATTGACCAATTCTACCCCTTCACCAATTTGTGATGGAGCGGATAGACTACTATTAATTGTCAGGTTTTTTAGTTTATTTGCTCCCTTGATGTAAGCATGACTCCCAACTTTTACGTCCTTGATGATTTGGGTGTTTTTGATCACACATTGATCGCCGATCGTTCCATAATATCCCGGGCGAACATCAAATTGATCGTCAGTCATTTTAAGAAAACGATTCATTAATTGATCATCATCCCGAAATTTGGCCCAAAGCCAGGCATCTGCAGGCAGCATTCCATCAAAGGGCAGTATATTTCGCCGACCATTTTCATTACAAACCTCAAGCCAGGTTCTTAAATTATCATTTTCTCCTTGTTTTAAAATGCCATTGCCAAACTTTGCATGACTGGTCGTATGCATTTCATTAATATTGTACAAGATGGCTTCATTACCAATAATATAATGAGCCAAATAATGTACATTTTTTATGACTGAATTGTCTCCAATATCACAGGAAATTATGGTGCTGTTATATAGCCCTACCGGTAACTTCAAGTCGTGGTGTTCCAAATAATAAGGTGCTAAAGTACCAATGCGAATCTTGCCATGGAAGTGGCAATTTTTTACCAAATTTGGATCAAAAGGATCTTTGACCAAAATCGAGTTCCAATCATCGGCTTCATTTTTATGCTGTAGCAGAACCTCTATTTCAGGCCTAGTCAAGACGCGAAAATGGTCGGTCTTACCAAATTGTTGGTTGCGAATGTAAAATTCATCGGTTCCCTCCTCTAAATAAATGGGATCGACGAAATCATATCCGATTTTTTCTAATGGCTTTTTTGAAATCTTATGCATAGGCTTGAAATCATAGGAGGGGAGTTAGAGCTCGTTCGGATGTTTGCCTTCAAACTGCAAACAAGCCCTGATTATTTTAATCAATTTTTTTAGCCATTTCAATAAAAAAATCAAGTGCCTCCGGATTACGCATGGCGTCCCGATTGGCTGCTTTATTCACCGCAATACCCATCAGGATCTTTTTGGCGGGCGCCTCCAGTTTTTTACCACTTATCGTATAAGGAATATCCGATACCACAAGGATTTCATCTGGAACATGACGGGGAGAATACATGCTGCGTAATGTAGAATTGATTTTTTTTACCAAATTTTCATCCAATTCCTGGCCTTCCTCCAGCACAACAAAAAGCGGCATATAATGGCGTCCACCGCTCAATTCCAGATTGATCACCAGGCTATCCTTAATTTCCTGAATTTGATTGATCGCGCTATAAATTTCGCTGGTCCCGATCCGCACGCCGTGCCGGTTGAGTGTCGCATCCGAACGACCGTATATGACTAGCGACCCTCGTTCAGTGATTTTTACCCAGTCGCCATGACGCCATACTTTGGGATACATCTCAAAATAGCTGGCTATATACCGTTCATTGCCCGGATCATTCCAGAAGTAAATCGGCATAGAAGGCATGGGTTCCGTGATCACCATTTCCCCTAGGGTATCTATGACTGCTTCCCCCATTTCATCCCAGGCATAAAGCGAACAGCCTAATGCCCGACATTGAATCTCTCCACTATAGAGGGGTTCGATCGGGCAGCCCCCAACAAATGCTGTGCATACATCCGTGCCACCACTCATAGAGCACAGCCAGACCTCTTTTTTAATGGCTTGATAGACCCAATCAAATGCCTCGGCCGGCAAAGGAGCACCAGTAGAACCGATAGAACGCAACTGGCTCAGATCAAAATCCTTTCCAGGCTGAAGCTCTTTCTTCATGCAGGCAACCAAATAGGGCGCACTAGTCCCGAAATGATTGATTTTTGCTTTTTCCGTCAGTTCCCAAAGGACATTCAAATTGGGGTAGCCGGGACTTCCGTCATACAATACAATGGTTGCTCCTTGTAATAAGGATGCTTGTACATAATTCCACATCATCCACCCGGTTGTAGAAAACCAAAAAAAGCGTTCTCCGGGTTTAACATCATTGTGAAAAGCCAGGTATTTATAATGCTCCAACAAAACCCCACCATGGGAATGGGTAATGGCTTTGGGAATTCCTGTAGTGCCGGAGGAATACAACACCCAAATAGGATGACCAAAAGGGACCGGTTCAAAAACAAGCGTATTGGCCTCATTATTTAAAGCCTCTTTCCAATCAATGCGGTGTGCAATGCCCTCGAACTGGCTATTTTTGTTCAGATAAGCAATGCTCACTACTACTTCCAATTGTGGTAGTCGAGCACATAAGTCTTTAACAATGTCTAGTCGACTAAAGGGCTTGCCTCCATATTGGTAACCGTCGACGGTAAACAGAACCTTCGGTTCTATTTGAGCAAAACGCTCAGCCACGCTGCTCGCACCAAAATCCGGAGAACAACTCGACCATATTGCGCCTAGGGAACAACTCGCCAGAAAAGCAATTGTCGCTTCCGGAATATTCGGTAGATAGGCGACTACCCTATCGCCTTTACCTACCCCTTTTTGTTTTAAAAAATGAGCCATTTTAGCTACTTTCTCTTCTAGTTCTTGCCAGGTAATTGTAGTAAGTGGTTGGCTTTCCGATTGGAAAAGAATAGCTGGAGGTGTAGAATTAGCATGCCGAAAAAGGTGTTCGGCGTAGTTTAACGTACTTCCAGGAAACCATTCTGTCCCCGGCATTTCCGGGCCATTCCATACTTTTTCATAAGGGCTATGGGATTTAACAGAGAAATATTGCCAAATGGATTCCCAAAAATCGGCAGGTTCAATAACAGACCATTTCCAAACCTCAGCGTAAGTGTTAAACGACAAGGTTTTATGATCTGACAACCATTTGAGATAATGACTCAAGTTGGCATTGTTAACAAAGTCGGCAGAGGGTGTCCAGAGTAGCTTAGGCTGTTCCGTATTTTGATCCATTTAATAAGTACTTTTGATCGGTAGGATGGTTAAAAGGCAATAAAATCCTAAAAATCCTTATTTTCGCCCAAAACCCAAAAGGATGAGAAAGATATTAATTGCAAATAGAGGAGAAATCGCGTTGAGGGTCATGAAAACAGCCCGAAAGATGGGCATAGCTGTTGTGGCCGTGTATTCTGAAGCCGATCGTGATGCACCTCATGTGAAATTTGCAGATGAGGCGATTTGCCTGGGTCCTCCCCCTTCCAACCAATCCTACCTTAAAGGGAACGAGATTATTGAGGCAGCACTTGCATTGGGGGTAGATGGCATTCATCCAGGATATGGTTTTTTGAGTGAGAATGCAGGTTTTGCCCGTTCCGTAGAAGCAGCTGGAATGACTTTCATTGGTCCAAGACCTGATGCTATCGAAATTATGGGTAGTAAGCTGGCGGCTAAAGATGCCGTAAAAGCGTATAATATTCCTATGGTTCCCGGAATTGATAAAGCCATAGACAATATAGAAGAAGCGATTCAAGTCAGCAGGGAAATTGGTTTCCCCATCCTCATCAAAGCTTCGGCCGGGGGTGGTGGCAAGGGGATGCGTGTGGTAGAAGCTGAGACGGAATTGGAAGAACAAATGCAACGAGCCATTAGTGAAGCTCAATCGGCCTTTGGTGACGGTTCTGTTTTTATTGAAAAATATATTTCCGCTCCCCGCCACATCGAAATACAGGTATTGGCTGATCAGGAAGGTAATACGGTCCATTTGTTTGAACGGGAATGCAGCATCCAACGTAGACATCAGAAAGTGATTGAGGAAGCACCATCTGCCATTTTAACTTCTGAAATCAGAGAAGCAATGGGTAGAGATGCCGTTAAAGTAGCCAAAGCCTGTAATTACCTAGGGGCTGGAACAGTGGAATTTCTCATCGATGATCAATTGAATTATTATTTCCTGGAAATGAATACCCGGCTGCAGGTAGAACACCCTGTCACTGAATGGGTGACAGGTGTGGATCTGGTGGAGCAGCAAATACGAATTGCTCGTGGCTTAACACTCCCCTTTCGCCAGGAAGACCTTAAAATCAACGGCCACGCCCTTGAACTCAGAGTGTATGCTGAGGATCCTGAAGATAACTTTATGCCAAGTGTAGGCAAACTTTCCGTTTACAAACGGCCTGAAGGAGAAAATATTCGCCTCGATGATGGATATGAAGAAGATATGGAGATTCCAATATACTATGATCCAATGATTGCCAAACTGATTACTTACGGCGTTACCAGAGAAGCTGCGATTCGTAGAATGATTGAAGCAATCGAACTATTCGATATTGAAGGAGTGGCGACTACCCTACCCTTTGGACGATTTGTATTTGAACACGAAGCTTTTATAACAGCCCAATTTGACACCAATTTTGTCAAACAATACTTCACTCCTGAAGCATTAACCAGCACCTATCAGTCAGAAGCATCGATAGCAGCTGCCCTTGCCCTGAAATTGCAAAAACAACAAGAGAAGATTCTGAAAGTCCCTCAAACAGGAGGAAGCCAGTGGGATAAAAATCGGGTTTGATTAGCGGTTTAGCGTTGCTTGACGACCGATTTCCATTCTAATGCCAAGCCTAAATCGCCACTTTAAATTGAAAGGCGAATCATTGGATTGCTGTTTACGGCTGCCCATCATTTCCCCACATCTCTGCCCCATCAAGATAAGGTTGTTTTTTAACATTTTGTTTCTCCATTGGCAAGAAAATTTCAACTGAGTAAAAAAACAATACACATAAAATCAAATTGTTTTTGTTAGAAATGTTTTGTTTTTCGACTGAAGATCCCTATTTTTGGAATTGTAAACTATTTTGGTTGAAAAATTCAGTCCAATGAAAAAGCAATCCCTACATCGTCAGTACAATTTTCCAGATGCAGATTTGTATGTTCAATGCCAGGAAAGAATACGTTATGCTAAAAGAGACCTAGTTTTTTTTGAACAATATGGTTTCAGTGTGGACCGGCTGAAAGGATTTGTTGCGTTGTGTGATAAATTCAGAAAATTGCCCGATGATGACGAACTGATTGGTGATCAAATGGTAACAACCGAGAAGAAATATACGGCTTCTGAAAAGCTGAAAACGGCAATCAGGAGCATTATGACACGGGTTGCGATGAAGTATGGTAACCGCTCGGGGCGATATCGAAAATTTGGTACTGCCAAACTTGGAGACATGACCGATGCCCAGCTATTGTTTTGCGGACGCAGGGTAATTCGAGTGGCTAGACAACAGATTGATTTCCTGGCTGATGTAGGCGTCAATGAAAATGTCATAAAAAAGGTAAGCGACGCTAGTAGTGCCTTTGAGACTGCCTTAAATATACAGCAGGATCGGGTAGCAGATCGAGATATTGCGGTAGAACGACGAATTGAACAAGGCAATAAACTTTATCAGGAACTTATTGTATTATGCAACATAGGAAAAGATATCTGGGCAGAAAAAGATCCAGTGAAGTACGAGAACTACACAATCTATGAGAGTAACAACGAACAGAAAAAGATTAGCAAAGAAAAACAACTAAAAGACGCCCAGAATGCAGAATGAGTACCTCGTTCCTGTTAAATATTCAACCTTTTATTCATCAGTTGTTATATTTTTTTAAATTGCGGCCGTATTTGATGCTATCTACCATATAACCGAAAATTGCCCGATGACACCACACCCACCACTCCGTGTATTTTCAATCAATTCATTTTTTATATCCATTTGTCTTTAATAATTAAAACCTTTTCTAATGAAGAGACTATTACTCTTTTTAACAGCCTGTTTATTAACAACTTTTACTGCTTTTTCCCAAACCATTGAGTTATCTGATGACTTTGAATCAGGAACGGCAAATTGGGTCCTTGAAGGCAGTTGGGGATTGACAACTGCTCAATCCAGTTCACCCTCGAATTCCCTGACCGACAGTCCTGGTGGCAACTATGCTACAGGCGTTAATGTATCAGCGACTACCGCTGTAGGCATTGACCTCTCTGCTGCTTTAGATGCCAATCTTACATTTAATGCAATTTATGACATTGAAGGGGGCAACTTTGACTATTGTTATGTTGAAGCCAGTGGGGATGGTGGAACCACCTGGGTCAATATTGCTACTTTCCTTGGTGAAGGTAACCTAACCCCATGGGTAGAATATAATTATTCCCTAGGAGGTTTGGTAGGTAATTCTGATGTACGTGTACGTTTCCGTCTTTTCTCTGATGGAGGCTACGAA
Organism: Saprospiraceae bacterium; assembly: GCA_021604865.1. Taxonomy (GTDB): domain Bacteria; phylum Bacteroidota; class Bacteroidia; order Chitinophagales; family Saprospiraceae; genus BQJU01. The sequence continues at coordinate 177,815 of BQJU01000002.1, read as the reverse complement.
GTTGACGGTATCTACATCGATGATGTTGTTATTACCAGTTCTGATGTTGACAACTCTGCACCACTTGTACTGCATACCCCACCAGCATTCTATGAAGGTTCTGCTAGTGATATGGTTTTATTTGCAGAATTGATTGACGTTTCTGGCATTGGTACTGCAGACCTCCATTACACGGTTGATGGAGGCGCTACGGAAACTGTGGCCGGAATAAACGTTGTAGGCAATTTCTACGGGTTTATTATTCCCGCACAAGCTGCTGGTTCACAAGTAGATTATTTTCTTGACATCACTGATGCTGCTCCTGGTGCGAATAATGCGACGAGTGCTACTTATAGTTATATCGCAGGTCAGCATGTTTATGTTGACGATGCTTCTGTAGATTTTGTTAATTCCTTTGGTCCTGATGCGGCCGGCGGATTGTTGGGAGCTGCTGTAAAACTCACCCTTAACGGAACTGCTGATATTGCTTATGCCTTGATCAGAAACTACACCGATACTAACCGTCCTAATAGTGACTTTGAGTTCCACATTTGGGCTGATGATGCCGGATTACCAGGTGCTGATTTAGTCACACCATTTATGGTCACTCCTGAGGCTACCCTGGCTAATAACAGCCCTATGACCAGAGTTGACTTGAGACCTTATATGACTGAATTGGCCGACATGACCGGAGATGTGTTTGTAGGATTTACTGTTCCTGCCGGTCAAACCTGGATTGTACAAACCACTCCAGCTATAGCCAATCGCACCTATAGCCTTACTGGAACAACCTGGGCTTTGGAAACTGATGATTACCACTTCCGGATTGTAACGACACAATTCGATACCCCGGATGCTTGTGCTGATGCAGCTGACTTGACTAGCTTGCTTGGACAAGGAAATGGCAATGCTCAGACTTCTCCTATGATTGACAACACTGATGCAACAGTTGATGGTACAGAACCAGCTGACGGCTTCGATTGCTTCCTGGAAGATACCCCAACACTTAATAATCCAGTTTGGTATACTTTTGTTGGAGATGGTGGTGATTATGAAATCACTACAACCAATTGTGGAGGCTTTGCAGCCAACTACCTTGAGGATGGTGATTCTCAAATTGCTGTTTACGAAGGTACTGACTGTGGCAACCTGACTGCTGTAGCTTGTAATGATGATGGAAACGTTGAACCAGATGCTTTGGCTTCAATAGTGGTATTGCAAACTACCCCAGGTACAACCTATTATGTCTTGGTTGACGGATGGGATGGATCTGTCGGAGAATTCTGTGTTCAAATTACCGAGGTTGACCTCGTTACTTGTGAAGATATCAGCGTGGGTACTTCAACCGGTGAAGAAAACGTTTGTTTCGGAGCAACTACTGTTTTCACTATTGATGGTGTTGTCGTTCCTAATATTGATGGCTTGAATCAATTCCGCTGGGCTGTTTTTGCTGCTGATGTTACCGGTTCTACCTCTCCATTTACAGAGGCAAGCTACCAGGGCGCATTTGGTGGTTCTCCTACCGCTTATGCCCCAGCATTGGTTAATGATGGAACACAGTTACCTGCTGGTTCTTATTACTTTACGCCAATCGTTTTTGGTGGAGCCATTGACACGGATGGTACGGTTGTTGGACTCGACTTTTCTGAAGGTTGTGTAATTACAGGTTCTTCGATTCTGGTGAATCTGTTGCCGGCATTTGATGCTATCGAGGGTAGTGGAGCCAGTGTGAACGAAGTTACTCCTCCGGGTAATAACGGTGAAGCTTCTGTTGCTGTTGCCGGTGGTTCTGGAGCATATACTTATGAATGGAGCAATGGTGAAACAACTGAATCGATCACAGGTCTTGCTTCTGGTGACTATATGGTTACTGTCAGTGATGCTACAGGTTGTGGAGATGATTTTGTCATCACTGTAACTGTTGGTTTGACTGTTGGTACTGAAGACCTTGCATTCCAGCAAGCTATCAACTTGTTCCCAAATCCTGCGAACCAACAGGCTCAGATCTCTTTCAACTTCCAGGAAAGTGTTGACCTGCAGGTTAAATTGACCAATACCATTGGTGCTGTAATGCAACAACAAGTTGTTTCTCAGGCATTAAACGGAACACTTCAATTAGACCTTAATAATCTGGCTGAAGGTGTTTATTTTGTACACCTTTCTGACGGAAAACATCAGGCAACTCAGAGACTGGTCGTTAGTCGCTAAGCTGTCCGATTTTAAATAAAAAGGGGCATCGACCAATTGGTTGATGCCCCTTTTTTATGCTGTGATAAATGCTAATTTTTAGGCTTTTGTTCTACAAAATTTAGAGAAACAGAGTTGATACAATAGCGCAAACCTGTTGGTTTGGGCCCATCAGGAAAAATATGCCCCAGATGGCCATCACATCGGGCACAAAGTACTTCAGTGCGAGACATGCCATAACTGCTATCGGTTTTTTCGGCAACATTTTCCTCCCGGATTGGTTCATAAAAACTAGGCCATCCGGTACCTGACTTAAATTTGGTAGCAGAACTAAATAGGGGTATACCACAGCCCCCACAAGTGTAAATACCTTCTTTTTTATTGTCCCACAAATTGCCGGTAAAAGCCCGTTCCGTCCCTGCTTCCCGCAACACCTCAAATGCTTGTGCATCTAACTCTGCCTTCCATTCTGCATCCGATTTGACAACTTTGGTAAGGGTATCACCATCAAGACCGATAAAGGGCCCATTGTAGTCTTGAGTCATTACTTTTTCTGTTGAGCCTTTGTCAGCTACGCTAATTTTATTTTGTTGAGCCTGATTGCAGGAAGCGGTTAACAAGATAAACAGTGGACAGAGCATCCAATAAATATTCTTTTTCATGATGTTCTTTTTTAATATTCGTGAGTAAGTTAAAATGCTAAGAGAAGAGATCAAAGGGAAACTATCGATCAACACGTTTATGATTGAATCGTTTTTTTTATTAAAAAGTTTACAGGTGAAATGTTGTTTCACGACAACTAACTACTTTTTATTCTTTCGTCGGATTCGGGGATGATTCCACTCTTCTTTTTGGGCAAACTCAACAATTTGCTTGATAAATGCAACGATACTGAGAAATACAAGGTAACCAATAGTCAGTACAATATAAATCCAGCGATAAGATCCAGCCTCTCCAATGGGAATGGAAGATGATAGATATGCTACAAGCCCTGAGGAAGCAGCAAGGCCAAGGAAACAATAAATGGATCGTCCCCAATATTTCATGATATCTTTTGAGGCCAGAGAAAGGACACTATTAAAGATGGAAAATAACAGGATAAACGCTGCGGCAGTCATCCAGGGAAAACGTTCAGGCACATTGAGAAGCCCTAAAATATCCAATAATTTGGAAATCAAGATAAAGACAACCACCCCTCCAAATGTTACAATCGCCTGATGAACCGGGTCGTATGCTTTATCAAAAATTGAACCTGAAGCGTTAGTCATCTTAGGTTTGTTTATACTTACAAAAGGTTAGAGGGGTATATTGTTTAGTCGAAAAAGCTATTTTTCAATCTTTATTGAACGTCGACCACCTCTCCGTACAAATCATATTCAGTGGCTTCTGTTATTTTAACCATTGCAAAGTCCCCTACCCTAACATAATGATCCTTTGCCTTCACTAACACTTCATTGTCTACTTCTGGCGAATCACCCTCGGTACGGCCGACAAAATATTCACCTTCCTTACGGTCAAAAAGTACTTTTTTTACCTGATTCTTAAGTTCCTGATTCTTTTCAAAAGAAATTTCTTGTTGGATTTCCATGATTTGGTTGGCCCGTTCTGCTTTTACGGCTGCCGACACATCATCTTCCAGTAAATAGCCGCTGGTACCTTCTTCGTGGGAATATTGAAATACGCCTAGCCGATCAAATCTCATGGCCCGAACAAAGTCACATAGTTCTTCAAATTCGGCATCAGTCTCACCTGGAAACCCAACCAATAAGGTGGTGCGCAAAGTCAAATCGGGAACATGTTGCCTGGCTGTTTGCACCAGGTCTTCCGTTTCCTTCCGGGTTATTTGCCGACGCATTCGTTCTAAGACTCCATCGCTGGCATGTTGTAGTGGCATATCGAGATAATTACAAATCTCCGGGCGGCGAGCCATCACCTCAAAAATTTCTGTTGGAAACTTGCTTGGATAGGCATAATGAAGCCGAATCCATTCGATACCTTCTACATCGGCCAATGCATCAAGAAGCCGGGGTAGTTCCCGCTTTTTGTAAATATCCAGGCCATAATAAGTCAACTCTTGAGCAATCAGCATGAGTTCTTTAACCCCCATTTTGGCTAGATTCCTGGCTTCAGCTACCAATGCTTCAATAGGCTTGGAGATGTGTTTTCCCCGCATTAAAGGAATGGCGCAAAAAGAACAGGTCCGATTACAGCCTTCTGAAATTTTCAGATAGGCATAATGCTGGGGAGTGGTTGTAATTCTTTCGCCGATCAGTTCATGTTTGTAATCCGCATTTAATTTGGCCAGCAAGCCAGGTAATTCCAAAGTGCCGAAATAGGCATCAACTTCAGGAATCTCCTTTTCTAAATCATCTTTATATCGTTGAGAAAGGCAACCGGTGACATAAAGCTTATCAATCCCTCCCTGTTTCTTGATTGCAGCATATTCAAGGATCGTATTGACCGACTCTTCCTTTGCCAGGTCTATAAACCCACAGGTATTTACCACGATGATATTGGCATCCTCTTCGTTGCTGTCATGCACTACTTCGTAATCATTACCCCGCAATTGCGTGATAATATTCTCCGAATCCACCAGGTTTTTTGAGCACCCCAGCGTGATTACATTGACTTTATCTTGTTTTAAGGTCTTTGTCTTCATATTTTAGAAATAATCTCCTTTCGAAAAAGTGAACAAAGATAGGCATTTTGCTATACAAGGAAACCTAATTATTCGTTATATCAACAAAACCTGAATTATGATCCGAAATTTAGCTATTTGCCTTAGTATCGCATTCACTTTGCCGCTTAATGCCCAGATCGGGTTTAATGGCACCTATTTTATGCCACAAGCCGAAACTTTGTCCACTGTAAATGGAACGGATGAAGGGTTTGAATTGCAAGCCAATGGCCCAGCATTTGGCATCAATTATTGGTTTAGATTAAAAAATAAGCGAATCGAATTTCTGCCGGAATTGAATTACAGCCTGTCGAAGCAGAACCTGGAGGCACAGGATTTTGATGCAAAAATTCAATTCTTCAACTTTTATTTCAATACCCGTATCTATTTTCTGGATTTTGGAGGAGACTGTGACTGTCCCACTTTTTCCAAGGAAGGCCCTACTCTGGAAAAAGGCCTTTTTCTTCAACTTTCTCCGGGTTACAGTTATTTCAAACAAGAGTATCAATTTGGAGAAGAAACCCCAGAGGATGCTGATGGCTCGAGTTTTAGCTTGGGTGCAGGACTAGGATTTGACCTGGGTATTAACGACTTTGTCACAATTACCCCAATGGGAGGATTGCGCTATCTACCTGGCTATACCTGGAATTTTCCAAAATCCTCAACCTCTACGGATGAACCCGCTGCATCTGAAAAAAAAGGCTTGATGGCTTGGTATGTTGGGTTGCATCTCGGCTTGAGATTTGAGAAATAATGGTACTTAAACAAAAAAGCCGCTCTCGTTACGAGGGTGGCTTTTTTGTTTATATTACTTGCTAAATTCGTAAGACCATCTAATGTAGTGTATTGATTACTAGTGTTTTAACTAAAATATCAACCTGCTTTGGCTCGTAACAATCACATTTTTTAATTCTAAAAACTTCATACAGCCGTTTACCTTTAACATTGCTGAAACAAACTAATCAAATTAAATGGAAGAACTTAATAAATACAGTAAGCGAATCACACAAGACGACACCCAGCCAGCAGCCCAGGCCATGTTATACGGAATTGGGTTGACAGAGGATGATATGAAAAAAGGACAAGTAGGTATAGTAAGCACCGGATGGGAAGGCAATACCTGCAATATGCACCTCAATGCCCTGGCTGAGCAGGTTAAGAAAGGCATCCTCAAAGAAGGTCTTGTGGGCCTTATTTTTCACACAATTGGCGTGAGTGATGGCATATCAATGGGTACAGATGGAATGCGTTTTTCCCTTCCGTCACGCGATATTATCGCAGATTCTATTGAAACTGTAGTTTCTGCTCAATGGTATGATGCTGTAGTGCCTGTTGTGGGTTGCGACAAAAATATGCCCGGAGCTATGATTGCATTGGGTCGACTCAATCGCCCCTCTATCTTGGTTTATGGCGGCACCATTAGCCCCGGTTGTCACCTGGATAAAAAATTGGATATTGTTTCAGCCTTCGAAGCCCATGGCCAAAAGATAGCGGGCACCATTGGCGAAGCAGATTTTCGAGCAGTGGTCAAAAAATCCTGTCCTGGTCCAGGGGCCTGTGGAGGTATGTATACGGCCAATACGATGGCATCGGCCATCGAAGCCATGGGTATGAGTTTACCCTTTAATTCCTCCTATCCAGCTACTAGTCTGGATAAGATCGAAGATTGCCTCAAAGTTGGTCCGGCCATTCGCAATTTGATGAAAAAAGACATTAAGCCCAAAGACATCATGACAAAAGCGGCATTTGAGAATGCCATCACCGTAGTCATGGTATTGGGAGGTTCCACCAATGCAGTTCTGCACTTGATAGCCATGGCCAAATCAGTACAGGTAGATATCAGCCTGGATGATTTCCAACGCATCAGTGATAAAACACCTTTTCTGGCAGATTTAAAGCCCAGTGGTCAATATGTAATGGAAGACTTGTTTAATATTGGTGGGGTGCCAGCTGTCATGAAGTTATTGCTTGAGGAAGGATACCTTAATGGTGATTGCCTTACAGTAACGGGCAAAACAATTGCTGAAAATCTTGCAGATGTTCCAGGATTACAAAAGGGGCAAAAAATCATAAAACCCTTTGAACAGCCGATCAAATCTACAGGCCATTTACAGATATTATACGGCAATCTCGCAGAAGAAGGTTCTGTTGCCAAAATAACCGGAAAGGAAGGCGAAATATTTACGGGCACTGCTCGCGTTTTTGATGGAGAAGCAGCTACCAACCTGGCTATCAAACAAAAAAAGATCAAAGCCGGAGATGTAGTAGTCATCCGCTATTGCGGCCCCAAAGGAGCGCCAGGTATGCCGGAAATGCTCAAACCCACCTCTGCTTTGATGGGCGAAGGCCTAGGAAATGAAGTCGCCTTGATCACCGATGGTCGTTTTTCAGGAGGAACTCATGGTTTTGTGGTAGGTCATATCACGCCGGAAGCTCAGGTGGGTGGACTAATCGCCTTATTAAAAGATGGAGATGAAATTACTATTGATGCCATCAATAATACGCTGGAAGCTAACCTTAGCGATGAAGAAATAAAAAGGAGAAGAAAGGCCTGGACGTCACCACCACTGCGGGCTACGTCCGGGTTATTGAGGAAGTATGCCAAAACCGTTTCCTCAGCCAGTACAGGCTGTGTAACGGACGAATTCTAAATTATAATCACATGAAAAGTAATTTGTCATCCACCGTAAAAGACGCCAACCACACACCAGAAGTGGAAAAAACAGAAAGAATAAATGGCGCGGAAGCTGTACTACGTTGTCTTCTCGAAGAAAACGTAGATACCATTTTTGGATATCCGGGCGGAGCAATCATGCCAGTCTATGATGAGTTGTATCACTACGAAGATCGGCTCAAACACATTTTGCCTAGACACGAACAAGGTGCTATCCATGCTGCTGAAGGATATGCCAGAGTAACCCGAAAAATTGGCGTTTGCATGGCCACTTCTGGTCCTGGAGCTACCAATCTGATGACAGGGCTCGGCGATGCTATTCTGGATTCTACACCTTTGGTATGTATCACAGGGCAGGTACCTAGCGACCTTTTGGGTTCTGATGCCTTTCAGGAAACAGATGTGATCAATTGCACCATGCCGGTCACCAAATGGAATTATCAGATCACCAAAGCTTCCGATATTCCCGAGGTATTTGCCAAGGCATTTTTTATTGCCAATTCAGGTCGTCCTGGCCCCGTAGTGATTGATATCACGAAGAATGCACAGATAGAGGAACTGGAATTTCACTACCATAAACGCTCCTTTATTCGTAGCTATCATCCACAGCCGACCCTCGATCCAGAAGACCTTAAGGCAGCAGCAAAATTGATCAATGAGGCTAAAAAACCTATGATCCTGGCAGGGCATGGCATTCAGATTGCGGGAGCAGAATCTGCCTTTCAGGAATTTGTTGAAAAGACCGGCATTCCGGTTGGGTCTACCATTCATGGCCTGGGTTCCATTTCTTGCGATCATCCACTTTTTGTAGGTATGCTAGGCATGCACGGCAACTATGGTCCGAATCTTAAACAAAATGAATGTGATGTTCTCATCGCTATCGGTATGCGTTTTGATGACAGGGTAACGGGACGTTTGTCCGGATATGTCAAACAAGCCAAAGTCATCCACATCGAGATTGACCCTTCTGAAATTAATAAAAATGTGCCTACTGATGTGCCCATTAATGGTGATGCCAGGAAGAGCCTTGAAGCATTATTACCATTAGTAGCTGAAAAATCATACCCCGAATGGCTGGCTTCCTTCCGGGATTGTGACCGAATTGAGCAGGAAATAGTCATTCAGAAAGATATGAGGGTCTCCGAATCGGGGCATATTAAGATGGCTATGGCAGTAAAGGAAGTTTCAGACCAGACCGATGGTAAGGCTATTATTGCCACTGATGTTGGGCAACATCAGATGATTGCAGCCCGCTATTACTGTTTTAAAGGCTCCAATCAGTGGGTTTCTTCCGGAGGGGCTGGAACAATGGGATATGGATTACCAGCTGCCTTTGGTGCCAAACTGGCCCAACCAGATAAAGAAGTCGTTGCCTTTATTGGCGATGGTGGCTTCCAGATGACTATTCAGGAATTGGGCATGTGTGCTCAGTGGAATATGGGGGTTAAAATTGTATTGCTGGACAACAATTACCTGGGCATGGTCAGACAATGGCAGGAACTTTTTTATGAACGCCGCTATTCCTCGGTATCCTTAAAAAATCCAGATTTCATTAAAATTGCCGAAGGATTTGGCGTCCCTGGTAAAATGATTGAAAATCCCGAAGACCTTACCGCAGCTATTACGGAAATGCTGGCACATGAAGGTCCTTATCTCCTGCATATCAAGGTAGAACAGGAGGGTAATGTCTTTCCTATGGTACCTTCGGGTTGCGCTGTGGATGAAATTGTATTAGAACCGACCGTAAAGAATCAAAAATAATATTATGGATATCAACCAATATACTATCACGGTTTTTACAGAAAATCAAACCGGACTTTTGTCGAGGGTTGTTTCGATTTTTACCCGTCGGCACATCAATGTATTAAGCCTGACAACCTCACAATCCTCTATCCAAAGTATTCATCGTTTTACAATCGTAGTTGAAGTTCCTTTGGAGATGGTCAAAAAATTAGTGGCTCAATTGGAGAAACAGGTGGACGTACTGAAGGCTTTTTTTTACGAAGCAGATGAAATCGTTTATCAGGAAATTGCGCTTTATAAAGTTCCTACGTCAGTCTTTTCTAATGGTGATACGGTAGAAAAGATAATCCGATCGCATAATGCCCGGGTTTTGGTAATTGAACCTGAGTATGTAGTCATTGAAAAAACAGGTCACGAAGAAGAAATTGCTAGCCTGCTGAATGACTTAAAAGTTATAGGCATCTATGAATTTGTTCGTTCCGGGCGGGTTGCCATTGTAAAACCGATGGAACGACTCAATAAATACCTCAAGTCCATGGAAGCTAAAATGGCGGAGGCAGAATAGTCAAAAATAGTCGGATTTTATCAAAACACCTTCAACAACGGTCACATTTTAAACCATCTATCCCAAAGAGGTAGTATTTCTCCAGTTTTTTTGATTACTTCGCATCTTAGATATAGGCTGGTGAAAACGAAACAAGTCTATTAACGGTTTCTTAGAATTTGACGCTTGTATGAAAAAACGTATGCCTTTTCCGTACTGGCTAGCCATCTTGGCTGGCTTTGTCCTGGCAGGCCTTTTTATACTTAAGAGTTACCTATACTACGCATACTGGGGAGAATTTAACCCCGAACGTATGCGACACATGGTCGTAGTACATCTGGCCAATAATGTCTTGTGGGGGTTACTCACCCCTATCGTTTACTATTTTGTAACCCAATACCGAGTTTATTCTCCTGCCCCGTGGTCAGAACGGAACAAGGCTATAGCCGCTAGTATTTTCATGTCATTTTTACATGAGACGCTTTCCAACGTTATCATTGTTATTCCATTTCACCTTTTAGGTATCGAGAAGATAAGCTGGGAAGCAATGCATACCATTATCGGCCTGTATCCTTCAGCAATCATTGCTCGTTTGATTGAATATTGGATAATCTATGCCGTGTTCACTGCTATTGATTCTCAACGTAAATTCCGAACCAAAGAGTTGGAATTAGTGCAATTAGAAAACCAACTTTCGGTAGCTCAACTGGATGCTTTACGATTACAACTACAACCCCATTTTCTATTTAACACCCTGAATACGATCTCCTCACTGATGGAATTCAATGTAAAAGGCGCTCAGAAAATTGTCTCAAAATTGGGGGGATTATTGCGTAAAGTACTCGAGGGTGACAATGAGAATCTAACTGAACTTCGGGATGAGGTTGAATTTGTGCGAAGTTATCTCGATATTGAACAAGTGCGTTTTAACGATCGTTTAAGGGTGAAATACGAAATTGAGGAACAGACACTCAATGCGCTTGTGCCAAATCTGATACTCCAACCACTAATGGAAAATGCCGTAAAACATGGCTTTGCAAAAAAAATCGGTGATGGAGTGATTGAAGTAAAAACTTGTCTTCGAGACAATCAATTGCACTTGAAAATTTCTGATGATGGGAAAGGCACAAATAAAGACCAGAAGGCCTTGCTTTCTAGTGGCATAGGGTTGAAGAATGTGAAAGACCGGCTGGAATTGTTGTATCCAGGTCGTTATGATTTTTGTATAGAATCTAAAAAAGATAAGGGATTTGCAGTAACCTTGAGCATACCCTTTGAGAAAAGAAGCTCCAATGGGAATTAGAATAGTATGATCCGCAAAAAAAAGTAAAAAAAGGGTCAGAGCATGAAAAAAATTCGAACCATAGTTGTAGATGATGAACCCCTTGCACGGGCAAGGATTGTTCATTTGTTACAGCAGTTTGAATATATCCAGTTAATTGGAGAATGTAAAAATGGGAAAGAGGCGCTCGACAAAATTCAACAATACCAACCCGACCTCGTTTTTCTTGATGTGCAAATGCCGGACTTCAGTGGTTTTGATGTTTTGACCAAGGCCGGAAAAGGCATCCTTCCATTCATTATTTTTGTTACCGCCTACGACCAATATGCACTAAAAGCATTTGGTGTTCACGCAGTAGATTATCTACTAAAACCCTATGATGATGAACGGTTTACTATTGCCTTGGAACACGCCAAGAAACAAATATACCTGAAGGAAAATGCCTTATTACACCAAAAGATGGTTCAATTACTTGAAGACCACAAAGCAAAAACAGTGCAAGGCCTTACTCATTTTGAGATAAAAGAGAAAGGAAAAGCGACACTCCTCAATGTAGCGGATACCTATTATTTTGAATCCCATGGTAATTATGTCAAAATTCATCAGCGTGAAAAATCATTTCTATATCGGCAAACACTTGCAGCACTAAGAGAGCAACTCAATCAGGACCAGTTTTTACAAATTCATCGTTCCATTCTCATCAATCGGCATTTCATTCAATCGGCAAAATATATTGGTAATAACCAATACCTGGTTCGGTTAAAAAATGAAACTGAATTGACTTCCAGTCGTGGATACCGCGAAGAAATATATGCCTATTTGGAAGACAAAGACCTCAGAAGTCAATAATCCTCCAACCGTTGATCACAATCTCAACCGTTGATCACAATATGTTTGCCATTCGGAAAAAAGCCTCCTAATTTTATCATCAAGAAATCACCCGAATTTTTCTTTATCAAATTTTTCAATGATGAAATCAACTCCTTTACTACTGACACCACTTTTTTTTGTTCTTAGTATTTTTTGTTTTCAACAGGCAATCGGTCAAACACAATTGACCAAAACCCCCTACGCCAGTCCAAAAGCAAAAGTATATCAGCAAATTGGATTGACAGATGTAGGGGTTGTTTATTTTCGTCCAGCGGTTAAAGACCGCGAAATCTGGGGCAAATTAGTGCCCTACGGAGCGGTTTGGCGGGCTGGTGCCAATGACAATACCGTCTTCAAAGTAAGTGAAGAAGTAAACATTGAGGGCCAACCTCTGGCTGCAGGTGTTTATGGTCTTCACATGATTCCTGGAGAACAAAAGTGTACCGTAATTTTTTCTAAAAACAACTCGTCCTGGGGCAGTTTCTCCTATAATGAAGAAGAAGATGCGCTGAGAGTAGAAGTGCCTATGCAAAAAGCTGATCATTTCTACGAGTATTTGACTTACGAATTTGAAGGTCTGGGTACAGATAAAGCAGTATGCGCCTTAAATTGGTCGGATAAAAAAATTGCATTCACAGTTACTTCTGATGTACACAACCAAACGTTGGCAAGTTTGAGAGACCAGCTACGCACCAAGCCAGGATGGTCCTGGCAAGGCTGGAATGAGGCGGCAAATTACTGCCTTCGAAATGATGTTAACCAAAAAGAAGCGCTGGGATGGGCAAGCCGTTCAGTATTTATGAGTCCCAACCCCCAAAACATGATGGTTAAAGCTCAACTAACCGCTAAAGTAAATTCCTCAGGTAATGAGGCCGCAGACAAAAAAATGGTGCTAAACACCCTGAAAAATGATTTAAATGCCTCCCCTTGCACTTGGAAAGAATGGGAGGCCGCAGCCAATTACGCTAGCAGTATTGAAATGTGGGACGAAGCGGTTAAATTATCCGAAACGTCGGTAAAAATGAATCCGAACATGACCAATATGATAAGCCAGGCTACCATATTGGCTAAGAAAGGGGATATCAAAGCTTCGGAGAAAATTAAAAAAGAAGCCATTGCCAAAGGTTCAAATGCTGAATTAAACACCTACGGCTACCAATTGTTATTCAGCGGAAAAACTAACGAAGCGGTGGAAATCTTCGAAGCCAACACACAAAAAAATCCGGAAGATCCCAACGTTTGGGATAGTCTTGGCGAAGGTTATGCCAAGAATAACCAGAAGGAAAAAGCTATCGAAGCTTTGAAAAAGTCATTATCGCTCAATCCACCAGCTAATGTAAAGGCCAACAGCCTCAGAGTATTGCTCCAGTTGGGTGTTGATGCTGAAAAAATGAAACCATAAAGAACGATCTGTTCTTGGTGAAATATTTTAAGATTAAATGATGATGTGGCACAACGCGGTTTATTCCGAAAGGAATAAGCCGCTTTTTCTTTATTCCACCACAAAGGTTGAACCTCTGCGTACAAAAAAGTGCCATCCACAAGAAGTGGATGACACCAAACTTACATAAGCCAGTAAATAATTAACCATAATATCTTAAAAGGGGTGCAATCATAAAGAGCACCTGGAATCAGACCCCACGTCACCTCCGGTTTAAAGACATCTGTGAATTGCACCCTACGATTGATTGTTCATCCAAAATCGGTTATACCTACTGACTCATTCAACCATTATGTAATCTTTTTAGAAAAGAAGTTGGATTTTTTTTGTGATCTCCAAGAGTATTGCGAAATTCAGAGTTGATTTAGTGGTAGTATTTTTCAACCTGAATGACTTCCTCCAAAATCTTCGGATCACCCTACTTTTCCAAATAATCATCAATTACACAGTTCTATACAACTACCGTACCAAAAATGAAAATACCAGCTTTTATTTTTATTTTATCTGGGTTTCTTTTCCTTTTTTCCTGCAGAAACATGCCTGAAGCGCCAAATTATTTGATTCAAAAAAATTTGGTTGAAGATTCTGTTATGGTGGTTTCTCCACACCCATTGGCATCGGAAATTGGGAGAGATATTCTGCGAGCCGGTGGTAATGCTATCGATGCTGCCGTAGCTGTGCAATACGCTATAGCCGTGGTCTATCCCCGTGCCGGCAATCTCGGTGGTGGTGGTTTTATGGTGATTCGTCAGGCCAATGGAGAAAATGCGGCCATTGATTACAGAGAGAAAGCGCCTTCTAAAGCGAGTAGGGATATGTATCTTGATAGTTTGGGTAATGTCATTCCTGATCTAAGTACGGAGGGACATCTGGCAGCTGGAGTTCCCGGTACAGTGTCTGGTCTGATCGCTGTTCATGAAAAGTATGGCAAGCTGGACCTTCGACAATTAATTGAACCGGCCATCAAACTGGCTGCTGAAGGTTTTTCCATTACCGAAACTGAAGCAAGTCGGCTAAATCGCTTCCAAGAGGCCTTCCAAAAATACAACGGCCCCGATTGCCCCTTTGTAAAGGGCAACTGGCAGGCTGGTGAAGTATTAAAACAGACCAAACTTGCTCAAACGCTTGAACGAATACGTGATCAGGGAAAAGCTGGGTTTTATGCCGGCCCAACCGCTGAAGCTATTTTGACAGAAATGCAACAAGGCAATGGCATCATCAGCCTGGAGGATTTGCAGGGATATGAGGCTCGCTGGCGCACGCCATTGGTGAGGCCCTATAAAGATTATCAGGTCATTTCCATGCCTCCCTCGTCAAGCGGTGGTGTTGCATTGTTACAAATGTTGGAAATGATTGAGCCCTACCCTATTTCAACCTATGGATTTCATTCCGTAGAAGCCGTTCACCTTATGGCGGAGATAGAACGTCGGGTTTATGCTGATCGGGCAGAACACTTAGGAGATACGGATTTTTTTGATGTGCCAATTGATACCCTCTTATCCAAAAATTATTTAACGAATCGCATGGCCGATTTTTCTCCGGATAGTGCCACCGTTAGTGCATCTATACACGCGGGCAATTTTACGATTGGTCTGGAAAGTTTCGAAACAACCCATACTTCTGTCGTAGATCTGGAAGGTAATGCGGTGTCGGTAACCACCACCCTCAATTCCAATTTTGGGTCAAAGGTATGGGTGGATGAAGGTGGCTTCTTTCTCAATAATGAAATGGACGATTTCAGTGTCAAGCCTGGAGTACCTAATCAATTTGGCCTGGTGGGAGCAGAAGCAAATGCCATTGCACCTAACAAACGTATGCTGAGTAGCATGACACCTACTATTATTGAAAAAAATGGCGACTTATTCATGGTGCTCGGTTCTCCGGGAGGCTCAACCATTATTACAGCTGTATTTCAGGTTTTTATCAATGTTGCAGAATTTGGTATGAGTTTAGACCAGGCAGTCAACGTCAAACGCTTCCACCATCAATGGTTACCTGATCAGATTTTGATGGAGGAGGGAACCCTTGATACGGCAACGCAGGAAGCGCTGGCGGCCAAAGGACATCAATTCCATGAGGTCGGGGCCATAGCTGTGGTTAAAGCTATTCAAAAATTGCCCGATGGCCGGTTACAAGGTGTCGGAGATGCTAGAAATGCGGACGATGACGCGAAGGGGTTTTAGAGCATGTTTGCAGGCGCTTAAATCTTTCCACGCCGCCCTAACTCAACCACTTCTAAATCTTTTACCTGACCCTGATCAATGGTAAATCGGATAATAGTGCGTACTAAGTGAAATCCATGCTGCCCACAAGCTCCAGGGTTGATATGCAGGAGGTTAAACTTTTTATCCGGCATCACTTTTAGGATATGAGAATGACCACAAATGAACAAACCTGGAGGATCGATTTGTAATTGTTGACGCACCCTTTGACTGTAACGCCCAGGGTAACCCCCAATATGAGTCATCCACACAGAAAGGCCCTCACAATTAAAGCGAAGATCTTCAGGATATTGATTCCGTATTGATCGGTCATCAATATTGCCATAAACGGCACGAAAAGGCCGAAATTTTTCCAGTGCATCAGCTACTGCCACATCTCCGATATCACCAGCATGCCAGATTTCATCACATTCTTCAAAATAAGAAAAAATAGTTTTGTCAAGATAGCTGTGTGTATCCGACATCAAGCCAATACGTTTCATCTTTCGATTTTAAAAAAAGACAAAACTAATACTTTTCCTGTGGAACCATGACGTACCCATTAGTCGCATAACGAGAAAAATCACTGTATTTGATCCAGGCATAACCACCATCACCCCAATTGCGCCCCCAACAACTGAGTACCTCAAAGGCTTCCTGGTTTTCATCAAAACCGATAACCACCAAAGGGAAAATTTCATTGCCACTCTGTGGTTTCCAGGTACTGGAATCTAGGGACTTAAGACTACTACTCGTTTTCAAATCAACGATCACAGGATTTCCTCTCATCAAGGCTTTCCGGGTTTCAAATATCTTCTCTCGATCTTTGGTTAGCTCCCTGAAAATGTGCAGATAGTTGTTGATTTGAAATTTCTGAGTTGCATAAACAGCACCCGTAATGGCGCTGGCATCATAAGGCATAATTGCTGCACTAACCGTTCCTTCATTAACTAAAAAGGTAAAAGATTCAGGTACGTTGATTTTTTTGCCACTCCCTTCCAGGTTAAGAGATATATAATCCGGACTCAGGTTGACTTTGAAGTTTTTATCCAAATTGACATAAAATTCCAAACACATGGCAAGCGCATAACTAAGGTCTTTGCCACGAAAACCTACTTTCCGGACGGGCATCATATAAGGTTTGACACTTTGCCGTTGTAGAAAATCGCGGGGATCTTTACCAATGCCAGGTACGGTATACATCATTTGGTCAATCAGCGTAGCATCGTCGATACCTATTCTTTGGACCTCCATTGAGGATTTAAACCTGAGGGAATCCTTTTGAGCTGAAACGGAATACAAACAAAAGAGGATGATTACAAGGGATAGCGAGGGGATTTTCATAATTGATGTTGCTTTACCAAGATCAACGTAAAGAGAGTACGCTTTCTTTTATGAAAACACAAAAACCGTAAAATTTAGTTTACAAAAACTGCCTTTGTCTAGACTATAGCGGAATATTGCCGTGTTTTTTATGAGGAAGATGGGCAACCTTATTTTCCAGCATAGCAAAAGCCTTAATCAACTTTGACCGGGAGTTTTTCGGATCAATCACTTCGTCAATAAACCCCCTGGCAGTGGCCCGATAAGGGTGTGCAAATTTCTCTTGATATTCCTGTTCCTTTTGGGCTAGCATTTTTGCTGGATCTTCTGCCGCTTTAATTTCTTTGCGGAAGATAATTTCGGAAGCACCTTTGGCCCCCATTACCGCAATTTCGGCCGAAGGCCATGCGAAATTTATATCGGCTCCAATGTGTTTGGAATTCATCACATCATAGGCACCACCATAGGCTTTGCGAGTAATCAGGGTAATTCTTGGCACGGTAGCTTCGCTAAAAGCATACAGTAATTTAGCTCCGTTAACAATGATGCCATTCCATTCCTGATCGGTTCCTGGCAAAAAGCCCGGAACATCGACCAATACCAGCAGCGGGATATTAAAACTATCGCAAAAGCGCACAAAACGAGCTCCCTTACGAGAACTATCCACATCGAGCACTCCCGCCAAGCTAATAGGCTGGTTACCCACAATACCAATGCTGCGGCCTCCAAGACGGGCAAAACCCACGACCATATTTTCCGCAAAGGATTGGTGTACTTCAAAAAAAGAATTTGCATCTACTATGCCAGAAATAACTTCCCGCATATCATAGGGTTGGTTGGCAATAGCTGGCACAATATCCCTAAGCTTGAGTCGGCTTTCATCACCAGGTTCAAAAGGCAATTTGGCAGGTTTGTCTTCACAGTTTTGTGGCAGATAGCTTAATAGCTGTTTGATTTTCTGGATACAATCCATATCATTAGCTGCTGTGAAATGCGTCACGCCCGATTTGGTGGCATGTGTATTGGCTCCGCCTAACTCTTCAGCTGTTACGGTCTCATTTGTTACTGTTTTGACTACATTGGGTCCGGTAACAAACATATAGGAACTGTGTTCCACCATAATGGTAAAATCAGTCATAGCTGGAGAGTAAACGGCTCCACCGGCACATGGGCCCATGATCGCAGATATTTGTGGTACAACCCCGGAAGCCATTACATTACGGTAAAAAATGTCAGCATAACCTCCTAGCGATTTTACCCCTTCCTGAATTCTGGCACCACCAGAATCATTAAGGCCAATGACCGGCGCTCCATTCTTCATGGCCAGATCCATGATCTTGCAAATTTTCTCTGCATGCGTTTCTGATAGAGAACCTCCAAATACAGTAAAATCTTGTGCAAAAACGTAAACCAACCGCTCCGAAATAGTCCCGTAACCCGTAATGACTCCATCGCCAAGAATGATTTGATCTTCCATGCCAAAATCGGTAGAACGATGCGTAACCAGCATGCCAATCTCTTCAAAAGAGCCTTCATCTAATAGAAAATGAACCCTCTCCCTGGCCGTCAACTTGCCCTTTTGATGTTGTTTGTCTATCCGGTCCTGACCACCGCCTAATCGGGCATCTGCCTCCTTGTCACTAAGTTTTTTCAGCTTATCCTCCATGGCAAATTATTGCTTTTGTATTATAAACCCTTTCCCAACAGAATGCTTGGTTTTGTTAAATAGAGTGTGATCAAAATTAATGAGCCCATCTGTGATCCGGGTTAACCAGGGTTCACTTTTTGAAGGTCGCAAACTTATCTGTTTGGTTTCCTGACCAGGTAAGTTATCCGAATTGGCTTTGAAGAGTTTCTGCACCAGGCCTGTCCAATACATTTCCAGTAGCGCAATCAAATAACCACTTAGGTTTCTTTCCCGCACCACCTTAAATTGTCGAATACTGGTCCACTCCCTAAATTTAACCGGATCGATCAGATATTCATGACCAAAGGCATAAGCGCCCTGCGATATTTTCTTTGTAGAGAAAGTACTCAGGATGCGATTTATGGGATCGTAGGTAATCGGAAACTTGAGGGAGGGGAATGTGATCATGAGTATGCCTCCCGGTTTTAAAACCCGCGTAATTTCATCCATCATTTTCTCGGGATCACCCACATGCTCGATTACATCTACTGAGATAATCAAGTCGAAATAATTATCTGGAAAGCTGAGTTTCAAAGCATTTTCCACCCGGTATTCTATATTTTCTACCTCTTTGTTGAGTTCTCTTGCGAAAGCAATATCCTCTTCATTGATATCACAGGAGGTCAATTGATCACAATAGCCGGCTATCATTGCGTCGTAATCGCCTTCTCCCGTGCCTAGATTGAGGACCTTTTTCAAAGTAGATTTATCCTCGAATTGAGTCAAACTTTCCCGAATAAAGCGGAAACGGTTCCGATAGGTAGGGATTAATAATTTATAATTCATAACAAATTTAAATTCGTTCCTTGACAGATTTTCTGACTTGAAGTCAATTCAAAACAATAGACAAAAGCTGCATATTATCGTTTTTGGTTATGCTTCTTGACTCCGTAATTGATCAAATTAGAACCTTGAAGCTGCCTGTTGGTAACGGGCAGCATTTTGACTATCGCCTTGTTTTTCGTAAAGCCTGGCAACTAAAAGGTACGCATTTTTAAAACGTGGATTTTTCTCAACAGCCAATAATGCGTTTCGAAGTGCCTGTGCGTCCTCCCCTCTTTGTTCATGGATCAAAGCCAGATAATAATAGGCTCCTGAATTGTCGGGATTGATCTCCAATAGCTTTACAAAAGTCGCCATGGCAGCATTCAAATCCTGTTTATTCAACTGGCCTACACCGAGGTAAAAATAAGCTGTTTCATTTTCCGGTGCGACACTGAGGGCTTGTTGGCTCGAAGTAATTGCCTGATTAATATCTCCGGCATTTAAGTAAGCTTTTGCTGCACCCAACCAGGCCAACTCATTATCCGGATGTAATTTTAATTCCTGAGCGAAAGCCTCCACTGCTACTTGCCAATTGTTTTCTTTAGAAGCCTTTTCGCCAGCATAAGCAAATCCCTCTGTATCCTTTTCAATAGCCAATAGTGGTGTCCCATTGGCGCGAACCACTTTTATGGTTTTACTATTGGGCCATGTACCTGCCCGTAAATGAGGACCCCGGAAAAACCGCGAAGGAAAAATACCGTATTGCCAATCCTGGGTGTATCGTTCATTGAAACGAACATATTTTACTTTTACCCGATCGCGATAAGAACTACCCAACTGTCGGCTTACATTATAATAAAAGGTAGTGGCAATGACCACGGTATCCTGGACATTGTCACCAATAATATTTTCTTCTTCCATCCAGTCAATGGCTTGTTTGACACTAATGCCCCAATAATCCGTTTCATAAGACCCAAATGCACCACTTACTCCTCCTGCAATGGGATTAAAATAAACGTAGGAATAGTGCGGGTTTCTGGCGATAAAAATAGCGGGTTCCAGCATTAATAGCGCCAAAATACCCCAGATGGCATATTTGATATTCCGTCTATTTTCGAATGTTTTTTCAAGTGTCACCCAAAATAAGGTAGCTGCGGCAACCATTGGTGGATAAACGAAGGTTAAATGCCTCCAACCATCATGCAAGCTGGAATCCTTTATTATAACATAAAAGACCGGGAAAATAGCCGCAAAGAAAACCAACGCGACCGGAATCACGGAGTACTGCTGAACCATTTTCCGAAGCAATACCAGGCCGCCAATCAATCCAGCCAGTGTAAAAAGAGGAACCGTCAATCCGATCCAGCTGATCGCATAATACCATGGTGTAACATCCGACATGACGTTATCTCCTTCAAATAATAAACGGATTCTGGTACCAATTTTTGAAAATTCAGCTAGCGCTTCAAGCGGTAACTTTATAGGTGATACCAAAGCTGCTGGCCAGAAAAGGATCGCAATGAGGTATCCAATAATAGTGATGACCACCAGGTGAGCCAAATAGCGTAACCCCACTTTAAAATGAGTGCCAATGTTTTTTAGTCCAGCCCGATTCAAGAAATCTAGCGCCGCAAAAAGAAACAAATAAGCAACCAGCAATAGACCACCTGCCCTGGTTCCTAATGCTATTCCAACACCAATACTTAGTCCCAGCAATTGTTTCCAGGCAGGTTTCGGCATTTGTCTCAACACCAACACCAGGTAATACAACGCCATGCTAAAGCCGGCAGCAAAAGGAATATCTTTTGGATTCATCAGAGAATGCCCCAGAAAACCTGGGGATAAAAGCAAGAGCAGCAGAGCTAGCAAAGCAGCCCGCCAACCAGCAGTTTCTCGCACTAACAAACCAACAAAAAGCATGCTTAGAAAACCAAATAGCGCAATAAAGACATGGCGGACTTTGTGATAGGCAGGGGTGAATTCATCCAGCCCCAATCCTCGATTGACAAAACCAGTGATGACCTCAAAAAAGCCACCGTAATAATGCATATTACCATCCGCTATATTAAGCGCGGCCGTATCTTGTCCCATACTGGTGTAATAATCAACCAGCTTTTCGGAATAGTCTACCTGAAAACTATCATCCCCATTAATGCCTGTACCTAAAGACAAAATGACCATAAGGAAAAGCACAATAACAGAAGTGGCCCAGAAAGCCAGTCGGTAACGCTCCTCTCCTGAAGTGTCTATTGTTTTCCAGCCCTCGTGACCAAAGCTGGATTCTACCGAAGTAGAAACAGCCTGTTTTTGTGTGGCTTTAACCTGTTTTTTCGATTTTTTTACGCTCTTTTTCTTACTCATCTATGGTGTACCGTTTGGGGGCGAAAGATAGAAAAAAATGCCCACTTAGGGCGAACACCCTGGTTGTTTGACCAAAGGAATTGTTTTTTTAGCCTTCCGTTGTTCAATAAGGGCTCATTTTTTTTTTCAAATTTTCAAAACAAATCCCAAATCGTTGATAAAAAGTCTACTTTTGCGGTTGAATATTTTTTGGTTTTATTGATTAAAATCCTTTCAACATGTCAGTTGTCAGTACATCCGTACTTTCCGAGCGCGTACAGCGTATGGAGGAGTCCGCAACCATCAAAATGTCACAAATGGCCCGCGACCTCAAAGGGCAGGGGCATGATGTTATCAGTTTAAGTCTGGGGGAACCGGATTTTGATACGCCGGATCATATTAAAGAAGCCGCGAAAGCTGCTTTGGATCAAGGGTTTACAAAATACACTCCTGTGCCCGGGCTGGTAGAATTGCGTAAAGCTATTAAGAACAAATTTAAGCGGGACAATAATCTTGACTTTGAAATCAATCAGATTGTCGTTTCAAATGGTGCCAAGCAATCCATCGCCAATCTGGCACTGGCGCTGCTTAACGAAGGAGATGAAGTCATTATTTTGGCCCCCTACTGGGTTTCTTACTCTGATATTGTTGTATTGGCAGGAGGTGTGCCAGTATTGGTTAAAGCGGGTATTGACGATGACTACAAAGTCAGTGCAGCGCAGGTAAAAGCGGCCATTACGGATCGAACCAAGATCGTCCTTTTTTCTTCGCCCTGTAATCCTACAGGATCAGTTTATACAAAAGAAGAATTGAAGGCTATTGCCGATGTAGTAGCTGCTCATGAAAATATTTTCATCATTTCCGATGAGATTTACGAATACATCAATTTCACCAGCGCTCATGCCAGCATAGGTGCCTTTCCCAATGTTAAAGACCGAACCATAACGGTGAATGGCTTTTCAAAAGGATTTGCTATGACCGGTTGGCGTTTGGGATACATAGGTGCTCCATTGGAAATTGCAGAAGCTTGTGGCAAAATCCAAGGACAATTTACCTCCGGAGCTAATGCCTTTGGCCAGAAAGCTGCGGAATATGCCTTACAGGCAGATATGACGCCTACCCATGAAATGCGTAAAGCCTTTTTGCACCGTCGTGATATGGTTATCGAGTTATTGAATAAAATTCCCGGCTTCAAAGTCAACCGGCCACAAGGAGCTTTCTATATTTTTCCGAATATCACCCATTATTTTGGCACAAGCGATGGAAAAACGGAAGTGAATAATGCCGATGATTTTTGTGAATATATCCTCTTTAATGCCCACGTAGCCGTCGTCTCAGGATCAGCTTTTGGTGCCGACAACTGCTTCAGGATTTCTTATGCTGCTTCAGAACAGGATCTGCGGGAGGCAATTCGCCGTATTGGTGAGGCGGTGGCTAAATTGAAATAGACAATATTAAGCTACCTCATAAAAAAGCCTGGTGAAATACAATCACCGGGCTTTTTTTATGGGACATAATTCCTGAAAGACCAATTCCAGGTATCAGTTGTGTATTTGTCGTTGTCAATATGACTGTATCAAGTTTCACCTATTCCTTCTCCTATGCAATTACCCCCAATTCCTTTCCCACCTTGGTAAAGGCAGCCACTGCTTTTTCCAGATGTTCCCGCTCATGGCCGGCAGAAACCTGTACCCGGATTCTGGCTTTGCCCTTAGGAACCACCGGAAAGAAAAAGCCGATCACATAAATGCCTTCTTCCAGCAAGCGGTTGGCAAATTTTTGAGAAAGGGGTGCATCATACAGCATCACTGGGACAATGGGATGTTCTCCGGGAATAATATCAAAACCCGCTGCGGTCATTGCCTTACGGAAATAGCGGGTATTACTTTCCAGTTTATCACGCAGTGTAGTACTTGAAGACAGCAGGTCGACAACTTTGATGGAAGCACCAACAATGGATGGGGCTACCGTGTTGGAAAATAAATAAGGGCGGCTGCGTTGGCGCAAAACCTCTACAATTTCCTTTTTTGCGGCAGTAAATCCACCGGATGCTCCTCCCAATGCCTTACCAAAAGTGCCCGTGATAATGTCGATCCGGCCCATAACATTGCGGTATTCATGCGTTCCCCGTCCGGTTTTCCCCATAAATCCGGTAGAATGACATTCATCGACCATGACCATGGCATCGTAGCGTTCTGCCAGGTCACAAATTTTGTCTAACTGGGCAATAGTGCCATCCATGGAAAATGCACCATCGGTGGCAATCATGCGCCGTCGGGCGCCCTGGGCTTCTTTTAACTTGGCTTCCAAATCCTCCATGTTGTTGTGCAGGTAGCGATAACGTTGAGCCTTGCACAGGCGTATACCATCGATAATGGAGGCATGGTTCAATTCATCGGAAATGATGGCATCTTCAGCCGTTAGCAAGGGTTCAAACAAACCACCATTTGCATCAAATGCCGCGGCATAGAGGATCGCATCTTCCGTACCCAAAAATCCGGCTATTTTGGCTTCCAGTTCCTTGTGGATATCCTGGGTTCCACAAATGAATCGTACCGAAGAAAGGCCAAAACCGTGGGAATCAATAGTGTCCTTGGCAGCCTGAATGACTTCCGGATGAGCGGATAAACCTAGGTAATTATTGGCACAAAAGTTAAGCACTTCCAGCCCTTTGTCCGTTTTGATTTCTGCCGACTGTGGACTCACAATAATGCGTTCTTCTTTATACAATCCGGCATTGCGGATTTCTTCGACCTCTTTTTGTAAAGCGGGTTTTACGTTTTGAAACATATCTTATTGGATTTTAATACAAATTTTTAGGCAAAAACATTTTCTTTGCGGTATTTCTTACCCAATTTTTGAATCATGTCTTTCGTCATTTTTTCCAGATCAAATGCCGGTTGCCAACCCCAATCTTTTCTCGCTACCTGATCATCGATACTCCCTGGCCATCCTTCAGCTATTTCCTGGCGAAAATCGGGTTCATAACTCAGCTCGAACTGTGGAATCCATTTTTTGATGGCGTCACCCAATTGTGCTGGTGTAAAACTCATGCCTGCCAGGTTGTAACTGGTACGAACACTCAATTTATCTGATGCACAGTCCATCACTTCAAGGGTTGCCTTAATAGCATCTTCCATATAGAGCATGGGAAGTTCCGTATCCGATTTGAGAAAACAGGTGTATGGTATACCTTGTACTGCATAATGGAAGATTTCAACCGCATAATCCGTGGTGCCTCCTCCGGGCATTGATTGATACCCAATGATGCCTGGATAACGCACCGAGCGAACATCGACCCCATATTTGTTGAAGTAATATTGGCACCAGAGTTCGCCGGATACTTTGCTGATTCCATACACTGTTTCCGGTTGTAGAATGGTTTCCTGGGGTGTATTCTGTTGAGGAGTATGGCTGCCAAAAACGGCTATGGAACTGGGGAAAAAGACTTTTAGTTTCTCCTCTTTGGCTAGTTCCAATACATTAAACAGTCCAACCATATTCACATCCCAGGCCATTTTTGGATTTTGTTCTCCTTTGGCAGAAAGGATAGCAGCAAGGTGATAGATTTGACGGACCTTGTACTTGCGTATCAGCTTATGGAGTTGCGCTTTATCAAGAATGTCCAACAACTCGAATGGCCCGGTCTCTTCCGTTGGTTTTTTAATGTCTGTAGCAATGACTTTGTCCCTTCCCAGAGATTCCCTTAAGGTTTCTGTCAGCACCGAACCAATCTGACCGTTAGCCCCAATAATGAGGATTGTTTCTTTTTTCATAATAAGTTGGTTAGAGCAGTAGACATGAGCGCTTCTTTGTCATAGTTCCTTAAAAAATAAAACGGCCATGTCTGAATTTGGCGGTCAAAATTAACAATTCTTACCATTAGAAACGATGTATCGGCAGTGGATAATTTTAAAAACTAGAAGGATAATCAGGAATGGCCGCAAGAAATTTAAATGTACGTTGATCGTAGTCCATTTCGCAACAGTAAGTGTCTACACCGTTTGTAACCAATAGAAAGGGGACATTGAGGGGCAGGTTATAAATGGCTATCTGCCGAAAAACTTCCTGGGTGATCTTTACAGAAGGGGCCTTACACTCCACTAACAAAAAAGGATTCATCGCCTGGTTATATATAAGAATATCGCATCGCTTGGCCAGGCCATTTACGGTTAGACCCCTCTCCAAAGCGATGCGATTTTGATTAAACCCTTTTTCCGATAATAAATATTGGACGACCAACTGCCGGACCAATTCCTCTGGTTGTAATACCATCCATTGAGTTCGGATAGGATCAAATATCCAGCGTTTACCTTGGTACTGTTTGAGCTTTAAATTAGACCTGTAATCTGGAAATGGCAATGTAATCAGCAAACTTACCTGACATTTTTTTTGTGATTAAATAACAATTATCGTTTTGTTTTCCCTGCGGAGTTGAACAAAAGCCTTTGAATTTAGCCTTCCAAACATGCACTTAATCTCTTGATATCCGGCAGGCGTTGCCAAGTCTATTTTGTCGCCATTGCCTTTTCATTTGCCTTCTGGTGATCAGCAAGGAAGTTTGCCAAGCCGATATCTGTTAACGGGTGTTTAAGCAATCCCAGAATTGAAGACAGCGGACAAGTCACCACATCAGCACCAGCCAAAGCTGAATCAACAATGTGTTTGGCATTGCGGATCGATGCCGCCAGGATTTCCGTATCATAGCCTTGAATGGCATAAATTTCTGCAATCTCCCGGATCAGTCCAACACCATCCCAGGTAATATCGTCTACCCGTCCGATAAAAGGAGAAAGATAGGTAGCACCTGCCTTAGCAGCAAGAATAGCCTGCCCGGCTGAAAAAACCAGGGTGCAATTGGTGCGTATACCGATTTCTGTAAAACGGCTGATTGCTTTAATCCCATCTCTGATCATCGGCACTTTTACCACGATATTTTCTGCGAGATCAGCCAGCATTTTACCTTCTTTCATAATGCCTTCAAAATCAGTGGAAATAACTTCAGCACTCACATCACCGTCTACAATTTTGCAAATGGCTTGATAGTGTTTATAAATATTGTCAAGGCCGGAAATGCCTTCCTTGGCCATCAACGATGGATTCGTCGTTACTCCATCCAGAATTCCTAAGTCTTTTGCCTCCTTGATCTGATCAAGGCTGGCCGTATCAATGAAAAACTTCATAAAATGAGTCTTATTTAGTGGAAAATAGGTGGTTCAAAAATCAGGGCAAAGTTACAATTAATTTGCCTGACACGCCCGGATATCCGGGAAAAAGATTGGCGATGTAGGCGTCGCAGGTAGGACAACAATCGTTCTTTGACAAATCCGATTGGCTTTGATCGCGAGATTTGTCAAAGAACAAAAAAATAAGGTGAGAAGCATACCGATCGCTCAACTCTCTACCCTTGCTGCGTTTCCACCCTGGGGGAGTTCAAGAGGAGCTGATCGTATGCCGCTCACCGGCGGCAAATGTATATATTTTTCATTATCCTACAAAGTTTTTTTAAGAATTGGGCTTAGGAATAATCTCTGTCTGTTCTCCAAAATACTGCACAAACCGTTGCATATCAGTGGCTAATTGCGAATTTTGGGTCGCTTTAAAATATGTGTCAGCCATGGCTTTGAGGGTTTGAAAAAAGAACCGATCCATCTCAGCAACCTGCATTTCTTTAGTCCAGAGGTCAATTTTAAAAGTTTCTTTAGTTTCTTTATCAAAAAAAGAAACCAGCATAGCTTTTGATTCCCTTAGTTTACCTTCGCTTGCTTTGTCATTTGATTCCCAATCTATGTGATTAGGGATATTTTCGGTGTCAAGGCCAATATTAATTTTTATTTGCGAAGATCTCTTTACTTCTTTCATGGTGTTATTTTTCTTTAAGTCTTTTGTTGAATGTTTCATCTTCTGCCAGGCGTTGGAGATGATGAGAAGGATATATTGTGATGCCTGATTCCAGTCTTTGTGCAGCACTAACCATCGCTTTGGCAACTACCTCTGCCTCAACAGGCCGATATTTGGTCAACAAGCCACCTGTGAGGTAATCAAATCCTCTTCCCAGCCTGGCCGCTATAGATTCTCCCCACCGATTTTCATTTCTTTCACCTAATAAAATGGAGGGCTGAAAGATATGTATTGCCCAAAATGGCAATTTCTTAATATCTTCTTCGAGCTCACCTTTTACCTTACTGTAAAAGAAGAAAGCGTCTTTATCAGCACCTACTGAAGAAACTAGTAGTATTTGATTAACTCCATTTTCCACGCTTATCCTCGCAGCTTGCATAGAATAAGTATAATCTACTTTGTAAAAAGTGTCTTTGCTACCTGCCTTTGCCATCGTGGTACCCAGGCAAAGAAATAGATCGTCGCCTACCAACAAATGTTCACTTTTATTGAGCTGGTCAAAATCGATCTCATGCTGTACGAGTTTATCATGCTCCCGCTTCAGCTTACGCCGGTTCAACAAAACGACCTGAGTGTAGGAAGGATGTTCCAGCAGATAGTCCAGACAGTATCCTCCAACCAATCCGCTGGCACCAAGCAATAAGGCTGTTTTATTTCCTTTCGATATTTCCAATGTCAATAATTTTCACGCAAAGGTAAAATACCTGCCCGTATTCCAGAAAGATTAAGCAGGATTGTTCTGATAGAGCCTATCGGCTGTGTAACGATCTCTATTCTGTTACAACCATTTCGTAATAAGTTGCCGAAAGGCCTCCCCATATTCCCAAACCTCCTTCAATATTGTGGGCAACACGAGTATAACTGGAGAAAGGGCCCTGGTTTGCTGCGTTAAATTCCAGCGTATTCCAAAAATCAAAATGCGCTTTATCGAGCATGACCCATTTTAGATTGAGCGTGTCGCCTCTGGTGTATAGACCAAAGGTGAGCGGGTCTATTTCCGTTCCAGGTGGTTCGGCTTTGGCCAATGGGAATTCAAAATTTTGACCATCAAATAACCTGTCGTCGGTCACAGAGGTAAAGGAAGCCAGAAAGGGCTCGTCATTGGTTTTTGTGAGGTATCGGTAATAATTGGCTTCTCCTGGTGGATCATTGACGACACAACGCAACTGTAATAACGTGTCATTGGGCTCACCAGGTGGTGGAAAAAAATGAAGGCTTTCTAAGGGAACATGTATCGGAATATGTGTGCTTGCCGTTAGCGTTTTTCCTTCAACATCAACACTTAATTGGTAAGTTTTTCCTTCTTCTCCCTGCATGCTAAAACTCAGATCCACATAAGCACAAAAATTAAAACCTACACTATCGGGATCAAGCCCAAACAATTGAGCGGCCAATTCCTTTTGAGTGGCATCGAGCTCGTCATAACATATTTCGGTAAGTTCAATACTTTGCTCACCACTGGAGACCTTAATCACCGCATCGTGTACAAATGAAGCATCAAGCTGGTCTGCATTAATTTCCCGAAAGAAAGGGAAGCTTCGGGTTAAGATGACGTAGGGAGGAGCAGGCCGATCACCGGCTTCAATATAACCTTCTACTACTATTTCACTTGCCGAGGTATCCGTTTCCGGAATAAACGTTTCTTCACATGCAGCACATGCTATCAATGTTGCCAGACTTATAGCTGTTTGAATTAACCTCCACATAGTGCCTTATTATTTGATCTTTTTATACTTCAACCGGATGGAATTACCAATAACGACCACATCCGAAAAAGCCATAAATAAAGCACCCCACATTGGGTTTAGCAACCCTACTGCTGCAACTGGAATGGCAACAATATTATATGCGAAAGCCCAAAATAAATTTTGCTTGATCGTCCGTAAGGTTACTTTACTGATCGCTAATGCACGAGTCAAAAAGTCAAGCTGGCCGTTGAGTAACACCACTTGTGCAGATTGAATGGCTGTGGCTGAAGCATCGCTGAGGGATATGCCTAAATTGGCCCTGGCCAGAGCAGGAGCATCATTGATCCCATCACCCACCATAGCCGTCGGTGAGAGCTTGGAAAAGTCTTCTACTATTTTTAATTTTTGTTCGGGTAATTGTTCGGCAAAATAAGTCTCTACACCTAACTTTTCGGCAACTTCCCTGGTTTTAGCCTGACGATCCCCACTCAAAATGATTGGTTGGATGCCTTCTTCTTGAATCGCTTGAATCGTAAGCGCTGCTTCGGGCTTGATTTGGTCACCGATATGGATTTTTGCAAGAACCTTATCATTTTCCGTTAAAATAAGTGCAGTCTCATTGGTCAACTGAGGAGATATCCAGGTACTTGTACCCAGCTTATAGGTATTACCCTGTTTATCCAACGCAATAACGCCCCTACCCTTCGTTTCTTCAACCTGCATCTGACCTGGATCATAACCATTTAAAATAGGTTCCATTGCTTTTAACAAGGACCGGGCTATTGGATGTGACGAATGTTGCTCCATTTGGTAAATCAAGGCATTGACTTTACTTTTTTCTTCGTCGAAGTATTCAATATCCCTAACCTGAAAAGCACCGGTAGTCAATGTTCCCGTTTTGTCAAATATGATGGTCTTGATCCCCGCTAGCACTTCCAGGGTCTGCCCCCCTTTAATTAAAATGCCATTACGGGCAAGACGCCCCACACCAACCATAACCGCCGTTGGTGTTGCCAGTCCCATTGCACATGGACAGGATATAACCAACACAGCAATACTATTCATCAAGGCTTGTTGAAATCCAATTTCAAAAATGAAATAGCCGCCCAAAAAGGTGATTAATGAAATACCCAAAACGGCAGGAACAAAAATTGCACTGATTTTATCGGCCAATCGCTGAATATCTGGTTTGTCTTCCTGTGCAGTTTTGACCAATTCGATCATCCGATCCAAGACGGTGTCTTTCCCAATAGCGGTCACCTCCATACTCAAGTTGCCACTGACTACCAAGGAGGCCCCAATCAGTGGATCTCCCTTGCGTTTGAGTACTGGCTCACTCTCACCCGTTAACATCGATTCATCAACCTGTACTTCTCCCGAAAGAACCTTTCCATCTGAGGGAATCTTGTCACCCTCATTAACTTTCAGCAAATCTCCCTTCCTGATTTCCTCCTTCAAAATACTGACAATAGCCCCTGAAGGCATCATTCGGTTCGCTTTTTCGACTTGCAACTGACTCAATTCACCAATAGCTGAAGTAGTCTGTTGTACAGCTCTCTTTTCCAGCCAGTTACCCAGAAGTACCAGCGTAATAATAGTAGCACTGGTTTCGTAAAAAATATAATCGGAGTTGCCAATAAACGTGCCAATAAGACTGTACACAAAGGCAGCAGTACTACCTGTAAATATTAGTACATCCATATTGGGTACCCCCGAACGAAGGGATTTGAAGGCACTAACGCCGAAATGCCAGAATCCAATAACATACACAGGTAAACAAATCAACAATTGATTCCAGTCATTTTCCAAAAAAGACCACTGTAAGCCGGCCATTGCAAAGAGGTGATAAACTAACAGCGGCAAGGTGAAGAATGCACTGAATAAAAGCTTCTTTTCCAATGTCCAATAAGGCGGCTTACTTTCCGCTTCTACCACTGAATACCCCAATTTAGCGATCCCCGCTTTCACCTGCTCCAGGCTTATTTTCGTTTCATTAGGACTAAAACGAACTTCCTTTGTTTGAAAATTAACGAAAACATCTTCAAGCCCTTTACGTTCTAAATAACGAGTAATGGATTGTGCACAATTGCTGCAATCCATACCCTCTACTTTTAACTCTATGAGATTATTTGACATAATTGTTTGCTGTGACTGGCAGTTTTAATACTTTTAGCGGCTTATATTTCTAAAACAAATTTACTTGTAATTTATTAACAAGCTCTTAAACTTAACTATCATTTAATAACAACTAATATATAAAATGGATCAAAAAATGAGAACACTAAGCCTGTCATTATGTTTATTCGTCCTTTTCTTTGCCGCTTGTAATAATGCCAGCAATACTGCCGAAGAAGGCAACACTACAAGTACTCAAGCAACGACTCAAACTGGCGAAAAATACACCCTTACTCCTTTTGCCAATTCAACCATGTATCAGGATGCCAAATTGGGATTACAATCCTATGAGGCTGGAAAATTCACTTTTGATGTTAAGGGCGAAGGTTACGAATTAGGTCAGCAAACGCCAGATGCGCCACAAAAAATGTGTGCCAATTCCGCTAAGGGACAACACATTCACTTGATCGTTGATAATGAACCCTATTCAGCCCAATATGTCGCTTCATTTGATTATGATATTGCTGATGGTGAACATTATTTGCTGGCATTCTTATCCCGATCTTACCACGAAAGCTTGAAAACTTCGGCCGCTTCTGTATTGCAAAAAGTTACAATAGCTGATAAAACGATTACTAATACCGAAGATGTTACTGTGCCCATGCTATTCTATAGTCGTCCTAAAGGAACCTATGTAGGAACAGCTGAAACCCAAAAAGTGATGTTGGATTATTATTTAAAAAATGTCAATCCAATGCATAATTATCAGGTCAAAGCGGATATTAATGGAGAGACGTACATCCTGGATTATTGGCGTCCTTATTATATTGAAGGTTTGCCAATGGGAACAAATAAAATCACGCTGACACTTATTGATGAAAATGGGAATACTGTTAATACGCCATTAAATCCAGTTAGCCGGGAATTTATACTGCAACCAGATCCAACAGAAGGATAATAAAAATGGGCTGATTTCGCTTTCGGGTAATGAAATGGAATATTCATCCATTGAAGCGTTCCATTCACGAAAAGCAAATAGCCTTGCATAGAATAAAGAACTATCTTGCTTTTATTAGTAATGCATTGATTGATCTTTTTAGATTGATCACTATTAATAAGGGTAATTTAGCTTAGAAAGGTAGTATTGAGTCGGGGTTTTCCCGGCTCTTTTTTTGCCACCTTCAATTGATTGTTCTACATTGCATGTACAATTGATGCCCTTTATGAAGATTAATATTCCAGAATCAGAACAGCAAAGAATTGTCATCGTTGGCGGAGGATTTGCAGGCATTACACTTGCCCTTAAATTGGCTAAATCCAATTTTCAAGTTGTTCTGATTGACAAAAATAATTACCATCAGTTTCAGCCACTATTTTATCAGGTGGCAATGGCTGGTTTGGAGCCTAGTTCTATTGTATTTCCCTTTCGCAAGCTTTTCCATAAATATAAAAACGTTTACATTCGGGTAACGGAGGTTACTGGTGTTGATCCAGAAAAGAAACAGCTACAAACCCCTCTGGGTATTGTCAATTACGATCATTTGGTTATTGCCACTGGCGTAGACACCAATTATTACGGCAATGAAAAGTTAGCCCGTTTAGCCATCCCGATGAAATCAGTTTCGGAAGCCTTATACCTGAGAAATAAAATTCTTTCGGATTTGGAAAAAGCCCTGGTTACTACCGATTATGAAGAGCGACAAGGATTTATTGATATAGTCGTTGTTGGTGGAGGGCCTACGGGCGTTGAAGTTACTGGTGCCTTGGCTGAGATGAAAAAATATATTCTCCCTAAAGATTATCCCGAGCTGAATACAAAAGAAATTGATATCTATCTGATACAGAGTGCACCTCAATTGCTTAAAGGCATGTCGGAGGAAGCTAGCAACAAATCATTGGAATTTCTGACGCGACTGGGCGTAAAGGTTAAGTTAAATACCCGGGTTACCGATTATGATGGTCAGATAGTGACCATGAATGATGGGACCTGTATCCAGGCTGGGAAAGTCATTTGGGCAGCGGGCATCACTGGCTTGATTTTCCCCGGTTTGCCGGATAGTTGCATCACCTATGGCAACCGGTTAAAAGTAGACCGGCAATGCAGGGTGGAGGGAGTAGATAACATCTTTGCCCTGGGCGATATCGCTTATATGGAGGAGGAAGCTTATGCAAAGGGACATCCTCAAGTAGCCCAGGTAGCCATGCAACAAGCTAAATTTC
Source organism: Saprospiraceae bacterium (assembly GCA_021604865.1). Classification (GTDB taxonomy): domain Bacteria; phylum Bacteroidota; class Bacteroidia; order Chitinophagales; family Saprospiraceae; genus BQJU01. Next base: position 144,178 of record BQJU01000002.1, on the reverse strand, counting down.
TCGCCAGATTCCTAAAAAACAAACCCAAAGGAAAAGCTGAAGAAAAATTCACTTATAAAGATCTAGGATCAATGGCTACGATTGGCCGCCATCTAGCCGTAGTTGATTTACCCAGGTGGAAATTCCAGGGCGCCTTTGCCTGGCTGGTTTGGTTATTTGTTCACCTTTTTCAAATTTTGGGTGTCAAGAACCGCGTTTTTATATTATTAAATTGGGTGTGGAATTACGTCACTTACGACCAATCATTGAGGTTGATTATTCGCCCCCACATTCCCAAAAATGCAGCCGAAAAAGTAGAGATGACGGATAAAACCAAGGAATAGAGTTGTCAACTTCTTAGCTTATCCAGCAAATCACTCAACTGGAGGGCCTCCGCCTCAGTAATGCTTTTTTTTGTCAACTCAATGCTCCCTTCTACCCTTTTACTAGCCTCCTCAAGTACTTCCAACCCCAAAGTGGTAATACGAATATCCACCCGGCGGCGGTCTTCTCCACAGGCCTCTCGCACGACAAGCCCTTTCTGTTTTAATTTTTCCACTAATCGAGATGCATTCGACATTTTGTCAATCATACGTTCCGTCAATAATTTTATGGTGGCCGGTTCAGGATGCAGGCCTCTAAGAATGCGGAGGATATTAAATTGCTGCCAGGAAACATTAAAGGGCTTCAGTGCCTGAGAAGTTTGCTGGTTTAGCCAGGTAGCTGTATAGAGCACATTGATGTGGGCTTTGTGGTGCTCATCTTTAAACTTTTTTTGTTTAATCGCCTGTTGAATTTTCATATCCAACAAAGATATATTTTAACAGCAATTGTACCAACTCCTTATGGTTTTGAGTTGATTCTTTGGATTAAAATTAAGAGTAAAGATAAAATTTTATCTTTCGGGCATCAATTGATCGTGTTTTAAACCTGGATGAAATGAAAATATTAATTATTGGTGGCGGGAATATGGGTATGACCTACGCCCATAGTTTTTTAAGATCACACATTACTAGCAAGCAGGATATGATGATTCTTGAGAGATCGCCTGAAAAAGCTGCCGAATTGGCCACAAAAGACATTGGTACTGTTTATGGTCAGCCCGATGAATGTATGACCCGGGCAGATTTAATTATTTTGGCGGTCAAACCACAAGATGCTGCAAGTTTATTCGCTAGTATACGCCACACCGTTGATGCCCAACAGGTATTTTTGTCCATCATGGCCGGAGTGCAAATAGCAACCATTTCAGAAGCATTGGGCGCCAAAAAAATAATTCGGGCGATGCCCAATCTCCCTGCCCAGATCGGAATGGGCATGACGGCATTTACTTCTTCTGAGGAAGTGACCCGCATCGAATTGGTTACGGTACAAAACCTGCTCAATACTACTGGAAAAACGGTTTATGTAGAAAATGAATCCGCAATTGATGGCGCTACGGCCATTAGTGGCAGTGGTCCTGCTTATGTATGGTTTTTTATGAATGCTATGCTAAAAGCAGCACAAAATATGGGATTTACTTATTCAGAATCTGAATTGTTGGTTCGGCAAACCTTTCAAGGCGCAATCGAATTGTACAACGCCACTGATTATTCCTTTGAAGAATGGATACAAAAAGTATGCTCCAAAGGTGGAACCACCGAAGCAGCACTAAATACTTACCGAAAAAATGATTTGGAACAGCGGATTATAAATGGAGCAACAGCAGCATTGCACCGGGCTCAGGAGTTGGGAAGCAAGTAGATATTACACTGACGTTAAACATCAGAGTGAATTAAAATTACAGCCCCTGCTACAAATAATTAGGCATTTTTTGTAGCTTTGTGTAATTAGCGAAAATTCGCTAACCTGGAACCAAACTAAGCAGGCCATTATTTGTTTTGTTTTAAAATATTGAGTTCGAGGTAAAATTTATCCTTCTAATAACCAACCAAATCCTATTTCTTACTAATGAGTAAAAGAATTAAAAAAGTAGCGGTACTGGGTTCTGGAGTAATGGGGTCCGGGCTAGCTTGTCATTTTGCCAACATTGGTCTGGAAGTTCTAATGCTGGACATCGTTCCCTTCGATTTAAAGGAAGAGGAAAAGAGTAATCCTGCTGCACGTAACAGCATTGTCAACCAAGCCTTGAAGGCTGCTCTTAAATCCAAACCGGCGCCGTTATATGACAAAGCCTTCGCTTCCCGTATTAAAACGGGGAACTTTGATGATGATATAAAAAAAATAGCTGATTGCGACTGGGTTATTGAAGTTGTAGTAGAACGCCTGGATATCAAAAAGCAGGTATTTGCTAAAGTCGACCAACACCGCAAACAAGGTTCTTTGGTGAGTTCGAATACTTCGGGTATCCCTATTCACCTAATGCTGGAAGGCCGGAGTGAAGATTTTCGTCAGCATTTTTGTGGCACTCACTTTTTCAATCCACCACGGTATCTGCGTTTGTTGGAAATCATTCCAACTGATGAAACCAAGCAAGAAGTCACTGATTTCTTTATGCAATACGGTGATATCTACCTGGGCAAACAAACCGTACTTTGCAAAGATACACCTGCCTTTATTGGCAATAGAGTTGGGGTTTATGCCATGGCTAAAATTTATCAATTGACGGCCGAACTCGGCTTGCGAATAGAGGAAGTTGATAAGTTGACCGGTCCGGCTCTGGGAAGACCTAAAACGGGTACTTTCCGCCTCGGAGACCTGGTAGGGCATGATACTGCTGCCAAAGTCATTGATGGCATCAAGGAAAATTGTCCTGATGATGAGCAGGCCGGAACCTTTGAAGTGCCCGATTATCTCAATTTTTTGTTAGACAATAAATTTCTGGGTAATAAAACGGGACAGGGTTTTTATAAAAAGACCGGAGAAAGAGATGCCAATGGCCGCCCGGTTATCCTCTCTCTAAACTTGGAAACGCTCGAATACGAACCTTCTCAGCGATCAGAATTGCCAAGCCTTAAGGTTGCCAAACAGGTCGACAATCTGAAAAAACGGATTCAGGCGCTATTCAAAGCCGAAGACTCTGGAGGGAAATTGATCCGCAAATCACTGCTGGGGCTTTTCGCCTATGTTTCCAACCGTATTCCTGAAATCACGGACACCTTATATAGTATTGATGATGCCATGAAAGCGGGTTACGCCTGGGAAATGGGACCATTTGAATACTGGGATGCTATCGGCATCAAAACAGGCATTGAGGAAGCAGAAGCACGGGGAGAAAAGGTCGCTGATTGGGTAAAAACCATGGTCGCTGATGGCAAAAATTCTTTTTACAAAAGAGAAGGTGGTGTCAGAAAGTATTACGACATCACTAGTAAAACGTATAAAACGATTCCTGGTACAGAATCCTTTATCATTCTGGATAATTACCGGGATCAGACACCCGTGTTAAAAAACAGCGATGTAAGCTTACATGATATTGGAGATGGTGTGCTTTGTCTCGAATTTACAAGCCCACACAATTCCATAGGTGAAGGGGTACTTTCCGGAATCAATGAAAGCATTCGCCTGGCAGAAGAAGGCTCCTGGAATGGATTGGTTATTGGCAATAACGCAACTAATTTTTCGGTTGGTGCCAATTTGATGTTGATTGCGCAACTGGCGTATCAAGGTGAATTTGATCAACTCAATTTTGCAGTAAACCTATTTCAGCAAACCACTATGCGCTGTCGGTATTCGGCAATCCCGGTAGTAGCAGCCACACAGGGTTACGTTTTTGGTGGCGGTTGTGAAACGTTGATGCACTGTGACGCAGCTGTTTGTGCAGCAGAATCCTACATTGGATTGGTAGAGGTCGGAATTGGCGTAATTCCCGGCGGTGGTGGAACTAAAGAATTTGCATTGAGGGCTTCTGACTCTTTCTTTGAAGGTGATATTCAGATTCCAACACTGATTGAGAAATTCAAAACCATTGCGATGGCTTCTGTCGCCACTTCTGCTCATGAAGCTTTCAATCATGGCTACCTCTTACATTCCCGGGATGAAGTAGTGGTAAATGTAAAGAGAAATATTGCAGAAGCTAAAAAGAAAGTACTTGAATTGGCTCCTGATTATACACAGCCTATTCAGCGGGAAGACATTACCGTACTCGGACGGACTGGTCTGGGAGCCCTTTATACAGCTGCCAACGAGTTGAAACTTGGTAACTATGCCTCAGAACATGATATCAAGATCGCGAAAAAGGTAGCTTTTGTACTTTGTGGTGGTGATCTTACGGGTAGTCAAAAAGTTTCTGAGCAGTATTTATTGGATGTAGAAAGAGAAGCTTTTCTAAGTCTTGCTGGCGAGCAAAAGACGCTCGAACGCATCCAACACATGCTGCAAACGAATAAGCCTTTGCGCAATTAGAAACACCCGTTTCAACGGATTTTTAAAGTTGATAAAATTAAAAACAAAGATGGACGCATATATCGTAAAAGCATATCGCTCCGCCGTAGGAAAAGCCAAACGCGGTGGATTTCGCAATTACCGTTCTGATGACCTGGCAGTAGATGTGGTCAAATACATGATGGAACAAACGCCTAGTGTTGACCCTAATTTGATTGATGATGTTATCGTTGGTTGTGCTAATCCTGAAGGAGAACAAGGTTTTCAGATCGGACGCCAGATTTCTGTAAGGGCTTTGGGCAAACCAGTTCCAGGCATGACCGTCAATCGTTACTGCGCTTCAGGCCTGGAGACTATTTCCATTGCTGTGGCCAAAATCAAGGCTGGCATGGGACATATGTATATCGCAGGTGGAACCGAAAATATGAGCATGATTCCCATGACGGGATATAAATTGGCACCCAGCTATAAAGTAGCTAGTGAAACGCCCAATTATTTGGTGAGCATGGGCATCACCGCCGAAGCTGTATCCAAAAAGTACAACATCAGCCGGGAAAAAGCCGACGAGTTTGCTTACAACTCTCACATGAAGGCTGCTAAAGCCATTGATGAAGGCAAATTCACAGATCAAATTGTACCAGTAACCGTAGAAGACGTTTTTGTAAAAGACAACAAACGAGTAACTAGTCAGCATACGGTTGATACGGATGAGGGTGTACGCCGGGAAACTACAATGGAAGCTTTGGCCAAATTACGCCCTGCTTTTGCTAATGGTGGAGTCGTTACTGCCGGCAACTCTTCTCAAACTTCCGATGGTGCTGCCTTTACACTGGTGGTGAGTGAAGAGATGGTTAAAAAGTTAAATTTGCAACCCATTGCACGCTTGGTTTCCTGCTCTGTAGGAGGTGTTGATCCGCTATATATGGGCATTGGGCCTTGCGTTGCTATTCCAAAGGCACTGCAACAGGCCAATTTGAAACTGGCTGATATTGATCAGATCGAGCTCAATGAAGCCTTTGCTGCTCAATCTTTAGCAGTCATTCAGGAAGCAGGCCTCAATCCGGATATCGTCAATGTCAACGGTGGAGCCATTGCATTGGGACACCCATTGGGTTGTACCGGAGCTAAGCTGTCTACTCAATTATTCAGTGAAATGCGCCGACGTGGCCAGAAATACGGAATGGTAACCGCCTGTGTTGGTGGTGGCCAGGGTATTGCTGGGATTTACGAGTTATTGAACTAAAAGATACCCCTTTAAAGGGATAAAAGAAGGCCTTTAGTCGATAAATTTGACTAAAGGCCTATTACTTTATACTTTATATTCTGTTTTAAATCTTCACTACCTTTCCAGTTATTCCACTACTTTTCCCGGCTTCCGACCATTCGTACCAATACATTCCAGAAGGCAAGTTACTAAGGTCAATCTGAAAATGATCATTTCCGCCATCCAAATCTATGGTCTGCAATACACGTCCATTAAGGTCTATCAATCGAAACTGTGAGGCTACCCTACTTTGAGATTCCAACACTACATTCAAAAGGTCAGTAGCGGGATTTGGATAAACTTTCAATTGATGAGTCAACTGCGCGTCTTCGGTTGAATTGACGATCGCTCTGGGGTGACAAATTTCCAGTTCCCAATTTTCCAATTGTCCCTGGCTGCCACTGTCAAAAATGATCAATCGCCAGGTACCTGCTGCATCTGTACCATAAATAGGGCTGAAGGATTCCTGTGGACGATAAGTTCCACCATCATCGTAGGGACAAGGTACTTCCTGAGCCGCTTCATTATCCAAATTTAGATCAAAGGCTGCTGAATTGCCACACATATTTGGAATCAGATCAAATGTTACACTGGCAGGCGTACGCAATTGAAACGATAGCTCTTCTATGGGGAAATAATTCCCCTTAATATTCCGAAGGTTTACATCCCGAATGGTCAGGTTGTCAGGCACCTCAATCTTGGAGAAGATAAAGGGCAATTGGTTGAAAACAACCGGAGTATCTATAGGCTGAAAAATGATACAATCGATAGACTCAGTAGTGAAATTCCCCGCAGCTAAGGAGGAACCAGACCCACAGTACTGGTTAGCACCAGTTACCCGCCAGAAGTACAACGTACTATCCACCAATGGAGCATCCAGGTCAAAAGCAGTACCCTCAATTCCAGATTGAGTATAAAAAATATCACTAAAATCCGGTGTATTGGCAATTTCCAGTGTATAATTATTAGCATTCGCGTCGGCCTCCCAGGCAAAACTAGGCAGTGTAGACACATTTTCTGCGCCATCTACCGGCTCCACTAAAACAATAGTTTCAGCCACCCCCGAATAAATTTCCAGCCGGAGATTAAAGGTTTGACTCCCTGTACTTCCGGTGGCTGTCACCTGAAAATCATAAATGCCCGTAGCAACACCAGCTGTATTACTAACCTTTACATCAAAAATTTCAGGAGGTGTAGGTGATTCCGGAGACACCTGAACCGTCAGTTCTTCCGGTAATCCATCCACAGTCAAGGTCAAAGATTCTTCGAATCCGAGAAAAGCAGAAGAGTAAAAAGAAAAAGTAGCGGTTTCTGGTGCACAAAGAGGGATTCTTTGCGTTACTGGAAACAAGGAAAACCCTGCCTCCGTAGGTGCCTGAATACTGATAGGTGCGTTATTCAAATCAAAAAATACATTGCCTGCACCTTTTACTTTTACTCTGAAATCCTGTCCGGCGATATCTTCCGGAATGAAGACAACTTCATAACCATCATTAGCCGTATTTTCAGCGAGAAGGGTCGGATAATTATAACCGCCTTCATCCGAAAGGAAAATGTTTACTTCAGAAGCATTAACGGGCGCCAAATCCGTATTCGCAATATCCCACTCAATGGCGACATAAGTACCGGCAATCCAGGCTGTAGCTGTAGCTTGTGATAAAACCCGGAAGGGGCCTGCCTGCTGAGTAGCGCTCAAGGACATTTTGTCCCAATCAACGCCACCTCCAAAACCATGATTATCGCGAACGCTAACCCGAAAGGTCATATCCCGTGAGTAGGTAGGCAAAACTTCATTAATGGTAGAATTATTATTGAGAATGTTGATCATCCGGGGAAATACACGGGTGGGGCTGGGGTTTGGGGAATAGGACCGGAATGCCGGCGCATTGCCACTGGGTTGACCCAATGGTGTTAATGGGCCCAAATCAAATTGTTCCCAGCAATAAGTCAATGAATCTCCTTCGGCATCTTCAGCACTAGCTGTTAACTCGAATGGGGTAGAAATCGGGATGATATAACCACTAGGTCCTGCGTCTACTTCGGGAGGGGTGTTTTCTGTAGGGGTTTTTACAGGGCAAGCATTGCCTCCGCCCATTAGCGTAAACTGGGCCATTTCATCAAAACTGGCTACGTGAAAGTGGTCATCGCTATTAGGAGCTATATTATTGGAGCCACACAATCCTGCATAACCCATAATGGTAGTAGCACTACCCGGCTCATAAGGTTGTGGCCCCTGATTGCCGCAATTGTTAAATGTATGATTGGCACCAAACTGATGCCCCATTTCATGCGCAACGTAGTCTATATCAAAAGGATCACCAACCGGATTTGGTCGGCCGGTAAATCCTTTGCCCTTATCATCAGAGTCACATACCGAGCGCAGATTAGCAATACCACCGGTGCTTAGGTCAAAAATATGCCCGATATCATAGTTGGCGCTGCCAATATATTCATCCATCACATCTTGGTTCTGGTTCATACGCTGACCATTACCTCCTGAATAAGGATCAGTATTGGGGTCAGTAAAAATAACCAGGTGATTGCTATCGACTAGAATCATACGGACTGATAAATCGCGTTCGTATAAGCCGTTAACCCGATTCATAGTTGTAACCATTGCAGCAAGTGCCTGTTCTACGCCTCCCTGATAATTGGTATAATCACCAGAACCAGCCACCGCCAGTCGATAAGTGCGCAACTCCGTACCTACCGGATTGTCACCACGAGCGCCACTATTGTCTTCAGGCCGGTAGTGCTCATCTTCTACTTCACAAACCATCCCTTCTGATGTCGTGAAATCTTTTTTTGCGTAAGCCTTATAATAAGAAGTCGACTCCCGAAAGTAAGGATCGACCATCCAGGTACCATGGTGACTCAGTACCATTGCATGGAATCCTTGTGGCGTAAGGTCTGCCCGCAACAAAGCTGTTGCATCCTCTATTCCTTTTCCAATATAGGTTTTTACTTTAGGAAATCTGGCAGCTAAACCCGGTGCCATCACGGGTGATTCCCAAATCCGGAAGTGCATATTTGAGCCATCTGGTGTAGGAAGCTCCAAAATGGTTTCCTGAGAACTAGTGCCTTCCTCCGGTGCATCGGCCAGAATTTGGGCTAAGCTAATTGCATCCAATTGCAGGCTACGGTATTGATTAGGTTCTACCAGACGTTCCCTGCTGTCATTTTGTGGTACTTCGGCAATATCACGCCAAAGTGATTGTTGGCTTTGGGCCAATAACATAGTTGTAGCCATCATGGCCAGAACCAATAAGTAAGTTTTTTTCATTTCCTGCAATTGTTAAGTTGTTCTTAAAATCTGGCTGGCAAAATTAACGAAGCGTATGTCAACCACCAATCTGGTATACGTCTAGTTTTGTCCGGTGTTACACAATTACAATATTGATTGACTCGCCTTCGGCTTACATTTTAATGACCTTTCCACTTATGCCTCTATTTTGTCCCTCGTGAATCCAATCATACCAATACATTCCGGAAGGTAGTGCACTTAAATCAATTTGAAACTGACCACTATCTCCACTAATTCTGTCCTGTTTTGCACAAATTTCCGAATAATTAAAAACAAGAATAGAAGTTATTTTTGGTATGTTGAATCAAGGCAAATGCCTATTTTTGCAATCCTGAAAACTGATTTATCAACAAATTTAGAGACGGAAAATCCTTAATTTACCATACACCAATCTATGTCAGAACAACACACTAACCTAATTGCGGAAACCTTGAATTTGCCTTTTAATAAGGTCCGTAATACACTGGAACTGTTGAATAGTGGGGCGACCATTCCCTTTATTGCCCGCTACCGGAAAGAGGCAACCGGAACATTGGATGAGGTTCAGGTTGCCGATATACAAAAAGAGCAGAAACGATTGCATGATGTCGAAAAACGTAAGGAAACTATCCTCAAAAGCATTGATGAACAAGGCAAACTCACCCCTGAACTACAAAAGCGCATCGAATCAACCTTCCAAATGACCGAACTGGAGGATATTTATCTTCCCTACAAACGAAAAAGAAAAACACGTGCTTCAGTGGCCAGAGAGAAAGGGTTGGATCCTCTGGCTTTAATATTGTTGGAGCAGCGCCGTTCGGATGTTGAAACGCTGGCACGCCAGTACCTGAACGACGAAGTAAGCAATATAGCCGAAGCCTTACAAGGCGCCCGAGACATTATCGCTGAAATCATTAATGAAAATGAGGATATTCGGAATAAGGTGCGTTTTGCTTTTCGGAAAGGAGCCATTATTCAGTCAAAAGTGGCCAGAGGAAAAGAAGAAGAAGGGGAAAAATACAAGGACTATTTTGATTATCAGGAACCCTTGAAAAATTGTCCATCACATCGATTATTGGCCATGCGCCGGGGAGAAGAGGAAGGCTTTTTGCGAGTCATTATCAGTCCGGAAGAGGAAGAAGTGATGTACCGGCTAGAAAAAGCGGTATTATCTGGTCAGGGGCCTGCAACTGAGCAGGTGAAAGAAGCATTAAATGACAGTTACAAGCGTTTATTGGCTCCTTCTATTGAAACGGAATTTCGCAATATTTCTAAAGAAAAAGCCGACCTGGAAGCTATTGAAGTTTTTGCGACCAATCTTCGGCAATTGCTGCTCACTCCCCCATTGGGCCAAAAGCGGGTAATGGGCATTGACCCTGGTTTTAGAACTGGCTGCAAGGTCGTCTGCCTGGCAGAGCGGGGACAGCTGTTGCACAACACTACGATCTATCCACATCCGCCTCAAGGCGATGTGAACATGGCTAAAAAGACGCTGCAATCGCTGGTAAGCCGCTATGAAATTGAAGCAATTGCTGTGGGCAATGGTACCGCCGGAAGAGAAACCATGACGGTGTGCCGGCAAACGGATTTTGGTAGGCCAGTGCAGCTATTTTTGGTCAATGAAAGTGGTGCCTCCATCTATTCTGCATCGGAAGTAGGCCGCGAGGAATTCCCAGATCAGGATTTGACAGTCAGGGGTTCTGTATCCATTGGCCGTCGATTAATGGATCCCCTTGCTGAATTTGTCAAAATCGATCCAAAATCCATTGGCGTAGGTCAATATCAACACGATGTCAATCAAAACCTGTTGCGGGAAAGCCTGGATCAAACCATAGAAAGCTGTGTGAATGCAGTTGGCATTAATCTAAATACGGCCAGTAAACACTTGCTCACCCATGTCTCTGGCCTGGGCCCTACCCTAGCCCAGAACATTGTGGATTACCGCTCCGAAAACGGGGCTTTTTCCAGCCGGAAATCTCTGAAAAAAGTACCGCGCATGGGCGAAAAGGCCTATGAGCAATGCGCTGGTTTTTTGCGTATCCGTAAGGCAGCCAATCCTCTGGATAATACTGGTGTGCACCCGGAACGTTATGCCCTGGTAGAACAAATGGCCAAAGACTTGAAGTGTACGGTTCCCCAACTGATAGAAAATGAAAGCTTGCGAAGTCAAATAGATTTGAAGGCTTACGTCTCTGAGGAAGTAGGGTTGCCTACACTCAAAGATATTCTCCAGGAATTAGCCAAACCCGGTCTTGATCCTCGTGGCGAAGCGAAGACATTTGACTTTGCCGAAAACCTAAAAACGATTGATGACCTTCAGATCGGAATGGTGGTGCCGGGCATCATCAACAACGTCACCAACTTTGGTGCCTTCGTGGATATTGGCATCAAGGAAAGTGGCTTGGTACATATCTCACAACTGGCCAATCGGTTTGTAAAAAATCCGGCGGATGTCGTAAGTCTTAACCAGGAAGTGACGGTAAAAGTGCTGGATATTGATCGGGGACGGAAGCGGATACAGTTGACGATGATTGGGATTTGACGACCTGTTTGGACAAGAAAAACAACAGAGCCACCATTAACTGAGGCTCTGCTGTTCCCTAATTTGGTTTTAAGTTAAAGTTAGTTCACGAGTACTGCCGGTGCAGCCAAACGAATACTTTCACTGGCTTTTTCTGAAAATTTCTTAAAATTGTTATTGAAGGCCATCGCCAGTTGATTTGCTTTATGATCATAAGCATCCTTGTCTATCCAGTTAGCACGTGGATTCAGTATTTCATCGGGAACATTGGGACAACTTTCGGGCATTTCGAGCCCAAAAACTTCATGAATATGAAAGTCAACTTGATCGAGTTTTCCCTGTAGGGCTGCGGTAATCATGGCCCGGGTATAATTCAGCTTAATGCGGTGTCCTACGCCATACCCGCCACCTATCCAGCCTGTATTAACCAACCAGACTTTTACCTGATGTTCTTTCATTTTATTGCCGAGCATTTCAGCATAATAAGTCGGATGTAACGGCATAAAGGGAGCACCAAAACAAGCGGAAAAAGTAGCTTGTGGTTCCTCCACTCCTGCTTCAGTACCGGCAACTTTTGCGGTATACCCTGAAATGAAGTAATACATCGCCTGCTCCGCTGTCAGTCGAGAGATCGGAGGCAGAATACCAAAAGCATCACAGGTCAGGAAAAAAATATGCTGCGGATGGCCCGCCTGAGATCCTTCTACCGCATTGGCAATGTAGTGGATGGGATAAGAAACCCGGGTATTTTCAGTAATACTGCTATCCGTATAATCCGGGGTGCGGGTATCAGGTAAAAAAACGATGTTTTCCAGGATCGCTCCGTGTTTGATGGCTCGGAAAATATCTGGTTCTTTTTCTTCAGAAAGGTCAATCGTTTTGGCGTAACAGCCGCCTTCAAAATTAAAGACGCCTTTATCTGACCAACCGTGCTCATCATCTCCAATTAATCCACGTTCAGGATCAGCAGAGAGGGTAGTTTTTCCTGTGCCGGAAAGGCCAAAAAATATTGCTGTATCTCCCTCGGCACCAACATTGGCGGAGCAATGCATAGACAGCACTTTATGCTGAAGAGGTAAAATAAAATTGAGCACAGAGAAGATACCTTTTTTGATTTCCCCTGTATAACCCGTTCCTCCGATGAGGATCATTTTTTTGCTAAAATTCAGAATGGCGAAATTGCCTTTACGGGTACCATGAACAGCAGGGTCAGCCAAAAAACCAGGAGCACAAATGATATTCCACTCCGGAAGAAATTTTAGTACCTCGGCTTCAGTGGGCCGCAAAAACATATTATAGGCAAATTGATTCGACCAGGGATATTCCGAAACCAACCGAATATTGAGCCGGTAATCCTCATCAGCACAGGCATAGGCATCACGAACATAAAGTTCTTTGTCAGCCAGGTAGCTTACCATTTTAGCATGTAGCATATCAAATTTTGCTGCCTCAAATGGCAAATTGATATGTCCCCAATCAACGGTGTCTTCTGTCAGTTCGTCTCTGACAATAAATCGGTCCAAAGGGGACCGACCAGTAAATTTACCGGTTTCAATGGCTAAGGCGCCGGAATCGGCAAGTACACCTTGCCCTTTTTTGATGGTTGCTTCGGTTAATTCCTGCGGGCTGAGGTTCCAGTGGGTTTGTTTGTTGGTTTTAATTTTCAGGTTTTCCAGGCTGGCAGCCGGATTTTTAATGCCGAACTTTTCCATATTGCTGTTTTTGCTGCACCGAAACAGTGCGGTTTAATTTGGTTGTTACTTGGTAATAGTCTAATGTAGGGGCAAAGTTAATGGTTTTCTCTTTTAGAGAAAATTTCTCTAACTTATTTTTTTTCAAGAATTTCACTATTTTCGTTTATGCTAAAAATAACCGATACCATCAAATTAATCTTTGGCTTAAAAGTGGCCTTTCTAAGGCGAGCAAAAAAACTGTCGTATCAACAGTTATCGGATAGGACAGGTTTGGCGATATCTTATTTGCACAATATTGAAAAGGGGAAAAAGTACCCCAAGGCGGACAAAATTTTCGCACTAGCCAAATCCCTTGACACGGATTATAATTACCTGGTATCGTTGGAAGCGGACAAACGATTGAAACCGATTGTTGACCTCTTGCAATCTGATTTTTTGAAAATTTTCCCACTTGAATTATTTGGTATCAATACGCCCAAATTATTAGGATTGTTGTCATTAGCACCTGACAAAGTCAATGCATTTGTTAGTACAGTCCTAAAGATTACCCGCAATTATCATCTTCAGGGAGAAGATTTTTATAAAGCGGCATTACGTTCTTACCAGGATTTGCAAAACAATTATTTCGAAGACATTGAATTAGCCGTTCGGGATTTCCGCAGCAAACATCAATGGGAAGATGCGACGACTCCTTCTACGGAAATGCTGGAAGAGGTATTGCTGCTTGACTATGGCATCCGGGTAGATCGTGAATACCTGGCGCAGCGCTCTGTTTTAGAAGAAGTCCGCTCCCTTTTTGTTCCGGAGCAAAAGGTTTTGTACCTCAATCAGCAGTTTAGCTCTGCTCAGGAACGATTATTGCTTGCCAAAGAAATTGGCTTCCAATTTCTCAACCTAAAAGAACGCCCCTTTGAAACCCGAATGATTGAGGTAGATTCTTTTGATAAGCTCCTACATAATTTTCGGGCATCCTATTTTTCGGTAGCCCTGTTGATGGATGAACGTGCCATGATCCAGGAAATTGAAGCCATGTCGCAATGGAAGAAATGGGATACTCCCGCTTTTACTGCCCTACTCGACCGCTACGATGTTACACCGGAAATGTTATTGCAACGATTAGCTAATATTTTCCCACATCACTTTGATATTCAAGAGCTTTTCTTTTTGCGTTTTTACACAGGACCTGAAATGCAAAAATTTATTATGACCAAGGAGATGCATCTATCACAATTGCACGATCCGCACGCCAACCAACTCGATGAACACTATTGCCGACGCTGGATATCCATCAGCCTGATTCGCCAACTCAGCGCTATTCAAAGCATTGAAGGAGCCAGCGGCCCGATTGCCGGCGCACAAATATCAAAATATTGGGGTACTCCAAATGCCTACCTTTGTTTGTGTATGGCTAAACCTAGTCGCCGTGATGTTGCTTATAGCAATAGCGTTACTATTGGCTTACTCATCAACGATAAACTGCGCCGCCTATTTCCATTTCTGGAAGATCCTGACCTCTCTGTAAAAGATGTACACACCACCTGTGAGCGCTGTTCTATTCCCGATTGTGGCGCCCGGGCAGCTCCTCCGATTGCGCTCAAGCGAAAAAAAGACAAGGCCAAAATGAAAATTGAATTAGACAAATTGATGGGTAAAAAGGAGGGCTTGGGCTGATTGCCCCAAGCAAGCTTGGTATTTTATTGATCTATCGGAATCAACAACCCAATATTTACAAAAAAGCCTTCTGGAAAAACAACACGATCAATATCCAGATCAATATCCATTAATCCAAGATAATAGCGACAATCAAGAAATATTTTCCGATTGTTGTTGATGGTTTTTTTCAGACCTACCCCCAGGAGGACTCCCAGATCAATACGCTGCAATTCTACATCCTGAAATTTCAGTTTTTCGCGAAAAAAGCCGGTATCTGTTAAATAATTGGCCCTGAGCCGAATGCCGTAGGCAAAACGGGGACCAATGAGTACAAACAAGTTTAATTTCTCAAATTCAACGGCTGCTTTCAACAATAAGGGCACAGCCAAATAAGCCGCCTGTGAGGACCGATAGTCCTTCTGACCAAGCTTACGCAAAATATGGGAAGTATTGTGTTCTACATAGACTAATTCTGGCTGAAAGCTTAATGATTTTGCCAGATGAATATTTACCGGCAAACTCAACCGTAAACCTATTTTGTTGGGCGTTCCTCCTCCTCCCGCCAAACCAATATAGTTTTGTGCAAGTGAGGTCGATAAAAAAAACATTATGCCAAGGAAAGTAAGTAGCAGGTTTTTCATGAGTTATTAGCTGTTTCTGGGATAACAGTTGAACGTACCTCATCAACCCTTATTATAAAAACTCATTTTTTAACGCCACAGTTGAATCAAAATCCTCCTAGATGTTCAATTCATTTGGCCACCATAACCAATCAAGAAATCACTAATAGCCTCGGGTGATATACACCACTTTCCAAATCGGGAAGATTTGGAAAGTGGTAGTCTCCCAGTTTTGAAGAAAAAAATTGGTTTGTACGAAATTCTAAGGCAATATTTTCTTAGCAATATCCTTCGGGATGGCATCCTTATGGACCATAACACCTACTGTCTTCAGTCGGAAATAGGAAGAAGACATATACAAAAAGCCTTTGTAAGGGCTGATTTCTCCCCAGGAATTTTTGGTAATGTAATATTTAGTGCCATTCTGATCATGAGCAATACCAGTCAGGTGCATCAGGTGATCATCAGTGGTGGCATAACTTTCAAATTGCTCTTGTCTATTTTGTTGATTTACTTGCAATTCATTTATGGGGTTTTCAAACAAATTGCCTTCAAAGCCAGCATCAGCAACTACTGCCATGCCTTTACTGGCACTAAATCCGCTTTCTCCAACATCGCCATCCCAGGCAATAGTATATCCTTTGGCTAGGGCATGGTCGACAATGGCTTGTAATTCATCCAGGGGCAGGTTGTAATAACTACCATTGGAATAATTATCGGGAATTTCCAAAATGAATTTTTCATAAAATGGGTGGTGGGAGAAGGAACTCAATGAGACATAATCGTCGGCATTGATGCCCAGGCTTTTAGCATAGGTCTGTGGTGTATAATCTTTCCCGTCGTAGGTAAATGTTTCCGGGGCATTACCCATATAAGTTTCCAGGATGCAATCCAATGCCACAGGCCATTTATTTCCCAATTTTTTACGCCCAACCAGGGCATCTAACATACCTTTCATGACTGCCTCCATTTCGGAATGGTCATGAATGCTGGCGCCGTCAATTTTTCCAGAAAATACGGATTCCGGCACGATACCGCCCATGCGAAAAGCCCGCATAACGTCGTGGGACAAACCACCCTGGCTAAAATTGGCCTTGCCTTGACGCAACACATAATTGCGTGCCTTATCCTGATAAGTGGTTCGCACCAAATACATCTCCGATAAATCCATCGCCGGTTTGCCCATGCGGATCAACTCCGATTCCAAAAAGGAAACGGTAGAGAAGCTCCAACAGGTTCCTGTCCTGTCCTGGCTTTTTATATCGGTGCAATCCAGTGTTTGATCTGAAGTAAAGACATACTGTGCGGAAAGCTGCGTTCCCACGAAGAAACAAAGAAGGAAATAAATTAAGTAAGTTGCTTTTTGCATAACTATGTTTTTTTAAAATACTCCTCTCTGACAATTTTGCCTTGCCTTTGTCTGCTAAAAATTTCAGAGAGCTTTAAATACTAAGGATTCACTAATTTTTTCTTTGATCAGTTCAAAAAATTCTTTGAGGTGAAAATACATTTCCGGAACGAAATAAACCTCATTTATTTTCAATCTTATGTCAATCAAACACTTTTGCCCCATATTATTTGCCCTATAGATAAACTGTCCAGCATCTCCGGGCAGCTTTAATAATATGTCCTTAGGGGCCTCTTCCAGCACATACCCTTCAGGAACAGTAATGGACAAAGATAACTGATCTGAAAATGGATATTCCAATTCAACCGGAAAATCACGTTCCTTCTTTTTAAATTTTACTTCCTGCAAGTTGCTCCAGCTAAATGGCGTGAAATAAATCGTCTTATTATCTTTTAAGGGTACTGCTTTCAGGTTGTAGACAATCTTCAATGGTTCTTCAAAATTTTCCAGATGATCTACTTGTTGTTCTGATAGTTCGAATGTTTGACCTAGTCCTGCTTCTACATGTTCTCCCTCAGCCAGAAAGGATTCTTCACCAAGAATTAGTTGCTGCCTCTTTTCTGCGGCAGGATAACCCCTATATTTTTTCGCTAACTTGCCAGTCCCTGCCCCAAGATTCAGTTCCACCAAGGTGATTTTTCTAGAGTCGACTATCGGGTTAATGTCAATCCAACTGGTTGAATCTTCTGTAATAACTAATCCACTATAGTTGAGGTCCGTCACCGGCAATAGGTCAAAGGGAAGTTTGCCACCCCGCTCCACTATGTCCAACAAATAAGGCGTTCCATCACAAATTACCCGGCAAAGGACCGTATTAAATTGGCTCAATAATGGAAAATTTTTCACCACTTTACCATTAAAGCGGGTACTGATCAAAACAGGGTCCGCCTCCATCCCAATGGCCCGAAAAGCACCAATCAGCCAAAGATTGATCAAGCCAGATGATCCCTTACCTGTTTCCAATAGTTCATCGAGTCCCCGTTTGGGATAAATAGAAAAATAGCCATTCCATTGATATGCCTTTCTAAAATAATTGAATAAGGACTTAGCTTTGTCCAATTCAGTCTCTTTTTCTGCTGTTACAGCTTGAAACTTTTCTCTTTTTCGGGCGGCCTGCCGGAAAAATGATCGATATTCATCGGAGACTTCTTTCCCTAGTTGCTCCCAGCTGCGCAGCACCTCTATCCGGGAACTCCCGTTGAAATAACTGTGTAATTGGAATTGAATCTGGTTGATGTAATCTTTGGGATTGTAAACAAAGGCCTCATCCTTATAACCCGGCTGTTTTTCCAACACCCATTTGGTCCGGCTCTCATCGCCATATTTGTCAGATAATTGTTTGCCAAATAGCAGAAAAGAATAATTGAGCCAATTTGGAATGATGACATTCAATTCACTATGCAATACAGGAATTTCCTGCTGAAACTCCCAGGGCTCCAGGAAGTAAAAGTTTTTCGTTACATGTCGATAACTATATTCAATAATAACGCCCTTTCCAACTGCGGAAAAGGCAAATTTGAATTTGGACCAAAAATCATCCCTTTGTTCCGTGTACTCATCTTTTACCTTTATCTTTTCCACTTTACCATCGGAGCCCAAGACGAGCGTATGGGCCGAAAAATTCGTTATCCATTCATTTTTATCCCGATGATAAAAGGGGATTTCTATATTGGCATAATCAAACCCTTCTTCAGAAAAAATTTTTATACGGCGATGCCTTTCAATATTTACAGTACTTCCCTCAAAAGTGATTAATCCCTTATCCAACAGGATTATGGCAGGTGCAGCGGAGTCAAAATCGCAATAGGTCATTTCCCATTCAGCATCAGAGACTTTCCCCCAGCGCAATTGGGGCGTTTGAGCATTTAATTTACCAAAGTATAAAATGGTCACCAATAGCATCGTGGCGTGTAAACATTTCATGAATCCTTTTTCAATTATTTTATCAATGTAATATTACCTTTCTTAAAAAATTCCTCTCCATTAAAACAGTTTACCCGCAAATAATAGCCAAAAACATCAGGGCTTAAAGCTTTCCCTTCAAAAGTACCATCCCATTTCTCTGCCTGAGAATGGGCTTCAAAAACCTGTTGCCCCCAGCGATTATAAATAACGAGGTACATTTCGTCGATGGAATTGCCAAACACTTCCAGTTCATCATTTAGCCCATCACCATTTGGGGTAAACCCATTGGGAATGAATATGTGAGGTTCGGTACAATTGGGGTTAAGCACTGTTATAGTGACCAACGCCTGGTTCCCACAGCCATTGCCCTGAGTGACAATAAGGGTATAGGTAGTCGTTTCTTCCGGGCTTGCCAATGGGTTGAAAATATTGGGATCACTAAGGCTCCCCTCAGGCATCCAATTGTAGATAAAATCTAGATTTTCGGTGGCGATTAATTGGGTAGATTCACCAAAAAAAATGGTGTCGGGATCTGCCGAAATGTCAATTGTAACACCAGACTCAAACACACTTACCGCTGCCAATGCCGTGGCGCTGCAGCCAAATTCATTAAAAGCTTCGAGGTTATAAATTGAGTTTTGGGCCGGGCTCACCATTATTTCTCCAGCCGTCGGATCACTGAGAATTTCAGCTGCTGATGTCCAGATATACGTCAATGGGCCGTTGAAATCATCCACCGCATGTAACATAGCTGTATCTCCCAGACACATATTCACAGAGGGAACATTGATGGCAAAACCTCCATTAATCAAGGTCAGGCTGTCCTCTATCACACACCCCACCTCATCAGTCATCCGGAGATAAAAAGTACGTGCTCCACTGAAACCTACCGGCACAATAGCCACATTACCAACGATATCTGCAAATGCAGGGTCGTTTGCCCATAGATAGTCAAGCGATTCAGGACTGGTAACGGCCAAATCACCTGAAAGGTTACAATTCAAGGTGTCCATTGTCAACTGATAGTCAAAAATCGGATTGATAGACACCATAATATTGCGGTCTACTTCACAGCCTGTAACAGGATTGGTGAGGTGTACACTATAAGCTGTGTCTTCAGTAGGAAATACCACAGGGCTGACCGCATTGACATCCAGAAACAGGGATTCAGGGGCCCAGGTATACATCAAATTTGGGTCGCCATTCGGGTTGAGTATAAGGGAATCGCCTTCACAAATTAGTATAGAATCGGGAAGTGGCAAATCAATCAATTGAATCTCAATAATTTCCGTAATCTGATCCTCACAACCATCATCTGAAAAAATTGACAGAGTTACTTCGTATGCTCCACTTTCGGTAAGATAGAGCAATGGATTTTGTTCGTCAGAAAATGGGGTATCCACCAAGGTCCATTGCCATCCGACAATATTACTTTGCAGGTTTTGGGATTGATCCGTCAACTGAAAAATGGCGGTATCACCACAACTGACCATCTCCCAATCAAAGGCGGGTGTGATCATAGATTCTTCCACAACGATATTTTGTATCAAGGTATCGGGGCAACGAATTTCAGGACCATAGGTGATTAACAATTCGTAGGTACCAGGGCCTGGATAAATGTACTCCACAGAAGCTCCTTCGCCATAAAAACCAGGATTGGCTGGATCGCCAAAATACCATCGAAAAAAGGGTGCATTGACACTGGTGGATGCAAATTGTACAGAATAGCCACTACATTGCACCGTTGAGGTAAAATCCATCTGCGAAGTTGTATCAATTACTGTAACAATAGTAGAGTCAATACCTTTGCAGCCAAATTGATTTTCGACATTTACTATATAATTAATCGGGCCCGTGATAGAGGGCTTCACCAGAATTGCCGAATTCGTCGGATCGGAAAGAATCTGTCCCACCGGTTCCCACATATAGGTTAGCTCATCAATTGGATCCAGATTAAAAACCCCTACAATAGTGGTCTCGCCAAGACAAATAATGGTATCGGGGATGGTGCGGATATTCACCGAATTGCCGGTTATGGTAAAGGACTCCACCGCCCGGCACATATTGCTGTCCGTGGCCATCAAATAATAGGTCTCCTCCCCTATTGGTGCCACTACTGCCGTTTCCGTCATGGAGATGATTTGGTCAAAATTTTCATCAAGTGCCCATACAAAGGAGATGCCATTCGCAGCAGGCACGGAAACCACCAGTTCAGCAGCGCAAATCACAGTGTCAGGAGGCGGTACCAGCGCATAAGGCTGAATGACTTCAACGGTTGTATTCAACAATAAACTACAACCCTGATCATCTGTAATGGTGACAAAATAGGTCGTGGTTTCCAATGGTTTAGCATTGGGATTGGGAACATCTGTTGCGCTTAACCCCTCCGAAGGGCCCCAATTAAAGGTATAGTTTTCATTAAAATTGGCATTGAGAAAAACAGAATCACCCCGGCATATTCGAATGCTATCAAAGGATAATTCCTCCTGGATATATTCTATAAAAAATTCTTCCGACAGGGTAACCTGACATCCATTTTCAGCCGTGACCACTAAAGTTAGTACTGCCTCCACATCACCCGAGGTAATATTAAACACAGGGTTCTGAAGATCCGAGGTCAGGCCATAAGGGGATAATTCCCACGACCAGGTCGCAATATCGAATAGGGAATCTGCAGATAAATCAGTCACCTGGATGGTTAGAGAATCCGTACAGGAAACTATTTCATAATCAAAATCAGCGGTCAGGGAAGCATATTGAAGGTAAACTTCCTGAGAAAAGGTATCGGTACAAATATTACCGGGTTCTGTAATCAGGGTTATTGTATACAATCCGGTATCGGCATAGGAATAAACCGGGTTCACCTCATTTGAGGTAAATCCGGGGTTATTGGGATCACCAAATTGCCACAGGTAGTTTTCGGCACCAAGCGATTGATTATCCAGTTCTACGGTCAGGCTTCCACATTGAATTTCCGGTGCAAAAAAAGCCGCTGATGACTGACCACAAATGCCTACGTTGTATTGAAAATCTCTTCTTGTAGTAGAAATCAGTTCGCCATCCCGGTACTCTTCAATACAAATTCCCACCACAAATTGGCCCACCGTATTTGGCAAACCGGTTAACAAACCCGTTTGGCTGTCAATTTGTAAAGGCGGATCGCCTGGTGAGCCGTTGAGCATATTCGATTGATTGTAGGGAGGATCATTCCAGACAACTGTTTGATAAGGAGGTGCATTGGGTGGCTGTGGAATGGGAATGTTTTGAGAAGCACCCTGTAGTGGCGTGCACAATTTGTAGACAATAGAATCTCCATCAATATCTATTGCTGACTGGTCAAACAGAATGGGTTCGTTGACACAAATGTATAGCGGCGGCCATTGTTGAAATTTAGCATTGGTATTACATTCCTGAAGCGCACGTTCAGAAATCGTAACGCCATAGGTTGCCCCCGTACCAAGGGGGTCAATGATATTGGCAATAGTTTGATTGCGGCAACATCTTTGGTAGGCTAGTTGATATCCCCCACTAATGGGCGGCAATACAATGGTGGTGCGATAGGTTGTCGTGTGCACACACACATCAGGGGGAACCACCAAACACTCGCTGGAAAGTACGGGTGCCAGCGTATCATTATTCATTAAGGGTACCAGGATATTCTGAAGTAATTCATTATTCTGATTAAAAACCCCAATGGAGGCAGGATCGTCAAACCAGGCATTCGGGTCACCATAAAAGCAATCCCGGAAAATGGTTAGAGTGATTTCATATTGATCATTGCCCAGACAGGTATAATTCATTTCTCCTCCCA
This sequence comes from Saprospiraceae bacterium, assembly GCA_021604865.1. Taxonomy (GTDB): domain Bacteria; phylum Bacteroidota; class Bacteroidia; order Chitinophagales; family Saprospiraceae; genus BQJU01. The sequence goes on along the minus strand of BQJU01000002.1, from coordinate 121,717 downwards.
CAATATGGGTGGCTTTGAGCATTCCTGGTAATATTAAACAGAGCGCGAGGACTATTATGCCATTTTTCAAATCAATCAGGGTTTGGTTTATTTTACGCTTAAATTTAGTCATTTCGATGTTGAATGCCAATGACTATTGCGTTTAAATTATTCTTACAGTTGTCGCAATTCAAAAGCAACCGTTTTGACGCATTGACTGGTGCGGCCATCATCTAATTGTTCCCTGAGGATCATAGACTTGGCCATCGGCATTTCAAAAACCTCCTGCATATTACGAATACTACCCGCCGGTACACTGTTCTGGTGCAATTTCTCCATCAATTCATCACGGGTTTCTTGTTGAATCGCCTGAGATAGAAGATCAATTAAGGCTTGCCGGTTTTTGACCCGGTCTACATTTCGCTTAAAGCGGGCATCATCAATCAGGTTGTTGATTTTTAGACATTTACATAATTCGACAAATTGTTTTTCGGTGCCTGCTGCCAAAACAATGGGTTTTTGATCCAGCGTATAAAAGATGTCTCCATAGGGCGCTATATTAGGATGCTGACTGCCCATTGGCTGGGGAATATGAGCACCCATCAGCCAATTGGTGGCCTGATTGGCCAGAGAAGACAGCGCCGAAGCCAATAGGGAGGTCGAAACATAACTTCCCTTGCCGGTTTTCATGCGTTGCATCAAAGCTAGCAAAATGCCTTCCTTGAGCTGGTGAGCTGCTAGCAAATCAATTAAAGCCACGGGCATTTTCACTGGCGGTCTGCCAGCTTCCCCCGACATGTATAAAAAACCTGCCTCCGCCTGTAAAACCACATCAAAGGCCGTCCGGGATTCCGTTTCACCAAAAGCCGTTAATTGTGCATAAATCAGGCGAGGGTTTTTTGTATAAAGGCTTTCGTAATCAAGTCCCATCCTTTGTGCCGAACTCAATTTAAAATTACTGATTACAATATCCGTCTCCCTGATCCATTTGTAGACCTGTTCCCGGTCAGACTCCTGGGATAAATCCAGTAGATGTACTTTTTTTCCCCAATTGACACTGCAATAATAGGCCGATTCCGTAGCCTTTGGCGGTTCGCCGGGCAATTTCCAGCGCCGGGTGATGTCACCATTGGTGGTTTTATTTTCTACTTTGATGACTTCTGCGCCCAGTTCGGCAAAAAATTGCCCAACTGCTGGCCCTGCTAAAACGCTTGCCAATTCCATTACTTTAAGATCCGAAAAAAATGAGTTCATTTTAATTGCTGATTTTGAGCAAATAAGTTTATACTAGCTATAAAAAAAGCGGCATGAAGATAATCAGTGCAGCTCAGACTCGGGAATTGGACCAATATACCATTAATAATGAACCTATTTCCTCGCTAGATTTGATGGAAAGAGCCAGTCTGTGCCTTGTAGATTGGTATAAACAAAACTTTAGTGACCCGGACCAGACCATTCATGTTTTATGCGGGCCGGGAAATAATGGTGGCGATGGTTTGGCGATTGCTAGATTATTATATCAACGTATGTATCCCGTTCGCATTTACCTTTGCCGGATTGGAAACCAGGTATCAACAGATTTCAAGAACAACTTAGAGCGATTACCCCCCCGATCCGATATCCCCCTAATAGAACTCAAGGAAAATGATGCATTACCTAAACTGGAAAAAGGAGGCTTGATCATTGATGCCATTTTTGGCTCGGGGTTAAATCGCCCTGTAACAGGTTATTGGGCAACTCTCATTGAATGCCTCAATTCTATGAATATGCCCATTGTCTCCGTAGATATTCCATCAGGACTTTTCTCCGATCGCCCAACAACGGGTGTTGCCATTCAGGCCGACTTTACCTTTAGCTTTGAGTTGCCAAAGTTAGCTTTCCTATTCCCCCAAAACCAGGCTTATACCGGCCATTGGATTTTTAGAAGTATTGGCCTCTCACAAACTTTTTTAGCGCAATTGGTAACGCCTTTTTATTACCTGGATATCGGCCTTATTCGACCTATACTTCATCAACGTGGCAAATACGATCACAAAGGGACTTACGGTCATGCGTTGATCATTGCGGGTAGTTATGGCAAGGTTGGAGCAGCCATCCTTGCCACCAAAGCTTGTTTACGTGCTGGCGTCGGGCTAGTTAGTATTCATGCCCCGAAATGTGCCTACGAGATCCTTCAAATCAGTGTACCTGAGGCCATGGTAAGTATTGATCAACATCAATTTTTTTTATCAGAAGTTCCCTCTCTCGATCCATACAGCAGCATAGGAATCGGTTGTGGCATCGATCAGGGTCTTCCGGTTGTTAATGCATTTTTTAAAATTCTTGAAGCCGCTAAAGCACCAATGGTTCTTGATGCCGATGCGCTCAACATTCTTGGAAAACATCCAGAGAAACTATCCTTAATACCTAAAGACAGTATTTTAACACCACATCCAAAGGAATTTGAACGCCTTTTTGGGAAAAGTGAGGATGACTTTTCGCGAAATGAATTACAGCGGAACCAATCGAAAAAACTTGGCGTTTTTATCGTTTTGAAAGGGGCCCACACCTGTATCAGCACCCCCAATGGACGGTGTTATTTTAATTCAACGGGTAATCCCGGAATGGCAACAGCTGGCAGTGGAGATGTTTTGACCGGTATAATCAGTGCTTTACTGGCTCAATCTTATTCTGCTCTTGAAGCTGCCTTGCTGGGGGTATACATTCACGGATTGGCTGGCGATCATGCAGCAGAAGTCTCGGAACAAGAATCCTTGATTGCCAGTGATATTGTCGATCAATTAGGTGCTGCCTTTCGAGATTTAAAAAGTGATTTGACAAATCAAAAAACAGGAATGAAATGGAAAAAGTAGTGATACTAACAGGTGCAGGCATCAGTGCTGAAAGCGGCATCAGTACTTTCCGGGATGCGGGAGGACTGTGGGAAGGACACGACATTATGGAAGTAGCTTCTCCACAGGGATGGGCTAAAAACCAGGCGCTGGTCCTCGATTTCTATAACAAACGACGGAAACAACTCAAAGAGGTTACGCCCAATCCGGCTCATCTGGCCCTGAAAGAATTGGAGCAACACTACGCCGTCTCTATCGTCACCCAAAATGTCGACGACCTGCATGAAAGAGCGGGAAGCAAAAACATCATCCACCTGCATGGTGAATTGACTAAATCCAGAAGCACCAAAAAATCAAACCTGGTATACGATTGCCAAAAAGATATTCTGCTGGGAGATTATTGTGAATTGGGTAGCCAATTGCGCCCGCACATTGTCTGGTTTGGGGAGGAAGTGCCAATGCTGGAGCAAGCAGCTAAAGTTACCTCCCAAGCCGATCATATCCTGATTGTGGGGACATCCATGCAAGTTTATCCTGCGGCTAGCCTGATAGCATATGCCCGCCAATTTGCCTCTATCTATTACATCGACCCTAAACCTTCTATCAATTATGAATTGAGTCAAATGAAACAGCTAAAGGTATTAGCTGAAAAGGCCACTATTGGTGTACGCAAAGTAGTCGATGATTTATTGAAAGACAAATGAGTAAACATGAGTCATCTCAAACTTAGGACAAATTCACGATGACTCATGTTTCCTACCATTATTCCTTTTCGGTGCCGGGTATGCGATAAAAAAGGGATACGCCGGAAAAGTGATACCAATCATTGGCATTGGGGTTACCAGCAGCACTTAAACCGTCCAGGTAATCCGTGAAAGCATAACGTACGCCGATTTCAAAGGATGCGACCCAATTTTCCGTGAAGTCAAATTTAAATCCAAGTCCCACTGGAAGCGTAAAACGGGTTTTCAGATACTTTGCGTTCCTGTCCATTTCCATTTTAACGTCACTTCCCCCTTCATAGCGGGAATAATCTGTCCTGGGATTAGTTATTGCTAATCCTGCACCTACCAATAGATAAGGCGAAAAGATCTGTTTAAATCCAATCCCGGATAAATACCGACGGGCACCAAGTGGTTCCCATTCAATCATAGCGCTCAATTCCGTAATGGACGTACTGAATTGGAAGCCGCGATCTCTCCGGTCAATGTAGTTGTAATCATTTCCGGAAATTTTGCCAAAAACAAGATTGCCGCGAAGTGCTAAGGTATAGCTATGGACATAGCGCCCCATCAAGCCAAAAGCAATATTTCCTTCTTTAAATAATGGGAAATTTTCCTTGACGAAATCTCCTTGATAGGTAGCCATTCCAACAAATACTCCGCCCTCAAATTGGTACTGAGCTTTTACAGAATTGGCAAAAAAGAGGATGATTAGGAAAAAGTAAATTTTTTTCATTGCAGACACATATTTTTTTTACTTATTCGATATTTCAGCCCAAAGATAAGGTAAATTCTACACGACGATTCAATTTTCTGCCATCAGATGTTTTATTATTGCCGATTGGCTCACTTTCGCCCAGCCCTTCGTAGGTCATTCTTTCCAATTGAATCCCTTCCTTTGTCAGAAATTCAAAACAAGCTTTTGCTCGTTTTTCAGACAATTCCTGATTGGAAGATGCTTTCCCCCGATCGTCTGTATGGCCCCTGATACTCAGATGGTAATGCGGATAATCTTTTAGGATTTGCACGATTTGATATAAGGTTTTTAGGGATTCGGATTTCAGGATGGCACTGCCGGTTTCAAATTGTATTTCCTTTTGGGCCAGTTGCAAAATTTCTTCTTCTTCTTTAGTCAATCTTGGGCAACCAGAATTGTCTTTTTCTCCTTTAATATTCGGGCAGAGGTCATCTTTATCCGCTACACCATCTTTATCCTGATCAGGACAGCCCCGCATATTTACCTCGCCAGGGATCGTAGGGCACAAATCTTCTTCGTCTGCAATACCGTCCCTGTCTTTGTCTGGAAAAGGGCACCCGCCAAAAAGCGGATTTCCAGGAATTGTGGGGCATAAATCGCTTTTGTTGGCAATGCCGTCGCCATCACAATCCGGACAGCCAGCCAGAAGCACATTACCCACTTCCCAGGGACATTCATCATGAGCATCCCTGATTCCATCATTATCTGCATCCGGGCAGCCATTTGTTTTTTCTCGTCCTGCCAAATCCGGGCATTCATCTACCATATCCATGACCATGTCACCATCGCTATCCGGACAGCCATTCAGCTCAAATATCCCTGCCCGATCTGGGCAAAGGTCTTCCAGGTCCTCTACGCCATCTCCATCGGCATCAGGACAGCCCCGTGCGCTTCCCACACCTGCCAGGCGCGGACAGGCATCTTCTTTATCAACAATACCATCATTATCGGTGTCTTTATACCCTATTCTTTTGACGAAAGTCAATCCGCCAAACAAATACCAATCGTTTTTGTCAGGATTAGCGGTGAAGCTAATACCATCCAACAAGTCGGTAAATGAAGTACGGAAACCAACATCCAACATTAAGGCCGTTTTTTTGCCCAGGTCAAGCTTTACGCCTGCTCCCACTGGTATGGTTAGCCTAGGTTGGTCAAGAGCAGCAGCTTTATCTTCCTGAATCAACAAAAAATAAGTTTCCCGATCTGCAAGGGAAAAATCTGGTTTGGCCTTAATCCATACCAGGCCAACTCCACCAAAAAGATAAGGAGTAATTACGCCATTAAATGGGGTTTCATATCGGAAGCGCTTCTTTCCAAATAGCTCAAACCTGGTCTGAAATGAAAGGTCGATAAGTTCACTTTCAAATTTGAAGTTTCGATAATTTGCAATGAATGCATCATCTAAGTTTTGGTCATCTCCCTTCACCCGAGCATAAAAAATACTTGTTTGAAAAAAGAACTGCTGATTGGGGGTAAAGGCAAGGGAAAAACCGGCAGCCGGCATCGTTTCTTTCAAAACGGGCCATTCCGTTTCTACAAGATCTCCCAGGTAGTTGGCACCACCCACGAATAGACCCCACTCCCACTTAGGTTGGGCACTAAGAGCACTAACAAATGCTATAGCGATCAGAATTGTGTAGCTTAATTTTTTCATGTAGCATGCTTTTGCAAAAAAACCTTACCGAATCATAATTTTTCTTTGACGAGCCTCGTGATTGACCACTAGACTTTTCAAAGAAGGATCTTTTTAAAAGATCATAATAATGGAAATGCAATCGTACGTAGAAGGCAAATACATTACTTGTCCTTAAAAAGATTGTTATAACTGAAGGGGTAAGTCCAGCTTGACACTGCAAGCTGATTTAGTAAGTTTTCTCAAAAGTTATGCGTATGCCTACTAAGGGAATTTACAGTCAAAAGACTATTCCTAAACAAGCGCTTAAAATGGCTTCTTTTAATATCGTTACTACTACCATTTTTGCAACTGATATTTTTGGTAGGCGATTGGACTGAAAGGTCCTGTTTTTGTTTTGGTATGTGATTCAGAACATGGTTAAAATATGCTCTCAAAGGTAAAGGTCGCAAATTTTGAAAAATAAACCGAAGTATTTTAAAAAAAAGGTGATCCTGTGTCACCAGAATCACCTTAAATATCAGTAAGTCAAATAGAATAATTAGCTACCACACATCAAACAATCAGGGTCATCAAGGTTGCAAACTTGTCCTTGAATGTCATTATCTGTTGATACCAAAGTGATTGGAGGCCCTTCAGCGGCAACCTTATTGGCCATTTTTTTGACGCGAACATCCTGATTGACAGTAAATTTGATTGGATCGACGGCTGCCTTGGATCGCAGGTAATACATACCCGTTTTCAATCCTTTTTGCCAGGCATAAAAATGCATGGAAGACAGTTTACCATAATTTGGATTCTCTACAAACAAGTTCATACTCTGACTCTGACAGATAAAGGCACCACGATCAGCAGCCTGATCAATAATTGCCTTTTGGCTGATTTCCCAGGTCGTTTTGTAGAGTTCCTTTAGCTCAGATGGTATGCCTTCAATATTTTTCACCGAACCGTTGGCTGCCATCAATTTATGTTTCATATCATCATTCCACAAACCAAGCGCAATCAAGTCTTTCAACATGTGTTTGTTGATGATAATGTATTCCCCAGATAAGGTACGGCGGCTGTAAATATTTGAAGTGTAAGGTTCGAAACACTCATTATTGCCCAAAATCTGGGAAGTAGAAGCAGTAGGCATTGGTGCAACTAAAAGACTGTTGCGTAATCCGTGTTTTTTAATTTTTGCCTTCAGGGCTTTCCAGTCCCACCGGTCACTAGGAGTGACCCCCCACAAATCGTATTGCAATTCTCCTTTACTTGCTGGTGAACCTTTGTAAGATTCATAACTGCCATCCCGTTCTGCCAATATGCAGGATTCGGTGAGGGCTGCATAATAAATGGTTTCAAAAATATCCCGGTTCAACTGTGCGGCCTCTGGACTTTCAAACGGAAAGCGCATCAGGATATAAGCATCAGCCAGTCCCTGTACGCCAATACCAATTGGACGATGTCGCATATTAGAATTGCGGGCCTCTGGAATCGGGTAATAGTTGATATCAATAACCTTATTCAGGTTGCGGGTAACTACCCGGGTAATATCAAATAGTTGTTGAAAATCAAAGGTGCCATCTGCCTGGACAAATTTGGCCAGAGAAAGAGAGGCTAGGTTGCAAACTGCCACTTCATCTTTTGAGGTATACTCCATAATCTCAGTACAAAGATTACTAGAGCGAATGGTTCCCAGGTTTTTCTGGTTAGATTTTTTGTTGGCAGCGTCCTTGTATAATATATAAGGTGTTCCTGTCTCAATTTGAGACTCCAGGATGGCAAACCATAATTCCTGAGCTTTGACCACTTTTCGTGCTTTGCCTTCCTGCTCGTATCGGTGATACAGGGCTTCAAATTCTCCACCATAGGTATCGAAAAGGCCTGGTGCCTCGTTAGGGCAGAACAATGACCACTCACCATCCATCTTAACGCGCTCCATAAATAAATCGGGAATCCACATGGCATAGAATAGATCACGGGCACGCAATTCTTCTTTACCATGATTTTTCTTCAATTCCAGAAAATCAAAAACGTCAGCATGCCAAGGTTCCAAATAAATGGCAAATGCGCCTTTGCGTTTTCCACCGCCCTGATCTACATAGCGGGCCGTATCATTATATACCTTAAGCATGGGTATAATGCCATTAGACATGCCACCAGTACCTTTTATGTAACTTCCTTTAGCTCGTATATTGTGAATACTCAATCCAATTCCACCTGCAGATTGGGAAATCTTGGCACAACGGGACAGGGTTTCAAAAATGCCGGAAATGCTATCATCTGTTGCGGACAATAAAAAGCAGGAAGATAACTGTGGTTTAGGAGTTCCAGCATTAAATAAGGTAGGTGTAGCGTGGATGAACCACTTTTCAGACATTAAGTTATAGGTCTCTATGGCGGCTTCAATATCTTCTCCGTGAATACCTACTGCCGCACGCATCAACATGTGTTGCGGACGCTCTACCACCTTGCCATCCATGCGCAAGAGGTAGGATTTTTCCAGTGTTTTGAAACCAAAAAAATCAAAGCTGTAATCCCGGTCATAAATAATGGCCGAATCAAGCTGATCTCTATGTTTCCAGATAATCTTGTAGGTAGCTTCGCCTATCAATCCCGCCTTTTCATTGGTCTTTGGATCAATATATTGATACAACGCCTTCATGGTACGGGAAAAAGACTTATCTGTATTCTTGTGTAGGTTTGACACGGCAATTCTAGCGGCCAAAAGTGCATAATCGGGGTGAGCTACGGCCATGGTTGCCGCAGTTTCCGCTGCCAGGTTATCCAGCTCAGTGGTATTTACACCATCATATAATCCTTGTATAACTTTCTTAGCGATTTCAATAGCATCAACGTATTGAGAGTTCAGCCCGTAAACTAGTTTTTTAATTCTGGCGGTTATTTTATCGAAGCTGACATCCTCCCGCTTGCCACTTCTTTTTACTACATGCATAATGCAGGAATTTAGAGGTTATAAAATTTATAATATCAAATAGGAATGATCTCAAAACAATTAAAAGTCCTCATCAAGCGAGAATACCTGGCTTTCCCGATCCGTCATAACACCGGATTTTTGGTAATCCCCTACCCTTTTCTCAAAGAAATTGGTCTTCCCTTGCAGGGAAATCAAATCCATCCACGGGAATGGATTTTCGGCTTGATAAATCTTCTCTTGTCCCAATGCAGCCAGCAAACGATCCGCTACAAACTCTATGTATTGGCACATCATCTCTGAATTCATGCCAATCAGATTAACTGGAAGCGCATCAGAAACGAATTCTTTTTCAATGGTTACTGCATCAACAATGATATCCCGTACGGTTTCGGGATCCATTTTATTAACGATATGGTCGTTGTACAACAAACAAGCAAAATCGCAGTGCATACCCTCGTCCCGGGAAATCAACTCATTTGAAAAGGATAAACCTGGCATCAAACCCCGCTTTTTCAACCAAAAAATGGAGCAAAATGAACCAGAAAAGAAAATGCCTTCAACCGCTGCAAAGGCAACAATACGCTCTGCAAAGGAGCCATTATCGATCCATCTCAAAGCCCAATTAGCCTTCTTTTTGACACAGTCCATATTTTCAATGGCATTAAACAGGTAGTCCTTATCCTTATTATCTGTGATGTAAGTGTCAATCAATAGCGAATAGGTTTCGGAATGGATATTTTCCATCATTATTTGAAAACCATAAAAAAACTTAGCCTCCGTGTATTGGACTTCGCTAACAAAGTTTTCGGCCAGGTTTTCATTCACAATCCCATCACTTGCCGCAAAAAAGGCCAGTACATGTTTGATAAAGTGACGTTCGTCATCATTTAGTTTTTCATGCCAATCTGTCAAATCCTGAGAAAGGTCAATCTCTTCTGGGGTCCAAAAACTTGCCTCGGACTTTTTATAAAAGGCCCATATATCATCATGTTTGATTGGAAAAAGCACGAAACGGTTTGGGTTTTCCTCCAAGATTGGCTCTGCTAACGCTGTCATTATACCTAAGATTTTGGTTTAGTTGTAAGATGTTATTTGAATGTAGAGCGAACTTATAAAGTTTGTGTATTGCATAGCAACTTAAGCCCAAGTAAGAAGTGCATTCTAACTTGGGAACAATTGCTTAAACACTCTTTTGGTCGATTTTTTTCCCTCCTGCTGTAGGTATAAGTTTTCTCTAAATTATGTTAACACTAAATTAGTAATTATCCGCTTAAGAAGACAGGAAAATCATCATGAAGTTATCAACACAATGTGAATAACTATTGCAATGCATTCATAATCAGCGTATTGTCTGGTTGATAATTTTTTCCACAATGTGGATAACTTACTGTTGAAAACTTTATGGGCTATAAGCAAATTAGTTATCTATATGCAAAATAGATGTGTAAGCAGAAGATAATCAATTAGAAAAGTCTTTTTCGCTGGAAATACCAGGCTACTAATGCACTGATAGTCAAAGAGAAGATCACAATGTAATAAATGGCATTAGGATTGTCCATAAATGGCAAATTGACATTCATGCCATAAAAACTAGCCACCAATGTCGGAACCATGAGGATAATAGTGATCAAGGTGAGTCGTCGGATCGTTATATTGAGGTTATTGGAAATGATCGACCCATAAGCATCCATCGTACCATTCAGGATATTGGTATATATATTGGCCATTTCTAGTGCCTGACTATTGTCGATGAGAATATCTTCAAACAAATCGGTCTGATCTTCATCCTTGCGGATTTGCAGAAAATCTGACCGTTTCATCTTCATTTTCAACAATTCATTGGCACTTAATGAATTCACGAAATAGACCAGACTTTTTTCTATACTCAACAATTGGGTCAATTCCTTATTTCGACTGGAATCGTAGAGTTCTTTTTCAATTAGATTGCGCTTGAGGTTTAGTTTTTTCAGACATGTCAGAAAGCGATGTACATTTTGTTCTAATATTTGTAGTACAAAAAGGCTATCTATTGTCGGGTTAAAATTTTTCACCTTATCATCCAGAAATCTTTGCAGTACTGGATTCTCAAACGAAGTAATAGTGATGAGATGGTCAGCAGTCAATATTATACCGATAGGTACCGTAATATATATAGCATCATTTACCTGCTCCACCTCATTGAGAATGGGGGTATTGAGCACGATGAGTCTGACATCCTCTTCTCGTTCATACCGGGAACGTTCGTCAATATCGAGCGAATCTGTTAGGAAGTCAAGCGGGATAAAAAATTGCTGAGCAATTTCCTCCAACTCTTCAAGGCTAAAAGGTGGAGAGATATTTACCCAGCAGGATGCCTCTGGTTCCTCCAGCTCTCTCAGGCGTCCTTCTACTTTTGTGTAATATCTAACCATTACAGGCGTGTTTCGATTCCTCTAAAATCCATTTTGCTCAGGCCGCCACAAACTTACGATTAATCATTTGGAAATCGTTAATCAGATTTATTATTCCTTGCCTGTTATTATCATCGATTGTTTAAGTGCTTGTTTGGAGGCATGCTCTAAAAACTTAATTTTCAACGAGCAATTGGTCTACAAAATATTGATAAACGGGTAGATCCACCCATGTTCCTTTTCCCCAGGATGGTCCAAGGCCACTTTTTATCCGACAATAATCCGCAACAATATCGGCTTGCTGTTCCAGATTAAATTCATCCAACTTACCATTTCTCCCAAAAATTTCTTGCAGTTTTTCAATTCCTCCATAATTATACCCACCAACTATACACTGGACGGCAAGCGCCCGAGGAATGTAAACAATCCCTAACCTTTGATATTGCCAGGTATGAACCATTTCGTGAACCAACAGGCAATCAGACATTTTTTTCCAGCTATTGATGGTCAAAAAACTGACGTAACAAACATTCATTTGCATTGGCCCAATATAGGCACGTTCATCAATGCCAATACGTTGGTATGGGAAATGAGGACCAAAAATATTCAGTAGCAGCGTCTTTTCCTTTGCGTTCAACGGGCGGGTGTTGACCTTCAGCCAGGTGGCTAAAGTTTCGTATAATTCAGCCAGGCCAAATATTTCCAACAACCTTAAAAATGCTTCCAGAAACCAAAATGTCCAAAACCAATTTGGGAAAACCTGGCGATAGATAGGATGAAGCGGACGGCCAAAATGTGACACAAAATCATAGATTCGATTGGGTAACTTCAGCAGGATGTTTCCAAACGCGAATAAGGTGTTCCGAATTTTCCAACTCAGCTTGTGCATAGTCGATTTCTATTACTTAAACCGAATTGCTTTGACCGGATCAATACGGGTAACAAGATAAGAAGGACCAACCAAAAACAGGAGGGTAATCACAAGTGTTCCGAGGTTGAGGATAAATACGGACCAAAAATTGACCTCAACAGGTGCAACCGATAAATAATAGTTCTCTTCAGAAAGTTTGATAAATTCAAACTTATCCTGCAAAAAACACAAACCTATCCCTACCACATTGCCCCAAAACAAACCTGTTAGGATAATATATGCAGCGTAATAAATAAAGATTTTCCGAATGCTCCAATTTGAGCCTCCCAGCGCTTTCAAGGTACCGATCATATTGGTTCTTTCCAGTATCAAGATCATTAGCGCCGTAACCATATTAATGATGGCCACCAGAATCATTAATGCCAGGATGACTACTTCATTGATGTTTTGCAGTTCGAGCCATTCAAAGATTTCCCGAAATTTTTCTCGTATGGTTTCGGCATAAAGATTAGTAGGTAACCGATCGTAATAAATATATTCAGTAATAGGTATCAAATCGTCCATATTGTCTATAAATACCTCAAAACCGCTGACTTCTTCGTTCGTCCAGCCTAGTATCTGGCGAATTTGCTGGATATCTACCAAGGCAAATTTCTGGTCGTATTCTTCCAGGCCGGTTTTGTAAATACCACAAATGTAAAAACGGCGGGTCAACTCTTCTCCCTTTTCAACAAAATGAACATTCAGGCTATCATTCACGCCAACCTTGAGGCGATTGGCTGTTTGACGGGAAATCAAAATTTGACGAGAAGGCAAGGTGTCCGTAAGATCAATAGGGTTACCTTCTTGCAAATAATTTTCTAAAAACTGCCAATCAAAATCGCGATCTATACCTTTTAGAATAATACCTTCTATCTCATCATTTACCTTAATAATGCCTGGTTTAATGGCGAAAACCTGAATATGACGGATGCCTCCTTTGGATGTTTTTTCCACTTCCATTTCCTGACCCAATACTTTTTCACGGGTCCAATACCTTACTTGTGTTACAGTATCCAGACTCGGATAGAAGTCCTGGTTGATATCTACCGGCACCACATCAAGCAGGGAACGATCCATACTGGTATCGGTAATATGGATGTGGCCCCAAAAGCCAAATATTTTACTGCTAATTTCTTTTTTAAACCCTGAAATTAAAGAAGTGGCAATGATCATGACTGCCACGCTTAACGCAACTGCAATCACGGCAATCCGGATAATCAGGCGGGAAAAAGAACGCGTTCCCGTGGCGGCTACTTTACGTGCTATGAAGTAAGATAAATTCATGTATCAATGCAAATGGCCGCAATTTATAAAAATCCTGCTGAGGAAACTAAAAAAGCAAATTTATAGTTATCTGGAAAAAAACTAAATTTGTGCCTTTTCGGGTACGAACGAGATGCCAGGTAATATTCCACCTGGATTTAAAACCACACAATTACAGAACTGATTATTTATGAATTTTCTGGAGGAACTAAAATGGCGGGGGATGTTACAGGATACTACCCCAGGCGTAGAAGAAGTACTGAATCAAGAGATGGTAACCGGATACATCGGTTTCGATCCAACGGCACCAGCACTGACTATTGGAAATTATGTGCAAATTATGCTTCTGAAGCTTTTTCAGCTTTCCGGGCATAAACCAATTGTCTTAATGGGAGGTGCCACAGGGCGTATTGGTGATCCATCTGGAAAAGACAAAGAGCGCGAGCTAAAATCTTTGGATGTGTTGGATTACAACCTATCTCAGCAGGCCAAATATTTTTCGAAATTTCTGGAATTCGAAAGTGGTGAAAATCGTGCTGAAATCGTTAACAACAAGGATTTTTATGAGAAAATGAATGTGTTGGATTTTCTGCGGACTGTAGGAAAAACCCTCACTGTCAATTATATGATGTCAAAAGAATCCGTTAAAAAACGGGTCGAAACGGGCATCTCATTTACTGAATTTAGTTACCAATTGTTGCAGGCATACGATTTCCAATGTCTCTTTCAGCAGAAAAATTGCCTGGTGCAAATGGGTGGGTCAGATCAATGGGGCAACATCACCTCAGGGACTGAGTTTATTCGCCGCAACCTGGGCGACAAGGCCTATGCAGTAACGACGCCCCTATTGACAAAAGCTGATGGCAACAAATTTGGCAAATCTGAGAAGGGCAACCTTTGGCTGGATCCAGAGCTCACCTCACCCTACGAATTTTACCAATTTTGGATTCGTTGCAATGACGAGGATGTTCCTAAATTTATCCGCTATTTTACCCTAAAATCAAGGGAAGAAGTAGAAGCACTGGAAAAAGAACATGCCGATAACCCACAAGCACTAAAGGAGGCTCTTGCAGAAGAGCTGACCATCCGGGTACATTCTAAAGAGGCGCTCGCGGCAGCCAAAAATGTTTCCGATTTGCTTTTCCGCAAGATAGACAAGGAAAGATTGATTACCTTGGATAAGGCATCCCTTGAAATTGTTCGGAAGGAAATTCCAAGTTTCGATATACCCGCAGCCTTGATAAAAAATGGCGTTAATATCGTTGATTTGCTAGCAGAACATACCGCTATTCTAAATTCCAAAGGAGAAGCTAGGAGAGCTATCCAAGGTAACGCCATTTCGGTAAACAAGGAAAAGATAGCCGATCACGAGTACCTGTTAAGCAACACCCACTTATTACACGGCCAATATTTATTGGTTGAAAATGGAAAAAAGAATAAGTTTTTGGTACATACTACGGAATAGGAGATTCGCAAGTTCAACAAAACTTATCAACAATGATCATTCCCCGCGATTACGAATCTTTTCAATTGAACTGGCAGCAAAATGAAACTCAGCTAAAGGAAATATTCGAACGCGGGGAATGTTCTTTTATTCCCAACCTACTGCCGTCTATGGCCGTGAAGCTGCCGGGACGCGAAATACTTACTATTCTCGCTGCTCGACTTGGAGAATCGACCCTGCAAAGCTGTTTGTCCACTGATGTGCATTATGCAAGTCCTTTACACCAGCAAACGGAAACTCGCTGGATCAGGCGCTCCAATATGGTTGGAGTGAACGTCAGGACTATCGGCAGTTTTTGGAACCTGGTGAAATATGCCTTCTGTATTCCTGCTAGTCAGGATTCTATTCACATCTTGCCTATCTGGGAACCAGGTGGAGCTGCCAGCCTGTATGCTATGTCTAGCTGGCGTATCAATCCGGAATTTTATAGCTCGGAATTGGCACAGCTTGTTCCGCAACTTGATACGGTAGAGAAACAATTGCACGTAGTAATCAATCTGCTGCATGCGCTTGGAAAAAAGGTGGGTATGGATGTCATTCCGCATACCGACCGATATTCCGAGATTGTATTGGCCAATCCTCAATATTTTGAATGGCTTCAACGCTCTGAAATCGAAATTACGGATCATAGCGGGGATTTACATAAAAAAGTACAAACCAGCATTTTGGATTTCCTAGAGCAAAACAGGAATAGTCATCATCCTTTAACCTGGCCGACTACCATAGAAACCTTTTTTTCAGATGCTTTTCCTGAAGTAGAACGATTAAAGGTTTTATTTGGTGAAAACCCTGACTTTTTGAGTCGCATTGATCGCCGTTTATTACTAATTGATTGGCTTTTTCAGCAAGGTTTAGAGCCCGTACCCGCCACGATGGGCCCTCCATATCGTGGTTTGGAACTGGATCCTTCACAGGATGCTATGGCTATTGATTCCACGGGGAGAATTTGGCGTGATTATCGCATCATTAAACCTTGGGAAATGTCTCGTGTATTTGGTCCCCTGACACGCTATAAACTTTATGAGGCACTAGATAATAATCGAGACTGGGCTATTGATTTTCAAAAACCACGGAAAGCAACCTGGACTTATGTCTGTGAGAAATACAGACAGGTTCAAGCCTTGTATAATTTTGATTTCATGCGGGGCGATATGTCACACGTCCAAATGCGCCCAGACGGTGTTCCTGCCGAAACAGATGAATATTACGACCTTTTGAGCGCAGTTCATGCTCGTATAAAGAAAGATACGCCCTACTTCGCCTATTTTGCAGAAACATTCCTCACGGCTCCTGGATATATGGCTTATGGTAATGAAATTGATCACCTGGAGCAATGCAATGCTGATGTAACCCTGGGAGACCTCCAATCACAAGTAGTCGGTAGTGCGGGTTTTATGCAGGAATTTCGCCGATATCTCGATCTTTTAAAATACAGGAAAGTAGCCCCCTGCTTTACCATACTCACTGGAGATAAGGATGATCCACGCTTTGATCAATTTTATGTAAAAGGCAATGAAGCCCGGTTGTTTATTAGCTTATTCCTTACCGATATGCCCAGTTATATGGCATTGGGATTTGAAAGCAGGGATACTCATTTGAAGCCGGCACCTAATGAATATTATACAAAATTGTATGTCTTCCAGCTAGAAGAAGGCTCCAAGTCTACTCAGGGGCCTTACCGTTGGGGGCAAAACGCGGAACTTTTTCACCATTTAAGCCGTCTACGGTTGTTTGCTGAAAAAATAGGCCCAGACATTAACGACCAGACCGTCCGTTGGCTTTTGCCACCCGACCCAACAGCTGGCGAACGTGTCATTGCCTGGACCCAAGCCGAAAATCCCTCATATCTGTTTGTGGTAAATCTGCACATCTTAAATGAAATCAACAATATTAAAATTCCCAAAGTCGAAGGGCTGCAAAGTGGGGCGTTATTATTTTCGACTGCAGCAACCAAACCTGACACTGCCGGGATAGAAACCTATTCTTCATTCTATCAGATTGATCAAATATCACCTGGCGAAGGGAAGTGTTTCAGCCTTCATCCATAAAATCTCTGATTATGACACTCGATATCTATCAGATTGATGCTTTTGCAGATCAACTTTTTCAGGGAAACCCGGCAGCTGTCTGTCCCTTGAAACACTGGCTGTCTGATGATTTGTTGCAAAAAATTGCCACTGAAAACAACCTCTCAGAAACGGCATTTTTTGTACCAGAAGGCAAACATTTTAATTTGCGTTGGTTTACCCCTGCCCTCGAAGTCGATCTATGTGGACATGCTACTCTTGCAAGCGCTCACGTTTTGTTTCAACATCTCAACTATCCGGATGCTGAAATCACTTTCAAAACCAGAAGTGGTCCATTGGTAGTGAGTCGAAAAGGAGATCAATATGTGATGAACTTCCCTACTGATCAGATTGAAAAGGTAGTATGTCCTCCCCTGCTTGCAGAGGCGTTAAAAGTCGAACCGGAAGAAGTCTGGCAAGGCCGGGAAGACTTTTTGGTCATAATCGATTCCGAAGCAAGGGTGGCACAGCTTAAACCCGATTTCAGGGCTTTATTGGAACTCGGTGGTCGTGGGGTTATTGTCAGTGCTCCAGGAGATCAGGTCGATTTTGTTTCCAGAGGTTTCTTTCCTTGTGCAGGAATTGATGAAGATCCGGTAACCGGGTCAGCGCATACTACGCTTAGCCCTTATTGGGCCAAAAGGTTGGGTAAAAACCAATTGCATGGCCGACAGATTTCGGCCCGTTGTGGGGACGTTTTTTGCGAATTACAGGACTCAAGGGTCAATCTCAGAGGGAGAGCAGTCTCCTATCTGCAGGGCAAGCTTTTTTTATCAGTACAATAATGACATTAGCATTTTTCTCCATGCAACTAAACTTAGCACATGCATCTTAGCGAAATCCTTATCCACCTCGGTGAAGAGCGGGAAAAATATTTTAATGCGGTGTCTCCACCGGTTATACAAAGCAGCAATTTTGTGTTTAAGGACTTGGCAGCTTTTCGCCAGGCCTTTTCTAGTGAGTTGGACAACCATGTGTATACCCGTGGCAATAACCCGACTGTAGCCATCCTCCGGAAAAAAGTGGCGGCCTTAGAAGGAGCTGAGGATGCTCTGATCTTTGGTAGTGGAAGTGCGGCTGTGGCCAATGCAGTTTTGTCACAAGTGCAGGCTGGAGACCATATCGTATGTGTTGAATCCCCCTATTCCTGGACCAAGACCCTCCTACAACAATTTCTGATGCGTTTTGGTGTAAGCCATACTTATGTGGATGGAAGAGACCTTGGGAAGATTGAAGCAGCCATTCAGGGAAATACGCGGCTTTTATACCTGGAAAGTCCCAATTCATTAACTTTTGCCATTCAGGATTTGGAAGCTTGCGCCAAATTGGCCAAAGCCAAAAATATCACGACGATTATTGACAACAGTTACGCCTCTCCCATTTTCCAGCAACCAATCCTGCATGGAATCGACCTGGTTGTGCATTCCGCAACCAAATACTTAAATGGTCATAGCGATGTAGTAGCTGGGGTTGTTTGCGGAAGCAAAGAGAAAATTCAAAAAATATTTGCAGAGGAATTCATGACGCTTGGAGGTATTATTTCACCTCATGATGCAGCGCTGATGATTCGGGGATTACGGACGTTGGAATTGCGTATGCATCGCAGTGATCAGAGCAGTCGTAAAATTGCTGCTTTCCTGGAACAACAACCTCAGATTGAGCAGGTCTTGCACCCTTTGCTACCCAGTTTTCCACAATATGAATTGGCTAGTAAACAAATGAAGGGTACTGGCGGATTATTTTCTGCTTATCTCAATGCCGCAAGCAAGCAAGACATGGAGCAATTTGTGCATCGACTCAAACGTTTTTTGATGGCCGTTTCCTGGGGTGGTCACGAATCCCTAATCTTACCATCGATTGGTTTTTATGACATTCCAGGAAGAGAAAATTCGCCTTTACCCTGGAATCTTGTTCGTTTTTATATTGGATTGGAAGATCCTGATTGGTTAATCGAAGACCTAACTCAGGCTTTGCAAGTATTATAAAATGCCTTTTACATCCGATAATCGAAAATGGTCCACCTGGTTACAACAGTTTTTAATTAGATGGTCCTTGGGGGTATTAGCTATTGGAGGGCTATTGCGAATAATTGTCTATTTCCAGAATCGCTCACTCTTCCTGGATGAAGCCAATCTTGCGCTCAATATTATAGAAAAATCCTGGCCTGCTTTTTTTCACAATCTGGATTATCAACAGTACGCACCACCCTTATTTTTGTTATTGGAAAAATGCAGCATTCAGGCGTTAGGTACTCATGAAATGGTATTCAGGTTCCTTCCCCTGGCATTTAGTCTGATAGGGCTTTGGCTGTTCTATAAGTTGGCAAACCATACCTTGCAAATTGCTTATTTAAGATGGATACCGGTTTATTTGTTGGCATTGTCGCCCATGATGATCCAATATGCCAGTGAAATCAAGCAATATAGCAGTGATGTCTTTTGTACTATCCTCCTCATTTATATTGGACTTTGCTGGCCCTATTCCCTATTGTCACCTACTAAAAAGATTGCCTTAGGTTTGCTCGGCATATTAGTGATTTGGTTTTCTATGCCTTCTGTTTTCATCCTTTTTGGTTTGGGTTGTTACTACTTTTATCAGGCTTACCTGGATAAAGGATACACGGCCTTATTCAAGTTTTCCCCAATCGTAGCAAGTTGGGTGATCAGTTTCGGTGTCTATTATTTCAGTATTCTTTCCGAGGATTTGCTCAAAAGTTACCTTGTCGATTATCACCGCCCCTATTTTTTGCCCCTATTGCCAATAAACCAGGAAGAGTGGTTTAGTTGGTTTAAGGTAACCAGTACGCTCCTGAGGACAAGTATCGGTGGTACCATCCTGGCTTATTTTGTAGGCACTCTTCTGTTTTTTGCCGGCATTTTCTCTCTTTTTCAAAAAAGAAAAGCGCTATTGATTTTGCTGGTTTTCCCGATTCTGGCCACTCTGGTGGCCTCTGCTTTTGAACGCTATTCCCTGATGCCCCGTCTGAGCCTCTTTTTAACCCCTTGTATACTACTAATCCTAGGAGTAGGGGTAGAAAAATACTGGCAAATCACCAATAAAAGGTGGATAAAGGTACTGGGAATGCTGTGTTTGATCCTTATTTTATCCAATTGGAAGGGCTATCAATATTTTTGGAAAAAATTTAGTTGGGAAGATAGCAGGGAAATATTGGCCTATACAACAAAAAACGCTCATTCTCAAGACGTTATTTATCTCAGTCACGCCTTGATTCCTGCCTACCGTTATTACAGTGAATATCACCCGGATCAGGCAAAGTTCCAATTCAATCAAGTTTATCTGGCAAAATGGGATGACCAGGCTTCTTTTTGGGTCTCTGAGCAGCAAAATCCGGCTGGATTATGGTTGTTGTTTTCACATCTGATCAACCAAAGTGATCAAAAAGAAGTTGGCAATCAAGTTGAGCAATTACAGGCAGATTATACCCTTGAAAAGCATTTTTCAGCTGTGGGAGCTGCCGCTTTTTATTTAAAGAAAAAAAAATAGACTCCTCCTCTAGCATTTGCCCTTATTCTTCGGTAAGTTTTAACATTCACGATCTCTTCGATTTGAACCTGATAATATCGGAATCATTTCTTAGTTCATGTTTGCAGCCCAAAGCCGACCTCCAAACATGCGCTTACCCTAAAAAAGGTAGAAAGATTCACTGTAATTTTGAAAACTTTAGAAACATCCTTTTATTAGAGGATTCAAGGGACTCACCTACAAAAGTAGCTTATAAAAAATTGGCAACATGAAAATTACTTATTACGGTCAATCCTGTTTTGGTGTCGAATTTAATGGTAAACATCTATTGTTTGATCCTTTTATTCGGGCTAATTCACTAGCCAAACAGGTTGATATAGAAAAAATTCCGGCGGATTACATCCTTTTGACTCACGGGCATGGGGATCACGTAGCTGATGCTGAAGAAATCGCCAAAAGAACTGGTGCCAGAATTGTTGCCAATTACGAAATTGCTTCCTGGTATGCTGAAAAAGGATTAGAAGTACATTATTTAAATCACGGCGGAAAATGGTCTTTTGATTTTGGTATGGTCAAATATGTCAATGCTGTTCATTCCAGTGTATTGCCTGATGGTACTTATGGTGGCAATCCTGGTGGTTTTGTCATCTGGGGCAAGGAAGGCTGCTTTTATCATGCTGGTGATACTGCCTTGACAATGGATATGAAACTTATTCCGATGATTTGTCCGCCATTAAATTTTGCAATCTTACCAATTGGTGATAATTTTACCATGGATGCCGCTGATGCCGCCATCGCAAGTGAATTTATTCAATGCGATAAAATCATTGGATGTCATTACGATACCTTCGGATTTATCAAAATTGATCACCAAGCAGCAAAAAAAGCTTTTGAAGATAAAGGAAAAGAGTTAATTTTGCTACCAATTGGCGAAAGCCTGACAATTTAATAGCCGGTTAATTGCTTCTCCGGTTTTACGAACGACAGCAGGGGTGAAGTAAACCTTCCTTTCACAACAATGAATAAGTAGTTGACTTTCAATTTACTAAGCATTAAGAAGGGAGTGTTCACTTCACCTTTGTGTTTTAAAAATCAGACATTATTATGGGAAAAGTTGTTGCGATTGCTAACCAGAAAGGTGGAGTTGGAAAAACGACTACAGCAATTAACCTGGCTGCCAGTCTGGCTATTTTGGAAAAAAGAGTTTTGTTGATCGATGCGGACCCACAGAGCAATTCAACCTCCGGGGTTGGTGCAGCTCCGGAAGATATAGAGACAACTATATACGACTGTCTGGTCAAAGGTCTGGATCCTGAAGAAGCCATTTATGAGACGGACACTCCCAATTTGCACCTGATGCCTGCTGATATCAATTTGGTCGGTGCGGAGTTGGAATTGGTCAATCGTGAACGGAGAGAGTATGTGCTGCAGCAAGTTGTGGCACCTCTAAAGGATAGTTACGACTATATTTTTATTGACTGTCTTCCATCTTTGGGTTTAATCACTGTCAATGCCCTGGTTGCAGCTGATTCCATTCTTATTCCAGTACAATGCGAATATTTTGCCCTTGAAGGATTGGCGGCATTGCAAAATACCATTGAGCTGGTACAGGGTCAACTTAATCCCGGATTGAAAATTGAGGGTATTCTCATTTCGATGTACGACCAGAGATTACGCCTGGCAAATGTAGTGGTTAATGAAATCCGGGAAATTTTCCCCGGCCTGGTTTTTGATACCATCATCCATCGGAATTCTAAAATTGGTGAAGCACCCAATATGCACATGCCAGTAGTGCTGATCAATGCAGGGGCTAAAGGAAGCATCAACTTTCTCAATCTTGCCAATGAATTTTTGCATAAAAACAATGATGCCATTGTTGTAGAAAAGGGGCAGGCGGTAGATTAATGGCAGGTTTAACTGCACATCCCGATAAAATAAAAACTAACCATAAATCAAAGGATTAAAATGGCGAAGAGAATTCAAAAAAGTAATAAAGTCAGTAAAGATCAGTTAGCATCCAGCATTAAGAAGAAGTTTTCCAATGCAGGTGGTTCGGGTATTCATGCCTTTATCCCTCAGAAACTGGATGAAGAATACGCCAGAGATCCGGAAAAAGTCGTCAAGGAATTATCTCAGCATTTTGCCATGCTGCCTATAAGCCAGGTAGAATCAAATCCTGATCAACCTAGAAGGGAATTTACTCCTGAGGCGCTCCAGGAATTATCAGATTCCATAAAAGTGCATGGTCTGATTCAGCCGATTACGGTTAGGAAATTTTCTAATAATGAATACCAGATCATTTCTGGGGAAAGACGGTGGCGTGCTTCCAAAATGGCAGGTTTAGAAGAGATTCCTGCTTATATCCGGGTAGCCAATGACCAGACATTATTGGAAATGGCACTCATTGAAAACATTCAAAGGGAAGACCTCAATCCTTTTGAAATTGCAGTGGCCTATTACCGACTCAAAGAAGAGTGTGCCATGACTGATAAGGAATTGGCAGGTCGGGTAGGCAAACAACGCAGTACGGTCACTAATTATCTTCGGCTGTTAGACCTACATTTCGATGTGGTGGAAGGCCTGAAATCTGGCTCCCTGAGCATGGGACATGCCCGGGCTATTGCTGGCTTGAAGGACAAACTTTTGCAGAAAAAGGTACTCGATGAAATCCAGGAAAAGAAACTTTCCGTTCGTGATGCTGAAAAATTAGTTAAAGAATATTCCACCAAAAAGAAAAATGGCACCCCGAAAAAGAGCGGTAAATTACCGGATGGTCATCAGAAGATTCTGGAAGATTTCAGGGCATTTTTTGGCACCAAACAGGTGAAAATTGATTTAGAAGATGAGGCAACTGGAAAAGGTCATATTATGATCCCCTTTTCCAGCAGTGATGAGTTGACTGAGTTTTTTAAATGTATTGAGCAATAGCCTCTTGACAATGCTAATGAAAAGCAAAGGTTGTGGGGTGAGATAACAGAACAAAGCTTTTAATCGTTTTCCAAAAGCCTGTTATTAATCAGCCCGACAAATCAATAAATTTATGAATCGGTCAATCGGATTAATATTTCTTTTTCTTTTGGTGGTTTCTTTGGGTTATAGCCAAAACACGCCAACTTCAACCGGTTTAGCTGACTCTATTCCTACCGATAGTCTGGTTTCCAATAGTGATCTGATCATTGCTAACGATTCTATTGTCGATGTCATTACAAAGGATACAAAAGCCTGGCCGAATCCTAAAAAGGCATTGCTCTGGTCTATGGTTCCGGGTGGCGGTCAGATTTATAACCGCCGCTGGTGGAAATTACCGCTTGTTTATGGGGCTTTTGTGGGCATTGGTTATGCAATTGACTACAACCAAAGTCGCTACCGACGATTGAAAACGGCCCTTGATCTTAAAAGAAAAGATGAGACCCATGAATTTTCAGGTACTACCCTTGATGACCTGACTCGCCTGCGTGTACTAAGGGATGAATATGATAAAAATACCCAGCTTGCTTACGTCGGAATCGTTTTTGTTTATGCCTTGCAAACCGTTGAAGCCTTTGTGGACGCTCACCTAAGGAATTTTGACATCGAGGATGACCTGGGCATGCGCATCAAGCCCTATTTCGATCAGGAAAATGTTTTGGGCCAGCCTCTAATCGGCCTCAGCATTAGCATACCGCTCCATAACTACAATGTCCGACTACCAAGCAATTCGCACTGATCTGGTTCTCTCGGGCAATTTTTACCTACTCTCAAGCATTATTAATGTCTTGACAGGCTGACAATGAAATAAACTCATGAAGAAATTTCTGATTTTCCTTTTTATAATGAGCGGATTCCTGGTTAATTCCTGGGCTCAGGCCTCTTTTTTTTGGGGCCCGCAACTAGAGCCTAACCTTTCTAATCGGCGGCTGATTGCCTTTAGTAATATTTCTCAGGAACAAATTGATCAACTGGAGGAAAGAGAAATTGGGAAACCTTCCCTTTCCGCAGGAGTATTTGCCGGATGGCGTAAAGATAAAATTGGCATTCGCTTTGGGGCCAACTATATGGAAACGGGTTATCGGACTGTTAAGGAACTTATTCCTCCTACAGAACCTGATGCCGCGAATGCCAGTGAAAGAAGGCTGATCTTTCAAAACCAAAATATTGAAATCCCAGTAGAGATCCAATTTTTACAGGAATTGGATAGGAAAAACAAATTTTTCTTTGCTATGGGTAGTGGTGTCTATTTCAACCTCAACAATAGAACCAAAACCATACTCTATTCAGGTGAAAAAACAGATAGCCGTGTAGAACAGGCAGATAATTCACTCTTCCAATCCTTCAATTATAGTTTTCGCGCCGGCGTGGGTTGGGAAACTCAGCTAAGTGAAAACGTATCGCTGGTAATAGAACCGACTTTTAAAATTTGGATGCAGGGAATCTTGAAAGATAATGAACTCAACCGAAATTTGTACTCCATGGGCCTGAGAGTGGCGGTTCAGTTTTTGACGGAGTATGAGTATATCTATGATTAGACTTGTTTCGTAGGGGGCAACCTTTTGATAAGAGGGAAGAAATGCAATGCCAGCTTTCTGAAGAGAAGATACATTGCATTTCTTTCAATTAATTATCTTTCAGGTATCTAGGCATCTACTTGGGCATACTCTCCTACAGGTACGATCCAATTATGCGTATCTTTAATTGTTCCGGAACGCAGGCCATCGATTTCCGCTTTGGCCATAGCACCTACTTTGCGGTCCTCCATAGGTGGCAATTCCATGACCCGGTCCTTATAAGCGATTTTGGATACATGAGCAACTACTGCCGCAGTACCAGTTCCAAAGACTTCTTCAAGTTTACCTGCATCATGTGCTGCCACAACTTCATCAATAGAAATGGGCCGCTCTTCAACTTGATACCCTTTATCTCTCAGAATGGTTAGGATGCTATCACGGGTAATACCCTTGAGAATAGCACCATCTGTAGCAGGAGTAATCACCTTTCCGTCAATGACGAAGAAGATA
Organism: Saprospiraceae bacterium; assembly: GCA_021604865.1. Classification (GTDB taxonomy): domain Bacteria; phylum Bacteroidota; class Bacteroidia; order Chitinophagales; family Saprospiraceae; genus BQJU01. Next base: position 96,262 of record BQJU01000002.1, on the reverse strand, counting down.
TTCATGGTACCCACCTCCTGAATATATTTAAATTCTTTACCGTCCATCCACATCACCTGGTCATACCCTTTTTGATTGGCAATTCGAGCAGGCAAGAGCGAACCAGCGTAATTACCTGCCGCTTTGGCCTCTCCAGTTCCTCCCTTGACAGCCCGGACATATTTGTCTTCAGCAATTAAGCTAACAGGTTTTGGATAATAAGGTCCAACAGGCCCTGTAAAGATGATAAATTTGTATTTTTCGGCTGGCTTTACGCCAATGAACTCATCATTGCCAAAAACATAAGGGCGAATGTAAAGGGCACTACCCTCTTGTGGTGGGATCCAAGCCTGGTCAATGGCAATCAATTGGTGGAGGGCTTCAAGAAAAAGTTCTTCAGGTATCTCAGGCATACACATCCGTCTGGCTGAGACATTCAAACGTTGAGCATGTTTTTCAGGACGCAAAAACAAGGCCTGACCTTCAAAGCTCTTACTGGCTTTCATGCCCTCAAAAATAGCCTGGCCATAGTGTAAAACCATAGATGCCGGGTGAATGGCAAAGCGGTCAAAAGGAATGATCTTTAGATTGGTCCATTCCCCGTCGATGTAATCAGCCATGAACATGTGATCCGAAAATACACGGCCAAATGGAATGTTGTCAAAATCAACTTCCGAAAGGCGGGAGTGTTTAGTTTTTGTTACCGGGATATCATATTTCATAAATCTAATTTTTTGCTAAATTACAAAAAAATTCTATTTTAGGCAAGATGCTTGTGTTGTTTCAGGACTTAATTTTGTTTTGAATTGGTAAAACAATAGAATATTTTGAAAAAGAATAAAACATCTGAGAGGGGATTTTTTGATTTCCCAATTTTCCCAATTCCCGATTTCCATAAAATTGAAGATAAAGTTGATGGAAAGGGACAAAAATCAATCCTCATCATTTATCAGGCTTCACCAAATGTTGCGGCCATTCTAACCAATTTTTTGTCTTCCATATTTAATGCAGCAAAAATTGATTTGCTCAATGATACCTATTCAATAAACCTAACAAGTCAAGAGGGGTGTTTGGTTTCAGACCTATATAAAGAAAAATCAATTCAATATTGTTTCGTATTTGGTCTACCTCCTGCCAGCATCGGTTTGCAAGCAGAGATCAAACTCTACCAACTTACAAAAATAGATGGGAAAGTTTATCTTTTTGCGGATGATATTGCAACAATCCACAAAGAACGACAAGAAAATGGAAAGCAATTATCCGGAGCACTATGGAAAGCTATTCAGCAATTGTTTAAAAAATAGCGTTATTTGATGAATCACTGGGTTTGTCTATGAACCTAAATAATAGCAGGCATGAAAAAAATTGTTTTTGCCACCGGTAATGCCAACAAAGTGCAGGAAGTCAACGAACTCTTGGCCGGCCAAATGCAAATTATTAGCTTAATCGATATTGGGCATACAGAAGATATTCCCGAAACTGGCGCTACACTTGAAGAAAATGCCTTACAAAAGGCCAATTTTGTCAAGACCCATTATCAGTTAGATTGTTTCTCAGAAGATACCGGTTTGGAAATAGATGCTTTGGACGGTGCTCCGGGGGTATATACAGCCCGTTATGCCGGTCCAGAACGGGATGCTGGAGCCAATATGGATCTTGTTCTACAACAATTGCAACATAGCCCCAACCGTAATGCTCGCTTTCGAACGGTAATTGCCCTGATTCTCAATGGAGAAACACATTTATTTGAAGGAATAGCTGAAGGCAAAATTGCACTTCAACAATCAGGTGTCCAGGGTTTTGGATATGATCCTGTGTTTATTCCCAAGGGTTATTCCCAAACCTTTGCAGAAATGAATGCAGCTGAAAAAAATGCCATCAGTCATCGTGGTCGGGCCATTCAAAAGTTGATCGACTTTTTAAGTAAAAGAATGGATGTATAGGCAACCAATACGTGTAAGAGAACCAAATAAACCATGAAATCGCCGAAAGATGAACAAAAAAACAGTCTTGCTTGTATTTTTGGCTTCGCTTGGCATCTATGCACTAACCCAGGTTTTTGCTAGTAGAAAAATTGATCATTTTCAAGCCGAACTTATTAATCTGGACACAGCTGTTGTCCAGACCGTAATTATCAATACAAAAAAGGATCTTGAAGAAATTACATTGAGTCGGGAAGGGCAGATTTGGATTGCCTCCAATGGAAAGATCAATGTCCGGGCAGTTTCAACAGAGGTAGATAAATTATTATCTGCCCTGAGTTTGATCAGAAGTAAAAGAATTGCTGCAAAGGTGGCTGAAAAGTGGAGTGAATACGAGGTGGGCCAAGGTGAAGGTACTCGCCTTAGGGTTTACACAAATGCTGGTCTGGTTTATGACTTTATAGTCGGCAAATTCGGCTTCAACCAACAAAGTCAGCGTAGTATCTCCTATCTGCGATTGACCGGTGAGAAAGAAGTTTATGCCATTGATGGGTTTCAAGCCCTAAGCAGGGGATTTGATGCTTACCGCAACAAAGTACTTTCGAAATTGACAAAAGGAGCTCAGGTGACAACCTTTAGTTTCCTAAATGGGGATACTAGTTTTGTTTTCAGCAGGCATCCGGAAGGCTGGCTGCTGAATGATCAAGAAACCGTAAATTCCGCAAAGGTGGAAAGCTACCTGACTACCCTTGAGAAAATATCCGGAAATGTTTTTGCTGATGACTTTGATGAAACACAGGCTTCTGAAAAACAAATCAATCAATTGCAACTGGAAGGTGATCAACTTCCTGTACCGATTCTCATACGTGCCTATCTGGACACTACTCGTACCAATCCGTATGTACTTCACTCCAGTTTAAATAAAGAAGCATGGTTTTCCAGCGATAGCAGTGGGGTTTATTTATCCATATTTAAAGACCCGGTTGTTTTCAGGGAAGAAGAGTAACCAATAAATCCTCGCCAAGATTAGTGTTCAGTCGTCCATCTTTTATCGGATTGACAAAACAGAGCCTGCAACTGACTCCTGGTTTTGTTTTGTCCAAAGCGAAGTCAATCGGGCCAAAATCCTTTTCCTTTCCAGCTTTGGGGTAGAGTAATACCGTTTGATCCGCATCAAAAAATTGGGCGTAAACGAACATTTGACGTAAGTCATTCATACTAGGCTCAGGATTGGATAGTATTTTCCATTTGGTATCCAAAATGATGCGGGAAGTTGCAGTAGTTAAAACCAGGTCGGCTTGTAAGTACCGTCGGTCCCAAAATGGGCGTCTGCTTTGCCGGGTTACTTTAACATCCTTTTTTTCTAAACGAAAAAGTTGTTGATAGATGTAATGTTCCCACAACAGATTCATATCAAAAAGAATACCTAATAAAGGATATTTTCCTCCTTTGATACCTGGCCGGTAGTTGAGCAGAAACATGCGTGCCAACAGCAAAGCCGATTGATAGGGAAGATTGCGCCGATCTCCCATAAGTTTATTAAAAAGGCGCTCATTTACGACGCCAATATCTGAACAAGGAGGAAAAAGGTGTTGTAGTTTTCGAATCTTTTGATGTAAAGCCGGATTTAGTGTCAAGGTTGACAACAATTGTAATGCCTTATACAAAACCTGGTTAAGTAAATGATCGAAATCAAAAACCTGGTGCTCGGTAAAAAAGCGCTCCCGGTGAATCTGATTTTTTCGGAGATGTTCCCGAAATAATAACCTGCCTTTTAATGCATTGACATTTTTCCTTCGTAGAGAATAGGCACCGGTGAGTCCATTTTTTAAAAGCTCCTCCAATTCCCACAAATAATGATCAATAATATAATTTAGGACTGAATCCTTCACCAGGTCGATTGAAGCAGGTCCAGGGTAGTCAGCATTAAGCCATCTGGATTGCCACAAAAGGTCTAACAAAAAGTGTTGCCATAAAGAGGAATCAACGTTTTTATGGCGGTCAGCTTTTGGCAAAATTTCTATCAGCAAGTCGCCAATCTGAATAGCGCCAACATATTGCTGGAAACGCACGGCTTGGTGACTGATTTTATAATATTTTGTCGACTTTCCGGAGGCATATTCCACCAAAGCCAAAAAATGTTGATACTTAAAAACATGGTCATCAATAGTCTCCCCAACCCTTATCGTTTGGTGTTCATAGACACGAATAATTTGTGGGGTTGTCGTCATTGTTTTAATACATATTCCTCCAATAAAGCTCTGATTTCTGAATTTCGGGAATAACTCAACAAGTCATACAAACCAGTGCCATCCTTTGTTTTAATGTAGGGATTTGCGTTGGCTTCTATTAGTAGTTTAACAAATTCCACATGGCCATAAGCGGTTGCAAACATCAGCGGTGTAAATCCGTTTACCCCATCCTGAACATCAACATTTACGCCCTTGTCGATCAGCTTTCTCCCAATAGCTTCATGTCCTCCAATAGTAGCACTTAGCAATGGATTCATTCCGTATTTCTCGCCGGTAAGCTCAGGATCGGCACCGGCACTCAAAAGTTGATCTATTACGGTTTGATGACCAAAATAAGCGGCTCTTGACAAGGCGGTCTGCCCTACCCTATTTTGCGCATTGGCGTCAGCGCCTGAATCCAATAATATATCTAATAATGTCAGGTTGCCACGGGAAGCGGCGATCACGATGAGGGGCGTTCCAGCTTCATCTTTTTGATTGGCATTACCTCCTGCCTGTAGCGCCTCCAGAAGCTGAATTTCATTTTCAGCCTTTACTGCTTTTACTAAATTTTCGGCAATTTCACCTCGTAGCGGTTGTCCCGCACCTTTTGCAATCAGGTATTCAGCCACCTGATCATGCCATTGTTTGATCGCAATATCCAAAGCAGACCCTTGGGCTCCGGTTACATCTATACGGGCTCCGGTTTGAATCAACAAATCCACCAAAGCAAGCCGTCCATGATAGGCCGCCCAATTGATGGCTGTGTCTCCAAGACTGTCCAGCTGATTGACATTGGCCCGGTTTTCAAGCAACAATCGGGCAATGGCCAGGTTATTTGTAGGGGCAATTTCCATTAATGCCGTACTATAATATTCATTTTCACGTCTGGCATTGACATCTGCTCCATGCCTGAGCAAAGAAGCCACGGCCTTTTCCTGTTGTCTGGTGGCACTTAGGATTAATACAGGTGTACCCTGATCATTTCGGGCATTCGGATCAGCGCCGGCTACCAACAGTGAATCAACCAGACCTGGATTATTGTTTTGAATGGCTTCAATTAATTGCTCATTCAGCACTGGGTCGACCTTGCTTTCAGATGCTGCACATCCCAGCATGAACAGTAGCCCTAAACCAAGGAACACCCGACTCATATCTGATAATTTTTATCGTAAATTCTAATAAAATCAATCTCATTTATTTCCTCCATTGGGCGAAGATCATAAATTGTCTTCTCTGCGAAAGTGCTCCCATACGAAGCATCAAAATCAGCAAATTCTGTATTCAGATCCCGAATTGCGTGCACAAAATTGCGTCCGAGAATCATACCAATCTTTTCAAAATCATTAAAAAAGTATTCTTTCAACAAAGGAATAATGGTTTGGCTGAATACCGCCTTTAAATCATCCAGATCATATACATTTAAAAAATAGGCATGACCAATACAATGCTGACTATCCAGCAATTGTTCGATGCGCCGATTAAGCGTTGTCAGTAACTGAGCTAAATTAATCCCGGCAGGAAATGGCACTTTGGCCTCCTGATCTATCAAGGTTGGCTGTGGTAATAACTCCTGGAAAGCAAATCGTCGCCGTAGTGCTAAATCCATCGCCTGAGCACTACGATCTGTAGCATTCATTGTACCGACAATATATAGATTAGGCGGTACGGAAAAATAGGTTTTGGAATAGGGCAAAATCAACTGGGTTGCTTCCATTTGACCATCTCTCTTGTCTGGTTCCAGCAAGGTAATTAACTCCCCTAAGACCGCTGATAAATTCGCCCGATTGATTTCATCAATAATCAAAACATACTTTCGGCATCGAGACAAAATTGACTCCGTAATCAAGGGAACTTCAAATTGGGTAGGATTATCGCTGGCATCGATAGCTGAGGCTTCTTTTTCAAGATTCTGAATATAATCGCTTTCAAATTTTTTAAGCTCCTCAAGTACCGCAAGATATACGCCGACATTTCCTTTTCCAACAATAGATTCTACCCCTCCTATGGCCTTTCCTTCTTCCCACTTAGAAAGATTCAAATACAATTGTCGAATAAAGTCTCGTCGAACTGTTTTGACCGAATATGACTTTTCTACACGCAGGGCAATATTCCCATACGGTTGAACCCGATGTAGAAATACCCGGGATTGATGAGGAGTAATAAAATATTGGAAATTTTCCTGCCGGATATAATCCAGGAAAGCGGTATAAAGTTGACCAAATTTAAACTTAACCTGGAATTGAGGTTGTTCTTCCAGGATGGCTTCTAATAAGCAATGGCGTGCCTCTTCACAAATCACTTTAAAAATGCCATTTTCAATTTCATAGGCCAGTCCTTCGGGTCCTGTATGTGGCTTAATGCCTTCAATAAAATCTTCGTAACTAAAGGATTGGTGAAAGGTGACAAAGTTTATTTGGCCACTAGCCATATACTCTTGATAACGCCTTCGCAATTCTAGTCGATTTTCCAGAGCCAGCTCCGCTAAGCTCCGATTTTCAATAATCGATAAAGCATAATTTACTGTTTGATAGGTCTTACCCGTTCCAGGAGGACCATAAAGGATTTGATTTAATGGTGGATTCAGCCAGGTTTTAAGTTCATACTCGGGCAAGGGTTCATTGACGGAATCCAGTGCTTTGACCAATTGCTCTAATATTTCGTATTGCCGCTGAGTAGCCTTATAATTGGTTCCTGGAAGACCGGCATAAAATCGCTTCATACTCCCGTAAGGTGGGAGTAATTCTCTGGTTAATGGTCGATTCCAAAGGTTATAATCGATTTCTAGCTTAACCCTGGGGCCAACTTTGGGAACCTCAGAGAAAAAAGCACTTTCTGATTCCGGGATAGCCATATCCATCACAGCAGAGGTAACCGTTGCCAAGCCATAACAACCCGATAATTTCCCGGTTTGCCATAAAATCACCTTATCTCCTGGCTTGATTTTCTTTCGGTGAGATTTTACTGCGTGTGTTTGCAGGACACCGGCTTTAAGTGCTTCACGTAGTTGAAAAACGGAAGGGTTAGATTGAAATAACCAATATAGTATCTCTGGATTTGCCATTCCTGCCTTTGTCATTTGTGCTCAAAATAGGAAAATCATTAGTCACAAGCATGGATTAATTGCTTATTTTGCACCCAAAAAAATGGAAACCCCTCTTTACACCTTTACGGCAAGCATTTCTGCGGATCAAATCACCTTCTGGACCGCTTTTATTATTGCACTGGCAGCATTAGTCGGTTTGATATTTTTGATTCGGCGCAAAGTTGAAAGGGAAGCCTATAATCGAAATGCGCTGCTGTCAATGCTCACTTTCTTCGCTTTTTTAATTGCAGCATCTACCGCTTTTTTTAGCAGCTGGAGTATGAAAAAGACCGGTCCGGTAAGCATTTATTCAGACAGAATTGAATTACCCTCAGGCACAGTGCAATTCGAAGAAATGAAAAAGGCCTATCTTAAGAGAGAGATTAAAAGGTCAGTCATCGATCCTAAAAAATCGAGTAAAGAGGTGAGTCTTTTGTTGATTGAAGAAAATACCGGAAAACTCCATGTACTTTCCGAACTTAATTATCCTGTTTCAGAAATACTAAATAAATTAAAAGAAGCTCAAAAAGAATAGAGCTAAAAATCTGAAAAATATTTTATTCAGTTTTCTAAAGACATGACGCTACTTAATCGTCACACTTTTTCGGATGATCTCCGTAAATGAGTGCATTTCGATTTCGTAATTACCAGAACCGTACTGGTTAAAATCCAATTCATAGATGGTGTTGACAGGAAGGTCAAAAACATCGTCCTTCAGCAATACTTTACCATTTTGGTCTTTAACTACGATATCGCTGAGGTTGACTTTCAGGTTTTGAAAATCGATATAATAGAGTCGATTCTCTTCATCTGCATAAAATGACCAGTTTTCACTAATCTCTACTGCATTGTCATTTGAAGAAATCAGGATGTCGGCATTGTCGGTGGAGGCAATCTGAGAAAAGCCCGTTTGAAGAGCACCGAGACATAGCAACAACATAAAGAAAAATTTACTGTGCATGACGTTTTGATTTTGAATATGTTACGGGATTGTTGTGCAAAGATAGCAAATAGGATTTTAAAAAAAAACGAGAAAATTCAATTTCTTCTCTAACAATTTGCTGTTTTCACATGCTTCATAATTAATTATTGTAAAAAGTACAATAACCAAATATTTCATTTGCCAAAAAGGCAACGCGAAAATAATATTTCCTTTGATCTTGAAATTTTTTTTCAGAAAAAATGAAAGTTATCCGACGGAAATTAATTTATATCCCGTTTATACCAGGAAATTACATCTATTATATTCTTGTACACTGGATTCGCTTCCTTCAAAAAGACCTCGAGATCCATCCATTCTGCCTTTTCAATATCTTCTTCCGTTTGGGGAATTAATGCTCTTTCTTCCGTTTGCATTCGGTACCAAAAGGTTCGTTTTAAAATGCGCTTTCCGTTTGCCCCACGGTAAGTATGATGAGTGGTCCCCAGAAACTCTTTTAAATCCAGCTGCTGCAAACCGGTTTCCTCCTGCACCTCCCTAATAGCTGCATCTTCTTTTATTTCCCCCTTTTCAATTTTGCCTTTTGGCAAATCCCAGTAACCACTTCTGAAAATGAATAAAGCTTGACCATTACTATGAAAGACCAACCCTCCGGCTGCTTCAATCACCTTATAATTGGATTCAAAATCACGAGCAAGTTTTTCATAATCCTGGCTATAGAGCGTGACCGTTTCGAAATTGGTGTTCTTTTCAAGCATATCTGCATAACTCAATAACATTTTAGGCTTGCCAGCATAGCGAGCAACAAAATTTACGTCATTCGATATAGGCAAATCCGATAAATCTTTAGTGTCCCTCAACATCAAAGGAGTCTCATTAATGTAGATTTTGTACATTTGCAGGCGTTTGTATTTTGTGTAAAAGATTAAGGACAAAAATATGATCATTGCAAAAGAGATTGCAAAGAAACTATTACAAATAAATGCAATAAAATTGAGTCCGCAAAAACCCTTCACTTGGGCTTCCGGATTGCGCTCTCCAATTTACTGCGATAATCGGATAGTTTTATCACACCCAGAGGTGCGTAGGTTTGTAATTGATGCCTTTGAAGAAAAAAGCAAAACTTTCTCCGGTTTTGATATCATTGCAGGTGTGGCTACTGCTGGTATTGCTCACGGAGCGCTACTGGCTGCCCAATTAGATTTACCAATGATTTATGTACGCTCCAAACCCAAAGGTCATGGAAGGCAAAACCAAATTGAAGGAGAATTACCTATTGGCGCCAAAGTCCTGGTGATCGAAGATTTAATTTCAACAGGGGGAAGCGTACTCCAGGCTGTGGAAGTTTTGCGAGAAAATGGAGCTGAAGTTTGTGGGGTTATGGCTATTTTCAGTTATGGATTCTCTCAGGCCCAACAGGCATTTACGCAAGCTAATTGCCCTTATCTGACCCTTAGCGAATACGATGTACTATTAGAGGAAGCGACGCAAAGCAATTATATTTCCTCTGATGAAAGGTCAAATTTGCAGAAATGGCGAATTGACCCACAAGGCTGGAGCCATCAGTTTGAATCTATTTAGCAGTACGTCATTATTTTATTTTCAACATTAATTATAAGGAAGAGACTCCCCTCATCCGAAACAAAAGAAAACTAAAGATCGATGTCAATAATTACAGCATCCTCCGAGAAATTCCTAAAAAGCTACTTGAACAACCCCTCTCCGGTAGGTCATGAATCTTCAGGACAAAAATTATGGCTGGAATACCTCAAACCCTATATTGATGGCTGGGATATAGACAATTACGGAACCACTTATGCCGTAATCAATCCCGGGCAGAACTTCAAAGTTGTTATTGAGGGACACGCTGATGAGATTTCCTGGTTTGTGCATTATATTAATGAAGATGGTTACATCAACGTGGTCCGAAATGGCGGTTCTGATCACTTGATTGCACCTTCCAAAAGAGTCAATATCCATACTAAAAATGGGATTGTAAAAGGTATTTTTGGCTGGCCAGCTATTCATACGCGCCACGGAGAAAATGCCAATTTAACCCCAAAGATTGATAATATTTTTATCGATGTTGGGGCCAAGGATAAAGAAGAAGTGCTCAAAATGGGCATCCACGTAGGTTGTGTCATTACCTATGAAGATGAAATGTTGGTGCTTAATAAGAATTTTTATGTGGGGCGTGCATTAGACAATAGAATGGGTGGTTTTTGCATTGCTGAAGTTGCCCGCCTGTTGAAAGAAAATGAAATCAAACTCCCCTACTCTCTCTATCTGGTCAATTCGGTTCAGGAAGAAGTCGGGCTTCGGGGTGCAGAAATGATTACCCAGACCATTAAGCCTAATGTTGCCCTGGTAACTGACGTAACCCACGATACACATACTCCGCTAATCAAACCTAAAAAACACGGCGACGTAAAGTGTGGCAAAGGCCCTTCTTTAACTTATGCACCTGCTGTACACACTAAACTATTAGACCTAATCATCGAAACGGCTGAAGAGAAAGAAATTCCGATTCAAAGGGAAGTATCCTCTCGCAGGACCGGTACAGATACCGATGCATTTGCCTATTCTAATGGAGGGGTTCCCTCAGCTTTGATCTCGCTTCCGTTGAGATACATGCACACAACTGTGGAAATGGCACACAGGGATGATGTAGAAAATGTCATTCGATTGATCTACGAAACATTGCTAAAAATTGAAAATGGTCATAATTTTAAATACTTTGATCAAGACTCATTTTAATTATTAATGCGTCTGGTTTATGATTTAATCAACCTTATTTTTTATAGCAATCTTTGGATTGCTCTGGCGGCTTTAGCCCTAAGCGTTCAAACCCAGTGGTTATTAACCAATCAGCTTCAGTGGTCCCCTCTTTGGGGGGTGATTTTTTTTGGCACTCTTTTTTTGTATGCCTTACATCGGTTGATCGGAATCAGGAAAGTCAGTTTTTCTGGTGGGCAGACCCGATTTGAAATTTTTGAAAAATTTAAATGGCATCTCCTGACTTATGCCCTTCTTTCAGCATTTGCCGGAGGATATTTCTTCCTGCAATTGGAGATAACCGTAATTGGGGCCTTGTTCTTACCTTGCCTGATCTCACTATTGTATGTACTGCCTATTTTTCCTTCAGGCAAACGTGGAAGAGATTTTTCTTTTCTTAAAATTTTTTTAATTGCCTTTTCCTGGGCCTGGATTACGGTTTTATTACCTGCCATCGATTTACAGATGTCCTGGATATATCCCATATATTTAATTTTCCTGGAAAGGATGTTCTTTATTTTTGCCATCGCATTACCCTTTGATATTCGAGATATAAAAGTCGATCAATACAACAAAGTCAAAACCATTCCCACTCGTTTTGGTATTTATACCACCAAAAGAATCACTGGTGTGGTCCTTCTTTTTATGATGGGAATGGTTTTGCTCAATTATCAGATAGATGCCTATTCAGCAGCCAGCTGTGTTGCATTGTGTTTATCGGCTATTCAGGTTTTTGTGCTGGTTTATTTATCTGATAGATACCAACACGATTATTTTTTTTCCGGTCTTATCGACGGTGCGATGATTCTACAGTTTATACTTGTCATTATATTTAACGGCCTTTTTGCTTAAGCGATACCGCTTGGTTTTCTTTCGACTAAGAAAATGAGGAAGAGGGATTCCAAACTATACAATTTGCTTAGAAAGCAACAACTTGACAATAGATAATCCTGAAATTGTAAAAAAATAAAAGAAATAATGGCGAAAGAACACCAAATTTCAAAATTATTTCCTCTTTTTGCATTTACCGATTGAGCGCACATGCTAATGGTACACTTAGTTCTTGTTTGGAGGTCCAAACTTTTGACTGCAAAGGACCATTTTTTGCTACAAAAACCGACCTCCAAACAAGCTCTTACAAATCTGTAAACGAATAAAGAATATAATAAATGCAACTATTAACTTTTTTGGGATTTACAGCCTTAGTTGGGATAATCTCTTATATAGCAACACGAAATACCAATGAAAATTCTTCCGACGGCTATTTTTTGGGAGGAAGAAGCCTAACGGCAGGGGTTATTGCAGGCTCATTATTATTAACTAATTTATCAACCGAGCAGATTGTTGGTTTAAATGGCCAAGCATTTACTGAGGGTATTTTAGTCATGGCATGGGAAACGCTAGCAGCTATTGCCATGGTTGTAACGGCTATTTTCTTATTACCGAGGTACTTAAAAGGGGGCTTAACGACTGTCCCGCAATTTTTAGGAAATCGCTACGATAAGACCACCAAGACAATAGCTTCGGCATTATTTCTTTCGGGTTATGTCGTGGTTTTATTACCCATTGTTTTATATTCCGGAGCTGTAGCCTTTAGTGCAATGTTTGATTTGCCAACGGTTTTAGGTATTTCGAGGATTCATGCTATTTGGGCATCAGTTTGGGGAATTGGCATTGTTGGCTCTATTTATGCCGTTTTTGGAGGATTGAAAGCGGTAGCTGTTTCGGACACGGTCAATGCAGTCGGTTTATTAATAGGCGGGATAATGATTCCGATTTTTGGGCTAGCTTATGTTGGAGATGGTAGTATAAGTGCTGGTTTTGCGGAAATAATGAAAAGCAATCCAGAAAAATTTAATTCTATTGGAGACATGGCTGCTTCTGTCCCATTTGCAACAATATTTACGGGTATGATGCTAGTACAAGTTTTCTATTGGGGTACTAATCAAGCAATTATTCAACGTGCTTTAGCCGCTAAAGACTTAAAAGAAGGCCAGAAAGGATTGATCCTAGCCAGCTTTATTAAAATATTAGGCCCGCTTATTTTGGTCATTCCTGGTATTATCGCTTTCCATATTTTTGGAGATACTTTGGCAAAACCAGATGAGGCTTACCCAAAATTAGTTAGCCAAGTTTTACCGGCCTCCTTAGTTGGTTTCTTTGCTGCCGTATTATTTGGTGCCATTTTGAGTTCATTCAACAGTGCTTTGAATAGTTCTGTTACGCTGTTTGGACTTGATATTTATAAAGAATATTTCAAAAAAGAGGCTTCTGAAAGACAGGTGGTAAAAGCAGGAAAAACGTTTGGTGTTTTACTAGCGATTATGGCCATGTTCATTGCACCTCTAATTGATAATGCACCTGACGGATTATTTGGATATTTGCAAGAAGTAAACGGCTGTTACAGTATTCCGATTTTGACGATCATTGTAGTAGGCTATTTAACTAAAAAAGTACCGGCAATTGCGGCAAAAATTGCTGTTTTGTCTGGAGTGATATTGTATTCAATCAGTCAGTTTCTCTTAAAACCACATTTTGTAACTAAAGCAGTTGAAAGTGCAAAAGCGGCTGGAATATCTGGCAAAGAATTGGATTACGTAGAAGCTGGGGCCTATCCACATTTTCTACACGTTATGGCGATACTATTTGTATTGAATGTTGCCATTATGCTGATTATTGGTCAGCTCCGTCCAAGAACTGCTGAGTTTGCATTAAAATATACGCAGCAGGTTGATATTACACCGTGGAAGTATGTTAAACAAGCCGGTATTGTGGTTTGTGTTATCGTTGTGTGTATTTATATCTACTTTTCACCCTTGATGACGGCCTAGTCGGTGGTGTTTTAACTTCTCACTTTTACAGGCCATTAGAGTTGTTGCGCAGGGGCCATGACAAGGGTCCTGCCCCCTGCGTAACAACTTTATTATATTGAACTGCCTATTCCAATCAGCAAACTACCCACCAGGATCAGCCCATAGAGGCCCAAAATGATCGCTGTATAAATCCCCCAGAATTTATACATGGATTTTAAATTGGAAAAGGCCCCCGTCAATGCGGATTGATTGCCAGTTTCTACGGCGACCAAAGCTTTGTTGGCAAAACGAAATTGAAAGAGTAAGGGAAAAAAGAAAATTCCCAACAAAATCAAATAAAATACAATAATCACACCGGAACCAATCAAGCCTCCAGTCGATTCCTGTAGCATATAAGCCATCATCGAACTAGCCGCAAAGATGCCTAAAAGCATCAGCCCCATCATCACAAAACCGACGATAGATAAAAATTTAGCCCATTTTGCAGTGGCTATTAAATCACTTTTGTTGTCTTCACTTAGGTGAAGATTCATTTGGTCATCAATTAAATTGGAAGTCTCCATAAAATAAGTTCGTTTAGATGAATTAATAGGGTAAAACGTGCTCTTAGAGCTAGTTTGAAGGCCAAGTGTCACCTCCAAGTTAACTCTAAGATAAAAAAAAAACGTCATTTATACCCGGCAATTTTCAAACGACTCTTGCGCTTATCAATGATTTAGTTGTATATTGCAAGTAAAAATGAACGTGCAAAACGATATTCAAAAAATCAGGAAACACACCCGCACTATTGTGCGCGAATTAAAAGTCCTACAGGGAATAAAGCAGAGGTTGGGTATTTCCCTTTCTCAATGCCATTTTCTATTTGAATTAGAGCGTCTTCCCAATCAAAATCTACAACAGCTTTCGGATAAATTGCTGCTGGACAACTCTACTACCAGCAGGCTAAGTGCCAGCCTTGTAAAAGCGGGACTGGTAGAAGTTGACGTCCCTGAGCACGACCAGCGGCAAAAACAGTTTTTCCTCACTGAACAAGGAAAAGAGGTTGTCAACCTGAGTAATCAAAGAGCCAACCAGCAAGTGCACAATGCTTTAGAATTGATGAATAAGGAAGAACAGATGAAAATTGAAGAAGGCATGGGGCTATACGCCAAAGCACTACAACAACAACGGCTACAAAACAAATACAACATACGACCAATTGAGCCCAAAGACACGGAACAGGTAGCACAGTTGATTCGAAAAGTAATGACCGAATTTGGTGCAGTAGGAGAAGGATATTCTATTAATGACCCTGAGATCGAAGATATGTATACGGCCTACAAATCGCCTCAGGCCGTCTTTTTTGTCATTGAGGACGACCGTTCCATTCTTGGTTGCGGTGGCATTGGTCCTTTATCAGCTGCCGATTCAAATACTTGTGAATTGAGAAAAATGTATTTCTATCCCGAATTAAGAGGTGCTGGTCTGGGCAAAAAATTGCTAGCCTTATGCCTTGAAAAAGCAAGAAGCCTGGGTTACCAAACCTGCTATCTGGAGACCATCTCCCGGATGTGGCAGGCCATACGATTGTATGAAAAAGTTGGTTTTCTCCGGTTAGAACAACCTATGGGACAAACAGGACATTCTTCCTGTGAAGCCTATTATTCCCTTGACCTAGGCAGGAAATAGACATTCTCATTAAAGATATTGCTGCTGATAATACGCCTGATAAGCTCCAGAAGTAATATGGTCTAACCATTCCGTATTTTCCAGATACCACTGACTAGTCAAACGCAAACCTTCCAATGCCTGGATTTTGGGAGACCAGCCCAATTCATCCTTGATTTTAGTGGCATCAATCGCATAACGTTTATCGTGTCCCGGACGGTCTTTCACGAAGGTGATCAGCTTTCTTGAATTGCCTTTTGGTCTGTCGAGTAGTGCATCCATCAGATCGCATAATTGCTCCACTAGGTCAATATTCTTCCACTCGTTGTTTCCGCCAATGTTGTAGGTTTCGCCATTCTTTCCCTTGTGAAATATCAGGTCAATAGCTTCCGCATGGTCACCTACCCAAAGCCAGTCGCGTGTATATTTCCCATCGCCATAAACCGGAAGGGGTTGCTCATGGCGAATATTATTGATCATTAACGGGATTAACTTTTCAGGAAACTGATAAGGTCCGTAATTGTTGGAACAATTGGAAATGACTATCGGAAAATCATACGTGTGATAATAGGCGCGGACCAGGTGATCAGAGCTCGCCTTGGAAGCCGAATAGGGCGAACGTGGATCATAGGCAGTAGATTCTAAAAAGTAACCGGTTTCTCCGAGTGTCCCGTAAACTTCATCAGTTGACACATGATAAAAACGTTTGCCTGATTTTCCAGTCCATTGTTTCCGGGCAACATTCAACAAATTGACAGTGCCAACAATGTTGGTTTGAATGAACCCCATAGGGTCGGTGATCGACCGGTCTACATGTGATTCAGCTGCCAGGTGAATGATGCCATCAAATTCGTTCTGGGCAAAGAATTTTTCCAAAAAGGGAACATCGGTAATGTCTCCCTTCACAAATTGATAGTTTGGATAATTTTCAACCTCTTTTAAATTTTCAAGATTGCCTGCATAGGTCAATTTATCCAGGTTTACAATCTTATATCCGGCATATTTTTTGACCAGCAATTGCACTAAATGTGACCCTATAAATCCGGCACCACCGGTGATTAATATTGTTTTTTGTTCGGACATGGATTTTTTTTTGAGGCACAAAAATAACAGAATTCCCCTGTGGAAATGGAAGAAATACGTTAAACTTTGTTTTTCTAATTGAGCTTTGCCTTTTCAAATCAGTGGCAATACTTACCTTTACGGCCTTAAAGAACATAAAAGCTATGAAGTCAATATTCGTTTCGCTCTCCTTTCTTGTTGTTTTTGGACTGCAAAATGCCGCCGGCCAATCTAATTATGTGGCTAATAAAGGCAATGCCCTGTTGGTCAATTTCAGTTTTGGCGCCCAAATGCCAGGCGGAGATATAAAGCCTCGTTTTGGCAACAATTCCAATCTGGGGCTTGGCCTGGAGTTTCTGACGGATGAAAGCAACTGGATCTTTGGCTTGGAAGGTTATTACATCTTCGGATCTCAAGTGAAGCAGGATGTGCTTTCTACCCTCCGCACGCCAGAAGGTTACATCATTGGCAATGATCGCAATATTGCAAATATCCAATTACGGGAAAGAGGCCTTTATATGGGTGCGCTGATTGGTAAAATCATTCCCTTCTCTGAGACCAAAAAAAGATCTGGATTACGGCTTACAGTTGGCATGGGATTGTTGCAGCATAAAATTCGTATCCAGGACGATCCTGACCGGTCGGTTCCTCAACTACTGGATGACTATAAAAAAGGGTACGATCGACTTTCTAACGGCCTGGCATTGAATGAATTTATTGGCTACCAACGGCTGAGTGAAAATAAACGGATTAATTTTTACGCCGGAATTGAATTAACCCAGGGTTTCACCAAAAATCGAAGAGATTTCAATTTTGATACGGAGGCTAAAGACGATGCCAACAGGCTCGACTTCCTGTTTGGTTTTCGGATAGGTTGGGTACTCCCCTTTTATTTTGGACATTCAGCAGATACGATTTATTATTAATGAATTTATTGTACAATCTGGCCATAGCCATTTACGCTTGGGCGATACGTCTGGCCGCTTTTTTCCATCCTAAGGCTGCACAATTTATCAAGGGGCGACACGACTTGTTTCAAGCATTAACTGACTTCAAAAAGGTAGTGGATTCGGGGACAGTCATTTGGATGCATTGTGCTTCGCTTGGTGAATTTGAGCAGGGCAGGCCCATTATAGAAGCCCTCAAAAAAAAACAACCCGAGGCAACCATTGTCCTGACATTTTTTTCGCCATCAGGTTATGAACAGCAGAAAGACTTCCCCCTTGCAGATTATGTCACCTACCTTCCCTTCGATTTACCTGAAAAGGCTAACCGATTTGTAGCTATTTTGCAGCCAACACTAGCCATTTTTGTGAAATACGAATTTTGGTTGAATCATCTTCGCGCCTTATACCATCGAAAGATTCCTGTGGTACTCATTTCAGCTGTTTTCCGCCCGCAACAAATATTCTTCCGGTTTTATGGAGGGATCTTCTTAAAGGAGCTAAAAAAGTTTGATCATTTGTTTGTTCAGGATCAGAATTCGGCCGATTTGTTAAGCAGGATAGGTATTAACCAATATACTGTTGCTGGAGATACGCGAATAGACCGGGTGATTAGCATTGCCAAAAGTGCAAGGGATTTTCCTGAAATTACGACCTTTGTAGCAGGGCATCAAATACTTGTATGTGGCAGTACCTGGATGGGAGATGAAAACATCCTAATTCCCTTTATCAACCAGGAGTTGCCTGAAAATTGGAAGGTAATTATTGCCCCACATGATATTCGGGAGAATAGAATAAAAGAGATCATTGACCGTTTAAAAATATCTTATCAACGCTTTAGCAAGATTAATTTCGATCAACTTGAAGAGAGTAAGGTTTTGCTAATTGACAATATTGGTATGTTGTCCTCCCTTTATCAATACGGAAGACTTGCCTTTATCGGTGGCGGTTTTGGTGTAAGCATTCACAATACCCTCGAACCAATGGCTTTTCATTTACCGGTCATTTTTGGCCCCAAATTTGAAAAATTTATTGAGGCCCGCCAGATGATTGCTCGTGAAGGTGCCTTTTCTGTTACAAATATCGACGAATTTAGAGTGGCTTTTCAAAATTTGCAGGATCAGGCCTATTATGAGAAAACGACGACAACCATAACGCAGTTTCTCCATCAAAATAGTGGAAGCAGTGAACAGATACTACAATACCTAAATGCGAAAATGTTGAAAAAATGAGTGCTTCGATTGATATATTCCAACGCTTTGGCCAACAAAACATCCTGGTAGTCGGAGATGTGATGATAGACCGGTATTTGACCGGTCGGGTAAGTAGAATTTCTCCCGAGGCACCGGTCCCTGTAGTCGAATTTCAAGAGAGTCAAAACCGACTGGGCGGAGCAGCCAATGTTGCCTTAAATCTCCGTGCTTTAGGCGCCAAAACATTTTTGGGCAGTGTGATCGGTCAGGATGAAAACACGGTGATATTTCAGGAGTTATTAGAAGAGTTGGGCCTTTCGGCAACTGGCATCCTGACCTCGTCAGAGCGAATGACAACGGTAAAAACCAGGGTTATTGCCAGCAACCAGCATCTTTTGCGGGTAGATCGGGAGGATACAAAAGATCTGTCTGCTCAAGAATCAAACAATTTCCTGAGTCAGATCAAAGGGTTACTGGACACGGAGAAAATCGATCTGATTCTTTTTCAGGATTATAACAAAGGAGTACTTACAGAACAAGTCATTCGGGGCATTATCAACGAAGCCTTAAAAAGAAATATTCCTACAGCAGTAGATCCAAAGTTTAAAAACTTCTGGGCTTATCAAAAAGTGACTCTTTTTAAACCCAACTTAAAAGAAATTCGCAGTCAGCTGCCTTTTCCAGTATCCCCTACCCTGGACGATATGAAAAAAGCGGCTAATTTTATTAAAGATAAGCTGAATAATACGGCCACAGTGATCACCTTATCAGAAAAGGGTTTGTTTGTAATGGATGGGCAATCCAGTGTCATCATCCCTACCCAGGAAAGGTCAATTGCTGACGTATGTGGAGCCGGAGATACGGTAATCAGTGTCTTGGCATTAGGGCTTGCAGCTGGATATAACAATCTTTATGAAATTGCTACATTGGCGAACCTTGCGGGGGGACAGGTATGTGAAAAAGTAGGCGTGGTTCCGGTAGATTGTAAACAATTGCAAAAGGAATATGTAGAATTACTCAACCAGAAACTCCTTTCCTCGTAAAATTTTTAATTTTGCAATTAACCCGACTTCACTTTTTTTTTACCTCCCTAGTACTTAAGAAAATTCTAAATTTGTCCTACTTACTTCCACCAGTTACTTTTAGTCTACAATCCTTAACTCTCATTACATTTTTTATTTTAGGGTTCATATTTGGAGGCGACGCTAATGATTACCTCCATAGATATGCTTAGGGTGTATGGGGCTATTATCACCCAATTGTGATTACGTCAAAATTTTATAATAAACCTAAATAAGTTATGGTAACTAAAAATTTTACTCTTTTTATCTGCCTTTTTTTCGCTTTATCGGCTTTTGGCCAAACACCATTTTGGACAGAAGATTTTGCCGATGGACTACCGAATGGCTGGGTCAATGAAGATCTTTCCGGGAATAATGTATTATGGACCTGGTGTGCCAATCCTGAGACGCCAAATGCTCCTGGTTGTCCTGCGATTTTTGTCGGCCAGGATGCTTTCAATTCTACCACGGGAGCGAATGGTTTTGTTGCCGTAGATTCCGATGATGCAGGGGAACTTACTCATGAAAGCGAATTAACTACTAACTCGATCGATTGTTCTGCCTATGATGAAGTGTGGATTACCTTCGAAACTCAGATTGGTGTATTTATGCTTGAGGCCGCTACAAATGCTGTATTGAACGTGAGTAATGATGGTGGAGAAAACTGGACCGAATTTACTATTTTCCCAGGCATGCCTTCAGGTGTAGATTGGTCAGCCAATCCAGAGAACATCACTATAAACCTGTCGGCAGTGGCAGCCAATCAGTCTGATGTAATTATTCAATGGCATTGGCTTGCCAATTATGAATATATTTGGAACATCGACGATATTGCTCTTTATGGCACGGATCCTCGTCCAGCAACCGATTTACAGGTTGATGGCTTCTTCGCAGTAGCACCAAATGCTGTTACGCCCATCAGTCAAATTGAACCTATTGGCTTTATTGCTGATGTTACCAACAGGGGCTCAGCGGATCAGGTTAGTTCTACATTAACGGTAACGGTTACAAATAGTAATGGAGATACTATGTTTACCGATATGATCGAATACGACATGATTGCCTCCGACTCAACGGATCAGAACCGCTTCTTTGAAAACCAGTTTACACCACCAGCAGTGGTAGACCAATATACGGTTACTTATGAGATAGCACCTGCGGATACAGATCAGAATCCTTCCAACAATACACAATCCTATACTTTTTCCATCTCTGATGGCCAGTTTGCAAAGCATAGAAACATCACGGGCAGCATTGTTCCTCTAGATGATAACAATTATACCTATGGAAATGTATTTTATGTACCTAATGGAGAAAACTTACATGCACAAAGCATCACCTTTGGAGCTTCTGCCGATCAGGGCCAGAGTTTAGATGGAAGAATCGCAACAACCTATCTTTATAAATGGAGTGGTGACATCAATGAAGACTTCTATGCCAATGTGGTTGAGATGGAGAACGAATCACCAGTTGCCTTTAATAGTTATCAATTCTCAGGTAGTGATGATGGAGAGGAAATTACCATTCCAATAGACCTCGATGCAGGTTCTTACCCCCTGGAAGGAGGTTTCTATTATATTGCTGCCGTTCAATATCAAACTGATTTGGATGAACCTAGTTTCACATTATCCTCAGGCGATTATGATTATGCAGCCATGAATTTTTATACCGACTCCCTGGAAATGGAGCGTTATGCTGGAGCCCTTGATATAGGGAATACCGGAGAATTTAATTTGTTCAATTTTGGATTTGATATCGTGCCTGCTATTTCCATGAATATCGGTTTATCTACCGATGTAGTGGAGACATTATTGCCAGCGGGCAGCCTTCGCATATTCCCGAATCCAGCTAACCAGGTGGCAACAGCTAAAATCAATCTTCAGGAACAGACTTCAAGCATGGATCTGAAATTGGTAGACGTCAATGGCAAAACGATTTTTGTTGATAAGCTCAACAATGTGCAAGAGCAGGATTATACTTTTGATGTTAAAAACCTGCCTAACGGAAACTATTTTCTGCGAGCCAGAACGGAGCAGGGTATTGCTACTGTAAAAGTGGTGGTACAACACTAAAATATTAGAAGGATTTCCGGAAGTGGGAAGTGCTGATTTGTACTCCCTGCTTCCGGAAAATCTTATCAAAGCCTACAGGCTATTTAATCCATCCTTCAAGCTTTTGATCTTAGCTTCTGTATCCGCGAGTTTTTTCCTTTCTAAGGCAACAACTTTTTCGGGTGCGTTATTGACGAATTTTTCGTTACTCAATTTCTTTTTGATAGTAACCAATAAACCTTCATAGTAGCCTAGCTCTTTCTCTTGTCGTTCCCGCTCCTCTTCTACATTGATTTCCTTATTGATTTCAACGAAAAATTTATCTGTCCCAATTAAAAAAGGAACAGTTTTATCCACTTCTTCGCTAGTTTTATTCAGACTTTCGAGGGCAGCCATTTTAATGATCATAGCTTGTAAGCCTTGTTGTTCCAGCAAAGTAGTTACCGTGTCCGATTCTAAAACAAATGCTTTTAAAGGATCATATTTTTTGATCCCGTTGGAACTGCGGATATCTCTTACATTGGCAACAATCTCTTTGGCAAGTTCCACTCGATTGATCAATTGTTCATCGTAAGCTTTTAAAGCAGGCCATTTTGCCACTACACAATCTTCACCAGCTTTACGTTCCTTGAGTTGGTGCCAGATTTCCTCTGTAACAAACGGCATAAATGGATGTAGTATTACCATCATTTGTTCAAAGAAATCTACGGTTCTTTCATAGGTCTTTCGGTCAATTGGTGCCTGAAATTCGGGTTTGATCATTTCCAGATACCAAGAGCAAAAATCATCCCAGATAAACTTGTACAATTGCATCAAGACATCTGATAGGCGGTATTCTTTAAAATTGTGCTCAATTTTTGTCAGTGTTTCAGCATATTTTTCTTCCAGCCATTGGATGGCCAGTTGATTTACTGCCAAGGTTTCCGAATCCGGGGTTTCCTCTATAATATCCCAGCTTTTTACCAGACGCAAAGCATTCCACATTTTATTGCAAAAGTTTTTGCCCTGCTCACACAACTTGCTTTCGTTTAATACCGACTTGCTTTTTGAATCAAAAGGAGCATCAAACACGATGTCATTGCCTGCCGCAGCACTCGACAACATACCAAAGCGAACACCATCCGCACCATAGGTCTCTATCAAGGCCAGCGCATCTGGTGAATTCCCTAGTGATTTACTCATTTTCCGTCGTTTATTATCCCGAACCATTCCGGTAAAATAAACGTCGTGAAATGGCTGTCTGCCCTTTTTGTCAATAATGTCCTTACCCAGCAACTCTTCTGACCATTCATAACCAGACATAATCATACGTGCTACCCAGAAAAACATAATATCCCAACCGGTAACCAACACATTAGTCGGATAATAATAGGCCAACTCCTTTTGGTCTTTAAAACCGTCAAATACGGATATTGGCCAAAGCCAGGAAGAAAACCAGGTATCAACAACGTCTTCATCCTGATGCAAATCCGCCAGGGTTAGATTTTCCTGGCCTGTCTCTTTTTTGGCCATAGCCAAAGCTTCAGTCTCGTTTTTTGCAACAAAAACATGGTCTTTGTAATACCAGGCTGGGATGCGTTGGCCCCACCATAATTGGCGGGAGATACACCAATCCCTAACGTTTTCCTCATTTAACCAGCTGTTATACATGTTCCACATGTTTTCCGGATAAAAGGAAACCTCCTCGCTTTTTACCGCCTTTAAAGCGGTTTTGGCAAAGTCCTTCATTTCTAGAAACCATTGTTTGGTGAGCCTTGGCTCTACAATGGAATTTGTGCGCTCCGAGCGGCCTACTTTATTTTTGTATTCTTCAACTTTGACTAGATTACCAGAGTCTTCCAGGGCTTTAACCATTAATTTACGAGCCTTGAAGCGATCCTCGCCAATAAAGAATTGTGCCGCCTCACTCATTGTCCCGTCATCATTCAAAACATCAATAACCTCCAAACCGTGGCGGTGACCTATCTCGTTGTCATTCATATCATGGGCCGGCGTAATTTTAAGAGCACCAGTTCCAAATTCCATTTCAACATAAGTGTCCTTAATGATTGGGACGGAACGGTTGATAACTGGAACGATAGCTCGTTTGCCATGCAGGTGAGCAAAACGCTCATCATCAGGATGCACGGCAATAGCTGTATCTCCAAGGATCGTTTCCGGGCGAACCGTTGCAATAGTGATCCATTCATCGGTCGTCCCTTCTATCTGATAACGCACATAATAAAGCCTGGAATTTTCTTCTTTATAGAGAACTTCCTCATTTGAAAGTACCGTTTTAGCCTCCGGATCCCAATTGGTCATCCGCAGCCCACGATACAGCTTACCTTTTTTATGCAGATCAATGAATACTTTTACAACTGCTTCTGATAGGGATTCTTCCAATGTAAAACGGGTGCGTTCCCAATCACAGGAAGCGCCCAGTTTTTTAAGCTGATCAAGAATAATTCCGCCATATTTCTCCTTCCATTCCCAGGCGTATTCCATGAATTGATCTCTGCTCAGGTCCGACTTTTTAATGCCGCGTTCGCGCAATAATTTAACCACCTTTGCTTCGGTAGCGATAGAAGCATGGTCTGTTCCGGGAACCCAACAGGCATTGTAGCCCTGAAGTCTGGCCCTACGAATTAAAACATCCTGGATGGTATTGTTGAGCATGTGGCCCATGTGTAACATGCCCGTTACATTGGGCGGAGGAATAACAATGGAATAGGGTTCACGGTCATCAGGTTCGGAATGAAAATAATTCTTTTCCATCCAGTGGTCATACCATTTCTGTTCCGTATCCTGCGGAATATAATTAGAAGAAAGAGTCATAAAATGCCGTTTAAATCGAATTAACATCATCCTTTGGTACTTAGTTCCAAAGGAGTTTTACCAAAACGCTGCAAAGATAAACTTTTAGACCATTAGAAAAATTCATCTCTAGCATTTAAGCAGCATCAAAAAATCTTTCTTAATAAATAATGGTCACATCTCCGGAGAACTGAACCTTTTCTCCATCAATAAATTCTACTTCAATAAAATAGGCAAAAACGTTTCCATTGGCGAAATCTCCTTTGTATTTTCCATCCCATCCATCAGCCGGATTATTAGGGAAAAAGTCGAAAGCTTCAAAGACTAACCCACCCCAACGGTCAAAGACTTTCATCGTATTGATTTGCATAACATCCTTACCGGAATAAGCAGTGAAAGCATCATTCACACCATCCAAATTTGGAGAAATGGCATTCGGGATATAAACGTCCCGGCTTTTTTTGACAAAAATGGTCAATTCATCCTGGGCTTTACAGCCATTTATGTCCGTAATTTCGGCTACGACCTGTGTTGTTTCCAGGGGTTGAAGCTCCCATGTTGGGCAGACATTACAGCTCTCACCTGTAGAAGAGGTCCAAATCAATTGATCTGTCTCAATGGGTGAAATATTTGTAAGGGCTTCTAATTCTACAGGAGTTCCAAGTTTAATGTAAAGATCCTGGCCAATATCTAACACGACTTCATTAGCTTCATTAATCTGAAAGGTTGTTGACAATTCACAGCCTTCAGCATCTTGAACTTGAACTTCATATTCTCCGGCGCTCAAATGATCAAAAATTTCTGTTGGCCGATAGGCCACATCTCCATTCAACCGATATAAGAAGGGACCTGTTCCTCCTGATACTTCCAGGATTTCCAAACTTCCAGTGGCCTCATCAAAACATTTTGGCTGATGGATTTCCAGCGCTAAATCAAGCGGAGGATTAGAGATATCCAAGACATTGACCTGGGCGGTATCAGAGCATCCTGTTGATTGATCCAATACAATTAGTAAATAATTACCCGGCATTGTCACTTCTGGTTGGCTACCACTTAATATTTCTCCGGCAGAATTTTGCCATTCGTAATTTATAGTTGGTCCTGTACTTGAGCCAGTTGAAGATAGGCCCACCTCTCTCATCACACAATCCAGATCATCACTGGCTTGAGCAATAGCAATAGGTGGATTGGTATGATCAGTTACAAATACGGTATCTCGACTAATGCAACCATTGCCGGGATTGGCAATACTCAAGATATAGGATCCCGCCTCATTGATTGTCGGCGTTAGCGTCGATGCTCCACTGATGATATTCCCTTCTAGAGCCTCCCAGTTAATGGCATATCCAGCTTGCGCCCATACGACTTCTCCACTCAAACTCAATGTACTTTCAAAACAGTTTATTTCCATTTCGGTACCTGCAACAATTTCAGGATAAGCAAAATCGGCAATTACTTCAATAGATTCACTGGTTTCGCATCCCAAAGCAACATCCAGGAGTTCCAGAGTAAACAGCCCCCCCGTATCAACCAACAAATTTGGATTTGCACTTTCCTGAATCATATCCCCCTCTGGATTGTACCACCGGTAAATGATGTTATCGCCACTAGTGGAATTTTCTCCATCAATCGTAGCCGTTAGCTGGTTGCAATCCAATGTTTCTGATATTGAAAGGATGATCTCGGGTTCATAACGCACATCATCTACCAAGGCGAATGAAATGGGCGATTCACATCCATAGACGGTATCTTTCATGATCAAACTATATTGACCACCCTCCGCTACAAATGGTCGCGCTTCAAATGCATTACCTGGAACAATGTCTGGGCCAGTCCACTGATAAGTGTAAGGTCCACTAATCTCAATGCCAATCTGAACGCCATTATTGTAACAATCAATCAAGAATGAACCTCCGGCATCAACAGGAGGGAGTTCAACATTTGTGATGTTTAAGTTATCGGTCCCGACACAACCATTATCATCCATAACGGTCACAGAAAATGTGCCGGCTTCTGTAGCTTCTATCGTATTGGTTTCTGCTCCATTTGACCAGGTATAGGTAAAAAAACCAGAAGGGACCTCCAGAAAAGTTGACGAACCTGTACAAAAATAAGGTGCACCCTCAATAGCTATTTCCGGCAACGCCATTTCATTAACCTGCAATTCTGTAGTACCTACACAGCCATTAATATCAGTGACTGAAAGTTCGTAAAGTCCCGGAGTATCAACAGTAATTTCCGCTACCTCTTCTCCACTTGACCAGGCATAAAAAGGATAATCTGTCTCTGCCTGTAAGTTTATCTGGTCTCCTGCGCAAAAAGCAGTATTCCCTATAATGGAAGGTTGCGGCAGATCGAAATGACCAAGGTCCATGCTAGCCGTTCCAAAACAGTGGTTGGCATCCTCCACTGTCACTGAGTAGGTGCCAGAATTTACCCCAACCACAACAGCACTATTTTCGCCAGCTGACCACTGATAACTCAAATATGTGCCCACTACCTCAATTTGGGCTGTATCTCCAGAACAAATGGAAAAGTCAGGCGTAATTTCAGGGACAGGCAAAGCAGTCTCAGAAAGCGAGAAAAAAGTTGTTGAGGGACAACCATTCATATCTATTGCTGTAACGCTGTAATCTCCAGGTGTTGAAGAAGAAAAAAAGCGGGAATCAGAATTATCTGACCAGAGGTAGGTCTGATAGCCAATCCCCGCATCCATCTGGACGGTGTCTCCTGCACAAAAAAGTGTATCTCCAGGCAATGCAGGAGGGTCCACAGCGTATACGTTTAATTCTATATTTGTTGAACCGTTACAACCATTGTCATCGGTAACGGTAAGTATTATAATGCCGGTATCATCCGTATTTATTTGTTCCGTAATGTCTCCAGTCGACCATAAGTAGTTTACAAAATTGACCGGACCGGAAAGTGTAGTCTCTTCGCCAGGACAAAAAATGTCATTACCAGTAATCACGGGTTCTGGTATAGGCCATTCTTCCACCTGGAAGTTTCCTGTGCCTATACATCCCAGGTCATCCGTCACCGTGACCGATACCAACCCGGGTATATCTATTGTTATAGAATCTGTATCGTCTCCGGTAGACCACTGGTATTCCAGCCAATTGCCTGCTGTGAGTTGCGCCATTCCTCCTGAGCAAAATCCAGCATCACCATCAATTTGTGGTGCTGGCGCAGGATTTTCAACTACCTCAAATTGCTCAAGGGTTGTACAACCATTCAAGGCAGTGGCCTGCACGTCATAAATCCCTGGTGTCGCAATGATTAGAGAATCTAACACACTCCCATCTGACCATTCATAACTGGCTTCGCCATTTCCTGCATACACGGTGACATCAAGGCCTTCACAAAAGCTAATTTGATCGGGAAGATCTAATTCTGGAAGATCGAGTTGCTGTACCTCGACCATATCCTCATCCCTACAACCAAATTCGTTGGTAACTACCAAGCTATACATCCCTGGCTGACTGACTTCGATTTGGTTACTTTCTTCTCCACCCGACCAAAGGTAGGTCAGGTTGGCAGCTGTGCCGTTACTTAATTCAGTGGAACTGCCTTCGCAAAAAGTCAGATTTCCGGTAATATCAGCAATTGGGTTGTCAAAAACGGATAGATTAAAACTCGTATCAGCAGAACACCCTACTGCATTAGTTACTGTTAACTGGTAATCTCCTGCTTGTGAGGAAGAAATGGAGGCAAGCGTATCTCCTGTTGACCACAAATAACTACTGTATCCACTACCACCACTAAGCACGGCAGTTTCTCCCATACATATACTATCCTGCCCACTTATGACAGGAGTGGGCATATTTAGTGCCTGAATCTCAATTGAATCCACGAGCAGGCAATTGTTTTCATCAGTCACACTGACGTAATAAGTGCCAGGTGCATAAACTACGATTTCCTGGCTTTGGTCGGACGTTGACCATATATAAGTTGGGTAATCATTGTTCACCCTTAAACTCAGGGAATCATCAGCACAAATCCCCGTTAACCCCTGGATTACCGGCGAATTAACAGGGAAAAATGAGATATCGGTACTATCAACACCAGTACAGCCATAATTATCGGTAACGGTTACAAAGTACCTGCCTTCGTCGAATACCGTTAGGTTTTGAGTGGTACTGTCATTAGACCAATGATAGCTTGCAAAATCATCCGCATTCAATGTCGTAGACGTGCCTATACAAATGGTAGTATCTCCAACAATTTGCGGAACCGGGCTGGCCTTTACCCGAATTGTCAAATAATCGTACTTCATACAACCCCCATAATTGACGCTGAGCTGATATACTAGCTCTCCGCTAAAAGTATCCGGAAGGATCAATTGGGGTTGAGCAATTGTATCATTGGTTAAATAGGTTGGTGCTCCAGTAGTATCTGACCAGGTAATTCCCTCAATCTGTGCAAGATTTGAAAAGTTTGGATTAAGGGTTATAGTATCGATATCATCACACAAATTAATATCATTCCCGGCATCAACAGCATATTGGATACAATCAGGATCAGCCAAACAATTCAAAAAGGGAGCGGCTGAACCACCCCAACTTAGCTGAAAACCGAAGCCATTGCCTGCAAAATAATCAATCACCAGATAAAATCCTTCTCCTGGATTAACAACCAAAGGCGCAATAAATCCGTCCTCATCTTCCCAGCCCTCGGAAGTATCTGTTGCCCCCATCCCCAGCCCAGTAAGCGGACACAAGTCGCAGAAACTATTTGCAAATGAGCAACGCACCGGAGATCCTAGGCTATCGCAGCTGAGGTTTGGCCCATATATGGCAAAATCGTAATCCTCCAGAAATCCGCCAAATGGATCGAGGGTAAATTCTAGTTCACTGCCAGGTGGCATATTCTGGTTAAATTCAAAATAATACCAGACCGTTCCATTCTCATCGTCTTCCAGACACCCAGGATCATTATTGGGATTTCCAAAATCGGAATTCCCATTATCAAGGGGCGCAAACTGTAACATATCGTCGGTACAGATCACAATGGCTCCTACACAATCTGATTCTTGTGCTTGTGAGCGGTGTCCTAGGAATAAAGCCAAAATACATACAATAGCAAAAGTCGTTCTTTGCAACATACCTAATCGGTTTTGCATGACTTCTAGGCATAGAAAATCTACCCCAGAAAAATAAATAATTGGGAACTTTGGATACCGTTCAAAGGATTAAATTGGGCGTAAAAGTTGAGACTACGTACGAATCAAGCTCGTCAATAGGCAAGTTGTGATTGGACCTTTACAGAGGTTATAACTCGGGCAAGAATTGTATTTGGGCAGTACAAATATAAATAATGCTATCTGAATAACATAGTTTTTTTTCTTATTAAATTATTTTCAATTTCAAGATTAGGCCAAGCGATGTGTTTAGGGACTTGTCTGGAGCATGCTATGATAAGCCCCTCCTTTTCATTTCTCTCAAGACCAATTGGTATTCCCGGCTCATATCGCCGGTAACCGAAGCATTTTCCTGAGCCCGTCTGATCAAATAAGGCACTACTTCTACTACTTTTCCATAAGGGACATACTTGGCGACGTTGTATCCAGCTTCTGACAAATTGAAAGTTAGATTATCACTCATTCCATACAGTTGGCAGAAGTTAAGGTGCTCATGATTTTTGGGAATATCGCGTTCAGCAATAATTTGAGCTTGAAGCAAATTGCTGGCCGCATTATGTGACGCATTGCAAGAGGCAATTTCCTCGTAATTATCTATACAAAAACGCAAGGCGGTATTATAGGCATCATCAGTTGCATTCTTATTCGGATGGATGGGAGAAGGGTAATCCATTTTCTCAGCTCTTTCTCTTTCTTTTTCCATATAAGCACCTCTGACCAGTTTAGCGCCCAACATATAACCTTCTGCTTTTGCTTTATTAAAAGAATCCATCAGAAACTGTAACCGATCCGTTCGATACATTTGGAAAGTATTATAAACCACTACTTTTTTTCGATTGTAGCGTTTCATCATTATTCCTACAAGATGATCAATAGTATGCTGAATCCAACTTTCTTCAGCATCAAAAAATATTGAGATGTTCCGTTGTTCTGCCAAATGGCAAATGGCGTCCATTCTTTTCAGAATACTTTTATATTCATTTCGTGTTTCCGGGGTAAATTCATCACCCCGTTGGATAGATTCTAGCAAGCCAAAACGCCCTAATCCGGTTATTTTGGTACTGACTACCGGGATTGCATGATGTTTGGCACCAAATTCAATAGCCCGCATGTTTTCATTCATGGTATGGTTGAAATCCTCTTCAGTTTCTTTAGCCTCAACACCATAATCCAAAATAGTCAAGGCATTATGGTCAAATAACCGGTCTATCTTTTTTTGGCAATCTAAAAGCGTAGTACCACCACAAAACTGGTCAAAAATGGTGTTTTTAACGACGGATTCTACAAAGGGCAATCTCATTTTGATCGCAGTAATCCCCACTTTAGCTCCCAGTCCTACCAACCAATGGTTATTCATCAAACCAAACAGCCAGGCAGCTTTTTTAAGCTCTTTGTCCGTTTTATTGGCAAAAGCTATTTCTGTATTTGAAAAATCAATAGGTGTGTTCGCAGGATCTTTCATGATTGCATTAGCCATATCTTCGTACTTTTCAAGATTTTTGATGACAGGTTTACCTGTTTTATTCCCTTCTTCCATACTCCGAATATTCAACTGGTCCATATAGTCCAGGCCTGTTCTGCCTGTAAATGTAGCATCTCTAATCCATTTATTATCGTGCTTTTTCTTTTTTTTCCTTCCTTTAAAAAAGCGGTTTCTTTAGGGTTATAAACCAGATCAAAAAGTAAATGTTCTTTTCCAAGGTAATGATAAGGAATATTGGGCAAAGTATCAATTTTTGGATACATCCCCAAAGGAGTCGTATTAATAATTAGTTGATGGCTTTTTATAATTTTTTCCGTTAACTCTTGGTAAGTCAATACTCCGGAAACCTCCTTATTTCTCGATACATAAGAAAAGTTAATGCCTTTTTTTTCCAAAACATAATGCACTGCCTTGGCTGCTCCACCGGTGCCAAGAATTAACGCGTTTTCTGGTTGTATACCAGCATTTTCAAGTTTATCGGTTAGTGATTTTTCAAAACCATAAACATCTGTATTGTATCCTTTTGATTGTCCATTTTTTATCAAAATAGTATTGACAGCACCTATAGCAGATGCTTCATCGGAAAGAATATCTAAAAAAGGAATGATCTGTTGTTTATAGGGAATGGTAACATTGATTCCTCTAAATTGCTCATATTTGACTAATAATTCCGGGAATAATTCAATGCGTTCTAAAGGAAATAATTCATAATAAAAATCCTCGCTCAGGCCTTCTTCAATAAACTTCTCATTAAAATACTTTTTTGAAAAAGAATGGGAAAGCGGATATCCGATCAGGCCAAATAGTTGTTTAAATTTCATTTTCTTTCAACTCTGGTTTAGTACCAAATCTATCGAGCAGGAAAACCGCTGTAAAACCAATAATAGCCAATACTATGGCTCCCCAAAAGTAGGCTTCTCCTTCAAATTGAGCGGGTAAGACATTGTGTTCAATAAAGGGAACCTGCTCGCCATGGCTATTGGTTCGATATTCCACCACATTTCTCCAGGGCCAGATTTTATTTAGTGAACCTAACATAAAACCCGTCAATAGTGCCAGCGTTGGATCGTGGTAATTTTTAAAGGTCCAGGCCAAAATGCGGGAAAACAAAGCAAGTCCAACCAAACACCCCAAAGCAAAGACGGCTACTACAATTAAACTGCCCGTATCAAAGGTTTTCAGCGCTGTTTTAACCGTTGGAAGAATAAACGTATACATGCCCATTAACAACAGCATGAAACTACCGGAAATGCCTGGCAGAATCAATGCCGAAATAGCAATCATACCTGCTACAAAAACAACTAACAAGGATTCACTGCCCTGAGCCGGATTGGCGATTGTAATGTAGTAAGCCAGAGCTGTTCCAGCTAAAATGGCAATAATTTCGGCAATCCCCCAACTTTTAACCTTACGGCCAATATAAATACAGGAGGCGATAATCAGGCCAAAGAAAAAGGCCCACAATAAGGACGGATATTCTGCCAATAAATGGGATACCCCAAAAACCCCTGCAACCAATCCTGTCAGCATCCCCAGAAGCAGAAACAGCAAAAAATTACCATCTGCAACACGCCAGGCTGCTTTAAAACCATTATTTCTTAAGGTTCCGATGACCTCAGGGCCCAAAATGCCTTTAATCGCGTTGATTAGTCGCTCATAAATACCGGTAATAAAGGCTATAGTACCTCCGGAAACGCCAGGGATAACTTCGGCTATACCCATTGCCATACCCTTGAAAAACAAACTGATTTTTGTGTTTTTTTGCTGCATGGCTGCAAAGGTAAATAAAGAAACCTTTTCTCAAACTATGGTCATTCATGAAATTATTATCGGTAAGGTCATTGAACCAGGCCTTAATAGAGTCAATGTTCTTTGACAAACCAGCAAAATAACTGCCATTTTGTCATTACTTCGCCTTAAAAAGCATATATTTGCGCTTCAAATTTGGAACCAGACCTGGTGTTAAACAGTTTTATTTAAAAAATCTACTATTACGGATAAATATAAAGACAATGTACAACGACAATCCCACCATAAAGGGGCTGAATAAAACGATTGAAATAGATAGACAAGGGGAAGTGTTTTTCCAAGAAACAGCCGCACCCGGCAACAAATACTTTTATATAGAAAGTTACGGTTGCCAGATGAATTTCAGTGATAGTGAAATTGTCGGTTCTATTCTGTCGGAAGTTGGTTATCAGCCTACCCGTAATATGGAGGAATCAGATTTGATTTTGATTAACACCTGTTCTATCCGTGAAAAGGCGGAAGATACGGTTCGGAAAAGGTTGCGGATTTTTGATAAAGTAAAGCAACAAAGGCCAGGGACACTTGTAGGCGTATTGGGTTGTATGGCCGAACGGCTGAAAGCCAAACTGCTCGACCAGGAAAAGCTGGTTGACCTGGTTATTGGCCCCGATGCCTACCGTGATCTTCCGAAATTGCTGGCTACCGCTGAAGACGGTGACAAGGGCATCAATGTATTCCTTTCCAGAGAAGAAACCTATGCTGATATCAGCCCCCTCCGATTGGGAAGTAATGGTGTTACAGCCTTTATTTCCATTATGCGGGGTTGTGACAACATGTGTTCTTTTTGTGTTGTGCCTTTTACTCGTGGTCGGGAACGCAGCCGCGATCCATTCAGCATTGTGGCTGAGGCGACCGATTTGTTTAATAAAGGATACCGGGAAGTTACCTTATTGGGGCAAAACGTGGATTCTTTCAAATGGATCAACCCGGAAACCGAGGAAAAGGTCAATTTTGCCCACCTATTAGAGATGGTAGCCAAAGTTGCCCCTGATCTAAGAGTCAGATTTTCGACCTCTCATCCCAAAGACATCACTGATGAGGTATTACACACTATTGCACGCTACGAAAATATATGCAACTATATTCACCTTCCAGTACAATCGGGTAACAGCCGTATCCTAGAGTTGATGAACAGGACTTACGACCGGGATTGGTATATAGAAAGGGTCAAAAGTATTTACAATATTATACCGAATTGTGCCATTTCTTCGGATATCATTACCGGATTTTGTAGTGAAACGGAGAAAGAGCATCAGGACACACTGAGCATGATTGAATTTGCTAATTACAGTATGTCCTACATGTTTTTTTACTCGGAGCGTCCAGGTACTGTGGCCGCCAAAAAATATGAAGATGACATCTCCCTTGAAGTCAAAAAACGTCGTCTGGCTGAAGTGATCCGGCTTCAAAATCAGATCTCCTATAAAAGCAATCAAGCTGATATAGGAAAGACATTCAAGGTATTGATTGAGGGCGATTCCAAAAAATCTGATCAAGAATATAAAGGGAGAAATTCTCAGAATAAAATGATCGTTTTCCCCAAACAAGAAGGCCTGAAACCGGGTGATTATGTATATGTAAAAATTTCAGAGGCTTCCAGTGCCACACTCCGTGGATTGATTTCAGAGCCTGCGTTACAAACCATCCAATAAAATACGATGCTCCTGTATGGAGTTTTGTCTGATCAATACACATGAGCAATAAATTGCAAAGTATTAAACAACGTTACGGCATCATAGGCAGGGCGGAAGCACTCGACAGAGCGCTAAGTACTGCTGTGCGGGTAGCCAATACGGATCTTTCTGTTTTGATAACCGGGGAAAGTGGCGTTGGAAAAGAAATTTTTTCAAGGATTATACACGACAATAGCGCCCGGAAACACAATAATTTTATTGCTATTAACTGTGGTGCTATTCCAGAAGGCACCATCAATTCCGAATTGTTTGGCCACGAAAAAGGGGCCTTTACGGGTGCAAGTGGAGAAAGAAAAGGCTATTTTGAAACCTATAACGGAGGAACCATTTTTTTGGATGAAGTAGGTGAAATGCCTTTGGATACGCAGACTTTTCTCCTAAGGGTCCTTGAAACGGGTGAATTTATTAGGGTAGGTTCCTCTAAAGTCTTGCAAACGGATGTGCGCATTATTGCAGCCACGAATGTAGAACTATCCGAAAAAATCAAATCCGGTAAGTTCCGGGAGGATCTATATTACCGGCTCAATACGGTGCCTATAGGACTGCCTCCACTGCGTAAAAGACGGGAAGATATTTATATGCTTTTTCGCAAATTTGCGATTGACTTTGCCGAAAAATATAGAACTACGCCCATTCAATTGGATGAAAATGCCCGGCAATTACTGGAAAATTATGTGTGGCCCGGGAACATCCGTGAACTAAAAAATGTAGCAGAACAAATTTCTGTCCTTTCTGAGGATCGTATGCTTGGTGCTGAAAGCCTGATCCAGTTGCTCCCCAATATTACCCAGCGTAACCTTCCAATGATTCCGGAAACCAATGGCAGCCAAGGCAATAGTTTTCAGGAAAGGGAAATCTTGTACAAATTGCTTTTCGATATGAAGGGCGACCTCAACGATCTTAAATCATTGGTATTTGAACTGATCAGGAACAATGATTTGCATGTGCCGGATTTGAAGAGCATCAAATCCCTACAACTATCTGCCAATCGGACTACATCGACTACTAAGAACAAAGGGGATCAAAATCTGGAGGAATTGTTGCAGCACAATAGCGTAAAAAAAGAAGATTCCAGTGAGAAAGCCAATCAATACAAACCCATAATAATCGATAATTCCGGCCAACAAAGGTATGATGAGATGGAAGTTGTAGAAGAAAACCTTTCTTTGGAAGAAAACACTAGGGAATTGATCAAAAAAGCACTTAAAAAACACAGTGGCCGCAGAAAAGAAGCTGCTCAGGATCTCGGAATCTCTGAACGAACGCTCTACAGAAAAATTAAGGAATACGACTTGGAGTAGACCTCCAAAATGTCAATAAAAAGCTAATCTGATCAAAGCGTGCAAGTTTATCTCCTTTTTTTTCGTTTTCTTTCCATTTCTTCATCATGCCCAATTAAAATGCATCGATTATTACCCTTATTTTGTTTGATCGTCAGTTTCACCTTTTCAGGTTGTTATTCCTTCCGTGGGATTGATATTCCCAGTGATACCAATACCTATTACGTATCGCTTTTTGATAATAATGCCGATAATGCCCCACCAATCCTAAATCAAACGATACGGGAAGCACTGCGGGAAAAAATCAGGACCGAATCTAAACTCATCTGGACGGAAAATAACCCCGATCTTGAATTTATTGGAAAACTGGTCGATTACCGGGTTACTTCAGAAGCTCCCAGACCTGGAGAAACGACGGCCATTACTCGTTTAACGATTATTACTGCCGTTGAATTTATTAATCATAAATATGAGGACAAAAGCTGGAAAAGCAACTTTTCGTTCTTTTTTGACTTTGCAAGTAATGTTGCACTAGCTAGTGTTGAGGAGGAAGCCCAGGAAACTATTATAGACCAGATGATGGAAGATATCTTTAATAAGGCCTTTACCAGTTGGTAATATGCTTTTGCAAAATAAAGAAGCCGGACCATTGATATTTCAACAATCCGGCTTTCTTTTTGGGTGGATGACCGGTTTTGAACCGGCGACCTCTGGAACCACAATCCAGCGCTCTAACCAGCTGAGCTACAACCACCAGGTTTTACTTTATTTTAAAGCGATGCAAAGATACAAAAGTTCCAAAAACTGTGAAATACTTTTCGACTTTTTTAGAAAAATGAATTTCAAAACATATCTTTTTCCTCGTGATCTTTACATTCTATAAAATAACCTGTCGATGAAACCTCTATTTTTTCTGACCATTCTTGTCTTTGGACTCCATGCTTGTGCTTCTGATGCATCTCCCGAGACTTTTATCGTATCTTTCTATTGTGAATCGGTTGGCACCAAAATAGTCCCTTCTTATGATATTTATGCAATTATCAATGAAAGCAAAGTTAAAGTGGCCAATGCGCCCAATTGTGATGAGATAAAACCAATGGAATACAAAAAATTAGCTATCCCTGCTGACGTAGTTGCTGTTTCAGGAGGAACATGGGACGGATACGGTGTATTGGTATATGCACAAAAGGTCAAGCAAGAGATCAGGATTTTTCAATCGGAGATCGATAAAGGTGTCAAAGGGTCTGATTACCGGCTAGTGGCCACTTTTAAAGATGGAAAATTTTCTTTTGAAGCTCGTAAGTAAAAATAAAGACTACGATTTTTTCCAAAACATCCACCCCTGACCTTTCTTTTTGTTTTTTTCGTAACCGTATTTCTTTTTCTTGAAAATCACATAACGCAGAGAAAAGGCCGTTTGGGAGTAGATGCGTTTTTCTCCACCTACCAGGTTTAAAGCGGGTTTAAAATCATAGGAAAGATTGAGCCGGGCAATGGTGAATTCCAGGCCAAAGACTCCAGTTATGCCAAAAGGATCCTTCACTTCTACGCCTTCCTCCGGTGTTAACCACCCTTTATGAATACCTCCGCCAACATACAGATTAAACCGTCGACTGATTACAGGGTTATGTTGTTCCGCCAATAATGTCAATATCGCTTCTTCTCTGGAAAAGCTAGACTGTACAATGCCTTCAATGGTCATTTTTTTTAATATGCGGTGTTGCACACTTACGCCCCAATCGGTCCCCATGCGCATACCTAAAGTGGTATTATAGGATTGTGCATTCAGCAAATTAAGCAACAAAATGGCGGGAAAAATCAGCATTAGTTTTTTCATACAGGCAGAACGTATGCTAAATACGACTTATTACACATTTTGAAAAATAGTAACTATTTGTTAAAAGTATTGGTGGCAAATTCACATAAGAATGCCAGAGACTGTTTCCAATATCTGGCATTCTTAGAGCTTCCTATTTTAGCAGGTTTATTCCCGAACCAATTGGAAATCAGTTCGACGATTCTTAGACCTGCCTTCTTCTGTATTGTTAGAACCAATCGGTTTGTCAGGTCCGTTTCCAATCACGATAAAACGATTGGCCGACATGTTGTGCTCTCTGGTCAGGTAATTGGCTACTGATTGAGCCCTCATTTTTGATAACTTTATATTGGTAGCCCGGCTACCTCTGTCATCAGTATTACCTTCAATCCGGATACGAGCGTTGCCAAAAGCTTTGGCAATATCGACAAATTCTATATCAATAATATATTTGGCATTTTCATCCAGGATATGCTCGCCGGTACGGAAAGTTATACTAACCTGCTTGGTAGCAATCGCTTCTTTTTCTTTGGCTTCCCCTTCTGTAACTTTTGTAAATTCTTTTCGGGCCTCCGCTTCATTTTCAGGGCCACTCAGGGTAGACCGTTGAACAAACCCAGGATAAGAGATACTCCGCCAGTTAGGAGTATTGCCTTGCAGAAAACCAAGGTCTTTATATTCCTTTGCCATGCGCAAAAAGAGGCTGTTGCCATTAACTCCTTTATAATCGGTATTCAAACCGAAGAAATTGACGTTGTCTCCATGGGTGGCCAAGCGCACATTATTGATCGCAATATCTGCATCTTGCTCAGGGATGCCCAATCCATCGGACAGGATTTTTATGGCTTTCTGCTTGGCCGCAGCCGAACTATTGATTTCAGCAGCCCCTTTCATCCAGCCGTCATATAGTTTTTGCAGTTTGTCCTGATTTTTGTCAACAAAATCGCGTTTCGCAAAAAAGAAATCTGCAATAATGTTAGAAGCAGAGCGGGTACTTTCCAATACTTTTGCACCTGAAACGGCCCGTACACAAGCCTCATCATCCGGACTCCAAACTACTGCCGCATCAACTTCCTGGCTTTTGAAAGCCGCAGCTGCGTCAATGGCGTTTCCTGAGTTGATAATTTGTACATCCGAAGCACTCAATCCTCCTGCATCCAGCAACCACAACAGAAAAGAATGTGAAGGCGTCAATTCTGCAACGGCAATCTTTTTACCTTTCAGGTCTCCAACACTATTGATTCCACGGCGAGCAACGATTGCATCTCCTCCACGAGACCAGTCGGCTTGCCAAAGTGCAACTGGGTTGTAAGCTTCAAGTCCTTTTAAAACAGTGGGAAAGGCATCAATCGTATACCAATGTAAATCTATATTGCCGCTTTTCCAGGCATTGAGGGAAGCATCTACATCATCGTTGACTACAAATTCTACTTTAAGGCCATAATCCTTATAAAATCGAGATTTTGTACTGGCTTTAAATCCCTCATTGAAGTATTCACCACCAGCATATCCACCCCAGGTAACTACGCCTACTCTGATGACATCATCGTCATTACCTGAAAAATTAGAAGAATTATCATTTGAATTATCTCGTTCAATACCTACACCATCCAGCAGACCACTGTTTTTGAGATATTGAAATCCAAAAAATACAGCCCCTACGATTAAGACGGTAATGATGAATTTTGAAAAGGTGGTTAATCGTTTTGCCATGATTAATTTTTATTGATTTTGGTTTTTCGAAATTTAATCGTCCCTTTTTTATTCAAAAAGGTTATCGTACTGGTTGCGGTGTCCAGGTTCTCGGATGGGTTCCTTAATCGGAGCATCCAGATCCAGGATATCAGCTTCACTGTTGGCTTGCGACAATAAGGTCTGCTTTTCTTCACCGAGGATCAGGGAGACACCTTCCTTCTCCCATTTTTCCAACATTTTCAGACCTTCTTCTTCGAAAATACCGTTTTGTAAATCAACGGATTGCATGAAATTGGCCGACATTTCCATAAAACGCTCCATTTCACCAACTTTCTGGCTTACATCATCAGTAATGGCTTCCATAGCCTGATCAAACATGGCTCGTTTGTCGGGGTCACCTGAAATTACACTCATAGCGGATTTCATGGCATTATTACTGGCGTGAATGGCTTTGCGTTCTTGCTCTTTGACTTCCACCTGATCTTTAATGTCTTCCATCAAAATCTGTGAATTTTCATACATCTTGGTCAAAACACGGTATAGAACCTCCATTTTGCGGTACAAATCTTCAAGGCGGAGGTTTGACTCTTTCAATCGACCGGCTTTGCGGGATTTGAGAATCATTATGGCCTGCTTATTGGTCTCTTTGGCTTTACTGGCCAACGTCAAATTGCTCTTGATTTCCTTCTTGTTATTATGGATAACTTCCTGCAATTTGTGCATTTGCCCACGCAGCTGGCTGATTTGTTTATTCATCTTACGCAGATTGTCTTTCAGGTCTTCCACATAAGATTTCAAAATGCCAATTGGATCAATCTGCACAAACAGACCTGTTAACCAGCGCATCACACTTTTGTACATATACCCAACCAGACTTCGCATCTTTGGATCCAAAACCATATAAACGATTCCCCCTAATGCCACCAGCATTAAAGCCAGATATAAAGTATTTTGGGCAAGTGCAACAAGGGCTGGCAATGCAGTATATAGCAAAAATCCGCCGCCGATCAGCATAGCAGCCAAAAAGATCATTCCGGTTACCCCTTCAGGTCGTTGCCAAAATGATTTAGGTTTCATATTTTCCATTCTCTTATTTTTCGATGATAAACTGGTTACTTAAGGTAATTTTTCATATTGTCCATGTCCTTGACAATCTGGTTGACCAAAGCCTGATATGAGGCTATAAAGTCATTTTTGGTCGATTCTACTTTTACGGAAGCTGCTCCGATTTGTTCCTTCAAATGAGTTGCTTGCTTTTGGTGTTGCTCTATTTCCAGGGTCAATTTTCGGATTTGCTCGTTTTTTTCCTGGATAATCTGTGCCAGTTGTGCAATTTGATCCTCCTTGCTCCCTATTTGTTTTTCTTTCTGCGAAACTAAAGCTTTTCCAAACTTATTCTCTTCTTTTTTCAACACATCCAGATAGTGCTGTGCCGTTTGGATCAACTTTTCCGGGCTGGCGCCCATGGTTTGGGCCATCGCAAAAGCGGACTGGTAACGGGTTTTTTCATCCATCGCCATCTTCTCTAAAGACTTTAGCGATTGTTTGTATTCAAGATAATCAAACCCATCCAGGTTGTGTTGCTCCATGGCTTTAAACAAAATCTCCGTAAACTTTCCCTTTACCTGTCCGGGTGATGCCTTGGTTGGCGCTGGCTTGGTTTTGCTGGAAAGGCCAGGATCGGGAATTTTTTGTGCTGATTTTGTATGAGGTTCACCTTTTTTATTAGGGGTAGGTTTTGATTGATCTTCCTCTTCAATAATAAATAACGACTTAATATTTTTGAACATTTACTTACTCAACTTTAGTCAAAAGAATGCAAATCCTTCCCTTCGGGTTTCACCGATTAGATGAAAGCGTGAAATTTTTCTACAAAGTAAGAAAAAAACACTTAATTCTACAATAGGCACCTTTTGTTATATCACAACGCAAGGAGCATAAAAATCTTTTATCTTCGCACTTCTAAATGATCCATAACTTATGACGTTTGACATTACGATTCCGGTTTTAAACGAAGAAGCCACCTTAGAAAAGCAGGTAAAAACCCTTCATCATTTCCTTCTTGAGCATTTCCCTGATACCAATCAGTGGAAAATTGTTATTGCTGACAATGGGTCAACAGATCATACCCTCGAAATTGCGAAAGAATTAACGGAGGAACTGGAAGCAGTAACCTTTGTCCGAGTGCCAGAAAAAGGCGTGGGCTTGGCATTAAAAACGTCGTGGAGTCAATCGGATGCTGACATTGTAGGGTATATGGATCTCGATTTGGCTACAGATATCTCTCATTTCCTGGAGGTATATAAAGCCATTGCTGAACAAGAGTATGATCTCGTTTATGGGACACGATTGCATGCTAATTCCAAAGTGATCAACCGCACAGTAAAGCGGGAAATCGCTTCTCGTATTTTCAATTTATTATTGAAACTTTATTTGGGTGTGCAGTTTTCAGATGGGATGTGCGGGTTTAAATTTCTGCGCAGAGATTTATATCCGCAACTTTACAAAGGCGGAGCACAAAATGACGGCTGGTTCTTTTCAACGGAATTATTAACGGTCGCAGAATGGCAAAAGTTGAAAATTTTTGAATTGCCGGTAAAATGGACTGATGATGTCAGCAGCAGTAAGGTGAAAATATTGCCATTGGCCAAGCGATACCTCGCTGCTATGCAAGAATTAAAAAAATTAAAACCACAGCATGAGTGATTCTCGATCTACCTTCCCAATACTTGGAACTGCTATGTGGGGATGGACGGTAGAAAAAAAAATATGTTTTGACTTATTGGACACCTTTTATGGGCGTGGCTTTCGGGAGGTAGATGCCGCCACCAATTACCCGATTAATAGGCAGCCGGAAGATTTTAGGCTATCGGAAAAAATTCTTCAGGAATGGATAGCGGCTAATGGTGTAAAGGATTTAAAAATCATCATGAAGGTGGGCAGCATTAACAATATGCGTGGGCCGGAAAACAACCTGAGTAAGAGCTTTTTGTTGATGGTACTTGACGAATACCAATACCTGTTTTCCAAAAACCTGAGCACTTTGATGATCCATTGGGACAACCGCCAGCAAGTCGATGAAATTCGCTCTAGTCTTGAGGCACTTAAGATTGCTAGGGAGGCGGGTTTAAAGGTAGGCTTGTCTGGAATTAAATACCCCGAAGTATATGCAACCTTGAATCGGGAATTTCAGTTCTCTTTTTGTATCCAGATCAAACACAACCTCTTGCACTCTGACTATGCTCGATATGCTGCGTTTCATAAAAATGCAGATTTCCTTAGTTATGGGATTAATGCCGGAGGTCTAAAACTTGATCCCGAAGCTTATCACGAACTTAGTTCCTTGAAAGCCCGGGGTGGCAATATTGGAGAGGAACATCCTATTGTCGAAGCGTTGAATGGGGCTTTACAAAAGGCCAACCAACAATTGCATATCCCCAGGCTGTCTACTTTTAATCACTGCGGACTAATCTATGCTGCTTGCCACCCAGATATTCAAGGCATTCTTATTGGCACCTCCAAAGTAGAGCAGTTAAAGGATACGCTTTCCTTTATGGAACTAATAAGGCAGCACGATTATTCGTCATTTTACCAGAATTTGCAACAAATAGCCCAATTGCATGCTACAGGCTAAAAACGTGGAGCGTTATGATTTTGTGATCGTTGGTGGAGGAATCTTCGGAGCCTATGCGGCTCTGTACCTGGCCAAAAAAGGGATGCGTGTTTGTATCCTTGAAAAGGAAAAAGCGCTGTTAAAAAAAGCCTCCATAGTCAATCAGGCTCGCTTGCATAGTGGCTATCACTATCCCCGTAGTGTAGCAACCGCCTTGATGTCAGATGATAACAAAGCCCGTTTCACCAAAGATCATGAATCCTTCATCAATTTTTCTTTTGAGAAATATTATGCCATTGACCGGTTTGGCTCTTTTACCGATAGTGCTCAATTTGAACGGTTTTGTCATTACATCAATATCCCTTGCGAGCCCGTTGAAAAACATCCTCTTTTTAACTACAACCGCATTGAAGCACTCTACCGCACCACAGAATATACTTTTGACCCCATTCTGATAGCCGATTATTATCGCCGAAGTTTGGAGGAGGAACCCTTGGTAGACATACTTCTGAATATCAAAATCCAGCGGGTTGAAGAAGATGGAAAATCCTGGATGATCGATACCGCTTCAATTGAAGGTGGCGCCAGCCAAATGATTCATGCACCACAAGTTATTAATGCTACCTATTCCGGAAGCAATGCGGTCAATCAACTTTTTGGCGTACCAAAAATCAACTTGATGCACGAAATATCGGAAATGGTA
Source organism: Saprospiraceae bacterium (assembly GCA_021604865.1). GTDB lineage: Bacteria > Bacteroidota > Bacteroidia > Chitinophagales > Saprospiraceae > BQJU01. Next base: position 52,533 of record BQJU01000002.1, on the reverse strand, counting down.
TTTGTCACCTCTCCCCAGCTGGAAAAAATTGGATTGACCGTCATGGATGGCCAATTTGGATCGATCATGCCTTATGGATTATCGGGTTTACTGTCTTTATCTTCTGTTGCTTACACCCACCACAAAGTATCTTACAATAACTTGCCAAGCTTTGATTGTCAAGCAATTAATACGGACTGTAAACCAGATTTTACTAGTAATTGTAATTATTGCCCTGCCCGTCCCAGATCAAACCAGCATAAGATGATTCAACAAATCAAACAATACTTTAGGGAGGATATTGACTTAAATTATTTCACTTCATTATTTACTATTAAATCCAAATTGAAAGCCAATTATATTGATGATGGCCGGCCTACAGAGATCAATATGCTAAGGGAAAATCCGCGATTTTATTGCATATTTGCGGGAAAGATCAATTCGATCTACGAAATCGAAAAAACCATTACATTTTAAAAGCCTAACCATTTAATTTATGATCCAAGCAGTAAAGGTGGCCAATGAAATTGGCCCATTGCGAAGAGTGATTGTGCACCGACCAGAAGACGGTATTTCAAGAATAACCCCTAAACGCGCCGAAGAACTTCTGTTTGATGATATCGTCTATTTACCACAAATGCAGGAAGAACATGATATATTCACCCAGGTTTTAGGCCACTTCTTGGGAAAAGAGAATGTTTTTGAAGTCCAGCAGTTGCTTTATGAAGCTTTGCAAGAAGAGAATGAAAGCAAACAAGAAGTCATTGATTTGATTGTTGATTATGAGGAATTACCGTCCAGTTTCAAGGACCTGCTGATGGGGTTGGCTCCAGAGGTTTTGACGGACGTCTTGATCAGTGGATATTATGAAAAAGAAGATCATATTCTCTTTGATCCCATTCCCAATTTTATCTTTACCCGCGACATCGCCGTTACCGTTAATGACCATATCATCATTACCAAAGCGGCCAAAGAAGCTCGGTTCAGGGAGAATTTCTTGACCAGGTTTATCATTTGGGCTCACCCAATGTTTAGTGAATTAAGAAAGGGCAATCGTATTATCAACCTCAATAAAGTTGACCTATTTCCTCCCTCTAAACGAGGAGAGAGTGTATCGATGGAAGGAGGTGATGCCATGATGCTCAATAAAGATTATCTACTAATTGGCCGAAGTGAGCGCACTAGTGAATATGCGATCAAATCCTTGGCAGCAGCCTTATTTAAGAAAGGAGTCATCAACAACGTAGTACAGGTAAATATTCCCAATGACCGATCATACATGCACATAGACACGATTTTTACCCAGATCAATGAAAATGATTATGTTGCTTTCAAACCGATCATCATTAATGGACTCAGTTCCAAGGTAGAAGTATATCGAAGAAATGGTGAATCAGCGGATTATGCCAATGTAAAGGACTTCCTAATATCAGAAATCAACCCCAATACCCGTTTTATTCTTAGCGGGAAAGGAGATTCTCCCTATCAAGAAAGAGAACAATGGACTGACGGTTGTAATTTGGTAGCTATCCGTCCAGGAGTAGCGCTCACCTATGACCGCAATCCCAAAACAGAAGAGGCTTTTAAAGAGGCGGGTTATCAGGTCATTCATGCCAGAGATTTGTTGAAAGCATTTGCGGAAGGAAGCATGAAACCTGAAGATATAGAAAACACGATCATCACCTTGCCTTCTAATGAGTTGTCTAGAGCCCGGGGAGGATCACACTGTATGACTTGTCCTATTTTACGAGATTAAATTTTAATTCATGTATTGTTACGATTTTCAGAAAAGGGTCAGATACGGAGAAACAGACCAAATGGGTTATCTTTATTACGGCAATTATGCTCAGTATTATGAGATTGGTCGGGTTGAAATGTTGAGGTCATTAGGCTTGACCTATAAAGCGATAGAGGAAGAACTCGGAATATTTATGCCAGTTTTGTCGTTACAGATGCGTTATGTTCGACCAGCTCGTTACGACGATTTGCTCAATATTCGGACTAAATTAAAAAAGTTGCCGGACAACTATATCGTATTCCATGTTGAAATTTATAACGAAAACGGTAAACTTGTTAATGGAGGTAGCGTTAGGTTGTGTTTCCTGGATGCCAAGACCAATAAAACTATAAAAGCTCCCAAACATTTGATGGACAAATTGAAACCATATTTTGAAGATTAAAATAAAGATTCCGAAATTAAATGAGATAAAGGATTGGGTGTTTAATCTCCCGATAATCACCAATATTATTGCCTGGTCAAAAAATCACTCCTTGCCAGGTTTTTTTCACGTGCCCATTTACGATGTTGTTGTATTTGTTTTTAATGAAATTCGCAGATTCGACCTATTCACCCGGGCTAATGCCATTGCTTTTAGTTTTTTCCTATCCATCTTTCCGTCTCTTTTGACGCTTTTCACTTTTGTGCCATTTTTTCAAAAATACTTCCTGAAATACCTGCCTGAAGGAGAGCAATTGGACGAGTTTCTCTACAGTGAGATATTGAAAGTTATGCCCGGTGCTGCTGGAGAAGAATTATTTGGTTTCATCCAGGAAGCTACGGAGCCCAAAGTGGGATTGCTTTCTTTCGGTTTTTTATTGGCTATCTTTTTCTCTTCCAATGGGATGCTGGCCATGATGCAGGGTTTTGAAAAATCCTATAAAACCACCTTTCGCAGGAGGAATGCTTTTAAAAAGCGACTGGTAGCTATTAGTCTGACCATGTTGGTAGGTTTATTATTGTTGTTTGCATTTATCGTTATCATTTTAGGCAACACCCTAATATATTGGTTAGAGCAATACATCAACCTGGATAATTTCACGGCAATAGGTTTGGAAATGTTGCGGTGGGCTTCCATTCTCTTCATCTTTTATTTTGGCATTGCCCTACTCTATCGGTATGGAGCAGCCACTAAGATTCGATTCAATTATTTTTCACCGGGAACAACGTTGGCCACTGTTTTATCTATTCTTTCTTCCCTAGCTTTTTCTGCCTATGTAGATGATTTTGGCAGAATGAGCACCTATCAAAAATTTTATGGCTCCATAGCTACGATTATTATCCTGATGCTGTGGTTGCAAATCAATTCCCTGATTTTGTTAATCGGTTTTGAACTCAATTCAAGTATTGCCGTCAACCGGGATTTGAAACAGCAGCGTGCAGAGGAAGAGTTGCTGGCATAACTGGCCAACTTGTCGCCTGGTGTCCACAGTACATTTTTTACCTTTTAAACCATTACTGGTTTACACTTTAAACTTTATACTTGCGTTACATTACAGAATTAACTTGAGAGAATGAAAAAATTGTACGCTCCGATTATCCCGATCATTGCATTTTTATTTCTATTGTTGACCATGCCCGTCGTTTATGGGCAAAAATACAGCAATGAATTTCTTTCCATTGGCATTGGTGCGCGCGCCCAAGCATTGGGCAACGCTGTGGTCGCCGATATTGGCAATGTTGAAGCTGGCTTTTGGAACCCTGCCGGCTTGACCAATATCTCTTCTGATATTGGCATTCAAATCGGGGCAATGCACACGGAATGGTTTGCCGGTATTGGCAAATTTGACTACTTGGCTGTAGCCTTGCCAACCAACAACCCTGACCGGCGTTTGGCTGTTTCTCTGATCCGTTTTGGTATTGACGGCATCCCCAACACGCTTTCGTTATACAATAGTGACGGCACCGTCAATTTTGATAATATCAAGGAATTTTCTGCTGCTGATTATGCTTTTTTACTCAGCTATGCCCGGAAATTAAAAGTCAATAAAGGGCAATTGCTGGTAGGTGGAAATGTCAAAGTCATTCACAGACGTATTGGCCCGTTCGCCAATTCATGGGGTTTTGGCATCGATTTAGGGCTACAATACCACCTTGGTAAATTGAAGCTCGGAGCCCACCTCAAGGATATTACCACTTCCTTTAATGCCTGGTCCTTTGATTTCACGGAAGAAGAGAAACAAACCCTGGAATTGACCAATAATGAAGTGCCTATCAGTAGCGTCGAGATTACCAAACCACAGCTGATTTTTGGTGCCGCCTATAAGTTTCAATTTAAAAATGTTGGTCTCCGGCCAGAGCTGGACTTCATTGTTACTACCGATGGTAAACGCAATACACTGCTCTCAGCTGACCCGTTTAGTATTGATCCTGCCTTTGGCATCGAAGCTGATTACAAGGAGTTTGTCTTTTTACGTGCCGGTATTAATCAATTTCAGCGGGAAACAGATTTTGACCAGTCCGAAAGTCTCACCATGCGCCCCAGCCTGGGTGTAGGTTTGGTCCTTGGCAGTCTACACGTAGATTATGCATATACCGATCTGGGAGATTCGGACAAAAAACATTCTCACGTTATTTCCTTGCTTTTGAGCTTGAAGCCTAAGTCTAAACCTTAAAAACCTAGTACCAGCATCACAGCAAGTCTACCCTAAAATATTCACTTCGGGGTTCAGTTGGATACCAAATTTTCCCTCCACAGAAGCTATAATCTCCTGGGCCAGATTCCAGATTTCATTGCCGCTGCCACCGCCATAATTTACCAATACAAGTGCTTGTTTTTCATAACAACCTATAGCTCCACTTCTATAACCTTTCCAGCCACATTGTTCAATGAGCCAACCCGCCGGTACTTTGATTAAGCCACCTGAGCCAGGATAGTGAACGATATTGGGAAAACGACGCCTCAACTCCTCAAACTGCTCTTGTGATATTTCCGGGTTTTTAAAAAAAGACCCGGCATTGCCAATTTTGAGCGGGTCGGGAAGTTTCTCCGTCCGGATTTTAATGACGGCCTCGCTTACATCTTTGATCGTTGGTTGTTTAATGCCCGCTTCCGCGAGGGTATCCCGGATCGCTCCATAAGAGGTGTTGATATTATGGCTTATTGAAGTAAGTTCTATTAGAATCCTGGTTATCAAAACCTTACCACGCAGTGATTGCTTAAAAATGCTATTGCGATAAGCAAAATCACAATCTTCTTTTTTGAATCGATGTAATTTCCCTGTTTCCAGATCCATGGCTTCCAATTCATAAAATACATCTTTGAGCTCTACCCCATAGGCACCGATATTTTGAATGGGTGCAGCCCCAGCGGTTCCTGGAATTAAGGAAAGGTTTTCAATGCCTCCCAGATCGTGATCGAGACACCAGCACACCAATTGGTGCCAATTGACACCACCCCCAGCTTCTACGATCACTTTGCCATTCAATTGCTGTCGGGCAGCAATACCCCCGATTTCATTATGGATAACCAATCCCTCGAAGTTGTTTACAAAAAGTACATTACTTCCACCACCCAAAATAAAGATCGGAGAATAATTATGTAGCAGCAATGGAGACAGATCTTCTGCTTTTTGCAATCTAGCAAAGTGAGAGGCTTTGGCGTCCAGCCCAAAAGTATTGTATGCTTTGAGGGAGTAATCGGGATATAAATGCATGCCGCAATGTAAAAATGATTTGGAGAATCTTTCTATCTTCTCCAAAAGAATAATTCAGGATAAAAAAAGGTCGCACCTGTGGCACGACCATTATAATTGAATTAGTATGAAAAAACTCTATGCGAATAATACACACTCAAAAGAGTAGTGAACTACTGCAAAGGTTGCTTCAATCAGGCTAATTTGCCAAAAAATCAGACGAACGCATCTTTTTCTTGGGCAAACAACGCTAAGGAGTCACCGAAGAATATATTGTCGGTTTCAGGTGAGTTATTTTGTCACCAGTTTAGGCGAAAAAATCGCGCCTGGTTCCCACTTAGAACAACGGTTGGTGACAAATGAATAAGTTATTCTTCGCTGCCCCCTAAGCTGCCCGGTCCAATCTATCCCACCAAAATCGTTTGAGCAAATAGGTCGTCACCAAGAATAAGAAAACACTAATCCACAGGCTGGTTGATTGTCTGAAAATAAGATAGATTGGCATGACCACCAAAGTCATTTGCCAAACGATACCTATTACAACATTGAACATATCCCGGCCAAAATCCTTATTGGATTTAAAGGTTGGGTCTTCTTTCATTGCTTTTTCCCGGATGGGCTTCCAAAATCCCCAGGGGCGGGTTTGGCGATAAAACTTTAGCAGCACTTCGTCAGTTTCTGGAGGGGTGAGCAGACAGCCAAAAAAGGAACCCGCAAAAGAAATCACCAAGATAACAGGAAACAGGTAAATAGCTGAAACATCCGGAGCCAATGGTGGAACAACCGTAGAGGCAACCAAACCCGCCAGCATGCCCCAGAAATACCCATAGCCATTAAAACGCCACCAGATCCATTTCAGCACATTTGCAGCAGCATAACCACCATATAAAGCAGATGTAATCCAAAGAGTTAGCGAATTGATTGAACCTGCAAAAAATCCAAAACCCAATCCAATTACGACCAGCAAAATACTAGCGTAATAGCTATAACGGACGTAAGTTTTTTCATCGGCATCAGGCCGAATGTACTTTTTGTAAATATCATTGACCAGATAAGCTGGAGCTGCATTGATGAAGGCTGCAAATGTCCCCATAAATGCTGCCAATAAACCCGCCAATAACAATCCCTGGAAGCCAGGTGGGATAAAACGTTCTATAGCCAGAGGTAATACCGTTTCGAAATCAACCTGCTGCATGCCGGCTAATTCTGGAGCTAGATAAACCAGTGCCAGTGCCGCAAAACCGGCAATCATCAAATACCTTGGAAACATGAGTACCAGAATAGTCAAGCCATTCATTTTGGCCGCTTCAACCGGAGTACGGGTTGATAAAACCCGCTGCATATCATAACTTGGTACGGGCCCGGCTAAACTTGCAAAAATGCCCTTAAATAACATCATCATAAACAGGATACCAAACAATTCAAATCCATCACTGGCAATTTTAGCATTCACACTATCCAGATAACCCGTCCAGTCAAGATCCAGGTTCCAGCCGAAGAAAAGATCCATCCAACCTGGTGGAACTGCAGCAGCTATTTGTTCACCACTTACCTGAGTATAGGCTATAATGCCCACCACTATACAGGAAATGGTCATAATGATGAATTGTAATACCTCTGTAGCAACAACACTCCACATCCCTCCTTTTATGGTGTATAAAGTCGTAAAGCCAATTAAAATCAGCGCATAACTACTTTCTGACTCCAACTGCAAGAGGCCCATATTCACGGATAAATCCCAGGGAAAGAAAATGGTGGCAAACTTGCCAATACCTTCAAAAAAGTAGGCAATAAATCCAAATACACTGATGATCGCAAAAACGGTTACGATAATATGGGAAAGTCGAGCCCCTACCCCATCACCAAAACGAAAAGTGATCCATTGCGCACCGGTTAATACATTGGACCGGCGGAGCCATATCGCCAGAAAGACCATCATAAAGACCTGATTCCAAACCGGCCACAACCAAGGTATCCAAGCGCTCTTCAGACCATAAACAAACAGCAGGGTAACGGTCCACATCGTTCCTGATATATCGAACATTCCCGATGCATTCGACAAACCCAAATAGTACCAGGGAATATCATTACCCCCCAAAAAATAGGCCTGCAGGTTTTTGGAAGCCCGTCGGGAAATCCAAAAACCAAAAAATATTGTAACGCCTAAATAGGCTACGATTATCGCAATGTCTAGGTTAGATAGGCTCATTAGTTTTCCGTTTTACAACTGTGTGCGTACACAAGTATTTTTTTTGTAAAAAAAGAAAAATTTTGATGAATGCATATTAATTCGAAAAGAATAACTAAAATTGACCTAAAATAGAGCTTCAGTAGCAGCACCATTTAAAAAAATTCTGATGAACAAAACCAACTTTACCTCAGCTTTTTACACCTTGATTATTTTGTTTTTTATGTGGGGGTTTTTGACCTCTCTCAATGATATTCTGGTTCCACATTTAAAAGCTGCCTTCCAACTTAAGCATTGGCAGGCACAACTCGTTCAGTTCTTTTTCTTTGGTGCCTATTTTGTCATGAGTATCCCTTCCGGTCTGATCATCAAAAAGGTTGGCTACAAAAAAGGCATCATGCTAGGACTAGCCTTGATGGGCATGGGGTGTTTGTTATTTTACCCTGCCTCTATGGTCAAAATGTATGGCGTTTTTCTATTAGCTCTGTTTGTGTTGGCTAGTGGCATCACCATCCTTCAGGTGGCAGCCAATCCGTATGTAGCTATTTTAGGGCCGCCAGAAACGGCAGCCAGCAGACTTAATTTGGCTCAGGGTTTCAATTCCCTTGGTCATACATTGGCTCCACTGTTTGGTGCTGCCCTCATTCTGGAAAATGTTGCCGATGTTTCCGTGGAAACCGTCCAAGGGCCATATCTCGGTCTTGCAGCAACACTTTTCATATTATCCGGCTTATTTTTCTATTTGAAACTTCCTGCCATAGAATATGAAGAAACCGAAAACAAAGGCTTTCAGCTAACCCATTATCCACATTTGATCCTGGGAGCCATTGCCATATTCTGTTATGTTGGTGCTGAAATTAGTGTCGGCAGTTTTCTGGTGGAATACTTCAAATTGGAAAGTGTAATGGGGCTCGATCCCAAGACGGCTGGGAATTATGTCGCTTTTTACTGGGGAGGAGCCATGGTTGGGCGATTTATGGGCGCCGTTGCTTTGAGTGACATTAAAGACACTATGCGCAAAGCTTTACTGATGTTGGCATTCCCTGCAGTTGCATGTCTGGTTGTTTGGGTTGTTTTGAATGCTCAGGGAGGAGACACCAGTATGGCGTTCAAATTCCTGCTGGTGATGTTGGTCAATTATCTGGCGTTTTTCCTCGGTCGTTCTCAACCTGCCAGGTTACTCGCTGTCTTCGCGCTTTGTTGTATAGGTTTATTGCTGGTTACAATGAATACTTCAGGTCATTTTGCCTTATGGAGTATATTGGGGATCGGCTTGTTTAACTCCATTATGTGGTCGAATATCTTCACCTTAGCAATCAAAGATCTGGGTAAAAACACGAGTTTCGGATCATCTTTACTTGTCATGATGATTGTAGGTGGAGCCTTCATACCCGTTACGCAGGGATTGGTAGCCGACTTGCCAGGCATTGGTGTGAAATATTCTTTTATCGTGCCAGCCATCGCCTACTTATATTTGGTATTTTACGGCTTGAAAGGGCACCTGATTCGAAAGGGTTGATTTGGGGCACTGCCAACACTTTTCTATTTTTACCTAGAGACCAAAACTCAACGAATATTATGAACAAACGAATTTTCCTTAAGACTTTAGGCAAAGGTGCCCTTTCTACACTAACAGTGCCGCTTTGGACGGCCTGTGATACGGAACAAGCACCCAATACTCCGAAGATGATATCGGGCATGCCTTCTCGTTGGATGTGGATCAGGCCGGAATTAGGGCAACCCGACGATTATTGGAAAGGTGTTTTTGGAAAAATGGCAGAAAATGGCATTGAGGCTGTTTTACCGCAGATTTTTAATAGCCATTATGCCTTATTTGACCTTCCTGGCTTTCCAGTAAAAGAGCGGCTTCTTGAACGATTAATACCCTTGGCACATGCGGCAGGTTTACAGATCCATGCCTGGATGTGGACGATGCCTTGTAATGCAGAAGAAATTATTCAAAACCACCCGGATTGGTATGCGGTCAATGGACTTGGCGAACCGGCCCATACCCATCCTGCTTATGTCGATTATTATAAATTTTTGTGTCCCAGGCATCCCGAGGTGATTGAATTTCTTGAAAATCGGGTAGAAGCATTGGCTAAAATAGAAGACCTCGATGGCATTCACCTCGATTATATCAGACTTCCTGATGTAATCCTGGCCGAAGGATTACAACCCAAATACGACCTGGTGCAAGATCGGGAATACCCACAATTTGACTATTGTTATAACGACATTTGCCGGGAGCAATTTCAGGCGGAAGGTGGGGATGATCCGTTGAAAATGGAAGACCCTTCCCAAGACGTAGCTTGGCGCGAATTTAGACAGGCTAGTATCACCAACCTGGTAAATGACCATCTTGTGCCCATTGCACGTCAGCATCAAAAGAAAATTACTGCAGCAGTATTCCCCAATTGGGAAAGTGTACGTCAGGCATGGCATCAATGGGACCTGGATGGATTTCTTCCAATGTTATACCACGGTTTTTACAATGCGTCCATTGATTGGATAAAAACAGAAACAGAAAATGCATTGGAAAGATTAAACGGAAGTAAACCGGTGTACAGCGGGCTTTTTATGCCTCAACTGAGTCCTGAAGAATTTCCCAAAGCAATAGCAGAAGCTAAAGCTGGTGGGGCAAAAGGCTTTGCCTTATTTGCCTATAATGAGCTTTCGGAACAACATTGGCAGATATTAAAACAGTTAAACGTTAAAAAGTAGCCAATTATCCAAAACCAGGGAATTTTCATCGGAATTATAGATAAATCACCAAATTTCATCACGATAATCATCGGAAAAATAAAAGAAATTCCTTAATTTAGCTTATACTTGATTTTTTAGGTTCCTATCCGATTGTACTAATGCCTCCCAAAATTCCGAATGCGTGCCTTAATAAATTCGGTTCTTTGACAAAGCCGGTAATCTAATATTGGTTTGTTTCTCAAGATTGATCCGCCATTACTTTCAAAGAAACTAAATTCGACAATATCTCACTGTTGAAGCAAAATTTACGCCTTTCATCAAAAAAAAATAAAGTTTTAAAAATTTAATGCATGGAAGAATGAAATAAAGTTTTTTTTCTGTGTACGCACACAATTTTTTATTTTTTATTTTGTGTGCGCGCACAGTTTTTGTATTATTGCTAAAGTATTCAACTATCCAACGTCATTTTAAATCTAAATCGAGGTTCATTATGAGCAAAAAATTATTACTCTTATCAGCCCTTATGCTACTGTTTGCAGCCCATTCTTGGGCACAGCAAACGGTTTCAGGGGTCATTACAACGCCAGAAGGGGAACCCCTTATCGGCGTTAACATTACCGAAATGGGGACCACTAATGGTACCATTTCTGATATTGACGGTGCCTATACACTCACAGTAAAGGAAGGCGCTACTTTGGTTGTATCCATAGTAGGATATGCAGCCAAGGAAATTGAAGTAGGTACCCAATCCGTTATTGATGTGCAACTTGAAGAAGGGGTGGCATTAGACGAAGTAGTGGTTACCGCTTTGGGTATTTCCAAGGAGAAAAAATCTTTGGGTTATTCCGTGACGGAAGTTGCAGGTGAAGAACTCACTCAAGCCAGGGAAAACAACGTGATCAATTCGTTGGCTGGGAAAGTTGCCGGGGTGAACATTACCTCTACTGCCGGTGGTCCTGCTTCCTCTACCCGTGTAATCATCCGTGGTAACTCTTCATTGGCAGGAAACAACCAGCCCTTGTATGTAGTGGATGGTGTGCCTATTGACAACACCAATCTCGGTGCCGCCGGTATGTGGGGTGGTACAGACTTAGGAGATGGGTTATCCAGTATTAACCCTGATGACATCGAAACCGTTTCAGTACTTAAGGGGCCATCCGCGACGGCGCTTTATGGTACTCGTGGACAAAATGGAGTTATCCTGATTAATACGAAGAGGGGTAAAAAAGGAAAAGCTTTAGGCATTGACTTTAACTCCAACTTTGTAGTGGAAGATCCACTTGATTTTTACAAGGATATACAGTTTGACTACGGTGCAGGAAGCGAAGGTGAAGTTCCTGATGATCAGGAAGAAGCGATCAACACAAGCCGTAGAAGTTGGGGTGCCAAATACAATGGACAAACAGCTACTCAGTTTGATGGCTCCACGGCCCCTTATGTCCCACATAAAGACAATGTGGACAAAATTTACGATAATGGCCAGACTTTCACCAACACACTGGCTTTTAGTGGCGGTAGTGATGATGTTAGCTTCCGGGTTTCAGGATCAAACCTAACCAACGATGGTTTGTTTGAGAATGTGAGCTACGAAAGGAATTCGGTTACAGCCAGAGGTACCGCTAATCTTGGAAACAAGGTATATATTGATGCCAAAGGTAGCTATAGTAATGAGCAAGCTGTCAACCGGCCTGCCTTATCAGATAGCCCGCACAATCCTGGTCACCTTAATGAACTAGCATCCAGTGTTGATTTTGATTTGCTAAAACAAACAGACCCGATTACAGGAGAATACGATCCCCTGTATAGTGGATCCGTTTTTAGAGTCAATCCTTATTTTGGTGTCTACCAACAGCATAACGATGATACCCGTGACCGGATTATTGGTCACTTTTTGGCTAGATACAATTTTACAGATTGGTTGTCTTTACATGCACGAGCGGGTACCGACTGGTTTACTTTCCGTCAAACTACTTGGGACGGTGAACGTACGCCTCACCTGGGCAGACCCGGTCGGATCAATGAAAATGAAACACGGGTAAGAGAGACCAATATAGATTTCTTGATGAGAGCTAACCGGAACCTTACGGATAACATCTCTTTGGATGTTTCAGTTGGTGGCAATCAAATGCGTAGAGTATTTGAAAAAGTAGGCGCATCAGGAGAAGAATTTATTATCTATGGCCTAAGAACCGTATCAAATACTAAGTTTTTAGGTAGGACTTATGAATATTCACAAAAAAGAGTCAACTCTTTTTATGGTACGGTACAAGTAGGGTTTAACAACTATCTATACCTGGACTTGACAGCACGTAATGACTGGTCTTCTACGCTACCAAAAGTAAATAACTCCTATTTTTATCCTTCGGCCAGTTTGAGTTATATCTTTTCTGAAGCATTGAATATCCCCAATAAGGTGCTTTCTTTTGGTAAAGCACGTATCTCTTATGCTCAGGTTGGTGGGGATACTGATCCATACAAGTTGGCTTTGACTTATCAGGTTGTTGGTGAACCTCACCAGAGCAATCCACAAGGACAAATTTCACAAAATGAAATCCCTAATGCTAATCTCAAACCAACCAATACTTCTTCTATTGAAGCAGGTTTGGATTTGCGTTTTTTCAACAACCGCATCGGACTTGACTTAGCTTGGTATGACCAAAAAACGACCGATCAGATTCTCAGCGTAAATATTTCACAAACATCCGGCTTCAATTCAGTAGTTGTGAATGCGGGTGAAATAAAGAATTCTGGATTAGAGTTATTGTTGACGACAACACCAATTCGCACTAAGGATTTTACCTGGGATCTGGATTTTAACTTCGCAGCTAACAAAAACGAAGTTGTTGCCCTTGACGACGATGGCAAACTGGAGTCTCTGCGTTTGGAAGAATCTCGTCAGAGAAACACCTATGTTGAAGCCCGTTTGGGTAATCCTTATGGCGCAATTGTAGGTTACGGTTATCGTCGTGATGCTCAGGGAAGAATTGTTTACAATTCTGATGGGCTTCCTTTGGCTACTGAAGATCTGATGATCCTAGGCAGTGGTGTTCCTGATTGGTTTGGCGGGTTGAGTAACACTTTCACCTATAAAGGATTCTCATTAGGTGTATTGCTGGATATTCGTTGGGGATCAGAACTTCACTCTATGACTAACCTTACTTTGTATAGTACTGGCAAACATATCAATACGGTAGAAGGCCGTGATGGTTGGGCTGCGTCAGAAGCTGCTCGTATTTCTGCGGGAGTTGAACCAGAGGATTGGGACGCAACAGGAGGATATCATGTAGAAGGTGTTAATGAAGATGGAGAAGCCATTTCTCGTTTTGTTGATCCGGAAATCTACTTCCCTCATGTAGCCACAAATATCTCCGAAGAATTCATTTACTCTGCTAACATGATTAAGGTACGTCAGGCATCTTTGAGTTACAACTTCCCTAGAAAAATGATGGAAAAAACGCCATTCCAGGGATTGACACTTTCATTGGTAGCCAGAAACTTATTCTTCCTGTATAAGGACATTCCTAATGTAGATCCTGAGTCAAACTACCAAAGTGGTAATGGTCAAGGATTGGAATATGCCACTATTCCTACAGTGAGAAGTTATGGGGTAAACCTGAATGTTAAATTTTAATTTAAACTCTAAGTCAACAATGAAACGATATAATTTCAAAATCTTATTAGTTGCCTGTCTGGCCCTTTTCACCTTTAATAGCTGTGATAAGGACTTTGAAGAGGTAAACATCAATCCTACACAGGCAAGTGAGCTGGACCCTGCTTTACAGCTGACCCGGGTTCAAGTGACTATGTCCAACAACCGTTACGAATATTGGCGGGCACAATACATTTATTGTTCTACCATTATTCAGCATAATGCCAGTAACCAAAGCTATTGGTCTGGTGATAAATACAACATGATTGATTCTTATGCTTCTGCTTGGTGGGATTCTTCCTATCCTAGAGACGTGAAGAATGTGACGGACTTGGTTACCCGTACCAGCGAAGATCCTGTTTTTGTGAATTTTAACGCTGCTGCACGGATTCTGCGGGTTTATATTATGTCCCGCATTACCGACCTTTACGGCGACAGCCCTTATACACAAGCAGGTAAAGGATTTATCGAGGGTGTTTATTTCCCGGAGTATGACACTCAGGAAAGTATCTACAATGACTTTTTTGCAGAATTGGAAAATGCAGCAAAATTATTTACCACCGATGCTAGTGTACTGCCTTTGACTGGTGATGTATTTCTTGGAAATGACATCGAAAAATGGAAGCGTTGGGCAAATTCTCTACGTCTTCGTTTAGGCATGCGTTTGACAAAAGTTAATGCAGGTCTGGCACAACAGCAGGTGCAATCTGCCATTAGCTCTGGTGTCATGCAAAGCAATGATGATATTGTTTACCTACAGCACACACAGATTGAAACCAACGGTAACAGTGATGTAATGGCAGCAGATGATGCCTTCCGTATGTCCAAAGTATTTGTGGAGCATTTGCTGAGCACCGGCGACCCTCGCCTACCGGTTTGGGGCATGACCTATGATGCTGATGGTGTACCACAGCCCGATGTATCTACTTGGAAAGGTTTACCTAATGGAACGGATGGCAATAGCCCTGAATCTGAAGTGTATGAGACTTTTGTCCGTCACAACAGAACTACGGTAAAGGATCCATCATCTCCTTGCTTCCATATGACTTATGCCGAGGTAGAATTCCTGCTTGCTGAAGCTGCTGTTCGCGGTTGGGGAGCTCCACTTTCTGCTGCTGAGCATTTTGAAAGAGGCATGCGTGCCGGTGTTGAACATGTACGCTGGTATCCAAATGCGGTTATTGATCAAGATGATCTTGACGCATTTGTAGCCAACAACCCTCTAGATACTAGTTCTGACGATGCCATGATGGAACAAATTGCTACCGAGCAATGGGTACAATTTTACTTGAATGCAATGGAAGCTTTTTCCAACTGGCGGAGAACCGGTTATCCTGAATTGACGCCAGTCAATCACCCAATCGGTACAACCGGTGGTACTATTCCACGTCGTTTGTATTATCCACCAGGTGAAAAAAGCGTTAATCCAAACTTTGACATCGCTGTCAATCGTCAATTTGGAGGCGTTAATGATCTAACAGGCCGTGTTTGGTGGGATGTACAGTAATAAAGGATTTTATTTATAAATAATTATCGGAATGGGGAGTAAATTTCCTCATTCCGATCTCTTAGTTTTACTAGCTTTATTTTAATACTTATATTTGATGCAGGATGGTAAAAAACTGTCTTGCATCAAATAATTTTAACCTGTCTATTATGATATCCTTCTTATCAATTCTACTCGCTTCATTTATTAGTCTTCAACCGATTAATGCTACAGCTACAGATTGCGAGGTGGAACTTGCTCCGCTAAAAGGCACCTATGAAGGCGGCTGTAAAAAAGGTAAAGCCCACGGAGAAGGTATTGCAGTCGGAGAAGACACCTATAAAGGGACCTTTCGCAAAGGCCTTCCGCATGGAACAGGAAAATATACCTGGGCCAATGGCAATGTCTATGAGGGTGAATGGGCAAAAGGTGAAATGCATGGAGAAGGTAGTTTATATGTTAAAGCCGAAGACAGCGTACTCAAAGGACATTGGATCGAAGGGGAATATATTGGTACTGAAAAAGATGCTTATAAGGTGCTCAACAAAAGTGTCACCATTAATAGAATGACCTTTAGCCGCCAAAAATCAGAACCCTTTGAAATTGACTTCAACTTAACGTATCTGGGCAAACCTATTAAATTCCAAAGGTTTAGTATTCAGGATAGTTTTGGCGTTGTGACCAGACAAACCGATTATACTAAAACGGTTACCGTTTATGAATTCCCTGTAAAAGGAACGATTACTTTTGAAACAAATCTGCGCAATTCTGGAAATCAAATAGGAGAAGTCTATTTCCAAATCAATCAATCAGGGCAGTGGTCCACTACGATTGAAGTCCGGGAACTATAAGCGTTTGTTTGGAGGCCAACCTTTTCGCTACAATAACCGACCTCCAAACATGAACTAAAATAGGTCTCCCGTCTCCAATAATATACTGGCGGTATTCTCGACAATTTTGCTCCAAACTTCCTCTTATGGAATAGAGTGCTTGTACCTATTAGCCAGATAAATTTAATCTCCTGGCTATTTCATAAATCAATTGCTCAACGACTGAATGACTATGATAAACCTTCCTTATTCAAGTATGTTATTTCTCATTTTGTTGATAGCCAGTTGCCAGCAAAATGAATCAAATGAAACGCCAAATCATCAGGAAGGGATAAACGATTTATCTGTCTGGGTTGATCCCTTTATCGGCACGGCCGAGCATGGGCATGTATACCCAGGAGCTACAGTACCATTTGGTGCCGTTCAATTGAGTCCCGACAATGGAACTCCAGGCTGGGATTGGTGCGCTGGTTACAACTGGGCCGATAGTATCATTGTTGGTTTTAGTCACACCCATCTTAGTGGAACTGGAATTGGAGATCTATATGATATTTTGATGATGCCTGCACTCGGCACTATTGATTTTTCTCAAAAGCTAAACTCCCCTCGCGAAGCGCCTTATGCTTCCACTTTTCAGCATGCCAATGAAACTGCCTCTCCCGGATTTTATTCTGTCCAACTGGATAATGGAATCTCGGTCAATCTGACCAGTACGCTGCATACAGGTTTTCACGAATACTTATTTCCGGAAGGAGATACTGCCGCTCTGGTTCTCGACCTGGGTTATGCCCTCAACTGGGATCGGCCTTTGGAAACCCGCATTCGGTTGGAAAGTGATACACTGATTACAGGTTACCGCTTCTCAACCGGTTGGGCGAAAGACCAAAGAGTCTTTTTTGCCATGGCCCTCTCCCACCCTTTCAACAGTCATCAACTGGCAGACAGCACTTTATTACAAAACGGCAGTTTACTTGTAGGCCAAAAGGGGCGTTTGGCGCTCAATTTTGGAACCCTAGAAACACTAAAAGTCAAAGTAGGCATCTCGTCTA
The DNA here is from genome assembly GCA_021604865.1 of Saprospiraceae bacterium. Lineage (GTDB taxonomy): Bacteria > Bacteroidota > Bacteroidia > Chitinophagales > Saprospiraceae > BQJU01. Next base: position 35,234 of record BQJU01000002.1, on the reverse strand, counting down.
TTAGCCGGGAAGGCGCTCTGAAAGGCCTTGAAGAAATTCCCGGATGGGATATCGACGAGGTCAGGCTAGCTGCGCAAAACCTCTGGAATCAGGAATTAAATAAAGTCATCGTAACTACAGATAATCAACCGTTAAAAAAAGTATTTTATACAGCGCTTTACCGAACTAATCTCGCTCCGGTTGTTTTTACCGACGTATTAGGGTATTATAAAGGTGTTGATAATGCTATCCATCAAGTAGATTATACCCGTTACGACATCTTTTCTCTTTGGGATACCTTTAGGGCAGCACATCCACTTTTTACCCTATTACAACAAGATAGGATTGATGATATGATCCGGTCGATGCTTAGTCATTATGATGAATATGGCCTATTGCCGGTTTGGTCCCTTCTAGGTAATGAGACCAATACCATGACCGGGTATCACGCCATCCCCATTATTACAGATGCATATCTCAAAGGATTTCGTGGGTTTGATGCAGAAAAGGCCTTTACTGCGATGAAAAGAAGTGCCATGCAGGATATTCGTGGCTCCAACTTCTATAGAGAATATGGTTACATCCCTTATGATAAAGATGGAGAATCGGTTACAAAAACATTGGAATACGCATACGACGACTGGTGTATTGCCCAAATGGCTAAAGCGATGGGCAAAGATGATGAGTATAAAACCTTTATGAAAAGATCAGAAAGTTTCAAACCATTATTTGATGCTTCTACTGGTTTTATGCGGGCCAAATTATCTGATGGTACTTGGAAGAAGCCCTTTGATCCTCAATATTCCGATCATAACTTCGATGTGGCAGAATATACAGAAGGTAATGCCTGGCAACATTCCTGGTTTGTCCCTCACGATGTGCCTGCATTAATCGATTTACATGGAGGTATAGATCCATTTATACAAAAGTTGGACTCGCTTTTTTCAATAGATTCTGAAATCCGGGGTGATTTTACTTCTGCCGATATTTCAGGACTGATCGGCCAGTATGCCCATGGCAATGAACCCAGCCACCATATCGCTTATTTATATAATTATGCCGGCACACCCTGGAAGACTCAGGAAAAGGTCCACGAAATAATTAATACTCAATACAATACCTCTCCGGCAGGCTTGTGTGGTAATGAGGATTGTGGTCAGATGTCTGCCTGGTATGTCTTTAGTGCTATTGGGTTCTACCCGGTCAATCCAGCTTCGGGAATTTACGTGATCGGCACGCCAGCTTTTCAGGAAGTTCAACTTAACACCGGCGGTAGCACTACCTTTACGGTCAAAGCAGAAGGTATTAGTAAAGAAAATTTTTACATCCAATCAGCGAGCCTGAATGGTCAGCCGCTGAAGAGATCGTATATCACACACGAAGAAATATTAAAAGGAGGGACGTTGGTATTTCAAATGGGGGCTGAAGCCAATACCAGTTTATGGAACAGTCCGGATGCCTACCCTCCTGCAATGGCCATTAAAGAACGGTAAATTTCAGTCAATAGCAACATGCAATCTACAACCGAATTTAAAACTAAAGTCGCCCAGTTGTTCTCAAAACACCGGGCATTTATTGAGCGCGAGAACGAAAGACAGGTGGAAAATAACGGTATTTTCCATCGCTACAAAAATCCGGTGCTGACCTGGAAACACACGCCGATATTTTGGCGGTATGACCTCAATGAGCAGAGCAATCCCTATCTGATGGAGCGCCTGGAGATCAACACGGTTTTTAATGCCGGAGCCATTGGATGGAATGGAAAAGTACTGTTGTTTCCAAGGATTGAAAGCAATGATGTAAAATCATTTTTTGGAGTAGCTGAGAGTAAAAACGGCGTTGACAATTTTTGCTTTTGGGATTATCCAATCACGATGCCTGAAACCGGAGACCCGGATATGAACGTATACGATATGCGGGTTGTTGAACACGAAGATGGTTGGATTTATGGTACTTTTTGTACCGAACGAAAGGACAAAACACGACCCCACGACACCTCTGCTGCCATTGCTCAAAATGGTATTGCCCGCACCAAAGATTTCATCCACTGGGAACGATTGCCCGACCTGAAGACACCTTCTTCACAACAGCGAAATGGCGTTTTACACCCGGAATTTATAGATGGACAATATGCTTTTTATACCCGCCCAATGGATGGATTTATTGATACTGGTGGAGGTGATGGCATTGGCTGGGGTTTATGCAAAGACATTAAAAACCCGGTCATTGAAAAAGAAACCATCATTGATCCCAGGGTCTATCATACTGTAAAAGAAGTAAAAAATGGAATGGGGCCTGCGCCTTTAAAAACCAAGGAAGGTTGGTTGCACCTGGCTCATGGAGTGAGGCGTACGGCAGCTGGATTGCGTTATGTCCTTTATGTTTTTTTATGTGATCTAAAAGAGCCCTGGAGGGTGATTCGCAAACCTGGCCGACATTTTATAGCCCCTCATGGTATTGAGCGGGTAGGTGATGTATCCAATGTGATTTTTAGTAATGGCTGGGTACTCAGAGATAATGGAGAGGTATTCATTTATTATGCTTCTTCAGATACACGCATGCACGTGGCAACAACGACTATAGCTAAGCTACTGGATTATGTTTTGAATACACCGGAGGATGCTGGACGGACTTTTGCCTGTGTACAACAACGCAATAAACTCATTCAGCAGAACCTTGAGATTATGGATAAACTGGGAATTGAGAAGGGTTAAAGACTGTCGAAAATTTGTAACTTAGAAGATTCCAAGTATTGTTATTCTATAAAATTGTTGTTTTGAAATTTTGGTGAGGCATAAAGCATGTTTGGAGGTTGGCTTTAATTCATAAAATAAGGGTTACAATGAAACATACCAAAACCATATTTGTCCTATTCCTTATCGGCACCATAGTGGGGCTGGGGATCTGGGGTGGCAGCTGTTCGCGGGAAAGCCATAACCTCGCACGAGGCAAGACCGTTCCAGAAGTCATTGACTTCAATTTCCATGTCAAACCCATTTTATCTGACCGTTGCTTCAAGTGCCATGGTCCTGATGAAAAAGCCAGGAAGGGAGATTTACGTCTAGATACCAAAGAAGGTGCTTTTGCAGCCTTGGGTGACGATAAAGACCATTACGCTATCATTCCCGGAGATGTTGAAAACAGTACGCTCGTACAAAGGATATACAGTGATAACCCGGAAGAAGCAATGCCTGGGCTGGAATCCAACCTTACACTGGAGGATTACGAAAAGGAGATTTTAAAAAGATGGATAAAGCAAGGAGCGCAATGGAAAAAACACTGGTCATTTCTGCCACCACAAAAGCCTGAGCTACCCAAAGTCGCCCAAAAAGACTGGCCCAAAAACGAGATTGATCTATTTATCCTCAGCCGCCTTGAAAAAGAAAAAATTAGCCCCAGCCCTGAGGCGGATAAAGAAAGGCTCATTCGCCGCTTGTGTTTTGACCTTACCGGCCTGCCACCAAGTCTTGAACAAATCGATGCTTTTCTAGCTGATTCAAGTGAAGCCGCATACGAAAAAGCAGTGGATCAATTGTTGGCTAGTCCGGCCTATGCCGAGCGTATGGCCGCAGAATGGCTTGACCTTGCCCGTTATGCTGATACCCATGGCTATCAGGATGATTTGGAACGGGTGATGTGGCCCTGGCGGGATTGGGTCATTCATGCCTATCAGGAAAATATGCCTTTTGATCAGTTTGTTCGATGGCAACTCGCCGGTGATTTATTGCCCAATCCTACCCGAGAACAAATCATCGCTACGGCCTTTAATCGCAACCATAAAATCACCCAGGAAGGAGGTGTCATCCCGGAAGAGTACCGGGTAGAATACGTGGCTGATAGAACACAAACCTTTGGGATTGCCTTTCTCGGATTGACGATGGAGTGTGCCCGCTGTCATGACCACAAATACGATCCCATTTTACAGGAGGACTTTTTTCAGCTGTTTAGTTTCTTTAATAATGTTCCTGAAAAAGGGCTAATCGAACCTTATGGGGCCATTCCCGAGCCCTATATTAAGTTGACCAAAAATGAAATTGATGAAACCCTCGATTTCATCCACAACATGGATACCCTGGAAGAAATTCCACTAATGGTGATGCAGGAGATGGAAGAACCACGACAGGCATACATCCTGAATCGGGGGCAGTATGATCAACATGGGAAAAAAGTCGACCCCAATACGCCCAAATCAATCGGGGCAATGCCACCAGATTTGCCTGCCAATCGGCTTGGGCTCGCAGATTGGCTTTTAAGGGAGGATCATCCGCTTATGGCACGTGTGACAACTAACCGTTTTTGGCAACAGATTTTTGGTAAAGGTATCGTCGTTACTGCTGAAGACTTTGGTTCACAGGGTGCCTTGCCTAGCCATCCGGAATTATTGGATTGGCTGGCCGTGAAATTTATTGAAGATGGCTGGGATGTAAAGGCTATGCTGAAATACATTGTTTGTTCGGCTACCTATCGCCAATCCTCCAAAATGCGCTCCGATCTGATAGATATTGACCCCGAAAATGCCCTTTTGGCCCGTGGCCCGCGCCTTAGGCTTACTGCTGAAATGATCAGAGATCAAGCGCTCGCCATTAGCGGGCTATTGGTCAAGAAAATTGGTGGCCCGAGTGTTAAACCTTATCAACCTGCCGGTATCTGGGAAGAAACCACTGGTGGTGGTGGTGGGTCTACCTCCAAATATGTACAGGATACTGGAGAAAAACTTTACCGCAGGAGCATTTATTCCTTTTGGAAAAGGACCGTCCCTCCGCCAAGCATGATGACTTATGATGCCGCTTCTCGCGATTTTTGTATTGTTCGACGACAACGTACTTCTACCCCATTGCAAGCTCTCGTACAGATGAATGATCCGCAAATTGTGGAAGCAGCCAGAGTACTGGCCTATCGGGCCATCACCAATGCAGCAGCGGATCCTGTAGCTCGATTGAATTATATGTTCCGCCTGGCAACCAGTCGGAAAGCAGGAGCAGAGGAATTGGAAACCTTGAGCACCTACCTGGAAGAGGAAAAGCAGAAATTTTCGGAGGATCCTGAAGCAGCTGCCGAGTTTTTATCAGTTGGCCAGGCAGAACAGCAGGATTTGTTGCCTGATCCGGAGATAGCTGCTTATGCGATAGTGGCAAATGCTATTTTAAATTTAGATGAAACCATCACCAAGAATTAAGGATTATGGAAAAGATCATCAAAGATAATGCCTATTCAATGAATCGCCGGGCCTTCCTATCCAAAAGTAGTATGGGGTTGGGTGTGGCCGCTCTTTCTTCTCTTTTGGGATGTGGCCCTGCCGGTTCAAAAGATGCCGCAGCGGGCATTGATCCCAATGCAGACCTGCTAAGTGGAATTTTGGGTAGACCTCATTTTGCTCCCAAAGCAAAACGCATCATTTACCTATTCCAGAGTGGCGGCCCCTCCCAGTTGGAGTTGTTTGATTATAAACCTCTACTTCAAAAATTAAGGGGGGAAGAATTACCTGATTCGGTGCGTAAAGGTCAGCGACTTACGGGCATGACTTCGGGGCAAACCTCTTTTCCATTAGTCGGTTCTCCTTTTGAATTCAAACAACATGGAGAAAGCGGTGCCTGGCTGAGTGACTTGCTTCCCTATACCTCCAAAGTAGTGGATGATATTTGTATCATAAAATCCATGTACACCGAAGCTATCAACCACGATCCGGCCATTACTTTCTTTCAAACGGGATCTCAACAGCCTGGCAGGCCAAGTATGGGCTCCTGGCTGAGTTATGGCATGGGTAGCAGCAATAAAAATCTCCCTACTTTCACCGTACTTTTATCCAGAGGAACGGGCCGACCGTTCGGACAGCCCTTATACTCCCGCCTTTGGGGCAATGGTTTTCTGCATTCCCTCCATCAGGGAGTGCAGTTTCGCTCTGGAAAAGACCCCGTTTTGTACCTCAATAATCCTGACGGATTGGATAGTTTGAGTCGGCGGCGGATGATTGATAAGATTGCCCAAATAAACCACCAACAATTGTTAGAATTTGGTGATCCGGAAATTGTCACTCGTATCGCACAATATGAAATGGCTTACCGCATGCAAACTTCCGTCCCTGAGGTGCTTGACATTTCGGATGAACCAGAATATATCTATCGCTTATATGGGCCTGAGGCGACACAACCGGGTACTTTTGCCGCCAACTGTTTGCTTGCTCGCCGGCTTGCCGAGCGGGATGTTCGATTTATCCAGCTCTACCACATGGGATGGGATCAGCATGACAATTTACCCAATGCCATTGCCAAACAAGCCAACGATATAGATCAGGCTTCGGCAGCGCTGATTATCGACTTGAAACAAAGAGGTATGTTGGAAGACACCCTGGTGATTTGGGGTGGGGAATTTGGCCGTACCAACTACTCTCAGGGGCTGCTTACAGATACCACATTCGGCCGTGACCATCATCCCCGCTGTTTCAGCATTTGGATGGCAGGTGGAGGGATAAAACCAGGCATGGTTTATGGCCAAACCGACGATTTTGGGTATAACATTACAGAAAATCCACTTCATGTCCATGATTTTCAGGCTACGCTAATGCATCAGCTAGGCATCGATCATGAAAAATTGACCTATAAATATCAAGGACGAAGATTCCGCCTGACAGATGTTCACGGCAAGGTAGTTAAAGACTTATTGGCGTAATTATGAAAAGAAGACAATTTATCGGATCAACCTTGGGGGCCTTGGCAGGCACAACACTGGGCGTGGATGTATTTGGTATTTCCAAAAACAGGCTTTCAGCCTATAAAGATTTCATCATTGGTCATGGAACCCATCAATACAAGATTGATTTAAATTGGGGAGCCCTAAATCCCGATTTTTATCCGGTCAACGATTGTCATGAAATGGTGCAGGACTCGCAAGGAAGGATTATCCTGCTCACCAATGATACCCGGAATAATGTCATTATCTACGATAAGTCTGGCAAATTGATTGAAGTCTGGGGTACCGATTATCCCGGCGCACATGGGCTTACCCTTAGCCGGGAAAATGGCGAAGATTTTTTATACATCGCCGATAACAATCGACACGAGGTCATCAAAACGACTATTGATGGAAAGGTGGTCCTCAACCTGCCCTGGCCTCAGGAATCAGGGAAATATGAAAAAGCCGAACAATACATCCCAACGGAGACAGCCATCGCGAGCAACGGAGATATTTATATTGCTGATGGTTATGGGTTGCAATACATTCTACATTACAATGCAAAAGGTAAGCTCCTAAACGTTTTTGGTGGCCGGGGTCCCGGAGAAGAACACTTTGACAATGCCCACGGCATTTGTTTGGATACACGAACCCCTGAAGCACCTACCTTACTGATCACTGCCCGACAGCAGAACAAGCTAAAACGCTTTTCCCTGGATGGGCGTTTATTAAAAGTTATTGATTTACCTGGTGCCTATATATGCAGACCCGTCATTCATGGCCAGGAGGTTTATCTGGCCACATTGGTTTCCCGACTCCCCTTTGATTCTGGATCGGGATTTGTGTGTATTCTCAATCAGGAAGATCAACTTATTTCCGTTCCCGGTGGCAGCCAACCGATCTATCGGGATGGCAAGTTAAACCGGTTGCAACAAACAGTAAAAGTTTTCCAGCATCCCCATGATGTATGTGTGGATGATGATGAAAATCTTTACGTGGCACAATGGAATTCTGGCAAAACATATCCCATAAAATTGGTTCGGGTATAAATTAAACGATTAATGCATAGCTTGATTCGCTTTTTTATTGGATGGTCTATTTACTTATCGGCGATGAATCTCTCCGGCCAAAACCTGCATTATGCTCAGCAAGGAACCTTCCAGTTGGCTGATCCCATACTGACGTTTGATAGTGTGTTGTTTCAATCTTCCGCTACTATAAGGATTGGTTTTGAATTTGAAGAAACAAGCCTTTATTATACACTTGATGGGAAGGAGCCAACGACAACCTCTCTGCGGTATAACCAGCCGATAAACGTAAAGGAAAGTAGTACCTTAAAGGTACGGGCTTTTCATCCTGATTGTCAAAACAGTAACGTGGTTAGCGAACAATTTATCAAAGTCGTGCCACCACCTAAAATGCAATCCATTATACTACAAAGTGCCCCCAATAGCAAATATGCTGGAAATGGGGCCTCTACCCTATTTGATCTGGAAAAAGGAAGCTTAAACTTCCAGGATGGCAAATGGCTTGGTTTTCAGGGTGACAATCTGGAAATTGTTGCAAAACTAGAGAAGACAACCACGATTAAGGGACTGACGGTTAGTGGGCTAGCCAATCAAAGTGGATGGATTTTCCCAATACATAATTTGGCATTCTATACTTCTGTTGATGGAGAAAATTTTGAATTGATAGAACAAAAAGCCTTCTCTGAAGGTGACCAATCATTCGAGGCTGGACCGCGCTTTTGGCAAATCGATTTTGCGCCTCAGCAAACACGTTTTATCAAAATAATAGCTGAAAACCAAGGCGTTATTCCCGATTGGCATCAGGGAGCGGGAACACCAGCCTGGTTATTTGTTGATGAAATCCTATTGCGATAAATTATGGAATTTTTACACTTTATAGGACGGTTTCACCCATTGGTATTACACCTCCCCATTGGTTTTTTACTCATGGGCGTTATCCTGGAATGGTGGAGCCGACGAACCAATAATGCACAGCTAAGACCTGCTGTGGGCATTAGCTTATTAGCCACGATGGTTTCCGCCATTTTCACAGCCGGATTGGGCTATTTCCTTTCTTTGGAAGGCGGGTATTCGGGTACGATCCTGGATTGGCACAAATGGCTGGGTTTTGCTTTTGCTGTCAGCAGTATTGTCCTTTATTGGCTACATCAAAATCGTATAAAAACAGATAAGAAACAAGCTTATTTTTTTCCCTTTCTGCTATTTAGTGTTTTGTTGATGTCGGTGGCTGGCCATTATGGAGGGATGCTCACTCATGGAAGCGATTTTTTAACAGAAAACGCCCCCTCACCTATCAAAAAGTTACTGGGGCAGGATGATCCCGATGCAGTAAACGAAATGGATCTCTCTGAATTGGATAGTGCCGTTGTTTTTACCAATTTTATACAACCCATTCTCAAAGCCAAGTGCACTTCTTGTCACAATCCTGGCAAGCTGAAAGGAGAGCTTTTGTTGCATTCCATTGAAGGCATAAAAAAGGGAGGAGAAAACGGTGCCGTTTTTGTTGCCCATAAGCCTGACGAAAGCCCCATGACACAAAGGATTCGACTGCCCAAGGAGGCCGAAGAACACATGCCTCCCGATGGAAAAAAACAGGTAACAGAGGAAGAGCTGGCGTTATTGGAGTGGTGGGTTGAACAAGGAGCTGATTTTGGAAAAAAGGTAGGTGAATGTGAACAACCGGAAAAAATCAGGACGATTCTGGAAGCCAAAGTAAAACCACCCAATGGTATTTATGCCTTAAATATCTCAAAGATTAGCGATCGTAAACTGGCCGCTATACAGGATGAGGGGATTCCATTGTTCGCGGTATCCAGAGAAAGCCCCTTTCTGGAGGCTGACTTTTCGGCCAAAAAGGACATCAATCCGGATCAATTGCGAAAGCTAAAAAAATCAAGTGATCAATTGATCCAGCTCGATTTAAGTCGAAGCAATTGCACAGACGAAATGCTGGCCGAAGTCAAGAATCTCCCCCATTTGACTCACTTGAATTTAAGCAAAACAAAAATAACCAACAAGGGGATAAAACACTTACAAGGGCTTAAATATTTGGAATACCTCAATCTTTATGATACCGGAGTTAATGATTCTTGTCTGGTAGTCATTCAGCAAATGCCAGGTTTGCAACGCCTTTATCTCTGGAATACACAAATAAGCAAAGAAGGCATAGCTCAATTGCAACAACAAATGCCGACCTTAATGATCAATAACGGAGAAGAAGACGATCCTACTTTTGCAAGTGCTCAATTAAAGCCACCTATGATTCTGACGTCTAAAACATTGTTTTCTGATACCGTAAATGTAAACCTCAAACTCAATTTTTCCGGAGCAAAATTCTATTATACACTCGATGGCAGTGATCCGGATACCAATTCCATATTGTATACAAAACCCTTTACCCTGGATCAAACGGCAACGGTGAAAACCATTTCTCATAAACCAGGTTGGTCGCTGAGTAAAGTTAATGAGCAACAATTTATCAAGGTAAAATATCAGGCCAAGGTGGTCAATTTGACTACTCCAAATGAAAAGTATGCAGGAAAGGGTGCGGAAACGCTCACGGATTTTTCCAAGGGCACTCTTGTTTTTCTCGACGGAGCATGGCTTGGTTATGAGAAAAAACACTTGGAAACGGTGCTTGATCTTGGCGCCCCAAAGGAAGTATCAAGGATAACTGTGAGTGCATTAGAAGATTCGAATTCCTGGATATTTTTTCCCAAAGGCTTGCGAGCCTGGGTATCTAAAGATGGAAAGAATTATCAGCCGGTATTGAGTAAAACCTTCGACGGTTCAACGGAACCTAATGATCCCAGGATACAAAATTTTTCCGAAGCCTTCGCCACTACCACTGCGCGATTTGTGAAAGTGAAGATTGAAAGTGCATTGACAACTCCGCCATGGCATGCGGCACCTGGGCAACCTTGCTGGTTATTTGTGGATGAGGTTTTGGTGGAGTGAGGTCGCCTGAAAAAATGAGAAATGAGGAGTACTTAGGGGTGATCCCTTGTGATCACCCGATTATTGTGGCAACCCGAAGTGACGACAATTAAAAAAACAAAATGCTTATGAAAAACAGATTTACATTTTTATTATTATTGGTTGGATTTCAGGTTTTTGGTCAAGATTTTAAGGTAGTGGGATATTTGCCATATTACAGATTTTCGTTAAGTGATCAGGTAGATTATAGCAAATTGACTCATTTAAATTTAGCCTTTGCCAACCCGGACATGCAGGGTAATCTCGACATTGGCGGGCAGGATATTGATCCGATTGTACAACTGGCCAAACAGGAAAATGTTACCGTGTGTATTTCGCTTGCTGGTGGTGGATTAACCACCGAATGGGCAGCTGCCTGGGCCCACCTCACCATGCCAGCCAACCGGTCTCCTTTTATCAGTAAAATCATGGATTATGTCAGGGATCACGAATTGGATGGTGTAGATGTAGATCTGGAGTGGAGCCATGTTAATGATGATTATTCCGGATTTGTACTGGAGTTGAGAGATTCCATAGATCAATATGGCTGGCTGATGACAGCGGCCCTGCCAGGAACTTATCGTTATCCGCAAATTAGTACTGCGGCTATGGAGGCGTATGATTTCATCAACATGATGGTGTATGACCTGACTGGCCCCTGGGATGCCAATAATCCCGGTCAACATTCTCCCTATAGTTTTGCGGTAAGTGCAATAAGTTACTGGCAAAACCAGGGTATGCCAGCTGACCAACTGACTTTAGGGGTTCCTTTCTATGGGTGGAATTTCAACCAGGCTCCAGGTAGCGTAACTTCTGTTACTTTTGGAGGCATGGTTTCCCAAAATACAGACTATGCACAAATCGACCAGGTAGGTCAGATCTACTATAATGGCATACCTACTATTCAGGCTAAAACGGCTCTCGCCTTGGAGGAAGTCAGTGGCATTATGATTTGGGAACTCGGTCAAGATGCGTTTAATGATTACTCTCTGCTATCCGCAATTGACGCGGTTATTAGTGGAACGGTGAGTGTTGAGCCCCCACTGCCATTACCAGAGGTTGATATTTATCCCAACCCCTTTGTTGATTACCTGAATGTCAATAATCAGAGCGAAACATTTAATTATACCTTGAGCAATGCAAATGGATCCGTTGTGGTTCGCGGTCAGGTTAATGAATACAGTACTCTACAAGTCCCTACAAATCAATTGCCAGCTGGGTTTTATGTGTTGAATTTGGTTAATGGACAACAGAGTATGAGTTGGAAGTTGATTAAGAGGTAGGAATCAGACCGCCTGCAACTTTCAGAGGTCAGAGGATAGATGACTTTTAGTGTTTTCACCATCAAAAACGAAATTTAATCATACGCTTAGAAAGAACAAATGATGAAATTATTTTCTGCGATATTCTGCTGTCTTTTATTGGGTGCTTGTCAGCAAGCTACGGAAACAGGAACAACAGCAACAACTACAACAACGCTAAATTACGAGCACCCAATTCCTTATGAGCCTAGGGAATACGTATGTTATCAAACGGCCCAAGCGCCAGTAATAGATGGGCAGCTGGAAAATGCCGTTTGGGAGAAGGTGCCGTGGACAGTCGATTTTGTTGACATAGAAGGTGATTTAAAACCCAAAACTACTTATCGTACCAGGGCGAAGATGTTATGGGATGAACAGTATTTTTACTTCGCAGCGGAAATCGAGGAACCACACCTGTGGGCGACCATCACGGAAAGGGATGCAGTGATGTATAATAACGATGATTTTGAAATTTTCATCGATCCCGATGGTGATGGCCAAAATTATTACGAGTTTGAAATGAATGCCAATAATGCGGTTTGGGACTTATTAATGTTATATCCCTACCGGGTGGATACTATGCCCAATTACCTAAACAACTGGGATATCAAAGGGATTAAAACAGGTGTAACGTTGGTGGGTACGCTAAATGACCCCAGCGATACGGATAGCCTTTGGCGGGTGGAAATAGCCATGCCCTGGAGTGCCCTCAAAGAATTAGCACCTGAAGCCAGGATGCCAAAGGATGGGGAGCAATGGCGGGTCAATTTCTCCAGAGTAGACTGGCACATGGATATTGTGGAAGGTGTTTATAAAAAACAGATTGATCCTAAAACGGGTATCCAACAAAAGTGGCCCGAAGAAAATTGGGTTTGGTCTCCTTCAGGCCGGGTAGACATGCACCAGACGGAGACCTGGGGTTTTGTACAGTTTTCTAACCAACAGCCATCGGATGGCCCTGTGGCTTTCCAAAAAAATCCGGATGAAGCCATCAAATGGGCCTTATGGCAATTGTATTTTCAGCAAGAGCAGCATTGGGAGCAGCATGGCAGTTATACCAATCAGAAGAGTTCCTTTACTTTGCCAAAGAATGTGGAGGGGTTTTCTCCGCAAGTAGCGACTACACCCAACCAGTTTGAGATAATGGCTGCCGGGGTTAAAGGAGGAATTTGGCATATTAATGAGCGGGGACGGATATGGTGGACCGAGCAATAAGAGCATGTTTAGAGGCCAACCTTTCGCTTGCGCTGAAGCTTTCTCCGGGCGTCTGCGCCATGCTCCTTCGCTGAAGCTTCGGCGCAAGCGAAAGGCTTCGACGACGGCGCTCGGCCATGGTTCCTTTTTGGCTGGTTGTTATTTTGCATACGCTCCTATTTATTGGTATCAATGCTCGAATGATTGCTTCGACCGCATTAGCTACAGTCGTACCAAATCAACCTGATAGAGGTGCTTTTATGGCACTCGATGCTTCATTTCAGCAAGTAGCAGGAGGGGTGGCGGCAACTGCTGCAGGGTTGATTGTTTACCAAGCATCTGATGGAATGATAGAGGGCTATTCTGTTTTGGGTTTTGTGGTTATCGGCGTAATGTTAGTTACGATTGGCTTGATGTATACGATTAATCGAATTGTGAAAAACTCTAATTATTAGCCTTCATTTTGGGAGTGTACTAGAAAGTGTTTTTTTCACAGCAGAGACGCGGAGTTCCGCGGAGTAATTTATTGAATTTCCGCTTTTTATGCACTTTCAGGGAGTTGAGAATTCTGAGGAGGACACATCTTGCTGGACATTCCCTTATTTTTTTTGCTTTAGCGCTTCCATTTTTTGCTTATAATAATCGGATTCACTTATTTCATAAGCTTTAGTTATAAATTTTAAAGCATTATCATCATCGCTAGTTCTTTCATAATAATCTGACATAGAATCGTACGCGTTTGGGCTATTTGGGTAAAACGCAATTGCAAATTCAAAAAACATTTTTGCTTTTTCCAATTGTTCCATATCTAAACTCATATATCCAAGTGCATTGAATAGGTCTTCGGGATATGGTGGTACGGGATAATGAAAATGCCTTTCGAGTTTATTTGCACGATAGTTTACGATGCTATATAATGTTTCTTTTGAAGTAGTCGGCGAATTGAATTTGTCGGTATTTTCCATTTGGTACCATTCAAAATTAAATATTAAACCATCCATAATAGAAGGAAATGGGATAGTGCCGTGTAAATCTCGCGGATAAAATTTCCATTTAAAAGCCAATCCATTTTTACTGTTTTGCTTTACCATATTTGAAAAGGTAATATTGGATCTTGCAAACAATGTAAAGTCGGAGGAATCCTGCATTACATTATCAATAGTAATCGCTGGATTCTGTAAATGTAATTGCCCACTCAATGACAGGAATAAGGATTTTCCTGTATAGTTTTTATTGGAGAGTTTGTCCTGAGCTTCGGATAATAATTTTTGGTCATCCCAATCAAGACTGGGGTCAATGGCCAAATAGTTGGAAAATAATTGTGGATGATTGATTAAGGTATAAAGGGTGAACAATCCTCCATAAGAATGACCAATTAAGGTCCTAAAATTGGTTACAGGATATTTGTTTTCTATAAAGGGGATCAATTCTGTCTCAATAAAATTACTGAAATTTGCTGCCTCTCCGTTTTTCTCATTAAATGGCATTCCATACTTCTCTTTTATTTCCGAAGTTGTCAAATCTCGTGTTCTGTTATCAGCATTGGAAATACCAACAAGGACCATTTCAGGCATATATCCACCGCTATAAAAGCTGTGAACATTATTCACTGTGGGTAGCAGTACTTCTCCGTCCAAAATAAAAACTACTGGGTATTTCTTGTTTTCATTTTCGCTGTAATTAGCCGGAAATTGCACAAAAAAATTTCTGCTTTCTTTTAGGTTTTCAGAGTATAGGCTATCTAAAACACCAACTTTTTGTAAAAATTGAATATTGGGATTGGTTTGGCTATAGGCATATTTCTGAAAGAGGAAAGTCAGGCCAATTATCAATATTAATGGTATTCTATTCATTATTCATTTGTGTTTAATAGAAGCGTCCAAAGGTGTTGACACAATGCGTTTCATTTTCCGTCAAAGAATCAAATCACATTTCTCAAAAAACGCTAAGTGCTTTGAGACATCATCAACCATCAATTGTTATTTTTTTGTTTTAGTACCAATAGTGGAATATTAACGTGTCTTGCCATTTTTTGGGTGTAACTTTTATGAAAAATGGATTCAAAAAAAGTACGTTCAGGCTTATACATGACCAACATGCTGATGTTTTGATTTTCAATAAAATAGTTCATATACTCGACTGTATTATTAACAGGTAGGTCATAAAATTCTATGTTCAATTCAGGAGCATTTTCAGCAAGGTAAGACTTAAATTCCTTTATCTTATCCGCATTATTAACCTGCTTTTCATTAAAATGAACACATTTAATTGCTGGTTGAGAAGGTTTAAAGAGCTTTACCACTTTCCATATTTCAGAGGGGTCAATTTCTGAAAAATCAGTTGCATATCCCAATTCTATTTTCTTTCTAAATTCAGTATTTTCAGGTATCACAATTACCGAACAAGGGGCGTTTTTAACTATATTAGACGCCATAGTACCCAGATATCTATCCAAAGTGCTTCTTTCCCCTTGTGTGCCCATGATAATATAATCAACCTCATTGCTTACTGCTTCTTTAAGAATTGTAAATTCAACTTTACCCAATTCAATACTGGTTTGAATAGTAGGAATCTTATCAAGAGATAGACGGACATTGTCAGTTACCTTTTCGATAAAATTTTTCATTTGTATTCTTGATTGCCTAACTTGCTCATGAATCGACATTGATAAAGAAACAGGATTATCCCCGATGCCACTATAAAAAAGGGGGACATGTAATATTTGTAAGTTCGCTTTGATTTTATCTGCCAATTGCATCGCAAATGCTAATGCGTTTTCTGAACAAGCTGAAAAATCTACAGGCACTAATATTTTGGTTCTTTTCTTCATGGTATCTTTTTTACAAAAAAATATTAGAGTTTATCTTATTCTCTTTATAAAAAATGGTTAATAGAGTTGTTTCTCAGGGGCCATGACAAGGTTAAAACGGATCTTTTTAACCCACCTTTCGCGTTCCTCCGCTTTAAAGCCCACCAGGCATTCACCTTGTAGGGCCGCTCAGTCATCCCAGCACCCTGCCCCTGTGAAACAATTTTAATGGAACCTCTGCATGAAAAGCCATTTCTCCTATTCTTCCAAAAACTGCCGAAGTACATATTGCAAAATACCTCCATGTTTCACATACTCCACTTCAACGGGAGAATCCAGACGAGCGATGGTTTTAAATTCAATCAAGGACCCATCAGGCTTTGTAGCGATTATATCTAATTTTTTATTTGGACTCAAGCCAACTTCTATGCCTTTAATGGTGATGACTTCTTGCCCCGATAAACCGAGCGAATTGGCATCTTCGCCAGCTTCAAATTTCAATGGCAAAACGCCCATACCCACCAAATTGGAACGGTGTATCCGCTCGTAAGAAGTAGCAATAACGGCTTTGATTCCTAACAAATTAGCTCCTTTTGCTGCCCAGTCCCTTGATGAACCTGAGCCGTATTCTGTCCCTGCAATCACCACCAAAGGTGTATTATTTTCCATATATCTCATGGCAGCATCATAAACCGTCATTTCTTTATTTTCTGGAAAATAAGTGGTGTATCCACCTTGTTTCGAGGCAATTTGATTTTGGATACGCACATTGGCAAAAGTACCCCGCATCATCACTTCGTGATTGCCTCGTCTCGAACCATAGGAGTTGAACATATTCCGTTCAATACCTTGTGACTTTAAATATTGACCAGCAGGGCTATCTTCAGAAAAACCACCCGCAGGAGAAATATGGTCGGTAGTTACGGATTCACCTAACATTAACAATACACGTGCATTTTCAATATTGGTAAGTGCTTGGGGTTCGGCACTAATATTTTTGAAAAATGGAACTTCTTTGATATAGGTGGAATCATCCCGCCATTCGTAATCCAAGCCTGTTGGTGCAGGCAGGTTTTTCCATTGTTCTTCCCCATCAAAAATCACGTCATATTCTTTTGCGTAATCTTCTTTGGTCGTAGATGATTCGATGACTTTCTGGATTTCATCTTGTGTGGGCCAGATGTCTTTTAAAAATACATCCTGACCATTGGCATCTTTGGTGAGCGGGTCTTCCAGCAAATTAATATCCACCCGACCTGCAATGGCATAAGCGACTACGAGCATTGGTGATGCTAAAAAGTTCATCTGTATTTTAGGGTGGATTCTCGCTTCAAAATTTCGATTGCCACTCAATACAGAGGCTACCACTAATTCGCTTTTATCAACGGCTTCTTCGATATGCGGTGGTAATGGGCCGGAGTTGCCAATACAAGTAGTACAACCATAACCGACTACATGGAATCTCAATGCTTCCAAATCTTTTAGCAAACCTGCTCTTTCCAAGTAATTCGTGACCACCTTAGAACCTGGTGCCAAAGAGGTTTTGACCCAAGGCTTTACGTCTATCCCTCTGGCTATCGCTTTGCGGGCCACCAAGCCTGCCCCTAACATCACGGAAGGGTTGGAAGTATTGGTGCAGGAAGTAATGGCCGCCACCACAATCGAACCATCACTTAATACATATTCCTGATTGCCTTTTCGTACACGAACAGATTTCATATTACGGTCTTCTACCATCACCTCCACGTCATTCTGTTTTTTGTCAGGCCTCAATTTTTTAGTGCGAGCTGTCCCCGAACCACCCTCTGCATACCAGTCCTCCCTATCTTCCAATGGCACATAATCCCTGCCGTGTGCTTCTTTTAATAAACTGCCAAATTGCCCTTTCAGATCTTTTACCAGGATTTTATCCTGTGGTCGTTTAGGCCCCGCAACGGATGGTTCCAATTGGGATAAATCTACTGTTACCACATCGGAATATTCGATGTTTTCCTCGTTCGTTCTCCACAGCATATTATGCTTGCAGTATTGTTCCACCAAGTCCAATTGCTCTTTTGTCCGATTTGTTTTTTCCATATACCGGATGGTCTGATTATCAATAGGGAAATAAGTCACCGTGCAACCAAACTCAGGAGACATGTTGGCAATAGTCGCCCGGTCCGGAACAGACAGATGGTCTAAGCCATCGCCAAATACTTCCACGAAATCATTTACCACACCATAAGCTCGTAGCTGTTTAGTAATTTCCAAAACCATATCTGTGGCAGTAATACCTTCGGGAAGTTTGCCCATCAATTTCAGGCCAATCACCTTTGGGCAAGAAAAATAAATCGGTTGTCCCAACAATGCTGCTTCAGCTTCGATACCACCAACACCCCAACCAATAACTCCAATACCATTGACCATCGGTGTATGCGAATCCAAACCGACCAAAGTATCGGGAAATGCCCAGCCATCTTTTTGTACAACGCCTTTTGCCAAATACTCTAAATTCACCTGATGGCAAATGCCCATGCCCGGAGGTACAACAGTAAAATCTTCAAAAGCATTTTGCGCCCATTTCAAAAATTCGTAACGTTCACTATTACGTTTGTATTCGTATTCGACATTCTTTTTATAAGCATAGTCCGTTCCGAAAAAATCCACTTGAACGGAGTGGTCAATAATCAAATCTACTGGCACCTTAGGATTAATCTTCGAACCGTCTTTTCCTTTTTTAATTGCCTCTGAACGAATGGCTGCAATATCCACAACGGCAGGCACCCCTGTAAAATCCTGCATCAATACTCTCGTAGGTTTGTAAGGAACAGGCTTCTCACTACCCTTTGGTTTCCAATTAATTAGGGTGTCAATATGTTCTCTGTTTACCAGGAAATCGTCATAATTCCGGAGGGCGTTTTCCAATAAAATACGAATGGAAAAAGGAAGTTTTTTGACTTGTGGAAAAGCGTCTGTTACTTTTTTCAGGCTGATGAAGTTCAGCTTGCCATTTTGAGATTCCAGGGTGTCCTGGAATTTTTCTATATCCTTTTTCATATTATTGTTTTTATGGTGATTTGAAATGCTAATGCTTTCGGATTTAATTTAATTTTGCTCGTTACAGTGTTGTGACAGATTTCAAGTTATGATTAATCTTAATGAAGGTGACACCGTTCCTAGTTTTGCATTCCCGAAACATGACGTAAGGGTCAATACCTTGTTTTCAAAACAATTTCACCAAGACCTTTTATTTCATCCTGAGTAATAAAAACTGTCCTGCCATTTTTTTCAAGAACTTGCCATGCTATATCACTGGTAATATCGTCAATAGCACCTGGAGTTGAAGGGTCTTCAATGAAATCAAAAGTTCTTTCATCCTTCATCATTACGGGCTGTACAAATTCCTGGTGTACAATCAAAAGATCTCCACGCCCATCAATAGCTGATTGATAAATTTCTCGTAGATCGGTTTGTACTTTCCCTTGTGCAACTGCTTCTTTTACTTCCTCTATCGCTTCTATTATAAGCCTTAATCAATGATCGCAACGCAAATTTATTAGATATTTGCACGTTGTTTTTATGCGTCATCTGAGGCAATCTTACAATTTTTTTGGTGTTGTTTGACACGAAAATATGCAGGCTATCGAGGTTATCATTTACATCAATTTCGTTTTGTATAATTGCCATTTTCTTTAAAAGCTCTGCTACTGCTTTCTCGCCAAACTCTTTAACCACTCTTTCCTCTGCTTCTTTAAGTAGATTCTTTAAAAGGATAAAATCCTTTTCATTGTCTGGGTGTGTGCGGTGGGTATTGAGCGAAATGGTAACACAAGGCACACTTCCCTCTATTCCCAATTGTTGAATCAATGCTTTAAGTGCCATAATATTTGGTTTTAAACTAAAGATAAAGCTTTTAAACTGGTGAATGTCAGTTATAAAATAATTACTTTAAATAAGCGGAATACATCCATACTAATTTCTCCTGTTCACGAATGTAATCGCTCATCAGTGCATTGGTTCCTTCATCTTCTGCATCTGCTGACAACTCCAGAAGTTCTCGTTGAAGTACGATAATAATTTGTAATGATTCAAGGGTGTCATTCACATCTTGTATTCCGTCAGCCACTTCGGTGCTTTCTTTGACATCCGCGTCTTTTAAATACATGGAGTATTTATGGTTTGGGGTGTGCCCAAGTGTCCGGATTCGTTCTGCTACTTCATCAATTTTTACAAATAAATTTTCGTAAAGCTCTTGGAATTTATCGTGCAACTCAAAGAATTTATCCCCTGTTATGTTCCAATGATATCCTCGGACATTCTGATAAAAGATGGAATAATCTGCCAAGAGTTCATTGAGTTTTTCTGCGAGTACTTTGGATTTTGCTACGTCCAGACCGATTGAATTTAATTTAGCCATTTTTTTATGTTTTATGATTTAAAATTGTGTTATAATTAATTTATTAGCGGTTGATATCAACCAATATTTTCACTTCTGAAGGGTCTTTGGTCAGTGCCTCAAACCCCTTGTCTACAATCTCGTCTAATGAGATGACATTGGTGATCAGTTTTTCCACAGGCAATCTTCCGCTATTGATTAAAGCAATGACCTGAGGAAAAATGTTGCGATAGCCAATTATTCCTTTTACGGTCAATTCTCTTAAAGCGTGATTTAAGGCATCGTGAACCACTTCCTTGGCAAAAAGAGCGACCAATACGGCGGTGCCTCCATTGCGAAGGCTGTTAAGGCCCGTATCAAAAGAAGCCTGGACACCGGCTGCATCGATAAATACATCAACACCATAACCTGTCATTTCTTTAATCTTTTGTGGAATGTCTTTATCTCTTGCATCAAAAGTATGGGTGGCTCCGATTTCTTTGGCCTTTTTTAACCTATTCTCTGAGAGGTCTGACACAAAAATTTGGGAAGCACCGGTAGCCAGGGCAACCTGAACAGTAAGCAGACCAATAGGGCCTGCCCCCGTTACCAATACAGTGTCGCCCATTTTCATTCCACTTTGTTGGATTCCGTATGCTGCGACAGCGGCAGGTTCCACAATGGCGCCCTGTTCAAAAGTCATCGTGTCGGGCATTTTATGCACCATATAGTCTTCTACGACGACATATTTAGCAAAGGCTCCATTGGCCGTAAGCCCGACAAAACCCAAAGGCTCGGACAAGTTATATTCTCCTGTGGCAATAAACGGACTTTCGGGATTTCTGAAAATCGGTTCCACCGCCACGCGGTCTCCCTTTTTGACATTAGTCACCTGCTTTCCCGTTTCAACCACAACGCCCGAAAATTCGTGTCCTAGGGTAGTAACGCCCTTATGGCCGTTGAGTGGATATGGCTTATCGTTCGGAATGAGCTGAGGACCATGGGTGTATTCGTGCAGGTCTGAACCGCAGATACCTACGAATTTAACTTCTATTTTGACCTGTTGGTCATTAGGAGTGGGGATTTGGGTTTCCTCTATCCGAATGTCTTTTGCTGCGTACCAGCGAGCTGCTTTCATGGTTGCCATAATTCTTAGTTTTTCATTGTTGAAATTCAGCATTAAAATATCCCTCAATGCTTACAATACAAAGATACAGTCCTTTGATACACCGGTGGTTACACTAATCAGAAAGAAAGTTGTAGTTTTCGGAAGGTTGAGTATTTATTTATGGCTTTGGCCTTTTGGATATCATATTCTTGATAAAAGCTTGCAAGATGTACCTGCATCATATTAAATGCATGCTATTTGTTTTTTAGGATAGAATTGGTCTTGCAATAAACCCTATCTTAGCCGTTAAATCATTCTGTTTTGAGCACTGTAACACTTTTTATTTCCGAGAATTTTAAGGAACTACAACAGTTCTTGAAAAGCACCAATTTTTCAAGGGCAATTCTGGTCGGTATTGCGATTACACTTCCCATAGTAATGGGTCTACAACTTGGGTATTTTGAAATTGGACTGGCACTCTGCTTCGGTGCCTTTTGGAGTTCGCCAAGTGATGTTAGTGGTAGTTTTCAACATAAAAAAATAGGCATTCTTATTTCTGCGGCATTGGTCATGGTTGTCAGTTTTATAGGCGGTTATCTGCATTACGAAACTTGGCTCTCCCTTCCTGTTTTGGGTATTCTCAGTTTTGGTATTGCCTATATTTCGGTTTATGGTTTTCGGGCCTCGTTAGTTAGTTTTTCAGGCCTTTTGGCTTTGGTACTGAGCCTCGGCCACGATTCAGAAGAATTAGAGATTTATCAATATGCCGTATTGGTAGCTGTAGGCGGACTTTGGTATTTTCTCTTGGCCAAGATTTGGCACCATATAAACCCGAAGGCAGAGACCGAGGAATTGCTGTCTGAAACCTACGAGCTTACGGCTAAATTTATAGAAACCCGAGGAAAATTGATCGGCCCACATGTAGATCGCGAAAAATTACTGCCCAAATTACTGAAATTGCAAAGCGAACTTACCGAGAATCACGAGACTCTGAGAGAGATTTTGATCCTTTCCAGAAAGACTTCCGGTATGTCAAATTATCAAGATAAACGCCTGTTGGTATTTGTGCAATTAGTGGAAATGATGGAAACGGCAATCGCCAATCCCGTAAATTATGATCGAATGGATGCGCTCTTTAATGACCATCCCCAATACATTAAAATATTTCAGAATCTGATTTTCAAAATGTCGCATCAATTGCGGATGATTTCCAAAGCGGGAAACGACAAAAAAAACCTGCCCAATAACGATAATATAAGGCAATGTTTTGAAAGTGTAAGACTAGAAATAGCCCTGCTACGTGAAACCCTGGACTACGAGGAATTTCTTATGCTTCAAAATTTGCTCGGATATCAGGAAAAGCAGTTCAAAAAACTAAAAAGAATAAAATGGCTGTTAGGCGACCCTAATGCGGTGGAAGTCGATTTTATCGATAGAAAAGTTGCTAAAAGCTTTGTCCCACCCCAAGATTATGACCCCATGCTATTGGTAAGAAACTTTAGTTTTAAGTCCACCATTTTTAGACATTCGTTACGGCTGGCGGTTACCGTTATGATCGGTTTTGCGCTGGGTTCGATTTTCCCTTTTCAAAACCCGTACTGGATTTTGTTAACCATTATCATCATCATGCGGCCCAGCTACGGCCTTACAAAGAGCCGGGCAAAAGACCGTATGATTGGTACACTTATCGGCGGAGCCATCGCTACTGGTATGGTTTTCCTGATACGGGAGCCCTATGTATACGGGGCCATGGGTATCGCTTCATTGATCTTTGCACTTGCTCTAGTTCAAAAAAACTATAAGGCTTCGGCGACCTTTATTACGTTGAGTGTGGTCTTTATCTATGCTATTCTCCAGCCTGATGTCTTGACCGTGATAAAATTCCGTATTTTGGATACTCTTGTTGGTGCCGGACTGTCCTATGTAGCCATGCTGTGGCTGTGGCCTACTTGGGAGTTTATTGAAATTAACGAAAGCATCGAAAAAAGTGTAAAGGCCAACAAGGATTTTCTCCATAAAATTTCAGAATATTATCAGCGGAAGGGGAACATACCGACTTCCTACAATATAGCGCGTAAGGAAGCATTTTTGGAAACATCTAATCTAAATTCGGCTTTTCAGCGGATGGCACAAGAACCCAAGTCGAAACAAAGGGAAACCGATAAAATTTATGAACTGGTTGTCTTGAACCACGCATTTTTAGCTTCATTGGCTTCGTTAAGCGCATACATACAGTACCATAAAACCACGGAGGCATCCGAACGGTTCAAGATCGTAACAGAAAAAATAGAGAAAAACTTGGAGCGGGTACTCCAATGCCTAAAAGATAAGAAATGCGAAAGTCCGCGAGCCACTTCTGAAGACAATCCTCTTTTTGAGGAGCAGTTCCCTACATTCAGTTCTTTAGATATTAGAAATTTGGCATCCAAGGATAAAGAAACCATACGTGATCTTCAAGAGACCCATTTGGTTTGGGAACAACTGCAGTGGCTGTTTTCTATGAGTAGTAAAATGCTCAAACTGGCCGCAACAGTGAAGTTGGATTGATATCAATCGACATTTGCTTCTCGGTTTTTCAAGGCCACTCTGACAAACCTGAAGATCAGCTTTGATAGGCTAAAACAAAAATGTTTATTAAGTGTTTATATTTAAAAGCTACTTTACTTTAAGGCACCATAAAATCAATCATTGATATTGTTTCTATTAAAAAAATAAATTTTGTTCATCATGATGGGCATTCTTTTTAATACAAAAGCCACTATTCCTTTAGCTTCAACTTTAGCAGATATTGCTGTGTTTGGTTTTATCGTTACTTCTCATAAACAAACACTAAAAACCCGTAAATTGAAAATGATCTTCCCGCACTTATAAGCACCCGCGAGTGTGCTTATCTATCTCAATTCTATAAACCTTTACTTTGTTTAGGAACGTGTTTTCAATAACGGTTTCCTTAACCATTAATCACTAAGTTTTTATATGCTTGGCTGAAACTCGCAGGTACAGGTTTTCTTCATTTCATAGAATTGTTGTTATAATGTTCTGGAAAGTAAAAACTTCAGAACGAATATCTACTTAATTAATTTTAAAAAATATATAATCATGGCCAGAATGAAAAAATTGAAATCTCCTAAGGTAGATTTGAAAGCAAAAAAACAAGAGAAAGTAGAACGTAAATTAGAAGCTAAACGAACAAAAAAACGTAAGTAGTCTTTGTTGGTTAGCTAAATAAACAATACCCCTTGTGGAGATTACTTCACAGGGGGTTATTATTTATAAAAAAGGGTGACGCGGTTTCTAACCACCTCACCCTTTCTACGAAAATCATTTGTTTTTTTTACAATAAAAATATTATCAGACACCTCCAGTTTTCAAAGATGTCATGGTAATTGAACCTCCGACCGCTTTATCATTAAACAAATTCACTTCTTCCTTTTCTTCTTTTAGTGCTAAGGTATATAACAAAGGGAGATAATGCTCAGGAGTTGGAATAGCAAGCTCAAATGCCCTCCCTTGTGTGGAATAATTAATAAGTGGTTGGTGGTCTCCTTTGGTTATAAATTCTTTCATCTTTTCACTGGCTTCTTTCGCCCAATCATAAGCATAATCAACTTCATTTAATTTATCCCAAGCCACCTTTCTGAGGTTATGAACCATATTCCCACTACCAACGATTAACACTCCTTTTTGTCGGAGTGAGGCCAACTCTTTCGCCAATTCATAATGAAATTGCGGCGATTTAGAATAATCCAAACTCAATTGAACAACAGGAACATCTGTATCCGGATACATGTGCCTAATTACACTCCAGGCACCGTGATCAAGTCCCCATTTATCATCTAAACCGATTTCTGTTTTGGTAATAATACGCTTAGTTTCTTTAGCTAGTTCAGGACTTCCCAAAGCAGGGTACTGCACCTCAAACAATTCTTTAGGGAAACCTCCAAAATCGTGAATCGTTCTTGGGTTTTCCATAGCGGTTACAAAAGTACCCTTCGTTTCCCAATGTGCCGAAATACAGAGAATGGCATTGGGTTTTTCTATTTCTTTTCCTACATTTCGGAATCCTGCGACAAATTCATTTTCTTCAATGGCATTCATCGGGCTACCGTGTCCCAGAAACAGCACGGGCATTTTGTCCGTGCTGCCCAAAGATTTTGTCATTTTATTTAATTCATTCAGGTTCATTGTTACTCCTGCTATTGGCAATACTGCCAGTGATTTTAAAAATTGTTTTCAGACCATTACTCATTTCCATCACTTTTAATATGTCCCAGACTTAAAATACTTTTAATCATTCTTGTTTTATTAACACCCAAATAGATCCGTTTTTCGTTGTCAATTTTTCCAATATTCCCTTATCGGAAAGTCCATTCAATAAGTATTCACTTTCGATTCTTGGCGTTCCCGAAAGTACTGAAAATTCTTTTGCTGTGAGCGAATGATATTTTGAGAAGAGGGTTTCCCAATTTTTACTGTATTCACCTTTATTAGCCGTGGAATGTAGTTTTAGAATGGCTGTTTCGTAAAAAGCATAAGGTTTTGAGCCATAAACGATTTCTTTGTTACCCGAATCGTCTAAAAAGAACATGGTTGGAAAGCCTCTTACGCCCAGTTCTTTTCCCAACTTCAAATCTTCTTCAAACAGCACTTTTGCATTTTTTTCAAAGTCGGTTTTGAACTGCTCCACATTTAATCCTACTTTTTTAGCAGCAACTTTTATATGCTCCCATTTTGTAATGTTTTTCTTTTTGAGAAAAACCATTTCTCTGATTTCCCGAAGAAATAGAATTGCTTTTTCATTGCCTTGCATTTGCGCTGCTTTAAATGCAATGGATGGCGGATAAGATGAATCTAAAGGGTCTTCCAGCCAAACATCTCCGTCAATGGGCATGTCGTAATGAACACTCACTTCATCCCAGTGATGTGCTACATCTGCTGGTTTTCCGATGCCACCGCTATTGTAACTCCAATCAGGCAATAAACCTCCCATTCTATATTCTATCTCAATGTCGTCACCATATTCTAATTTGAGTTTACGCAATTGTGGTTCTATGCCCCAACATGAAGAGCAGATTGGGTCAGTGTAATAAATTACCTTTATGGATTTCTTAGTTGATTGAATATTGCTATTAGTAGCAGTATCCATATTTCCATCAGATGTTTCACACATTCCGGTTTCTATGTCGCATAAAAGCGGATTATTTGGTTTTTCCATTGTCATATTTTTTAATAGGTGAAAACGACTAAATTGATGATACAAAGATGCAGACAATAGCAAGGTAAGCGGTAACAGTAATCGGAAGAAGAGTTGTAATATTAGGAAATGAGGGTTTGAAACTTGGTGAGTATGTACCGCTGTTAAGCACATACATTGTTTTCCTTAAGCGGTAAAATGCTCAAATTGGCCGCTTCAGTGAAGCTGGATTGATATCAATTCACACTTGGTTGGCGAATAAGGATTCGCCAGGGTATTTAAAAAGAGGGAACGGAAATAGGGATTATAAAAACTCTGTTGCAAGAAGCGGCCTGAGATAAGTGCTAGGTCAAAAATAAGTTGAGTTTATGACTAGCACTTAGTTTTATTTTTTGAATACTGTTTTTCCGTCTTCGGTGAATTCAACGTTTTCACCTTTTCCTCTTAATTCATAATGGTTTATTATTGGACATTTTTCTTGTATGAAATAGCGGAGACAGAATAAAAAAGCGAATGCTAACACCACCGCAGGGCGATGGCGTTACCAGTGCCTCTAGGTTTTAAGATTTGCTATTTCGATGATATTTTACTGAATTACTAATTTCAAAGTTGCCAGTCGCTCGCCATCGGTAAGAGTAATGGTATAGAGTCCGGATATTAGACGGTGATTGAGCGTTAGCTGATCCGTCACACTATCGTATTGGCGCTCCAGTACTTTACGTCCAATGGCATCGGTGACGTTCAGTATAAGAGACGAGCTCGGTCTGAAAACGGAATTATCGATTGCTAAGTTAATCGGCTGACCCGAGGATACTGGGTTCGGTGTGAGTTTAATGGCGTTAGCTACGATTACTTCCTTAGTGGAAGTCGTAAACTGATTGGTGAGCATCGTAATCTCCTCCTGAGTAAGCACTCGATTGTAAAAGCGCAAATCATCCATCAGACCATCGAACGTTTGGGTCTCGGTGGTAAAAGTAAGGTGGTGACCAATGACAAATTCGCCACAGGAGTTCTCAGGCGTCTGACCAGAAATCTCTCGCTTGACCTCCACACCATCAACGAAAAACGCCCATTCCTGAGTTTCGGGATCAATGGTAAAGGTGAGGTGAATCCAAGTGTCCGACATGTCGAGTTTGTAGCCCGTCCGCAGCGGTGTACCCCCGAGGAAAGAAATAATGCTATCTGGATCGGTTGCATTGTTTGGGTTCTGACGGTACAGGTCGACGCGACCACGGTTATTATCCTCTGGTCCACAACCGTTCTTCTGGGCAATGTAATTCTGCCGATCCGTTTCCAGGGGCTCCGCCCGGTGGTTGACGAAAAAGGAAAATGTACCAGCGGTGCCACCATCCAACTCTAAACCTATCTGTAGTTTTTCCCGCTCCGTAACAAAGTACGCACCTTGCTCGGTGAAGCGCACGGCTTGTGAGCCTGTTTGTCCATCTTCAAAGGTGAGGTTGCCGAAGTTTTCAGCGGTTTCTCCAGAAATGACATCCGTGAGGTTGCCCTCGAAGGGGTAGTGGATGACAAGACCAGCCTCTAGGTCTTGTGCTATAAGGCTACTTGCCAGTAAGAAGGCAAAAAGGGTAAATAAATTTTTCATAATGATTAGTTTATAATTATTAAAAAATATAATAAATTTTGTCCCGAAACTCGGGGTCAACCGGTTGATCCTTGCCAGCGTAAAAAGTTGACTACAGTTTTAATTCAACAAAAACAGGAAAATGATCAGAGGGAAATTTAAAATCTATAGTACTAGAAAATACCGCATATTTCTCCACTTTAAAATTGGAGGATTTAGAAAGTAAAATGTAGTCAATGCGTCTAGTCACGGGGTTTTCAAATTTGAATCCGTTAAAAGTTCCGTTAGGTCCAAATTTAATTTTTGCTAATTCTTTTGCATCGGAGAGGACAGTTTGAGTTACTGCAATTACCTCGCTCTGAGGTTCTACATTAAAATCTCCCATTACTACGACAGGATATTTTCTTGCATTAACCTTAGCCATTCTTTCCAAAATAAGTTTCATTCCTTCTTTTTGAGCTTCTGCGCCCACATGGTCTAAGTGCGTATTGAACACCCAAAATTTTTCTTGATTGTCCAGCTTCGTAAATAACCCGAACGTACAAATTCGGGGGTAGGCTGCGTCCCATCCTTTTGAAAATTCATTGGGGGTTGGGGATAACCAAAACGTTTGGGCTTGCTCTACTTTTAGGTTTTCAGTAGCATAATAAATGGCGGAGTGTTCGCCTTCTTTTCCGCCGTCTCTACCATCGCCGATATAATCGTAGCCCACCAATTTGGATTTTAAATCTTCAATTTGGTTGGGTCTTGCTTCCTGTACGCCGAGAATGTCAGGTTGTAAAAATAAGATTTGAGAGGTCAAAAAATCCTTGCGATTTGTCCAAGCATTTTCACCATCCGAAGCTACATCCAGGCGAATGTTATAGGTCATTAATTTTAAGTTGGAAGCTGTAGGTGCAGTTTCACAACTCAAAAAATTTAAAGCCATTAATAAAACAAGAAAGGTGTAACATCTCATCATCATTTTTATTTTTGATAAACTCTCACGTAGTCAATCATCATTTGATTGGGAAAGATATCGTCAGCAATTCCTTTTTGTCCACCCAACATTCCACCGACGGCTACATTCAAAATCAAATAAAATTTTTGGTCGAAGGGCCATTCTGCTACGGTTTTATGTTCGTTTTTAATATGATTATAAACAACTCCATCTAAAATGAAATCCATTTTTTCAGGAGTCCATTCCAATGCAAAGACATGATAGTTATCATAAGGTTTCTCGATGTATATGCTTTTGCCTTTCTCCGTTTTTTTCATATGGTTGTAGGCTTCGGTATGGATAGTTCCGAAAATGGAATCGGGATTAAATCCTACATGTTCCATGATGTCAATTTCTCCACATTTGGGCCAGCCAACTTCTTTGCGATTCTCTCCCAGCATCCAAATGGCTGGCCATAAACCCACACCTCTCGGCAATTTTGCTTTCACTTCAATCCTCGCATATTTCCAAGAAGCCAATCCAGCGGTAGTTAATCTGGCGGAAGTATATTTTGCGGTATCAATTGCTGCAATATATTTTAACCAACTTTTATTTTTGAATTCATCGCTTTTATATTGTGCGTTAACAATTTTTTCTTTGCGCGTTTCGATGGTTAATAGGCCATTTTCCACCCTCGCATTGTTTAAATTATCAGTATAATATTGCTCTTCCCGGTTACTCAAAAATCCATAACTATAACCCCACTTCGTGCTATCAGGCTTTCCTGAATAATTAAATTCATCACTCCACACTAATTTCCAATCTTGGGAAGTAGGACTTTCTTTTATTCTTTCAAAAACCAATTCAGGATTATCGGTCGTGATTAAATCAAAGCCATTCGCCAATAACCAATCAATATCTTCTGTTTCATTGGCTGTCCAAGCATTGAGAATAAGTCCATAATCTTTGGATTTTTTAATCCAATCTGGATGATTTTTAAATTCACTAAAATGATAATCCAAACCAGTAATTCCATCAAACTTAAGGGCTTCAGGTTTTTTAGAACCATCTAAGTAAAGTGTTTTCGCAAGAGGATTAATTTCTCGGATTTTCTTTAAAATTTCATAAGAAAAACTAATGTAATATGAAATGTAATTTTCGGCATTGAGATCCTCCACCAAAGCCATGACCTTATTCGCAATTTTAATATTTCGTCCTTCTTCCTGGGAAGGTTTGATTTCACATACCAGACCTGTCGAATCATTCTCAGTCATTCCTGCTATCAAGTAATCTTTTAAGGTAGGTAGTTTTTCTCCGTTGGGAAGTTGGAATTTTGCGAGTTCAGCGTAAGTCGATTCTTCGATGATTAATTCGTGATAATCTCCATCGTGGGTTACGATGAGTACATCGTCGGCAGTCATTCGGACGTCAAATTCTGAACCTGTACAATTTAAGTCGATAGCATTTTTTAAGGAGGCGATAGAATTTTGGGGAAGACCTTTTGTTTTCCATGCGCCTCGATGTGCAACAACTTCATTGTTGGCAAAGGTGATCGTATTTTTTTTGGAAGAAAGGTTTGAGGAGATATTACAAGCGTGTAATAATCCTATGAGTATAGCCAATATTATTAAATTACGCATACCTGTTTTGGCGTGAGTTTTTTTTTAGAAAAATGTTCCTATAACTTCTAAAAATCAGCCCTGAAGTCACAAACATTCTAAGTGAATAATGTCACCTTAGCATGTTTGTGCTTTCTTGGCTACCGACTAGTAAAAAAGAGAAAGATTAGTACCCATCATTCTGCGGATAACTTCCACCCAACAAATCCAAATCTCTTTGTGGAATTGGGAAATTAATGTAGTGATCTTGCCAGTTAGTTCTTGGGTCTCTAGCCCCAAGGTTGGCAGGAAAATATTCTCCATCACCCGCAAAGCTTCTAATTTGATTATTGATAACGGACTGTCCCATCCGCTTCAAAGTGAACCAACGTTGTCCTTCAAAAGACAACTCTCTCGCCCGCTCATCTAGAATCGCTTGCTCATCCAAACTCGTCAATTCCGCTGCACCTGCTCTTGCCCGCACTTCATTAATGAAAGGTAAACCGTTTCCGCCAGACCGCATATTTGCTTCGGCAGCAATCAAATAAGTTTCCGCCAAACGGTAAATCATCACGTTGCTAATTTGAAAATAAGTCGTCGGGTCACTATCCTCCTGTGCATATTTCAAACAAGCAGGATGCGTCCGTTCGTAATATTGCTTGTAAGTTTCACTAGGATTATCGAGGTCAGTAACCGGTTGATAGAGATCAATCTCCTCTCCAAAGTTTGGCCCTGCATCGTAGTAATATTTCAACCTAAAATAAGTGTCATCATCTCTATCATCATTAGGGTCTTCGGCAAGCAAGGCTAACAAATAATTGTTAGGCAATAAGCGAGAAAAACCTCGTCCGCCGTATTCGGCTCTGGAAGAAGAATTGGGTGCAAGCCAGTATTTTACGCCTAGATTGGCATTGAGAAAATTTCGACTTCCGCCGCCCAAAACATTTTCCGCAAATTGCAAAACCATCAACTGCTCGGAGTGATTCATGTCACCTTTAAAGACATCCGCAGTACTAGAAACCAAACTGTGCGAGCCTTCAGCGATTAAAGTTTCTGACTGATTTTTAGCTTCTGCCCAATCGCCCTGCCACATAGCTACTTTGGCTTTGACGTGCATTGCCGTTCCTTTGGTCACTCGACCAAAATTTCCATCATAATATTCCAAATTGTCAATTGCAAATTGCAAGTCACTATTGATTAAAGCCAAAATTTCCTCTGAAGAAGATTTATTGTCAATCACATCAAAAGCGTTATCCCCCGTGATAGATTCGGTATTCACATAAATATTATTGAACATTCGGTACAAATAAAAATAAGCTTCTGCTCTAAAGAATTTTGCTTCCCCAATAATTTCATTTCTCACCTTTTCATCCAATCCTTTCGCCACTTCTGCAGCATTGATAATTTCTGTCGACTTACTCGCTAATTTGTAGTAATGTCTCCAAAAGTAGTTAGACAATAAACTTGCAGAATATTCGATTGGAGAAACGCCTCTCTCATATCTCCCCATCAAGCCCAAGTAGCCAGAACGATTAAATGTCAAATCACTTCGAGAAATCATCATCAATGCGGGTAGAAAATCCTCTACTCCTTCGTCGTAACGGTCTCGGTTGAATTTGTATAAACTCACTACGCCCGACCTCAAACCGTCTTCTGTCGTATAGACAAAATTGGCATCAATTTCGGTGCCCGGTTGCTCCTCCAAAAAGTCTTGACAAGATACTGTCGAAAAAAGCACCATCAGGACGAGGAGGTTAAGCTTTGTTTTTCTAAAAAAATATTTTGAATTCATGATATATTTTTTTTTTAGGTATCTGACCTAAGATTAGTTTTTTAAAATTGAACTTTCAATCCAAAGGTGAAACTTCGAGAATCAGGATAACCAGTATCTGCACTAGAAAAAGTATTTCTAATGTTTACTTCCGGGCTGTAGCCCAAATAATCTGTTTTGGTGAATAGGTTCGTACCTGTTGCGTACAACTTAATTTCTTGAAGCTTAATTTTATTGCTTAATGCAGTGGGTAAGGTATATCCTAATCTCACCGTTCTCAATCGCACGTAGGAGGCATCTTTTAGTGCCAAGGCTCCCAAGTATTTTGGTGCAGAATCGAAATTCGGTCGGGGGAAATCTTGTGACGGATTTTCTGGTGTATAATAAGGTACTTTGATACCGTTCACTTTTCCTTGTAGGGTTCCTCCATTGTTAAAAACAGACAAAAAAGGATTGACTTTAGTTGCACCTTGTACGGCATAAAAATCAACTAACAAATCGAATCCTGCGAAAGATAAGTTAGTAGAAAGTGACCCAAACCAATCAGGATTGCTATCGGTAAACACTCGGTCTTCAGGCGTAATTTTTCCATCAGGAATACCTGTTACATTTCCGTCGGCATCTACGCCGTTGGTATCTTTGATTCTAATATCTCCAGGTCGCAAGTTCTCTTGTGGGTCGGTAGATTCCATATTAGCTTGAGGTGCAGTATCAAAATTATCACCCACTTGATAAATTCCATCAAATTCATAATGTCGAATCACGCTGATAGATTGACCCACATAATAACCGTAGGTATCATCTTCCAAAATAGGGTCACCATTGCCATCATCGTAAAGGGAAAGGAGTTTATTTCTGTTGTTCGACCAGTTAGCAGAAATGGACCAACGAAGTTTTTCATTGTTAATCAAGTTGGCAGTCAAACCTAATTCCACGCCTTTGTTTTCCACTTCGCCAGCATTAAAATAAGTGAACGTGTAACCCGTATTGGAAGGAACGCCTCGACGCAACAACAAATCTTTGGTTCTTGAGTTATAAATTTCGATGCTACCCTGTAACAGTTTTTTGAAAATTGCGAAATCAATTCCCAAGTTAAAAGTAGTGATTGTTTCGTGCTTCAAATTTGGGTTAGGCAAAGCAGCTGATGGAGAAAATCCAGAAGCTGTTTGACCATCAAAAACATAATTCTGTCCATCTGCCGTAAAGAGCGAAGTGTAAGGACGACTCAAGGCATTCGCCAAAGAACCGTAGCTCAAACGCAATTTCAATTCTTGGATGGCATTCACCTCTTCCAAAAATCTTTCGTTGTGTATTTTCCAAGCCAAAGCTGCGGCAGGGTTATAAGTCCATTTAAAATCGGCTGCATTTACGGAAGCTCCATCTGCTCTCACCGTGGCGGCAAGCATGTATTTATTGAATAAATTGTACCGTGCTCGACCCATGAAAGAAGCCGTTCTAAATTTCGTTTTTTCTCGCCGTGTAGTAACACTGCCTGCTGCATTCGTGATTCCGTCGTAACCTAAACTTTCGTTAGCAAATCCTTTTCCCTCCGTAAAAGTTTCAGAAAACTTATTTTCGTCAACTGCTTGAACCAACGTCAAATTGAAAATATGGTCAGGCGTAAAAGTCTTATCGTAGGTCAAGATATTTTCAATCAAATAATTTTCTCTTAACTGATTTTCAATTCTTGCAATCCCACCATCACTATCTCCACTCGAATGTCGGGAAGACAAATACTGTCCCCTTTCAGAATTTCTACGAGTGACTGAAGTTTTTAATTGGTACTGTAAGTTGTCTGTGATTTGCCATTTGGGAATTAAAGTCACCACGAAATCATTTCCTTTTTCTTCATGGATCGATTCCCGTAAGTTCCAAAGTGGATTTGTTCCTGTGAGTTCTTCCCCACTCGGAAATTGCACTAATTCTCCTTTTTCATCAAAAGCTCTACCGAGTGGCGAAAACGTAATCACGTTGACGTTGGCAGCCCTATCCGTATTGTCGTTCAAGAAGTTAAGGTCAAAGGTGGTAGAAATTCTATCGGTGATTTTTTGGTCTACATTAATCCGCAGATTTTGCCGAGTGTAACCAGATGTAGGAATAATTCCATTTTCTTTGAAATAATTCAAACTCGCATAGACCTTCGTCATATCCGTTCCACCACTAATTCCGATGGATTGACTATTGACAAAACCATTTTCTACCAACTCCTCTTCCCAATCCACAAAATTATTAGTAGCGATAGATTCGAGTTCCGTTGCGGTAAAAATATCTTCGTCCATGGAGTACATATCATCGGCATTATTTGCTCTCGTCGCTTCTCTTCTGAGCTGCGCAAATTCTTGCCCGGTGTACACATCAAAATTTCTTTCGATGGAACGAGTGCTCAAATAGCCGTGATAATTGATGGCAACTTTGTTGCTCTTTCCTCTTTTGGTCGTAATTAAGACCACTCCATTTACTGCTCTCGAACCATAAATGGCTTGGGCAGAAGCGTCTTTCAAAAATTCGATGGATTCAATATCGTCAGGATTGATGTCTTCGATTCCGCCTGTTCTGACCACTCCATCCACCACGTAAATTCCGCTGGTATTTCCTTCAATAGAACCTCGCCCTCTAAATAATAATTCGGATGTTCCACCGGGTCTCAACGTTCCGCCTCCCACATCTACTTGCAAACCAGAGATTCTACCTCTCAACATTTCGTTGACATCGGCAGTAGGTGTAACTACGGCTTTACTCAAATCTGTTTTGG
>BQJU01000001.1 GCA_021604865.1 Saprospiraceae bacterium | reverse complement strand
AAGAATAACTTACCCATTTGATGCGGCTCTTTTGCCACCAACCGTTGTTGCTCAAATCCTTGCTTAGTGGTGGCCAAGCGCGGTTTTCGCGCCTAGGCTGGTGACAAAATAACTCGCCTGAAACAGACAACTTATTCTTCGTTGACCCCTTAGTTTGTTTCCTCTTAGTGCATGTTTGGAGGTCGCCTGATGAATATTGGAAAATGACTACATGCTTAAAACTTTTTTAGAAGAAGACATAGGAAACCTTGAAGCAAGGATTAAAGAAGTTAACAAATAGCATAATACAAATAATAAATAATACTGGGGTTGAACCAGAAACAGGAAGGAAACGATAATGCCTGTAATCAGTAACCTCGCCAATTCGCGGTTTCTGAAATTTGAGTTTATGTTATTGTTCAATGTCATCGCACTATTGACCATGCCAATAATACACGACATTGCGAAAAACAAAAAGATCCAAATGGTCAAAAAATCTTTAAAGGCCAGTAGTGAAATGATGCCAATGATACAGCAAAAGAGTTGTATAAAAGCATATTGTCGATGTATCGCCTGCACCTGAAGGTTTTCCTTTTTAATGGGTTTTGCCGATGAATCAAGATCATCGGGTTTCCAGCTGGGCGGCATAAACAAAAGCTTTATTTTATCCCGCCAACGTGGAATGGATTTCATAGTGTTCCATAAATAGTCATAATGAAAAAAGATGGCCCGTACCGGATTGTCATCCACATAATCTTCATTGGTAATGCCATACACAACAGGTTCCGTCTCTTCCTGATAGGTGCCAAAAAGTTTGTCCCAGATCACAAAATTTGAGCCGTAGTTTTTGTCCAAATAAAGATCATTTTTTCCGTGGTGAACACGATGGATAGAAGGCGTGATAAAGATTTTCTCTAAAAAACCGAGTTTGGGCACATGCTGCGTATGCTGAAAAAAGTCAAAAATCCCGGATATTTTAAAGGTAACCACCAATACCAAAGGGGAAAACCCAATAAGAGGAAGCGCCACATAAAAAAGAATCCTATTGAGTCCCTGAAAAGGGGATAGCCGAAAGCCATTAGAATAATTGTAATGATCGGAAGAGTGGTGGGTAATATGTCCAGCCCATAAAAAATTGACCTCATGCGAAAGGCGGTGGTACCAATAAGATACAAAATCTACCGCGATATAAGCCAATACCCATTGCAGCCAGTTGACCTCCAATGTAAATAAGCGGTAGTTGGAATAGATATACTCAAGTACCAAAAAAAACAATAGAAAGCCAGCCAGGGAAAAAATCTGATCAATAGCTCCGATAGCCAGATTCATTACGGTGTTTCGTTGCGTATAGAAGGTTTTCCCTTGCCGATAGGTGATGTACCACTCCAAAAAAGCAATGAACAAAAAAAGTGGTATTAATAAAGCTGAGGCATTTATCATATCTGTCGCAAAGTTAATAATGATCACTTCAAATATAGGAACTGATTAGTCCTAAATCATGTTGTTAGGAAGATAGATTTTTTTTCT
Organism: Saprospiraceae bacterium; assembly: GCA_021604865.1. Taxonomy (GTDB): domain Bacteria; phylum Bacteroidota; class Bacteroidia; order Chitinophagales; family Saprospiraceae; genus BQJU01. Next base: position 358,229 of record BQJU01000001.1, on the reverse strand, counting down.
ATTAGCGTTGTTTCGCAGGGGCAGGGCGGTGGAAAACCTATGGCTACCCATCGCTGACGCGTTCCTTCCCTCCGTTACCTCTGCGTCCAAAGTTAAAAAAAATGCTTGCGGCGCAAGTAAATAAAAAATTTGATCCATCAAATTTCAAAGAAAACAAGGTGTTCATTTTCAAGCTACTAAACAATGCCTTATATTGAGTTTCTGAAACACAAAAAACCAATATGGAACAAAAACTCAGGACACTCATCGGCACAAACAAAACCAAGCAGGCTATTCAGGAACTATTAGCCCTTACCCAAAAGATGGGCGATCCCGACATGCACCAGGAAGTCATTATGCAATCTGCCCGATTTGAAAAATTCACAAAATCGAATCGATTGGGCATTTCCTCCCACGAGGAAGAGAATATTTCCATTGCGAAAATAAATAAGGCATTATTGGATATAATCGAAAGGCTTCCTGAATCGGGTGCTGCTACGATTATCAGTTCATCAAGTGCTAAAGCAAGTCCGGCTACAACCGATAAAAGTTGGTGGAAATACGTCACAGCAACGGCGGTGATCATCGGAATTTTGGGCAGCCTGGCGGAAGTATTCAACTTTATCAACCTCATTCCTGCCAGTTCCGGTCAAACAAGCCAATTAACGATTTACGTGCATGGCCCTGGAGGACTACAGGATTATGTATTGGAAAACGAGGGTGAATTGCTGGTGGATTTGGATGGAGACCGGCGGTTTGCTAAAATAGGAGAAAAAGGCAGAACGGTTTTTAGTGAGATTCCCGCCAAATTTATCGGGCAATCTTTGCCTATTGCTATTCAAGCGGAGGGCTACGAAGCGGCAGCGTCTGAAAGTCAATACAAATGGGAGGAAAAGGCTATCTATTTTAAGGTACAACGGGCACAACAATTGCGGAAAATCCAGGGAATAGTAAAAAGCATGCATGGCGCAGATTTCTTAGCCGACGTATTGGTGATGATCGAAAATGAATTTACAACTACCACGGATAGTCTGGGTCGATTTTCTTTTGAAATGCCAGCCAACAGGGTCAGAGAAAAATATACACTTACTTTCCAAAAAACAGGTTATGAATCTCTGACCGAATTTTATTACCCGCAATCTTCCCCAGAATTTCGCCTCAAAAAACAATAGACGATATGAAACGTTTTTTTTTACTCCTGATATCCTGCCTTCTATGCTCCGGAGGATTTTCCCAAAACAACATCCTAAGGGGCATTGTAAAATTGCAAAGTAGTGGCTCCAAACCCCTGGCCGGGGTCAAACTGAGTGCCTTTGGCAGCAGCCCGGTGTATTCTAACAGTAGCGGGCAGTTTGAAATAACCTTTAGTAATAAAAAACCAGGATCCACCATCAGCCTGATCATTGAAAAAGAAGATTACGAAGTGATCAATGATAAGGAACTCGATAACTGCGTGTTGCGAGAGCGGGCAGACGATCTGGTAATTGTGGTTATGGCCCGGCAGGGGGAACGCAGCAAGCAGGCCCTAGCCTACTACAATATCATCATTGAAAATGCCAACACCACCTTCAATAAAGAACTCAAAGACATCAATACCCGACTGGATGCACTAGATGAAGATGACCAGGATCGGCAAGTGTTGCGCCAACAAATTGAAGACTTGCAAAAGGAGAAAGAATCCCTGATGAACCGGGCAGAAGACCTGGCCAAACAATTGGCAATTGTCGATTTGGATCAGGCCTCCAGTCTGGCCAAAACAGCCTACGAAAAATTCCAATCTGGTGACATTAAAGCTGCCCTGGCCGTTTTGGACGATGACGCACTTGATAAAAGTCTGGCGGAGGCTAAAAATGAAAAAGCCAACCTAGAGGAAAGACTGCTTAAGGTCGATAGCGCACTCCAGCAAAGCATCGAAAACTACATGATCAAAGCCCGCTTCTGTATTACTGATCGTCAATATAAAGCAGCCTATAAAAATTATTTGAAAGCCGTAGAAGCCGATAGCACTCATGTCAGTAATTTATGGGAATTGGCCTCATTTTGTGATGAGCTCAATCAGCAACAAAGAGCGATTCGTTTTTTTCAACAAGCATTGAACAATACCACTTCCGTTGCTAATAAAGCAAGTTTACTGATGAACCTGGGGAATCAGTTTACACATAATAACAGTTATGAAAAAGCGGAGACGGCCTATTTGCAATCCCTCGAAATCTATCAGCGCCTGGCAAAAGAAAATCCTCAGCGATACGAACCCGATGTAGCCAGTACCCAGATGAATTTGGGGGTCATGTATAGGAATTTAAATGCCTATGAAAAAACAGAGCAGGCCTATTTGCAATCCCTCGAAATCTATCAGCGCCTGGCAAAAGAAAATCCTCAGCGATACGAACCCGATGTAGCCAGGACCCAGATGAATTTGGGGGTCATGTATAGGAATTTAAATGCCTATAAAAAAGCAGAGCAGGCCTATTTGCAATCCCTCGAAACCTATCAGCGACTGGCAAAAGAAAATCCTCAGCGCTTTGATATAGATTTATGTCGTACGTTGCTGAATATAGGCTATTTTAAAAAAGCTTTATTGGAAAAAAGACTCGACCTGCGTTTTCAAAAAGAAGGGCAGGAAATCATCCAGCAGGTAAAGGTTATCCTGGGGGGATATGAAGATACACTTCCCATTATCAAAGCCTTTAAAAGTCACTACCATACACTAGATACCTATTTTAATGGAATCACAGAAGAAGCATTGATCATCCAGCAGGCCATCAATAAGGTGGTCCCTTACGAAGAAAAAAATCAGACCGAAAAAAATCCGGCCCTGGTGGTCACCAATCAGGAAATGGTCATAAGCCTTTTAGAAACCACCCTCAAAGACTATCCCAATAATCAGCAGCTACTCACCCGCACAGCCAATGCATACGGGAACATGGCTTGGTATTATTTATTTAATCGGCAATTTGCCGAAGCAACACAAGCAGCACAACGGGGCCTGGGCCTGGATGAAACTCAGGAATGGATCAATACGAATCTGGCATTGGGCCTGCTGTACCAGGGAAAAATGGAAGATGCTACGGCACTTTATTCCAGGCTGAAGGATTTGCCCTATAATAATGCCACCTATAAATCGACCTTCTTGGAGGATCTGGTTGCCTTGGAAAAGGAAGGCATTACTTGTGCGGGGGTTGAGGAGATTCGGAGGTTGTTGGGGGAGTGATGGAGTGATTTGGTGAGTATAGCTTAATTGGTAAAGCCCCAGCTTGTGGAGCTGGAAGATATCGGTTCGAGTCCGTTTATTCACCCAAACATGCTAAACCGTGAGATGAGGGCTCGATTCCCTTGCCGGGAACTTTAAAACGTCTTTACAAAAAACCGTTACACGTATTGCTTTTCAGTTTTAACACACGTATATTGTCAAGAAAATTAATTAATGAGTACTAAGTTGACATTAACCTTGGAAAAAGAGGTCATCGAGGCTGCAAAAAAATATGCAAATGAAAAGGGTCAAAGCTTATCTGAACTAGTTGAAAACTATTTTAAATTCCTTACTAAGGATTCTAAAGTGGAGACAAAGATTGAGCTTTCGCCAAAGGTCAAATCATTGAAAGGGATTCTAAAGGTGAATGAAGATTTTGATTACAAAAAAATCCTTGAAGAAGAAATAATTAAAAAGCATGGCTAGTAAAGTTTTTGTGGATACAGATGTAATTGTAGATCATTTAACAGACAGGGCACCATTTGCAAATTATTCTTCAATGATTTTTGAGCTGCACGAACAAAATCAAATTCAAATACACATGTCCGCATTAAGTGTGAATAATATATATTATGTATCACGTAGACTGATTGGAGAAAAACAAACGCTTTGGCTAATAGACCGGCTAATAGATAATATAGAGGTATTAGGAACCACAAAAACAGAAATCAAGAACGCATTTCAAACGGGCTTCAGAGATTTTGAAGATTCTATTCAATATGCAACAGCTCAAACTGTCGATGGAATTGAAGCAATAATTACCAGGAATGCCAAAGATTTCAGAAAATCAAAAATCGCTATATTTACTCCTGAGATATATATAAAAACAATGATGATTTAAATTCACCCTACCTCCTTGCCTCCCGCTCAAGCACCTCCCCGACCCAAACCTTATAAGTCTTCCCGATAGGTAAATCCTGCCCTCCTACACTAATCTCGGTAGCAGAAAAAGCTTCAATTTTATCCACCGCCACCAAAAAAGAACGATGGATACGCAGGAAGGCCGGAGGCGGAAGGATCTGCTCCAGTGCACCGATCTGATATTGAGTCACCAACTGATTTTGCAGCGTGTAGATCCTGACATATTCCTTCAGGCTTTCCACAAATAAGACCTCATCCAGGTAAACTTTCACTTGTTTTTTATTGACATTAAAAAAATGAAAGGCACGCGCTGTTGTAGTAGGCGCACTGGTCTGGACCGGACTAGGGATGTTTCTTTTTAATTTATTGACGGCTTTTAAAAAACGGCTAAATTCAATCGGTTTGAGCAAATAATCTACTACGGCCAGTTCATAACTCTCCAGGGCGTATTGGTAATAGGCGGTGGTGAGAATAACCTGCGGTGCATTGCTGAGGGTACGCAGGAAATCCAATCCTTTTAATTTGGGTAGGTGAATGTCAAGAAAAATGACATCAATAGGCTGGTTTTGAAGTGCTTCCAAGGCATAGATCGCATCCGTGCAGGTTCCTTTTAATTCTAGAAACGGCACCTCACGGATGTAGTCCTCCAACACCTCAGCGGCAAGAGGTTCGTCTTCAACAATCAAGCATTTTAGCGGTGCATTCATGGGTTTAAGCTTATCATTAATTCGACCTCAAAGCTGTCAGGCTGGGCAATTATCCGCAAGCTATGCGCATCGGGATAAAGCAGGGCGAGTTGTCTTTTGACATTGCTCAGGCCAATGCCTTGCTCCTCGGGTTTGGGCCGGTCTTCGATACTGTTTTTTACACGAAAGTGTAGATTGCCCTGTTTAAGTTGCAAAAAGATGGCTACTCCGGCACTGAAGCGGCTTTCGCTAAGGCCGTGTTTAAAAGCATTTTCTACAAAGGGCAGCAACAATAAGGGGGCAATGGCCTGGTTTTCATCATCGAGCTCCGTTTTTAATTCGATGGTGATGCGTTGGTTGTAGCGCAACTTTTCCAGTTCAATATAATCTTGGATGACTTTTAACTCTCGCTGGATTGGAATAGATGGGGCACTACATTCGTACAACATAAAACGCAGTATTTTTGACAAGCGGATGACTACCTCGGCCGTTTGATCCGATTTTTTGCGCGCCAAGGCATAGATATTATTAAGGGTATTGAATAAAAAATGTGGATTGGTTTGGGCGCGCAGATAGTTGAGTTCGGATTGCAATTTTTCCTCTGTGAGCTGTTTTTCCCGCTCTACGCCAGCCAGACGCAGGCGAAGAAATTTCAGACTACCCGCAATGCCTACCACGGAGAAAAAATCCAAGGCTGTCCAAATATGACGGGGCAGTAATTTCGACCAGGCTTGTTGCTGGTATATTTCCTCATAAATGTAAGGAAAGATTAACGCCTGAACCAGCACTCGGTATAGCCCTACGGCCAAGACCAAAGCCAGAAATATTTCCAGGATCATCCGCCCCAGGCGACGCGTATCCAGGTAGCGGGGAATACTGTAATACATGATAAAATAGGTGACGGCAATCTTAGGAACCAGAATGATCAACTCCGGAGCAAAACCCTTATACAACCGTTCTCCTATCGGCAGGTCAAAAAAGGAATAATTAACCATAGCTACTTCAATATAGCCGGTGACCAACAGGTAAAAAGTCCAAAAGCTGATGTGCAATAAAATCCGCTTCATGGTCTAAAGGTCGGAATTTTCTTAGCTAAAGACAGCCCAAACTGCTGATTTCGTATTTGCTCCATACCAAGGAGGCTTAACTTCCTACGAATGACATTCGGACAGGGATAAATGCCATTGGTTGGATCATACAGCCCCTTTTTACATTTTTTACCACTGGCAGTTATTAGGTGTTTAGCTTACAACAAAAAATGATGATACAAACCAAACGTTTTTTTGTTTTTGCCATTTTGAGCCTACTCCTACTTCCCAGGCCCGAGGCTCAGCCATCCTTCACCCGGGTGACTGTTGGTGATATTGTCAACACCCCCTCCGATAGCCGCAGCGTCAATTTTGTGGATGTCAATAATGACGGTTGGGAGGATGTGTTCATTTCCAATGGTCCCTCTACCGGACAGGACAATATGCTTTACCTCAACAATGGCGATCAAAGTTTTACTACTCAAACTGATGACCCCATCGTCATGGACAATGGTAAGTCGGATGGCGCTACCTTTGCCGATGTTGATAATGATGGTGATTTGGATGCTTTTGTGGTGACCTGGCACGGGCAGCGCAATTTCTTTTACCGCAACAATGGCGATGGTACTTTTATGGATGAAAATACCGTTACTCCTGCCACCGGTGGCACCCATTCTGAAACGGCCTCCTGGGGCGACTACGACGGGGATGGCTGGGTGGATTTGTTTGTGACCAATAGTTACAACAACCTCCGCAATCAGCTTTTCCACAACGACACCGATGGTGATTTCTCCCTGGTTACCGGCCAAAATTGGCTGACACAATCGGATCCTTCCCGTTGTGTTTCCTGGACAGATTATGACCTGGACGGCGACCTTGATTTGTTTGTCTCCAATGAAGGGACAACCGCCAATGATTTCCTTCGCAATGATGGCAATGGCTTGTTTACACCAATCACGAACGTCAGTATTGTGCAAAGCATGCTTCCTTCTATGAGTGCCAGTTGGGCAGATATCGACAATGATGGTGATTTTGACCTTTTTATTGCCAATGCGGGCTATTATCAGGAAAAAAACAATCAGCTATTTCGCAATAATGCAGATGGTACCTTCACCGAAATCACGGTTGGCGATGCTATTGGAGATGGCGGATGCTCCTATGGTTCTTCCTTTGCCGATGCCGATAATGATGGTGACCTGGATCTGTTGGTTGCCAATGGTTTTTGCAATAGTCATTTGGAAGATCGCCTGTATGAAAACGATGGAAATGGTGTATTTACCTATGTCCCTGATGCCTTGCCCGATATGAGTGCGCGCTGTTCCTTTGGTGCTGCTTTTGGCGATGTGAATAATGACGGATTTATGGATTTGGCCATTGCCAACTGCAAGAATACGTCCAGCACACCGCAACCTGCCAATACTTTTTACCTCAATGATGGCAATGAAAACCATTGGTTAAAGGTTAAACTGGAAGGCACCGAATCCAATCGTTCTGCCATTGGTGCCAAGGTAAAAGTAAAAGCACAGATCAATGGCAATGCGGTATGGCAAATCCGAGAAATCAGTGCCCAGACGGGTTACTGTGGGCAGAATAGCCTGATTGCTCATTTTGGCCTGGGTGAGGCGACTATTGTCGATAGCCTTCTTGTGTTTTGGCCCAGTGGCCAGCAAAGCTTAGTGATTCAGCAGGCGGTAGATGTACAACTTAATTTATTGGAGGGGTTTACCGATCAGGTTCGGGATCGGGCAACACTTTTTCCACTGGAGTGGAATTGCAGTCCCAATCCGGTGCAGGATGTTTTGCAAATCGACCTTAAATGGCCAAAAAATCAACCTGCCGGTCCTTTGCACCTGAGTGTCATTGACTCCCTCGGGCGGATTGTTGACAAGCAGTGGGTAAAGGAAAACACCAATACTTTTAAGATTCCAATGGAAGCCTATCCTGCTGGCAATTACCGGGTGGTATTGCGGATGAATGGGGATATAGACAGTCGTTTGATCGTTAAGCTATGAAAAAAGATGGAGCGGCGAGAATTGCCGCTCCAATCAAACCAATAACCAAAAACCGTTACGAATTCATTTCTAAATTTTCATTTTAGTATCAGTAAGCGAACATGTTTTGAGTTTACTCCTCCTTCAAATTAGGCCATACCTTGGCCTTTCCAGTTCCCTTTTGTAATAGATACGTCTCCGATTGGAGGATTGGATTATAATTGCAAGCAAAATTTCCATCAAACTATTTTATCTTGGGACATAAAATGACAAAAGGTAGACCAGATGGATATTATTAGCTTGAAAAAATCGGTAACGACTTTAATTGCCAAAAACAAACTCGATGAGGCGATTGATTTGCTTTCGCAAAACATCATGGATAGTAGTGAAGTCAACGAAATAATTTTACAATCGGCGCGCTTCAATGATGTAAAAAAGCAGTTGAGAGACGGTGTTATTGACAATTCTGAAGCCAATCAGGTGAAAAATCAAATCCGGAGAAACATTCTGGAATTGGTTTCAGCCATAGAGGAGGAGGTGAAATATAAGCGGGAAGTTTTTGGCAAAGGAAACGAACAAAAGGAGGACTATATTATTGCATTTCTAAGCGTTGGTACTCCTCATCATGATTATCAAAAAAAATATATTGATGCTTTAAAAGCGCACCTTCTGGAATACAAGATTCAATTGGAAACCCTGGGCAGCACCTTTTGGGCTTTAAAAAATCCGCTGGTCGCCTTGCGCAAAAAGATGGAATCAGTCTCCGGTTGTGTTATTGTTGCTTTGGAACGCCTGCACGTAAAAAAGGGCATTTATAAAAGCAAGAGCCCTCAGGAAGCAGTAGTTGAAAATGAATACTACTCCACTGCCTGGAACCAGTTGGAAGGGGGTATGGCCTACCAGATGAATTTGCCGCTGTTGATTTTGAAAGAAGAAAAATTGAAGATGGAAGGCATTTTTGATGGCCAGCTGCATGAGTGGATGATTGTCAAAATCAACCCCGAAAATCCCGGAGAATTAAAAGAAGGGCCTGTGGGTGCGCTGATTAAAGCTTGGGTGGATGAGGTGTCTAATTTCAAAAAGTAATTCATGGAAATTAAGCTAATTTCAGGAGATATTACGACCCTTAAAGTAGATGCTATCGTCAATGCCGCTAACTCCTCCCTGATGGGTGGTGGTGGAGTTGACGGAGCCATTCATCGCAAAGGCGGGTCGGAAATCCTGGAAGCATGTATAAAGATTCGGAACAAGCAGGGTGGTTGTGATACCGGTCAGGCTGTCATCACCACAGCGGGGCTGTTACCTGCCCAATATGTCATTCACACGGTAGGTCCGGTGTGGCAAGATGGCAATCACCAGGAAGCCAAATTGCTACGATCCTGTTATCTCGAATCCCTTCGTTTAGCGGAAGCTCATTCCCTCAAAACAGTAGCCTTTCCCAATATCAGTACCGGTGTATACCGTTTTCCGAAACCTAAGGCCGCAGAAATTGCCATACAGGCCGTACAAGAATATGCCCGAATGTATCAGACAAAAATTGAAGAAGTAACTTTTGTTTGCTTCGATCAGGAGAATTTTGATTTGTATAACCATTTGATTTAAAAAAGGCAGAGTCCTGTTAGGAGCAACTCTGCCTGTGGAAAGATAGGGGTGTTGGTTATGCGCTATTTCCAGGCTGAATGTAGATTGATCTGTAGCATTAAACCAGGAAGGCTCCCCCGGCCTTGGGGTATCGACCGGGGGATAAAAGTCATTTGGTTTTTTTGTGTTATGGTATTTACCTTCCCATGTACCTGTTTTTAGTTAGTGTCTGAAAAGATGAAAATGTAAACAGAGATGCCCACTTTTTTTATTTCTTTCTGAAAAGTTGTAATTTGACCAGAAGCAGAAAACCGGCGACTCCTTTCTTCAGAAATGCGCTCAATAGTCATCTGAGTGAAAAAAATAAAAAAACGAAAATTCACTGTATACAATCCTATATTTATAAACAATAACTATTGAAGCTCCCAGATGACAGACACCCAAATTAATGATGCCATATTAAAGGGCGGCAAAGCAGAAAAAGACGCGATAGCTTACATTTACCAGGATGAAGACTATCGAACAAACACACAAATAATTGCCCGAAATCACAGAAGATTAAGACTGACCGAATGGATGGATGTTTTTAATGAAAGCATCATCCAATTGGTAAAAAGCCTCAAAAAAGGAAATTACAAGGGTGATCGCCCTTTGTTGGATTACTTTAAAGGCATTTGCCGGAATATCTGTGCAGAGTTTTACCGCAAGGAAAACAGGGATCAGCAGCGGCTGGACCCACGGGATATTCCAATGGAAGATTTGAGAACACCTTATTTGATTGCCGTGGAAGAAGATTTTAAAGCAATAATGCGTAAGGCTTTTGCTGAATTATCGGAAATGTGCAGGCAAATATTGACGCTGAGGATGAAAGGTATTTCCATGAGAGAAATTGCCAAAATATTGGGTTTAAGCAACGAACGTACTGCCATAACCTACGCCGCCCGATGTAGGAACCGGCTTAGGGATATTTTAGAAAAAACCCCCTTTTTTAACCAGAGATAGCACTACTATAATGGACCCAAAAGAACGACTCGATGAAATTGAGGCCTATTTGCAACGACAAATGACGGCCGAAGCCGAAAAGGTATTTGAGCAAAAAATGGCCGATGACCCTGTCTTAAAAAAAGAGGTCAAACTACATGCCCTGACCGACAAAGCCATTGATTTGGCAATGGAAGATGAAATCCGCCAGATGGTGGAAGAAATCCGTCAGGAAGAACCGGTATTACAAGCAGAAACCGGGCATCAACCTTCCGAGCCCATAATTGTGCCTTTGTGGAAGCAGCGATGGTTCCAGTGCGCAGTGGCAGCCCTGGTTATTGGCATAATCCTGATTACCGGAATCCCATACATTGAAGGTTTAATTACCCCACAGACAATCCCTCCGCCATCCCGGCCACAAGCTATAAATCTGATCGACCTACCTGCCAAAAATGCCGTCCTGGGCGATGTTCCTACCGAAGATGCCATGGAAAAAGCCAAAGAAGCTTTTTTTGATCATAAGGATTATAAAGAAGCAGAACGTCTTTTTAAGCTGGCTCAGAATGATCCCGTGACCAATCAAACAGAAGTGACATACTTGCTTGCCTATACCTATTTTATGCAGGAACGTTTTTTGGAGGCTAAGGCTATTTTTGACAGATTCATCAATGAACCAGATAAAATAAGTCAACTCCCTCTTATTTATCAGAGCCTGGATAAAATCAAATGGGATAGCATGTTAGCACTGCTTGGCACTAATGAGCAGGAGCAGTTACGTCCGGCATTGGAAGCATTTATTAAAAGTGATCCCGATCCTCATTATGGTAAAAAAGCGGCAAAGCTGCTGGAGGAACTTTCTTCGGAATAGCGTGATTAAGCTAGCAGAGGAACAACATTCCTCTGCTAGCTCGGCCCCTCCAATATCTCTGCGTCCATTTTCCAGGTTTGGACCACTTTATAACTTAAACAAGCTCTTAAAACCCAAGCTCCATCATATTGCCAATGGGAATAATTCCGGCCCACAAATAGGGATGTAATTCATGTTGTGGGTTGTTTTCGAGATAGTCTTTTTTGGCCTTAAAAAGCGCCATATCTTTTGACATATTATTAGCAAGGTTTCTATAAAAGTCATTTAAGATATCCTCTGTTTTGTCCTGATTTACGGCCCACAAGGTGGTGATGATGCTTTTGGCGCCAGCATAAGAAAAACCACGGGCCAGACTCATGATGCCCTCGCCATTTAAAAACCGCCCTGCACCTGTTTCGCAGGCACCCGTAACTAACAATTCAGCATTCAACGGGATATTATAAATTTCATATAAATACAACAGGTTGTCTCGTTCTGCTTCGGTCGTTCCGGGCATTCTCAGAAAAGATAAATTGGGTTCGCTGTCGTTGACCTCACCATGGGTAGAAAAATGTACAAAGCGATAATCTTTGGCTTTGCTCCTAAATGCCTTTTTGGGTTGTTTAGGATCCATGTTTTGCATGAATCTTTTGCCTTTTTTCCATTCTTTGGCAAAAATTCCAGCTAATTCATCTCTTTGATTTTCAAATGCTTTTCCGGGATGCGTATAAACAAAGATGCCGTCTTGTGTTGGTTGCAATCTACGGTCCTGCATTTCTTTTAAAAGAGAAATGGAATAACAGTAACTAATGGCGTATTGTTTTGCCATAAAGGAATAATCATAATAGTCTGCACCATCCTGCACCGGAGAAGTTAAAAGCGCATCAAATGGCACATAACCCAGCAGATCATCCGGGATGATGACCAGGCGTTGGGGCAAGGGATTTGATTCAGAAACCAAAGGCGCCAGCAGGTTTTGGTACATCCAAAAAGCATGGTTTTTGAAAGCCTCTTTTGGAGGAAGGTTATCTGCAGATTCCGTTTGGCTGATTAATTTGGCTATACCGGTATTTTCAGTTTGATTGATGGAGGCAATCAATTTTGCTACCCGTTCTTTTATCATTTCACGAGTCACCGGTACAGCATATCTTTTAAAACCCTGTTCGTGGGTGATGCAAAAAATATAGGTACTGTCTTCTCCTACAAAATACTCGATCAATGCCTGGTCTTTTTCCAGGATGTTTTTTTGAATGTCGGCTATTGATGGGCTCACAGATGCGGACATTAACTTTTGATAGTTCTCATTTTTTTTGAGTGTTTCATTTAGCCCCTCCAGCTGTTCTTGCAAACGCTCACGCTGCTCATTTAATTCAATTTTTAGTTCCGTAGAATCTGTATTTAATTCCCGAATAGCCAGATTTGAAATTTCTCGCCGCAGCTCATTCTCCTGTTTTAATTGGTCAGACTTAATACCCAAAATATCAAAAGCTTTGTAATGGCGAACAGCCTCTAATAAAGCATAAGACTTACTCGTTTCGGCAAATTGAAAGGCTTGTTCGGGCTGAGTTTTATAGCTCATGCTGATGGCTGCCTCAAAGATCTGTTTGGTGAGACTAGAGATTTGGATTTTGGATTGTTTGTCCCGGAAGTCTTTGCGGAAGGTATCAAAGTATTGAATAGCTGTTTTGTAAGAATCCATGGCCTTAGTAAAATCCCCCATAGCCGCAAAGGTTTTCCCCCGGCCTGCCAGGGCTTCGATGAAACCGATTTTGTCACCAATGATCTTTTCGGATTCGGGGACAGAAAAATGACTGATGTCCGGATCTTTGTCCTGTTGGCCGAACTGCAGGATGGATTTTTCGTAGTAGTTTTTGGCGTTGCTGAGGTCTCCCTGAGCTAGGTAGATGTCGGCTTTGTTGCTGTAGTTTTGGGCCAACGTAAGATAAGATTCGGGGAAGTTGTTTTGGAAGGTATTTATTTCAATAGCGCTATCAATACTTGATTGTGCCATTGGAAAATTGCCGTCCAAATGATAAGCAATAGCCTTGTTGTGAAAAACCTTTGCAATATGGATAATTTGTTTGAATGCGTTCCTTTCTTTGTTGAAAAAATTGAAAGCACTACCAAGATGAACCTGGGCCTGCGTATAGTTCTTTTTTAAAACATAGGCATATCCAAGGTTTTGGTTTGCCATCGCTTTTCCAAAATCAAAGTTAATTTCGGTATATAGTTTTAAGGCTTTATCAACATAAAATATAACACTGTCCGGTTCTCGCCAATCCACAAATAAAGCTCCTATATCGTTGATTATATCGGCAACAAGAGCCGTATCTTTTGCGATCAAAGAATAATTTAAAGCGAGCTCAAACTTGGACAATGCTTCCTCTATACCTTTTGATTGTTGATTTAGTCGCCCGAACTGATGTGCCGCCCAAGCTTTTCGCAAAGTCCTTTGTAAACCCCATTTTTTTTCGTATTCCGATAGTTTGTATAAACAGGTTTCCAGGGCTTGTTCGGTCTCTTCGAACGCTCCTAACTCGTAATAGGAAAGTCCTAGATTGTTATAACTTCTAATAATGCCTTCCAGAATTTTATCGCGTAACACCGTATCTTCAAAATTTGTAGACCGCGCTAAAATGGACTCTCTGATTTCAATAGATTGGTAATAAAGTGGAACGGATTTGGAAAATCGATTCTCTTTATAAAGAGCCCATCCATCTTTATGAAGCTTTTCAGCATTGTCATTTTCTGATTGCTGCACTTCAAACTTTATCGAGTCAGACTGGCAAGTAAAAAGTAATACAATACTGACCAGAATAAGAAAAACTGGATAAGTAATTACAAAATGCGAACTATTCATTTTTAAATATTTTTAAGCTTATTTGGAGACTAAAAACAAGCCTCCCAATAAGCTATTTTTATTATTCTCTTGGAGCTCCTCCAATCGTGATTTTTGTGGAGTTTATTTTTGGAAAGATTTTTCCACCAATTGTCACCTTAAACTGAAAATCTCCTCCTCCAGATTTTCCCCCGTCTTTGTGATCACCGTTCCAATACAAATAATTGGCTAAGCAGAGATGCTCCGTATAAATAGGGCTGGTGGTGGTCCCATGTTTAAATATTTCAAAAACGACGTTTTGGTATTGGGTCTTACCATCTCCCAGTCTTAGACTAAAATTAACAGACTGGTCATTGGAGGAAAAAGTACCATCAGGCTGAAGAAATAATTGATCAGGTACTGGAACAGGCTCAATTTTGGTAATGATATCGCCCAACCCGAGATCTTCTAAAAAAGCACGCTCATCAAATTTTCCTGCTGAAATCAATCGACTCCCTGAGGGAATTGGAATGGCGACCTTTACCGCAGATCCTATTATATCTTCAACCGAAAGGTCAGGATTGTGGGCTCTAACGATTGAAAAAATGCGACTCAAATAAGCAGCTGACATAGAGGTTCCTTTCAAACCCAAATAACTGGCACCTAAATGGGTACTGTAAAAATTAGCGTTTGCTGCGATATCGACCAGAGAAAAGCTATAGTTCGTATAGGTATTGTCAAGGTCATTGTTATCTGGATCTAATGCAGCTACAACAATAATGTTTTTTAATGCTGAAAGGATGCTGTCAGGTGTAATGACATTTTTATTAAACCTCCCCGGCCATCTGTTTAATAATGAATCTGTCTCATATTTGTCCAGATCTAAACTATCATTACCAGCAGAAATGACCACCAAAACATTCCTTTCTTCGGCCTTTTTTAGTGCCCGGTATAGAGGTTTTGAAGGTTCTTTATCGAAATACCCCAAACTGAGGTTAATGACCTTAGCACCTTGATTAATAGCATAATGAAGTGCACAGACCAAATCAAAAACATTACCTCTAGATTTGCCAGTGTCATCTTCATCGTAAACCTTTAAATTGATTATTTTTAAATTAATGTCTCTCGGATAAGCATCCGCCACAATTCCTGCAAGATGAGTACCGTGACCAATTGAATCAATGACTACGCCGTCCATATTCAGGTAATCAAAACCCGCATGGTCATCAATACAGCAATTACCATCATTATCTATTTTGTCTCCTGGTATCTCTAAAGGGTTAATCCGTTGTAAATTAATTAATGCTGGATGACCACGATCATTCGTTTCTTCCCTTAGATTGATCCCAGAATCAATAATGGCAATAACGATAGAATCTTGACCTGAATCTGAAGCTGTTTCAGGGTGGGCACACAGGTCCGTTGTAGGAGTTGGGATATCTTCATATTGAATTAAAATTGGAAATGCCAGTCCTGAAGTATCTCCTCTTGGGTTGCTTGACGAAGACTGACCTGAAGTATTAATATCCAAAACATCCCTGGTATGCCACAATTGCAACCAAGCAGCACTTGAATCGCAATTACATATTTTTATCTGTTCCACACCATCTTTTTCGCCTACGCTATCCACAAAGGCCTCTATTTCTGCCTTCGTGGCATTTTCATTAAATTCTATAATAAAATCAGAGTCTTCATTTACCCGGAAAATTTCTTTTACAAATACAGTACACGAATCCACACAGCTATTAGCGTCGGTAACAGTAACGTAAAAAGTATCCGATGGCAAACTATTGATTAGCAATGCTTCCTGAACATTATTTTGCGAACCAATAATGCCAGAATTTTGCCCCGACCAGTTAAGGGTATAAGGCGATGAACCTTCATTTATTTCGACCCGAAAACTGCCCGTATTGGTCTGCTGGGAAACATCGGCAGAAACGGCCGTGCAATTCAATTCCATAAGTGGTGGTTCATTTACTACAACAGAGGTGATCACGCTACATCCCGAACCATCGACGATAGAATCCGTATAAACACCTGCTGGTAGTAAATTGAGCACTGCTCCGGTAGCCCCATTGCTCCAAATATGGGTATAGCCGCCGTTGCCCCCACTAACATTCATAACTATGGCACCATCATCATTGCCAACACAGGTAATATCCGTTGTATTGGGATTTGGCTGAATGGGAGATGGTCCAACGGTATACGTCTCCGTCAACACACAATTTTCATTATCTGTGCTGGTCACTGTCACCGAGTAATTGCCCGGCGCCAAATTATTGATACTATCAGCAGAGGCGCCATTGCTCCAATTGTAAAGATAACCTTCACTGCTGCCAATCACCGTCAGCTTAATTTTACCATCGGAAGTATAGCTACAGGTGGCGTTGGAAATGCTGTCATTGACTTGAAAGGGATCAGCGCCGACTATAAATGAGGCCGTAGTCGGACACACATCAAAACCGGTAACCGTAACCGAGTAGGTCCCTGGTGACAAGTCGCCAATATTTTTTTCTGTTCCCCCATTGCTCCAAATAAGGTCAAAACTTCCTTCGCCAGGACCGGTGACCGATATGCCTATGCTGCCATCGGCTGCGGTGCTACAGGAGGCATCATTCACGCTGCCGTTAATGGTTGCCGTATCCTTGGCCACCAGATCAAATTCCCGGACTTCAGAACAAGTGCTCTCGCCATTAACCCCGGTAATGGTCAGGGTATAAGTGCCAGCTGACAAGCCACTACGCAGGCTATCTGTGATGGAAGGGTCATCACTCCAGGAAAAAGTGAAAGGTGGTTGGCCGGTCACGCCATCAAGATTGGTAATGTTGATCTCGCCATTGGCTTGTCCCTGACAGGGGAAAATCATTTCTGACTGAAAGTCTAAACAGTCTTGCGCCTGCGCAGTACTAATAATAAACAATAAGCTTACCAAAAAGATAAAGGTGGATGTGGTGCGATTCATAAATGTAACCTTTAGATGTTAATTGAGTTTGGATTGTGTGTTGTGTGTTCTATTCTTTAACTCTTGTTATAGTACTCCAAGAAGTATACAGGTGTCTACTTATTTTTTGTTAACGACTACTGCTTAAGCACATTGTTTTAACACATGCTTCCCGTTTGCCGGGAACACAACAATGGATTTAATCAGTAAAAAAGTGGAATAGAACAAAGTCTCCTGGCCCAAAAAAAGGGCACTGCCTTTTGGGAAAGATTATTTCAGGACCTGAAATGGGGAATAAAATATTGTCCAAAGTGGAGCCACTGGACACGACACATGGGGGCATAGCAATGTACGGGGGCATTTTGTTTTCTGGTTTTAAGGGTTGAACATCTTTTCAAATATACAATTTTTCTAAATAATAATCCAACAGATTTTCTAAATTGACCCAATAACCTTAAGATATTAATAGGTTAATTGATAAGGTGTTCTTCAGCTTTCTCCTTTACCTGAGCGTTTTTTTTGTAGCTTTGAGTGCTGAACGATTAAACAGCTATATGGTCAAATCCCTCAATACAATAAAGGCTCCGATTGAAGAAGAGTTGAAAGGCTTTGAACAACATTTTCGGGATGCCATGAAAAGTCAGGTGCCACTGCTGGATCGCATCACCTTTTACATTGTCAAACGCAAGGGCAAACAGGTGCGTCCAATGTTTGTTTTTTTATCCGCTAAATTGTGTGGTGAAAGTGGTGAATCTACCTATTCGGCCGCCTCACTGGTGGAACTTTTGCATACCGCAACCCTGGTACATGATGACATTGTGGATGATTCCTACGAACGCCGGGGCTTCTTTTCCGTCAACGCACTTTGGAAAAATAAAATTGCCGTTCTGGTTGGCGATTATCTATTTTCCCAGGGCATGCTACTGGCATTAAAAAACAAGGAATTTCTTTTATTGGAAATTGTTTCCGATGCCGTCAAAGCCATGAGTGAAGGCGAATTGCTGCAAATTGAAAAAGCCCGCCGACTCGACATTACCGAAGCTGTTTATTACGAAATTATTCGCCAGAAAACCGCCTCCCTAATCGCCTCTGCCTGTGCTGCCGGTGCCGCCTCGGTCACTAAAGATGAAGCCATCATTGAACGCATGCGACAGTTTGGCGAAAACATCGGCCTGGCCTTTCAGATCAGGGATGACCTCTTTGACTTTGGGACGGATGATGTGGGCAAACCCCTGGGCATCGACATCAAAGAAAAAAAGATGACATTACCCTTGATTTATGCGCTTCAGCGGGCCGGCAAATCCGAGCGGCGACGCATCATCAATATCATTCGCCGCCACAGCGAAAACAATAAAAAAGTACAGGAGGTCATTCAGTTTGTACACCAGAGCGGCGGACTGGATTATACCCGTCAGGCCATGTACGACTACCGCGATAAAGCCTTTGAATTGTTGCATACTTTCCCGCCTTCGGAAGTGCGACAATCGTTGGAGGATTTGGTGATCTTCGTGACCGACCGCAAACGGTAGGGGCATGTTTTTAGGTGCCGGTATTGTTTGATTTCATGAGCAAACAATCCAAGCCAACCACGGGTTTTATTGCTCAAAAAAACAACAACACATGAAGTCCTACTATCTATTAATCACGGCAATATTGTTTTTAACTGGCTCCACCAACAGCTATAGCCAAACCATTAAAGCAATGACCTACAACATCCGCTATGACAATCCCGGCGATGGGGTACACAACTGGGATCATCGGAAAGAACACGTAGTCGCACTGTTGGATTTTCACGAACCAGATGTATTGGGCATTCAGGAAGGATTACACCATCAGGTAACTTATTTGGACGAGGCCTTGCCACACATGAAATACGTCGGTATAGGTAGAGATGACGGCCATCAAAAAGGAGAATACACGGCTATTTTTTACAATAGCGATCGCTTTGAGCTTGTGATGGATTCTACTTTCTGGCTTTCGCCAAATCCCGATCGGCCTTCTGTAGGGTGGGACGCTTCGATGGAGCGCATTTGCACCTATGCGTTATTGCAGGAACGAAACCCGACAAATGGAACCAAGCGCCGGTTTTGGGTACTCAATGCCCACCTCGACCACCGCGGGCCGGAATCCCGCCTACAGGCACTCAAACTGATCTGGGAAACGATTGAACAATTGAATAAATCGGTCACGCTCCCCGTCATCCTGATGGGCGATTTTAATGCCGAACCTCAGGAGGATCCCATCACTTTTATTAGCCAGCAAATGAATGATTCTCGCTCAGCCAGCATCAAGCCAGCTTATGGCCCTGAAGGTACTTTCACCGGTTTTGTATACAAGGTTTCCCCAAAACGGAGGATTGATTATATCTTTACCAATGTGGAATTTAGGGTAAACAAATATGCTGTCATCGGTGATACGTATGATAACTTTTATCCTTCTGACCATCTGCCTATACTGGTAGAATTAGCGTGGAAATAAAAAAGTGGCCCAGAAGTCAATTCCCTTTTCAGGGAGATTCAACCTACAGTGCCACTTGTAAGTAACTAACAAATATGAGTAGCTTCATTTGGTATTTTGTCCAACTTACCCAATGGAAGAAGCTGGAAGCGGTTTCATCTATGTATTGAATGAAATAGACAATATCATCCGAAAGTTTACGGAGTGCTTTTGTAGAAAGGGAGATAAATATTATTTCAAAAGTAATAAGTCAAAAAACAATATCCGAAGACAAATAATGAGCAAAATCGACCCTAAAACAAATAAAATATCGGCAAAATAATTATAAATAATTGTTTTTCAATACCTTGCATTTAAATTTTTAAGTCAATTATCGAAAACTGGCTTATGCAGGATTCAAAATTTTTAAATCTGGCTCGTCATTTTTCTGCTAATGAATGGAAGCAATTTGGTTTGTTTTTGAAATCTCCCTACCACAACCACTCCAAACAGGCCTGTCAAGTCTATGATTATCTACAGAACTGCCATCCAAAATTTGATCAGGATAGGCTGAATCGGAAGGTGGTCTATAAAAAGTTATATGGGTCTAAGGAAATATACAAAGACGGCCGCATCCGGGATATATTTTCCAAAATGAACAAGCTGGCTACCTCATTTTTGGTTGTTGAACAAACCAAACAAAACCCATTTGAGGAAGAAAGACTGGCGATGAGTGCTTTTAATGCGCATGGTCTTTATGAGGCCGCAAATAAAATATCGGATGCTCAAATCAAGGCATTGGAAGCTAAACAGTACAAAGAGTTAAAGGAATATTTCTACTTGCAACGCTTAAATCACAATCGTTACTTCAACCCTGCAAATACCCAACAAGGGAAAGATTCGCTTCATTTGCGTCATGCCTTAAATTATGCGGAGCAGTTTTATTGTTTATCCAAACTGCGTTACACCAGTGAATACCTAGCCAGGGCCTTTCAACTTAATGAAGAGCAACCATTGGACCAAGAAGATATCCAGCAGGTACTCAACGATTCAGAAAAATTTGAAGCGGAAAATCTATTGTTAAAATGTTATCGCCAATTGGTGTTGTTATTCCGAGAACCGGGGCGTTATAGTTGGCAGCACTACCAAAATATAAAAACTACTTTTTTTACACATTGGAAAGACCTCAATGAGCTGGAGGTGCAAGTATTTTATAAACACCTCTACAATTATCTGGTCAATATGACCCGGCAGGATGAAGCTTTATACGAACCTGAAAAGCTGATTTTGTATCGTTTTGCGATTGATAATGAGTTGATTTTATATAATAGCCAGCTAACTTATGCAAGTTTCTTCAATATTGCATTTATTGGAAGCAAGGTTGGGGAATTTGCCTGGACACAGGATTTTATTCAAGAATATCAAAAATATTTGCCTTCGGAAGGTAAAGGGAATATTTTAGCCCTCGCTAATGCTATTTTGACCTTTTACCAAAGAGATTGGGGCAAAACCCGAGAATTAATAGGCCCGATTTATTTTAGGGAAGTTAGCTTCGAACTTGTCAGAAGATCTCTATTGCTGCGTACTTTTTACGAAATCTTTGCGGAAGCGGGAGAAGGAGAAACTTCTCTTTCCAGCCATGCTGATACTTTTCTTCATTTTTTAAGTCGGAAATCTAATGTCAAAAAATCTAAAGCACGTCCATACAAAAATTTGGTTTGTTTTACTATTCGATTATCAAAGCTGCGGGTCATAGCCAAACCCAAAGCGATACAACGGCTTTATAGAGATGTAAAAAACTGTGATCAATTGACATTCAAACCTTGGATACTTGATCACTTGAAAAAAATAAACCCTGAAAAACAAGCTTCCAGGGTTTAAAAAATATTCTGCAACGGTGATTAACCACCGTCTACATCTTCGATTACAATAATGTTGACGGGGTCATCTCCACCTTTGATTTCTTCCTGTTGGGCATTAGTTAGCACTACGGGCTGGAGGGCCAGCCAGTCCTTAATTGACTGAGTTTTCATTTTGGTTATATTGAGGTTAAAAAATCTATCAGTAGACTCATACTGGCGATGAAGATCACTCCACCGTTTGTATAAGTCGATTTGTAGACATCATTTAATGACTATTGTAATGAAGTCATAAAATGTAACCTGCACAACCACAAAATTTTGAAAAAAGTTACACGAGGTGGGAAAATTATGCTTAGAAAGGGTAAAAAAGTAGCTATTTCTGGGTTGTAAGAGCATTTTAATAAGCTGAAAGCATGTTGCGACTGACACGGGAACAAGGAAAGGGGAAGTTGGCATTACCTTTCTCCCCTTTTCCTTGTTTTACTATATTCTTGTTGTTGTCTTTAAATTCCTATAGTTCGACGCACTCCATTTCTCATCAATCATTTATCGCAACAATCGCATTTTCAATCGCAGTAGTAAAATCATGCAGATATTCCGGGATGTTTCCTCTCATGGTATCAATCAACCAAAACCGGACATTGCCATCCCGATGTACTTCAACATAAAAACCACCCCAATCCCCTGCATCCGGCATGCCGATCACGACTTCCGTTTCGTTAAATAATGCATCGGGCACCTGGTTGATCAGGTCGGCTACCTGGGTAAAAGTTGCATGGTCTAAAGGCACAAAATTGCCTTCATAACCACTTTGAGAGGAAGGATATTGATCTACCGTATCTTCGAATAATGCCTCGTCGGTAAGTTTGAAAATTTCGATACAACTTTCCCCCATACACTCGCCATAAAAATGGCCGAATAACAGATAATCTGTATCTTCAATACAATTGCAGGTCTCCTCCTTTTTGCAAGAAGTAGTGGTGAATAAAAAAGCGAGGAGCACTATACTAAACATGGATGAAATGCGCATGGTTTCTGTTTTTAATAATTTAATCAGTCAAGACCGCGATTATAGTCATAACGGTTGGGTTAACTAATTTGATATAATAAAAACAAAACAACGCCCCTCATGTTCCCTGAATATTAATCACTCCACCAGCGCAATACACTTCAACTCAATACAAATCGGTGCAGGCAGGGAAGAGACACCCACCGTAGTCCGACAGGGCATATTGTCTTTAAAATATTCCGCGTACAGCTGATTATAGGTCAGAAAATCCCGCTCCATGTTCGTCAGGAAAACGGTGACATCCACCAGGTCTTCCCACTTGGCACCACTGGCTTCCAGTACGATGCGTACATTATCGAATACAGAACGACACTGTGCCGCAAAGTCGAACTCCACGTATTGGCCTGCTTCATTGCGTTTCAGGCCTGGGACCCCATTTGTCTCCGGGTCGCGAGGACCAATGCCGGAGAGGAAAAGGAAGTTGCCTACTTTCCGCGCGTGCGGATAGGCGCCCACGGGTTTGGGGGCTTTTGATGCGTCAATTTTTTTTGAAGACATTTAAAACCATTTTATGCTTAAATCAATCAATTTTTGTTTCAACCCGGTGTATGGTGGCATCATCAATTCTATTGCACTGATCGGCAAATGTTGCCGGAATACACCCCGGGCATTGGAGAAAGCCTGAAAACCAAAAAAGCCATGCCCTTTGCCAATCCCGCTATTGTTGGATCCTCCAAATGGCAGGTTGTTATTAAAAAAGTGAATGGCGCTGTGGTTGATACAGGTCCCACCAGCTCGCGTATGCTCCAGGATATGCTTGATACGTTTATTATTTCGGCTGTAAATGTATAATGCCAGTGGTTTTTCCTTGGAGTTGATCATGGCGATCGGCTCCTCAATATCACGGAAAGTCCGGATAGGCAAAACAGGGCCAAAGATTTCTTCCTGCATCAATTTAGACTGATCATCCAAGTCGGTGACCATGGTTGGTTCAATATAATTTTCCTGGTCATCTGTGTGACCACCATGCAAAAAGGTCGCACCATTTTGGCGAGCATCTTCCAGGTAACCTTTCACCCTTTTGTAATGGCGTTCATTGACCATACGGGCGTAAGAATCGGATTGTTGAGCCGTTTCTGTGAAGAAAATTTTGAGATTTTCTTTAACCTTGGCTACAAATTCATCCTTTCGCTTCTCGTGCACGTAAAGGTAGTCTGGCGAAATACAGATTTGGCCGTTGTTCATATATTTTGCCCAGGCGATACGCCGGGCAGCTGCGTCAATATTTGCACTTTCGTCGACAATGGTTGGAGATTTTCCACCCAATTCAAGGGTAACGGAAGTCAGGTTTTTGGCTGCTGCCGCCATCACTATTTTGCCAATGGCCGGTGCTCCCGTAAAAAAGATGTGGTTAAAAGGCAAATCCAATAGTGCCTGAGAGGTTTCAATGCCTCCCTGAATCAGCGCCACTTCTCTGGGATCAAAAACTGCTTCTACTATCTTTTGCATCGTAGCAGAAGCATGAGGCGTATTTTCCGAGGGTTTGATCATCACGCAGTTGCCTGCCGCAATAGCTGCCACTAAAGGTGCCAAAGTCAGGTTGACCGGGAAATTCCAAGGAGCAATGATGAGCACCACACCTTTGGGTTCGTAATGGATATAAGAACTACTTCCCAGCAATGAAATAGGCGTATCTACCCTTTGTTTAGCCATCCAGCGAGATAGGTGGCTCCTGGTATGTTTGATTTCATTGATAATGGGATAAATTTCTGTCAGGTCTACCTCACTGGGGTGTTTTCGAAAATCCTGAAAAAGCGCCTCCCGAATTTCCGGGCGGTATTTCATGATGGTCTGTTGCAGGCGTTTTAGTTTCCGGCTACGTTCCCGGGCCGTGCTTTCCGCTACTTTTTGTTGATGTTGGACTTGTTGATTAAATACTTTCTCGATACTTCTCGCTATATCTGGTTTTGAAAGAGACTCACTGATCATAACTTTATTTATTGATGTATACTAAAACAACATCTTACAGGCTATTGTGTTCTCAGTTCTTTTTTCAAAATTTTCCCGGTAGCACTCATTGGCAGCGCATCGATAAATTCTATTTGGCGCGGATATTTATAGGCTGCGATGTGTTCCTTAGTCCAACTGATCAAGTCTTCTTCCGAAATACTTGCTCCATCCTTTAAAACGACAAAAGCCTTTATTTCTTCACCAAATTCCTCATGAGGTACACCAATTACTGCGACCAGTGATACCGCTTCGTGGTTCATTATCACCTCTTCCACCTCCCTCGGATATACATTGAGGCCTCCCCGTATTACCATGTCTTTGGTGCGATCAACGATAAAAAAATAACCTTCTTCGTCTTTGACCGCTACATCCCCCGAATGCATCCATCCACCACGAAGGCTAGTGGCATTTGCTTCCGGTTTTTTATAGTACCCTTTCATTACATTATGCCCGCGATACAGCAATTCTCCTTTCTCTCCTACCGGTACTTCCTGGTCGTTTTCATCCACAATTTTCACTTCTACGCCCCAAACCGGGGTGCCGATACTCCCAGCCTTTCGGCCAACTTTAATATGATTAAATGTCACAACTGGTGACCCCTCCGACATCCCATAACCTTCGATAATCGGCACATCAAACCGGGCTTCAAAATCCTTAAGCACCTGGACCGGCAGAGAGGCGCCTCCCGACACACAAATCCGCAGGGTTTCAGCTATCTTTTTGTAGTCAAATTTATCCTCTGTATAATTCAACAAGCCCCAGTACATTGTCGGTACGCCAGCGAATACCGTGACCTGATGTTTTTGCATCAATGCAAAGACAGCTTCTGCATCAAAACGTGGCAGCAAAATGGCGGTAATGCCATCATAAACACCAGCGTTGAGCAGCACGGTCATGGCAAAAATGTGGAAGAGTGGCAGCACAATCAGACTGACATCATTAGACCCCTGGGCCAGCAAATCTCTGGAAAGATTGGCATTGAGTAATAAATTCGAATGGGTTAACTCTGCGCCCTTAGGGCGACCCGTGGTACCGGAAGTGTAGATGATGACAGCCGTGTCTTCTGCACTGGTAAAGGCCATTTCAAAGGAAGGTAGTTGATTAGCCATCAGCATGCCCAGCGTTGGTATACCTGTTATAGGGGATGGGTCTGTGGGCTTGGGTGTAATCATAAAAAAATGCTCGCAGTCCGGCGCTTCCTGGAAACCGGCATATCCCATTTCTCCCATTGGAAGCTGATCGGTTCCCACAAAACAGAAATAAGCCTTGGCATCACTATCATTTAAGTGGTAGGCAATCTCGTCTTTTTTGAGCAGAACACTTAGGGGAACCACCACTGCACCTGCCTTCAGAATACCATAATAAATGATTGGAAAATAAGGTAGGTTCAAACAACTCAATGCCACTTTATCGCCTTGCTGGATGCCTTTACTTCGCAACCCGTTGGCCACCTGATTTGCAGCCGCATTGACTTGCTGGAAAGTCAGGTGAGTATCCATAAAAATAAAAGCATCTTTATTGGGAAACCGGTGGGCACTATCCTCCAATACGACAGATAAATTCAGCATGATTTATTTGTATTATGGTTATATTTTGAAATAGTTAGAATTTACTCACTTTCGACCTCCAAACATGAACTAAGCATGGGGCAATCCATTTCAACGGTTTTTATTTGCGAATTGGGCCAGTTTTTGTTGCACTTCTCCAGGAATGGTTCCATTTTCCAACCAGGTATGCAAATAACCATCAAAGTGCATCCCCAGATAATCAGCCGAATTTTCAAAAGGCATCTCAAAACATGGATATTGTCTTGCATCAGAACTACAACTGATGACCATCAGGCGTTTCCCACGTAATTGTCTGCCCAGGTCTTTGCGAATAGTCAATACATCGGAGATACGATCAAAGAAGGTCTTCATAATACCACTCATAGCGTACCAGTAAACTGGCGTAGCAAAAATCAATTGATCATAACCGAGCAATCGCTTAAATACAGGAAGAAAATCGTCGTCCTGGTTGCGGTTCTCGTAGTCGTAAAAACTAATATTATAGTCATTAAGGTCTATCAGATCAGCATTGGTAAGGCGAATGAATTCATCAGTCACTTTGCGGGTATCACCCTGGCTACGGGAACTTCCAAAAATAATGAGTCTTTTAAGATTCATAGCGATGGATATATCATAAAAAGTGGGAATATACAAAAATCAATGCTGGACCCAGCTCAAGAATCAAAAATTAAATCCTTTATACATGCGTTTTCCACTTCAGATTCGTTATAGGGATTACATTAAATCAAGGATCCATGAAAACTATCCAATTTTTTTTGCTGATCTTTTTGGGGATTTGCCTGTGTGAAGGAGCCAGTGCACAATCATTTTTTGCTCGTTATTCTCAACATTCCGGACAACTGGAAGAAGTGGTTGTTTGGCAAACGGGCATGGCCTTTGGCCTCTCGGGCCAGGGTCAATTGCAATACGTTATTGTGGATGAATCCATTAATGAGCCTCAAAAGGTCAGGAACCTGATTACCACTTGTAGTTACCTCAATAAATCGGTTACCTACGAAGGCGATTTACGCATTTACCACCCATTTTCGGGTTATCTTGATTATTACGAAGGTCCAGAAGAAAGCCATAAATCGGGTAAATTGTCAATATTGGGCACTACTACCCTAAATTATTACGATTTTTCTGCACACAGCCACCGCAATGGTTTGCTTTCCAGTATAGGCACTTTTAAGATCAATTATTATGACATGGATTATCCCAGCCATAAAAATGGAAAAATATCCAGCATCGGCGCTTTTACTTTTGACTATTATGACCAATCGACAGAAAATCATAAAAATGGTACTTTCTCCAGGATTGGCCCGGTAGAAGTAGAGACTTATGATTTTGACTATTCAAGTCATAAAAACGGAAAACTGTCCCGCCTGGGCGATTGTCGTTTTGATTATTTTGATTTCGACTATGATGATTACCAAAATGGAAAGCTTTTTGAAATGCAGGGAGAGGATGATCGTTTTATTTTATTGTAAAAAATGAAGGAAAAACTCAATACTTATTTTGATCAAAGAAAAGACTATGGCGCAATATTCATTCGGTTGCTTATTGGTTTTCATTTGATCTATGGAGTACAGGATAATGTATTGAGTTGGGAGCGGATGATCGAGTTTAAAGATTTTCTCGTAAGTCATCAATTTCCATTTCCGTTCGTTTGTGCTGTAGTTAGCGTTTATATGCAATTGATTTGTGGCCTGCTGTATATCTTCGGTGCTTTTATCAGAATGGCTGCCTTGGTGATGATCACCAATTTCCTGATTGCTATTTTAATGGTTCATTTGGGGGATAACTATCCGAATGCATTTCCAGCGTTAGCCATGTTGTTTGGCTCTCTGTTTTTACTATTTAATGGGGCCGGGAAATTTTCCATAGATTTATCCTTTAAAAACACGACATGAGTAGCGTCTTTTTACGCGCTGAGTGGCGCCGATTGGTTATGGCTAATTATTTGCTCGACCCTCAGGTTTTGAAACCTTATTTGCCCGCATGCACAGAGCTCGACCTTTGGAATAATAACTGCTACATCAGTCTAGTAGGTTTTATGTTTTGCAATACGCGGGTCCTAGGAATGGCCATTCCGTGGCACCGGAATTTTGAAGAAGTCAACCTTCGGTTTTACGTTCGTTATAAAGAAGGAGATGAGTGGAAAAGAGGGGTCGTTTTTATCAAAGAAATTGTACCACGCCGTGCAATTACTTTTGTGGCCAACAACCTATACGGAGAGCATTACATCACCTTGCCCATGCGCCATACGTGGCAGGAAAATACCGATCAACTGGAGGTGGCTTATGAATGGAAATGGAAAGGCCATTGGAATCGACTGGCAGTAGAAACAGCCTCGCAAGCACAAGATATAACGCCAGGTAGTGAAGCAGAATTCATCACCGAACATTACTGGGGGTATACCCGTCTAACCGCTGAGCGAACTTCCGAATATCAGGTAGAACATCCGTGTTGGCAGGTGTATCCGGTAAAGCAATATGATATTGATTGTGACGCCTATAGCCTCTATGGTTCTGCTTTCGGTGAGGTGATGAGGCAAGCCCCTGCTTCGGTATTTCTGGCCGAAGGTTCAGATATTTTAGTGCGCGGTGGAAGGGTTTTTAAACGGGATATATTTTAGTGATCGCTGCGGTGTCAGGCCATTGCGTGTTCAGATCCCTTTGCTGTCAGATCGTTTCACTGTCAGAAATCAGACTTTCAGCCGTTGTGTTAACTGAAGTAAGATTGCTGCGCTTTTAGAGAGAATTCTCACCCTCTCACCGCATATCTCTATATCTCTCAATCCAAATCAGCCAACTCCATCCAGAGTAGTTCTTTTTCTTCAATCTGATCTTTGACAGCAGCGAGTTCTTTAGCAAGGGTGGCTATTTTTTCAGGTGTAATATCCGGTTCTGCAAATTTACCCTCCAACTCGGTCTTTTTATCTTCTAGCTTACTAAGGTCTTTTTCCAGGCGTTTGAGTTCTTTGCGCTGCTCGAAGGTTAGTCCTGGTTTTTTATCTTCTTCCTCTTTTCGGGCAGCTTTAATCACCAGTTGTTGTGCCCGTTCTTCGCGGCGTTGTTCTTTTTCCTGTTCCTTTTGTATGACGCGGTAATCGGAATAATCACCATTAAAGTCCCGAATTTTACCTTCTCCTTCGAAGATAAAGAGATGATCGACCAATTTATCCAGAAAATAGCGATCGTGAGAAACGATAAGGATACAGCCGGGGAAGTCCATCAAGAAGTCCTCCAAAACATTGAGGGTAATGATATCGAGGTCATTTGTGGGTTCATCAAGAATCAGGAAATTGGGATTTTCCATGAGGATGGTCAGCAAGTATAGTCGGCGTTTTTCCCCCCCACTAAGTTGTGACACATACACCTGCTGTTGTTTTCGGCTGAATAGAAACCTTTCCAGGATTTGCTCTGCGGTCAACTTTTGCCCCTTTTCCATAGGGATAAATTCCGCAATATCCCGGATCACATCCACCACCCGCTGGTCACCTTTGAGTTGAATACCATCCTGGGTATAATAACCAAAAACTGTATTATCTCCCACTACAACCTTCCCGCCATCAGGGCGTATCTCTTTGGTAAGCAGGTGTAAAAAGGTGGATTTACCTACACCATTAGGTCCGACGATCCCGACCCGTTCTCCTTTTTTAAACTTATAAGAAAAGCCATCCACAATTTTGAAGTCATCAAAGCTTTTCTGGACATTGTGGGCTTCAAGGATTTTTTTCCCGAGACGCTGTCCTTTGATATCGATTTGCATTTCCTGTTCTACCCGAACATTCTTGAGTTTTTCATCCAGGGTGTGGAAAGAGTCTACTCTGGATTTTGCCTTAGTTGTGCGGGCCTGTGGCATGCGGTTGACCCAATCCAATTCCTTTTTAAAAAGCTTGCGATTCTTATCTAATTCTATTGATTCGTTTTCATGTCGCAGCGCTTTTTTTGTTAAAAAATCAGAATAATTACCGCTGTAGCGATACAGATTACCGCCTTCCAATTCTATGATGTTATTACAAACTCTTTCGAGAAAATAGCGATCGTGAGTAACCATAAAGATGGTCAAATTTTGCTGGCTCATATACTCCTCCAGCCATTCGATCATATCGAGATCCAGGTGGTTGGTGGGTTCATCGAGGATGAGAAATTCTGGCGCTTCAATCACTAATTTCGCCAGTGCAAGGCGTTTTTTTTGTCCTCCCGAAAGATGGCCAACCAGTTGATCAAAATTGGAAACTTTGAGTTTGGTCAGGATCTCTTTGATTCTGGCTTCAAAATCCCAGGCCTTCAAATCGTCCATTTGTGTTAATGCAGTCTGCATGGCTTCCGCTTCGTTAGGAAAAAGCAAGGCATGCTCATATTGCTTAATAGCCTGAATGAGTGGATTGTCAGATTCAAAAACGGCCTCCAATACCGTATGGCCATCATAAAGATCAGGGTCTTGTTCAAGATACCCGATCCGGATATCGCGGTTCAATAGAATATTGGCCGTCTCTCCTTCGGGGGTTTCCTTACCAGCAATGACGCGCAACAAGGTGGTTTTACCGGTCCCATTTTTTGCGATCAAAGCAATCTTCTGTCCCTTGCTGATTTGCAGGGAAATTTTATTAAACAATACCTTTTCACCATAGGTCTTGGTGACGTCCTCTAAGGTTAGATAATTCACGTATTTATATTTTGAGTCGGTAAAAGTAACGCAAATTATGTTGAACTTGGTTAAAGTTTTTCATAATGTGGGGAGGGAGTTTTGGAAGGAGTGGTCGACTCCTCAGCCTTTGCAGCGTTTCGGCGAAGCAAAGCGGAAAAGTTGCGCCGCCCGAAGGAAGAATTGGTTGACCTCAACCACTACCATATCACCATCACTTCATCACTCATATCTAATCAAAATAACAAAGGGCAATTCGTACCGTCCGGATGGAATTGCCCTTTGTTATATTATTCGAAGGCTAGTCTGATTATCACTGATTGATCAGGTCATGCATGATATTGACGGTTTCTTTGACGTATACATCTTTAGAAACAGAACCTATCCAATCTTCATTACGAGCCTTTTTAGACTCATCGGCATAGATACTTGGTAAATCAACATCGAGATTGGTAACACCAGGTAGCACAACTTCATCAAACATACCTTTAAACGCTTCAGCTTCATGTTTGTGTTCTATTTCCATAGTCTGGTATTCTGCCAATGACAAGGGATAAATGGACTCGTCGCGCTTGGTTTGCAAACGCTTGGCATTTTCCAAAACTTTCTGAAAGGTTGAATTATTCTTTAGGCGATTCTCACTATTTATCCGGATTTTGTCCAGATTTTTGATTTTGACAACCTTCTGGCTATACTCTACAGGGCTAATTTCAGACCATCCCATTGGAAATTGCTCTTCTTTTTCACCAGTGTTGATGTAGTGGTAATTGTCAGGCAGAATAATATCTGGAATGACGCCTTTCAGCTGTGTAGAGCCTCCGTCAATACGATAAAACTTCTGCATTGTCAGTTTTACCTCACCTAATGGTTTAACCTCTTCAAAACCACGAATCGTCCGGTCAAGGTCAACAAAACGCTGAACCGTTCCCTTACCAAAGGTAGATTTGCTACCTACAATAATTGCCCGGCCATAATCCTGCAATGCTGCTGCCAAAATTTCTGAAGCAGAGGCACTATAAGAGTTGACCATCACTACTACCGGGCCATCGTATTGAACACTGGGGTCCGTATCCATTAAAACTTCGGGCTTCGTCCGGCGGGACTTCACCTGTACGATAGGCCCTTTTTCAATAAAGTATCCGGACATATCAACTACGTCGCGTAAAGAGCCGCCTCCGTTATTGCGTAGGTCGAGGATAATTCCATCGACATTTCTAGCTTTTAATTTTTCGATTTCATTTTTGACATCATCTGAGCAATTCCGGCCGTCTTCATTTTCAAAGTCGGCATAGAAGCTTGGCAAATAGATGTAACCAATCTTTTCATCTTCAGTAGCGCCATCCAGAATTAATGACTTGGCGAAACGTTCGTCAATAATTACGATATCACGAACTATTGAAATATCTTTTACAGTGCCATCTACCTTTTTCACTGTAAGGGTAACCTTTGTTCCCTTGTCTCCGCGAATCTGACTCACAACATCATCGAGCACCATGTTTTTGATGTCCACGGCCTCTTCATTCTCCTGACTCACCTTCATGATGACATCATTAGCTTCCAGTTCTTTGGTTTTCCAGGCAGGGCCCCCTACTACAATATCGGAGACCTTTGTATAATCACCATCATTCATCAGGCGCGCACCAATACCTTCAAGGCGACCACTAAAGCGAATGTTGAAATTTTCTTTGTCAATGGGCTTAAAATAATTGGTGTGTGGGTCAAAAATGCTGGTTAGCGTATTCAAGTAGTAGCTGAGACGGTCTTCCCGCTTGAGTTTACCAAGGCGTTCGTACCAGTTTTCAAACATTTCAAGAACCTCTTCACGAGCTTCTGCTTCAAGCATCTCTTCTGATTTCTGCTCTCCCTCTTCGCCAACATCTTTTTGCTCCTCCAGTTTGTCGGCATACCTGGTCAGTACTTCGTATTTCAGGTATTTCTGCCAAAACTCTTTAAGTTCTTTGTCGTTCTTGGCAAATAGCCGCTTTTTACCATCCATTTCAATCCCCTCTTTTTGAGAAAAATCAAAAGGATGATTTAACATATCACGGTAAAATGCCTGTGTTTTTTCCATCCCTGCCTCCACTAACTGTAGAGAAAGGTCAAAAAACTCATAGGTACCCGCATTGGATTCATCGTCGATATTGTATTTGAATTTTTCCAGACTGTTGATGTCTTCCTGTGTCAAGAAGCGTTTACCGCTATCGAGTTGTTCAAGATACAGGTCATATACTTTTTCTGAAAAACTATCGTCGATCTTCTGAGGCTGATAATGCAGTTGCTCCAACCCACGCAGGATAGTTCTCACCAGAACAGACTCCTTTTCTTGTGTATTGACTTTGGGATAATATGCGGCAACAGTCAGCACAACTGCGATCAGTGAAAAAAAGATGGCTCCTCTGAACTTCATAATTTTCTTTTTTAAACCCTTTACCAGAGAATTTTGCAACATAATAGACAATTTGACTACAACTTTCGCAAGGGTGTTTGATGATTTAAAACTTTAGTTGTAACGACAGAGGGGGGTAAAATAGTTTAATAAAAACTAGAAAATCTCGATTAGCCGCTATACAACCAGGATTTAGCTTTTTCGCTTTGAAGAAAGCTAATAAAGTTGTTTTGCAAGGGTCCTAACAGGATTAAAACGGAGTTTTTTACTCACTACGCTGCTCCTGCAAAACAACTCCTATGATAAATATACTTCTTTTTACCTAAAATTGTTTCTCCATAATCATGCCAAATTCAACTTTAACGTAATGCTAACAGTCAGAGGTCAGATCACTGCACATTCATCGTTTCTGCTTCGCCTGGACTGTCAGGGGTTAGACGGCATTGATTTCTTTAAGGATAATGATTGGCGTATACGCCCCTAAACCTTTCAATTCTAAAACCCAAAAGCTATCGGCTAAAAGCTATGTTGATAAACCACGTTTGGAACAAGTTGTTCGGCCATTACCCGCCAAATTCTCTGATTTCCTGCCGCCAATTGCGCATTTGTTCCCTAATATTTTCATCCATCAAGTCCCAACGTAAAGCAGAAATGGCAATTTTCGACCAATTCCAGTAGATACGGGCAAAATAGGCCGTCAATGGCAGACTAAGCAAATACCATCCTACCCCGATTTCAGGAAAGAAAAACATGAAGAGTTTGCTTTGCAAAAAATAAAATAAAGGAAAAGTAAATAAGCCACTCAAAATTTTAACGGTCGCCATGTAGCCGATATACAAATTAATTTTTTTGGCAATAAGTACTGGTGTAAAAACTGCTAAAAAATTATTGAGCAAGCCGTATAAAAATAGGGGTCCCCCCAATAACAGTCCTATTAGCCGTAGGATTAACGGACGTCCCGGCCGATAACCAGTAGCTTCAGCGACTACTTCATCCTCAAGATGGTACAGACGTAGTTTGCCAAAATATTGATGGGTGACTGTCCGAAAATTATCCAGTGTTTCTTTTTCTGTCGATTGTATAATGGCCAATAACGCCTGACTTTTATAAAAGAGCCAGGTCCCACTCCGGTTTTCCGAAGAAAGTATCCGCTCCAGCTTTTTCAACAATTCATCCTCCTCATCATTATTGGTCTGCAATAAGAGCGATTTCATACGCTCTTCTATCAGGTTAGTCAATTTCCGAACCGTGCCAAAGGTATCCTTATGGTAACATTCCGCAAAGGGCTTCAGAGAAATGTGTTCTCCTACATTAACCACCATGCGGCTACCGGAAAGATGGGCGTCGGAATAGGTTAATCCTACCGGCAGAATGGTCAGGTCCAGATTAAAATCCTTTTTGTCTTCTGCGCTCAGCGCAATCCTGGCCGTACCAGTTTTAATGGGTCTAAGCCTGCGTTCAATAAAACTGGTACCCTCAGGAGCAATGTATAAAATGCCATTATTGCCAAGGTGTTCGTCACAACGGGCGAAAGCATCATCATTTCGAAGCAATGTACCGCTACTTACATCTTGCTGTCGCTTGATGGGAATACAAAAAAAGGTATTAAAAAACCAATTTTGAAAAGCTGATTTGAATAAACTATAATTGGCGAGGAAATAGACATTACGTTTAACCAGAGAGGCCGTCCGGATGGCATCAATCAACGTATTGGGATGGTTACTGACGATAATAACCGGGTTGCGAAAGGAAAAACGCTCACCATTTATAATTGTCGTATCCGAATAAAATAACGCCAATACAAAACGGCTTAGTATTTTTAAAAACTCATAAATACCTCGAAGCAATGGGTTCAAAATCAAACTTTGAAATTTAACAGGTAATCTTTGATGTTTTGGTCAAATGCCTCACCTTGGTTAAAATGAAATTTCACTTCTACAGGGAGCGCAAATATAGGCATTCGATTTTCAACTAGGAAAGGCCGGTGTAATTCCAGTCGCATGGCATCTTTTTCTGTAGTCAGAATCAGTTTTTTTTCAGACTCCATATTGTCAAAAACAGCCTTGAGGTGAGCGACCTCAGAGTTAGTAAAAAAATGGTGATCTTCATATTCCAGCACCCGTACACTATTCACCTTTTCTTCCAGATAAGAAACCAAGTAATCCGTTCCCGCAATGGCGCTGATCAACAGTACATCCCAATCCGGTTGCAAATTGGTGACATAATTTGTATTAAGGATATAATAAGGTTGCGCATAATCATAATATGAAAAATACAATTGCTGGTGAGACAATGGCTTGATCTCCCGGATCAGTGTCGCTTTTTCTTCTTCAGTGACTTCCATTGGGCATTTTGACACAATGATTATATCGGCCCGCTCATAAGCAGAGCGCCATTCGCGTAAGCGGCCTGAAGGCAACAGGTAGTCGCGGGTAAAGGGCTCATAAAATTGAGTTAGCAATATATTCATCCCCGCTTTAATGGAACGATGTTGAAACGCATCATCCAAAAGAACGACTTGTGTCTCTGGCCGTGCCATCATGATTTGCGGAATAGCAAAAGTCCTGCTCTCGGAAACTGTGACCATAATTTCCGGATATTTGCGTTTAAATTGTAGGGGTTCATCACCAGCCTGTTCAGCGGTCATTCGGGAATGGACCTCCAGATATCCCTTTGTTTTGCGCATGTACCCGCGGCTCAAAGTGGCTACACCCAAATAATTTTGCAGCAGGCGGATCAGGTATTCAATATGCGGTGTTTTTCCAGCTCCCCCAACAGAAAGATTACCCACAGAGATGAGAGGTACATTAAACTCAATTGACTTGAGCAAGCCACGCCGGTAAAAAAAATCCCGCATGCTTATAGCTAATCCGTAGAGAAGAGAAAAGGGGGTCAATAAAATTTTAACGAGTATACTTTGGATCATGTGTGTAAAAATAAGACTTTTGGCAATTTCTGCCTTTCCATTATGAAAACAAAACCTAAATTATGAAGGCAATGATTTTTGCTGCCGGACTCGGCACCCGTCTTCGCCCCTTAACCAACAACAAACCCAAGGCTCTGGTTGAAATCCAGGGAGTACCTCTATTAGAAATCGCCATCCGCCGCCTGATTTGGCATGGCTGCCAGGAAATTATTATCAATATACACCATTTCGGACAGCAGATCATTGACTTTCTGAAAGCCAGGCAACATTTTGACATTCATATCGAAATTTCCGATGAACAGGAATTATTACTGGATACGGGAGGCGGGCTTAAAAAAGCAGCCGATTTCTTGGCAAACGCCCCATTCCTGGTATACAATGCCGATATTCTTACCAACCTGAATCTGACTGATTTGTACCAGGCTCATTGCCAATCAGATAACCTGGCCACCCTCGCCGTCAGAGATCGGCCCAGTTCGCGTAAGCTTTTATTTGATGGCCAGAATAATCTTTGCGGCTGGCAAAACACCAAGACAGGAGAACAAAAAATCAGCAGGCAAACAGAAATACAAAATCCGCTAGCCTTTAGCGGCATTCATGTTATTAGCCCGGAGCTTTTTGATTACTTTCCAGAAAAACCGGTTTTCTCAATCATCGATGTATATCTGGAAGCCGCCCGGCAGGCCAGCATTCAGGCTTTTCGACACGATGCCGATATCTGGCTGGATGTGGGAAAACCGGAAGCATTGGCCAAAGCAGCGGAAATAATAAAAGAAATGAAGATTGAGGGATTAGTATTTTAGAATTGGAAGGGTTAAAAAAATAAAGGGAGCACTCCGGCAAATTCTGCCTCCTGAAAGCCGAGACAATCTGGCCTCTAGCCTACCGCTACGTCTACCAAAGCAGCTTTAGCAAGGCCCTGTTCATCAACTTCAAGCAATTTTACCGACGCTATGTGATTGAGCAGACTTTCGTCCAATGGGAGCTCGACCTTGACATAATTATCGGTAAATCCCGTCATTTTTCCTTCAGTTTTACTCTTTTCAAACAAGACTTCACGCTGTTCTTCCAAGTGTTGTTCGTAAAAATAACGGCGTTTTTTTTCGCTTAGAATACTCAACATCTGGTTGCGACGACGACGCTCCTGCATGGGTACTTTGCCCTGCATCTCAATAGCAGGTGTATTGGGACGTTCAGAATAGGTAAAGACATGTAGGTAAGAAATATCCAGCTCATTGATAAAGCGGTAAGACTCCAGAAAACCCTCCTCCGTTTCACCGGGGAAACCCACAATCATATCCACCCCGATACAACAATGGGGCATCACTTCCTTAATTTTTGCTACCCGTGAAGCATAGAGTTCCCGAGTATAGCGACGGCGCATTTGTTTCAGCTGCTGATTGTTTCCTGATTGTAAAGGCATGTGAAAATGAGGAACAAACCGCTGAGATTGGGCCACAAATTCAATGACTTCATCCGTACACAAATTCGGCTCAATGGAAGAAATGCGAAAACGTTCAATGCCCTCTACCTGATCCAATGCACGAATGAGGTCGATAAACAAAGCTTCTTTTCGAGGTTTGACACCTTCAATAACTTCGGTGCCATTGCCAAAATCACCAATATTGACACCTGTTAGTACAATTTCTTTTACACCCAGTGCTGCAATTTTCCGTGCATTAGCCACTACGTTTTCAACAGTATCGCTACGGCTTTTGCCCCGCGCTAGTGGAATAGTACAAAAAGTGCACTTATAATTACAACCATCCTGGACTTTGAGAAAAGAACGCGTACGGTCACCAAAAGAGAATGCATTGATAAAGTCTTTGGCCTCGGTTACCTCTCCAGCCTGAACCATACCCTTATCCGGTGATTTACTCAGGTCGTCGATGTATTCAAGAATGCGGAATTTTTCGGCAGCCCCCAATACCAGGTCTACACCCGGAATATTAGAGATTTCTTCCGGTTTCAGTTGAGCATAACACCCAATTACGACGACAAAGGCCTGGTCATTGTGGCGCAACGCCCGCCGCACAATCTGACGACACTTGCGGTCAGCAAAATCCGTCACCGAGCAGGTATTGATCACGTAGATATCTGCCCCTTCTTCAAACTTCACCTCGCCATAACCTGCATCCTCAAACAACCGTCCAATCGACGATGTCTCAGAATAGT
Organism: Saprospiraceae bacterium; assembly: GCA_021604865.1. Classification (GTDB taxonomy): domain Bacteria; phylum Bacteroidota; class Bacteroidia; order Chitinophagales; family Saprospiraceae; genus BQJU01. The sequence continues at coordinate 320,262 of BQJU01000001.1, read as the reverse complement.
TGAGTTTGCAGCCCAGCGTGTAAAAAGCAACTGTTTTTGGCGTAGCCATTTTTAAATCCTTAATTTATTGGCCTTTGACAAATCGTACTAGTCAAAGAATGCAAATTATTTGCAAATTCGCGCAAAGTTACGGATTATTAGGGAAAGCGAGAAGTTCATTACATGAAACGTACATTACTTCAAATTGAACAATTGCGGATTTTCAACCAGACCATTTCTGCCCGGATTAGCCAGGGAGAATTAATTGCCATCATTGGTCCCAACAGGTCGGGTAAAACAACACTGGCGAAGGTTTTGTGTCGTGCCCATTCAAATTACGAGGGAGGAATCACCAGGTTCATCGATCCATCACAGATCGCCTTTTCTGACTATTCTGCCAATAGCGTTAAATTTCATTACGCTGATTTTTATTATCAACAGCGCTACGATTCCAATGCGGCGAGTTTGCAAAACATCAAAGCATACCTCGGGTATGACCCGGGCGATACTTATGCCAAAACACTACTTAATTTGGTGCTTTCCGAAGGTGTTTTGCAAAAGCAACTCATTGAATTATCCAGTGGTGAGACCAGAAAGGTTTTATTGCTAAAAAATCTCCTCAAACGGGCTGAAGTCTATCTTTTGGACAACCCTTTTACCGGCCTGGATGTACAAGCTACACACAACTTCATTCAATTATTTCATCTCATTACAACCCAATTTGGTAAAACGATCCTACTCCTGCTGAATGACAATTCCCTGAATATCAACTTTTCTCAGGTGATTGCCCTCCAAAAACAAGCCGATAGGCAATGGGACAATGTTATTCATTCTTCCTTTTTTAATACGCCTAGCACCGACTTCAAAACGGTTTTTCAAATCAACAATGGGGATATTATAGCCGGAGAAAAGGTTTTAATAAACCAGGTTAATTGGACGATTAAGAAAGGCGAAAAATGGCTACTCAGAGGCAAAAATGGTTCCGGAAAATCAACTTTGATGAGTCTGTTGAATGCAGATAATCCGGCCGCTTACCGGTTGGGCATTACCCTTTTTGACCGTAGGCGTGGGAGTGGTGAATCTATTTGGGACATCAAAGCAAAAATCGGGTTTGTCTCTCCGGAAATTCAGCAATTCTGGAATCTTTCACATAAAGTTAAAGACATTATTTGTTCCGGATTTACCGGTACTATTTACCTCAATCGACAGTTGGATACCACCGAGTTGGAAAGTTATAAAAATCTAATTCAATTATTTGGATTGAAAGACTTGGAAAATGCAGTACTGGGTTCCCTGTCATCGGGTGAAAAAAGAATGGTTATGGTCGCACGTGCCTTGGTTAAAAACCCACCGGTGCTCATTCTTGATGAACCTTTTCAGGGGTTGGACCAGTCAAATTTTCATTTTTTGCATGAATTTCTCAACCATTGTGTGGATGAAAACCGGACGGTGATACAGATTACGCATTTGGATAAGGAAGTATTACCAGGTATGAACCATCTGGCAGTAATTGATCAGGAGCGATTGAAAATTGGAATTGAGCAACAGCATAGATGAGTATTTTGAAAGACGACCAAAGCCTCCTGCTTACAACACCACTTCCCGAGCAGCTTTCATAGGAATGCCGATACATTTTTTCTCCATATAGGACAGCATGCGATCGAGCAATTCGCGGGTGGAGTCATCGAGGGAGTCTACTTCTTTGCGGAAGACCTCATTGACAGCTTTAGCTTTGATGGCTTTGATTTCCTGAGGCACATTACGCAGCGCTATTTCCAGCTGCCGTTGTTTGAGTATCGAGGGAAAAGAATCGAGATAGGGCGCAAGTAATAGGTGAGCGTGTTTAATTTCCAGCTCACGGAAAGCAAGGTTTTCTTTGGCCAGTTGGCGCAAACCTTCGATCTTAATATATTGCAAGGAGCATTGGGCAACAACGTCTTCGTCGACATTATTGGGAATGGCTAGATCGATGACTACCTTTCGGTCAGTGTCTCCCTGCAACAGGTGCGTATATAAATCGGTAGAAATAATGGCTTCAGTTGCGCCGGTGCAGACGATCATACAATCAAACCCTTCTGTATAATTTGGCAATTCAGAGAGTAGAAAGGCGTTTCCATTCAGCATTTTAGCAAGCTCCTCAGCTTTTCCTATGCTGCGGTTAAAAATGTTTATCTTTTCAAATTGATGTTTGGCCAGAAATTTGGCGACCAAGGTATTGGTTTGACCAGCGCCGATCAACAAAATGCGGGCATCTTTAGGCAAATTTGCCTGCATCATTTTTTGTATCGCCAATGAAACGATAGAAACCGGCTTGGCACCGATTTTTGTTGTTGCATATACTTCCTTTGCTGAAACGACAGCCTGTTGAATAGCCAGGCGGATTGTATCACCTGTCAGGTTCCACCGCTGGCATTGGTCATAAGCATCGCGAATTTGTCCGAGAATCTGGCGTTCGCCAACGACTAAGGAATCAATGGAGGAGGCAACATCAAATAGGTGTGCCATCGCATCCCGACCCTTTAACAACAACGTTTTTTCTTCAATATTTTCCAACTGATGAAGCGGCAGTTGGGGATTTACAGCTTGTAGAAAATGAGCTGCAAAAGAATGATCCAAAACATGAGGTGTCACAAAAAAATACATGACCCGATTACAGGTAGGCAGATAAAACAGTTCCTCCAGACAAAACTGGGCTTTTATAGATTCCAGCCTTGTAATTAGTTCAGCTTCATTTTCAGCCTTAATCACGAAGTCCCCGATTTCTTCCAATCGGGTGTGGCGATGTGTTACAGTCAGTATCTTTAGATGTTCCAGCATGGTTTACCAGTCATAAATTGTGAACACAAAAATAGTAGACGAAGGCGCTCTTTATGTCATAAAACTGTAAACAACCTTAAACTGGAAAGTATTTGGAAAAAGTCTAAATAATAAACCTTACTCTTCGTTTGCCAACTTTTGCTGCTTATATGCGGCCTTCAACAACTCGTTTCTGCGCTGAACAGATGGTTTGGTAAAATGCTGACGTTTGCGAAGCTCCCGGATGAGTTTTGTTTCCCGGTGTTTCCGCTTGTAGCGCTTGAGCGCTCTGTCAATGTTTTCTCCTTCGCGAATTTCAATAATTAGCATAAATGGTAATCAATTTTATTAAAAATAATAATTTTTGGATGCGCCACCCTTTTTGTAAAAAAACAAAAAACAAGGTGTCTTTTCTTTCTCACAGAGGCAGCAAGCCCAAGAATCGATTGGACAATTTAGCCATCCGATCTATCAGAAAAGACATAAAAAAGTGCGGTAAAATGTAGTTGAAAAACTAATTATAAAGAATGGAATTCAAGATAATCAGGGTCATATTAAAAGTTATGCACTTCGTCGCTTATCAAATAGAACGCAAAGGAAGGCAAAATAGTTGGCTAAACAAATGTTTGTCATTAAAACTTCTATCATTTGCGTTGTTACGCAGGGCAACAGGCTCTTAATCCCACAAAACTATCGGTATTCGACACAATAATACAGATTCAATTTCCTGATTTGCCCAACCTTTGCCATTAAAAATAATAACCATGAGGCAAGTAAAATGGCAAGGTGTTTACCCGGCAGTGACCACAAAGTTTAAAAACGACGGTGAGTTAGATCTGGATGCCTTTCTAAAAAACATCCAATTTCAGGTAGCGGCAGGTGTTGACGGAATCATTATAGGAGGGTCATTAGGCGAAAGCAGCACCCTTACCCAGGAAGAAAGATTGGTTTTGGCCAAAGCAGCTCTTGATCGTGTTGGCGATAAGGTAGATGTTATTCTAAATATTGCAGAAGGGTCTACCCGGAACGCTATTCAATTGGCACAAGAAGCCCAGAAAATCGGTGTACATGGCCTGATGTTGCTTCCGCCAATGTTATACAAACCCACAGAACAGGAAGTCGCTGATTTTTTCAAACAAGTTGCCGGCCACACCGCACTACCGATCATGTTGTACAATAATCCGGTGGATTATAAAATAGAAATAACCATCGAGATTTTTGAACAACTCCTTCAAATGGAAAACATCCAAGCCGTGAAGGAAAGTACCAGAGATATCTCAAATGTTACCAGAATGAGGAATCGATTTGGCGATCGGTTCAAAATACTCTGCGGTGTAGACACCTTGGCTATGGAAGAATTGTTGATGGGTGCCGATGGCTGGGTTGCTGGCCTGGTTGATGCCTTTCCACGTGAAACAGTCGCTATATATAGGTTGGTGAAAGCACAGAGGATTGAAGAAGCCCTAAATATTTATCGTTGGTTTTTGCCCATTTTGGAATTGGATATAAATCCGCAATTGGTACAAAACATCAAATTGGCAGAGGTAATGACCGGAATAGGAACCGAGCATGTGCGACCACCGAGACACGTTTTAGTAGGAAAAGAACGGGAACGAGTTATCGGCATTTTGGAGAAAGGCATTGCTACCAGACCAGCATTGCCAGATTATTTAAGCATCGCCATTGCCAAATGAAGATGACACTCCCAAATTTTATCCCAGGTCCTAAAATAAGGCTAAAGGCATGAGAAAAACTTTTTTTTGCATTGACGCTCATACCTGTGGCAATCCAGTAAGGTTAGTCGCCGGGGGAGGACCGCTACTACATGGTGATAGCATGGTGGAAAAGCGGCTACACTTTCTGAAAGAGTATGATTGGATTAGAAGAGGGCTGATGTTTGAGCCTCGTGGACACGATATGATGTCGGGTTCTATTTTGTATGCGCCTACCGATCCGGAAAATGATATGGCCATACTCTTTATTGAAACCAGTGGGTGTTTGCCCATGTGTGGCCACGGGACTATCGGTGCGGTGACTATTATGCTGGAGGAAGGATTGGTACAGCCCAAAGTACCCGGGATACTACGACTGGAAACGCCCGCCGGGTTAATAAGGGTTGCTATAAAAATGAGGCACAAAAAAGTGGAATCCGTAAAGTTGACAAATATCGCTTCCTTTCTTTATAAAGAAAATTTGGAAGTCGAATGTCCTGGTTTGGGAACGCTGAATATAGATGTAGCCTATGGTGGCAATTTTTATGCAATCATTGATGCACAGGAACATTTTCCCGGAATTCAAGCCTATACTGCTGATCGGTTGGTGCATTGGAGTAGAATTATTCGGAAACGGTTAAATGACCAATACGAGTTTCGACACCCACTTTCTCCGACCATAAATGGGCTCAGCCATATCTTGTGGACGGGTGAAACCCTGTCGGAGGAGGCTCATGGCCGGAATGCCGTCTTTTATGGAGATAAAGCGATTGATCGCTCTCCCTGTGGTACAGGTACTTCAGCAAGAATGGCCCAACTATATGCCAAGGGAAAGCTACATGTTGGAGACACCTATATTCACGAGAGTTACATTGGATCAACATTTACCGGGAGGGTGGAGGCGGCCACAGTTGTCAAGGATTTTAAGGCAATTATTCCTTCTATTGAAGGCTGGGCCAAGATAACCGGCTACAACAATATTATTATTGATGATGAAGATGATCCTTATGCTTATGGATTTCAAGTGATATGAAAAACAATTCGATACACATTATTGGTGGTGGGATAGTTGGGCTTTGTTCTGCGTGGTATCTGCAAAAGGAAGGTTTTGAGGTATGCATTATTGACAGATACAACCTGTCAAATGGTACCTCACATGGAAATGCAGGCATGATCGTACCGAGTCACTTTATCCCAATGGCCTCGCCAGGCATTATTGCTCAAGGCTTGAAATGGCTACTGAGTAACAAAAGTCCATTTTTTATCAAACCAAGGCTAAATCTGGATTTGATGCAGTGGTTGTGGCGTTTTTATCGTGCTGCAAACCATCAACACGTAGAGACCTGCATGCCTGTTTTGTACCATTTAAATGAATGGAGTAAACAATTATATAAAGAAATTTCTCTAAACCCCGATTTTGATTTTGGCTTTGAAGAGCGTGGTTTGTTAATGCTTTATAAAACGGAAAAGCAGGCTAGAGAGGAAGAAGAATTGGCAGAAAAAGCACATCAGCTAGGCGTAAATGCAGCAATTATGGACCTGCCCCGCCTAAAAACTTTAGAACCTGAAATGGATCTGGATGTCTTAGGAGGAATTTATTTTCCAGGAGATGCACATCTGTATCCCAATCGGTTTATCCGCCAAATGATTGCTGCGTTAAAACAGCGGGGTGTGCAGTTTTTAGTGAATACTGAAATCGTAGACTTCAATGTTTCAGGAAGACAAATTACCAGCCTAACAAGCCGTAGTGGCCAGGAAATTAAAGTGCAAAATGTTTTGCTCACGACTGGAGCCTGGACGGGCCATTTACTCAAGAAATTAGGCATTAAAATCCACTTGATAGCGGGTAAAGGTTATAGTATCACTATAAAAAAACCAGGCCTTCGCCCTTGTATACCCACCCTTCTTTCAGAAGCTAAAGTAGCCCTTACGCCCATGGGCGACGACTTGCGCATTGGAGGAACATTGGAGTTAAGTGGTGTCTCCGATCACATCAATCAACGTCGGTTAAGTGGCATCATGGAAAGTATTCCTGCTTATTACAGGAATCTCGAGGTTCCTTTTTCACCCTCTACCAAAATCTGGCAAGGATATCGGCCATGTACACCTGATGGGATGCCTTATATTGGAAAGTCTTCTCAACTATCAAACATGATTTTGGGTACCGGACACGGAACCATGGGCATGAGTTTGGGGCCGGCCACCAGTAAGCTGATTAGCCAGATCATGACCGAACAAGATACGGAAATCGATCTTCATGCTTTTAGACTTAATCGCTTTAAATAGACATGGTTTTCCGGAAGTCTGAAGGCGTCGTATTTTTAATTTTCTTGAATTGCCTTACGAAATTAGAGACATTTTTAAAGCCTGTCTCATAACAAATCTGTTCGATTGTATAAGCTGTATTTGTAAGTAAAACACAAGCGTTTTCAATCCGAAGTTCGTTGAGGAATTGGATGTAGGTCTTGCGAGTATGCAGCTTAAAAAATTTGCTGAATTGGGAACGACTTAAATGAGCAATGTGGATTACCTGCTCAATCGTGATGTTTTCTTTAAAATGTTTAAAAGTATAATTCAAAACCTCATTTAATCTACTTCCATCGGCCTCATCCAAGGTCAATTGATATTGTTCGTTATTAAGGTATTCCTTTTCTGCTTTTTTAATTAGGGATAAAATTTGCAGAAAGGCAATGATCAGGTCATCGCTATTCTTAGACGTTGTTGCAATGATTTTTTGATAAATAGCCTCTTTAGAAGCGCCCGTAATTTTGATCACTCTGTTGCTGGTCAAAAGCAGGGTCTTAATTTCTGCCAATTCTTTAAGGTCAAAAAATTTCTTTCCAAACGAAAACTTGTCAAAAAACAGAGAAATACCTTCAACGCCAGGAGATTTTTCATCATAATAAGCACGATGATTTTTTAATAAATGAGGGATATCAGCGCCAATAATAAACACCTCCATTTCGGAAAAAGTAGTCATACTATTTCCAGCATAAAAAATCCCTTCTCCCCTTACAATAGCGGTTATTTGTATCTCCGGATGGTAATGTAGCTTATCATAAAAATAAGCCTCTTTATCTACCTGAACCAAAATAGCATGATCCTGAGATTTCTGTATTTTGAAGGGAATTGCTTTATTTAATTTATGTCTCATTTTGCTGTTTTCTTAAAAAAGACAATCCGGGTAAAACTTAAAATGTCTTATTTTGCGCCATAAATATTTAAAAATGCTTATGAAAACTAATAAATTTTTCACGATTCTCTCCATTACTTTGGTTCTGGGAATGTGCCTCGGTTGTGGCAGTGATGCAAGCAACAACAATGCTGCACCTGAGCAACAAATTGGCGATACCGGCAATGAAGACATCAATAAGTTGACAAGTCAAATTGCCGCCAACCCGAAGGAAGCCTCACTTTACGCGCAAAGGGGCAATCTCTTTTACAAAAATGACGGCTATGATGAAGCTATTCAAGACTTAACCGTGGCACTAAGTTTGGATTCCACCAATGTGAATTACCATCATTTATTGGCCGATATTTACCTTGATTATTACAAATCCAGGTTGGCCCTCAAAACCATGGAACGGGCGGCACAATTGTACCCGAAACGCATTCCTACCTTATTAAAGCTAAGTGAATTTCAACTCATTTTGAAAATGAATGAAGCCTCTTTGAAAACTATCGATAAAGTCCTGCAAATTGACCCACAGAATTCGGAGGCTTTTTTTATGATGGGACTCAATTTCAAAGAAATGGAAGATATCAACCGGGCCATCAATAGTTTTCAGAAAGCCGTTGAGTTAGATCCCGATCTGGTAGATGGATGGATCAACTTAGGACAACTACATGCCAGTATCAAGGGCAGTCTCGCTGAAAAGTTTTTTGACACGGCCATAGAAGTGGATTCCACCAGTGCTTATGCGTTGCAAGCCAAAGCTGATTTTTATGCTGATCAGGGAGACCTGGATAAAGCACTGGAGTATTATAAGAAGATCACCTCCCTTGATGCACAAAATGAAATAGCGTTTTTCAATTCCGGATTACTCTACCTGGATAAAAATGATCCGCAAAAGGCTTATGAAGCTTTTGATATTACCATCAAGGTTTCTCCATTACATATTCGTGCTTATGCTTACCGGGGACTGGCCGCTGAAAAATTGGGCAAAATTGCAGAGGCCAAGGCTGACTACAAACAGGCCCTAACGATGGCACCGGATTATCAAATTGCACTGGATGGATTGGCCAGAGTCAAGGATCTTTAGGGTCAACGAAAAGAAGGCCAGAAGACTGGGTAAAGGGAAGCAATACAATACCGACACCGACATCTTCTCTTTGTCCTCTGGTTGGCGTTAATCCACCAAATGATCCATTAATTCCTCGTCTTCTCCTTCGACATCCAGAGACGCGGTAACTCCGGCAAATGCAGCATAAAATACACATTGAACAAAGGGATTCAGAATAGCTAAACCAACGGTAGACAAAAATCCCAGTGAGGGGCTGATGGTAGAAATCATACCCAATGGCAGTGCAGCAAACATCATAAGGCCAAAAATAATCAGTACTAAACCAAAGACAGCAAACCATTTTCGGGAGATCAATCGGCGACTGCTTTCCAATGCCTGCCAAGGGGACATTTTATAAAAGAGCACAAAAGGAATGGCCCAGGTGTAGGCAACAAAAAGGTAAATCAATGGGATCAGATTGAAAAAAACCACACTGGAAGTACGACTTGGCAAATCAGGTGGCACAGGCATCTCCCCTGGATTGGCCAGCACTTCCTGGTACCACTCAAAAAAGCCTGCCGATTGCAGTGCGTAAATGGATGGCAGCAACACGATACCGATGATCAACGTCATGAGCAGATTAACCATCACCAAAGGCATAACAAACTTGAATACATATAAAAAGTCTTTCGGCTCGTATGACTCCGACCGATCAATGCGTCGGGCCACCCAATAATAAGCAGCTGATACCAAAGGTCCCATTAAGAGAGACGACACCAAAAAACTGAAAATTATCAGCCCAAATTGGTGCAGTATAAGTTCCACTAGTGCTACCGCAATGGCAAACCCGGCAAACCCTGGCAGGTATTGTCTAAATAGATTCCAACCTTTTTCCAGGTATTCTACGCCAACAAGGGTATAACCATCCTCGATCAGCTTTTCAAATCTTTGCTGTTGCTTTTCAGTCATCGTTTATAAGATAATTTTCTTTCCACTTCTGGCAGCTTCGTAAATTGCTTCAATAATGACCATATCCCGCAGGCCTTCTTCACCAGATGCAATAACCGGCGTATTTTCTTTAATATTTAAGGCAAAGGCATCCATTTGAGCGGCCTGTTGAATGTGGGTTTGGGGCGGCATCACCCCCTGGTTGATGTAGCCTTCGAGTCCGTCGTAAGAGAATGCAGGTTCCAGTCCAAATACGCCTTTTTCAGAAGATACCCTAATATAGTTTTCACGGGCTACATAACTGCTGGTGCAATTGGCCACCGCTCCACTGGGAAATTCCATTTGCCAGCAGATGGTTTCTTCCATGTCGGGCAACTTATCCATGATGGTCTTATAGCGTTGAGCCGTAATGGAAATGGGCTCTTCTCCCAGGCTGTACCTGACTCCCTGGAGGGAATAAATTCCAATATCCATCAAGGGACCACCACCGGATAGCTTAGCGTCGGTAAATCGCCAGTTATCATTGTTGACACCATAAAAGGAAAAGCCTGTATTAACCAGTTTTACCTTGCCAAATTCCTGTTTCTGTCCCAGCCGCATCAATTGCTGATGATAGGGGTCGTATTGCAGGCGATAACCGATTTGCAATTTCTTACCGGCCTTTTCACAAGCAGTGATCATGGTTTTACAACGATCAGAAGAAATTTCCATCGGTTTTTCACAAATCACATGTTTTCCCGCTTCCGCAGCACGCACAACAAAAGGCATGTGCAAGGCATTAGGTGTAACTACATAGACAATATCAATGTCCCGGTTATTCTTAATGGAATCAAAATTGTCGTAATTATAAACATTTTTATCCGGGATAGCATAGTTCTTTTGCCACGCTCCAATTTTTGAAGGAGTACCGGTGACAATACCGGCTAAGCGGCAATGTTGGGTATGTTCAAGGGCAGGGGCTAACTGATTGGTAGCATAACTGCCCAATCCCAAAAGGGCGATGCCTAATTTTCTTGTATCAGCAGTACAGCCCCCGATTGCATAGGCAGAACTGGAAAGTGCCAATAAAGAAGCGGCTTGCACACTTTTTGCGATAAATTTCCTGCGTTTGATGGGTTGATCGCTCATGGTTATTCGTTTCCCGATGATACGGTTTTTTTTTAATCCAAGCACCTTCTTCGCTCCCTAAGAGATCTTTGGAGGTCGGCTTTTGTAGTGAAAAGTGATCCTTTACAGCCAAGAAATTGGGATTCGCAAGGTTTTAGGAGCTTCCCTTGAGCAATTAATCAGCCTCCAGCTTAAAGGTTTTCTCTTGTTGATTGGGATGGCCATTCTCATTGCTTCACCACTGGCCTGGTGGGTGATGAACCGATGGTTGGAAGCATTTGCTTTCCGCATTGATATCCCATGGTGGATTTTCCTTCTGGCTGGATTGGCAGCTATATTTATTGCCACCTTGACCGTGAGTTTTCAAAGCATAAAAACAGAGCTGGCCAATCCGGTGAAGGCTTTGCGGAATGAATGAGGTTGAGCACGCTTTGCGCTATAATTGAAGTAGTCCAGATTCTTTTTAAGGCGCCAGCGATCTAATACCCCGCCAACCTCAACAATTGCTCCCGAAACCGGCCAACCGGCAAAAACTGTTGCTCCAAATTAGCAGCAAAAGGAACCGGTGTCTCCAGGCTTGCCGACCGCAATACGGGGGCATCGAGGTGTTCAAAGAGGTGTTCAGAAATATAGGCCGAAATTTCTCCACCAATGCCACCGACCAAGGTGTCCTCGTGAAGGATGATGACCCGGTTGGTCTTTTTGACCGTAGCATCAATGGCGTCGTAATCCAGCGGTAACAAGGTTCTCAAGTCCAGAATGTCAGCATTGATGCCTAACTCTTCCGTGACTTCTATAGCCCAATGTACACCCATGCCATAGGTGATGACACTCAATTCAGTGCCTTCTCTGGTCAGGGTGGCTTTGCCGAGGGCTTCGGTATAATAGCCCTCTGGTACAGGAGCCGTCATACTGCGGTACAAGGCTTTGTGTTCAAAAAACAATACCGGATTGGGATCGGCAATACTGGCCAGCAGCAAGCCTTTGGCATCTTGTGGATTGGAAGGGTAAACAACCTTGAGGCCTGGCGTATGAAAAAACCAGGCTTCATTGCTTTGAGAATGGTAAGGACCAGCCCCAACACCACCACCACAAGGCATGCGGATCACCACATCGGCATTTTCGCCCCAGCGATAGTGCAGTTTGGCCAGGTTGTTAATAATCTGGTTGAAACCACAGGTCACAAAATCGGCGAATTGCATTTCTACCATCGCCTTATACCCTTTCAGGCTGAGGCCCAATGCGATGCCTATAATGGCGCTTTCGCAAAGCGGTGTATTGCGTACCCGTTCCTTGCCATAGCGGGCCACAAAACCTTCAGTGATTTTGAATACCCCGCCATAATCGGCAATATCCTGCCCCATCAAAACCAGTTTTTCGTGTTTATGCATGGCTTCGTCCAAGCCTTCACTGATGGCATCAACCATCCGAATATCTTTACTTTTGTCGCTTATTGGAGCGATGGTTTCCTGTACAAAGGGTTTGTATACATCGGCAAGTTCCGCACCAACCGTCGATTGAATTTTGGGTTGCTCGTATGCTTTGGCGAGCCCTTCTTCAATCTCGGCTTTGATGGACTTCTTCGTTTTTTCAACGGTTTTACTGTCAAGTACGCCTTTTTCCAGAAGGTAGGTTTCGAAATTGGTCACCGGATCACGTTGCGCCCAATGGTCCAGCAGTTCTTTGGGCACATATTTTATACCGGAAGCTTCTTCATGGCCACGCATCCTGAAAGTCCGGCATTCCACCAACACCGGCTCCGGATTTTTGCGCATTTGTTTGGCCAGATTTTGGATATTTTGGTATACCTCCAGGATGTTATTGCCATCGAGTACCAACGATTTCATACCATATCCCTTGGCGCGATCCACGAGTTGAGCACAGCGGTATTGTTCATCAGTAGGTGTGGAAAGGCCATATCCATTATTTTCAATCACAAAAATAACGGGTAGCTGCCATACTGCGGCGACATTCAGTGCTTCGTGAAACTCACCCTGGCTAGTGCCACCCTCTCCGGTAAAAGCTAAAGCTACTTTGCCAGCCTTGGATAGATTATGTGCCAGGCCAACACCGCCAGCCAACGAAAGCTGCGGCCCCAAATGTGAAATCATGCCCACAATATTATAGTCAAGAGTGCCAAAGTGAAAGGAACGATCCCGCCCTTTTGTAAAACCAATGGCCTTACCTTGCCACTGAGCAAACAATCGTTCCAAAGGAACATTCCGGGAAGTAAAAACCCCCAGGTTTCGGTGCATGGTAAATAGCGTTTCATCCGACTCTAAAGCCGCCGCACAACCTACGGAAATCGCCTCCTGGCCAATACCCGAAAACCACTTACTGATTTTTCCCTGGCGTAGCAGAATCAGCATCTTTTCCTCAATCATTCGGGGGCGTAGCAACTGGTAATATAGATCAAGCAGGATATTATTGGATAATTTTCCGCTTTTATAATCGATGGTGGTCAAATTTTTGGTCGACATTGTGTATTTTGGTTAGCCCTAAAAGAAAAATGCAAAGTAAAGGAATATTTTCATCACACTCACAATCACAATCCAATGTTAAAGTATCTGAACTATAGTTTATTGTTTCTAGCTTTATTTTTAATGGCCTGTAACAATCCCAATGCATCCTCCAACCAAGATGCCGAAGAAGGCGAAAAGGAGGGCATGGCAGAATTTTCTGAGGACAAAGAATTTCAGGAGGCCCATGAAGAACCTGTCACGACCACATTTAATGGCAAGGGGCAAATGATCTCTTTCCCCACCTCTGACGGAAAAGAATCAGAAGCTTATGTGATTGCCCCCCAACATAGCACCAATAAAGTACTTTTTGTTATCCACGAATGGTGGGGCCTAAACGATCACATCAAGCGGGAGGCCGAGACCCTTTTTGATAGCCTGGGAGATGTCATGGTAATGGCGCTTGACCTATATGACGGCAAAGTAGCGACTACCCGCGAAAAAGCTGGCGAGTATATGCAATCTGCTAGTCCGGAAAGGTCCAGGTCGATCATTCAGGGAGCGATGGGACAGGCAGGATCGGCGGCCAAAATAGCAACGATTGGCTGGTGTTTTGGTGGCGGCTGGTCGCTCAAGGCTTCCATTATGGCAGGCAATCAGGGTGCCGGTTGTGTCCTATATTATGGTATGCCGGTAGAGAGTGCCGCCGACCTCGGGCCATTGGAAGCTGATGTACTAGGCATTTTTGCTGCAAAAGATGAATGGATTACCCCTAAGGTTGTCGATGATTTTAAAACAATGTGTAAAACGGCTAATAAAAAGCTGACCGTATATTCCTATGATGCCGATCATGCTTTTGCCAATCCGAGCAGTCCGCGATATGTAGAACAGGATGCCAAAGATGCTAATGCCAAAGCCCTTGAGTTTTTAAGGAAGAAATTGTAGCAATAAACGTAAAGCCAGTATGAAAAAGACAATAAGATTTATACTCGCCGGCCTGATGCTCCTGGTTACTTCCGGCCAGCTCTTTGCCCAGCAAACCTTTCCCCGAAATGGTGTGTATGATGAGCGGGAGGGGTGGTATGTTTTTACTAATGCAACCATCCACACCCACTACAATCAAAGTCAGGAAGGAGCTACGTTGGTTATCCACAACGGAAAAATTGAAGCGGTGGGCAAAAACGTCTTTATTCCCAAGGGGGCTATTGTGACCGACCTTAAAGGAAAGCATCTTTATCCCTCCTTTATCGACCTCTATACCAATTATGGGCTGCCGGAGGCCAAAGCGGTGGGCAAAGAATCGGAAAAGAAACCGCAAATGCTTTCTAATAAAGAAGGAGCCTTTGCCTGGAATGAAGCACTAAAACCGGAATATCGGGCAGCTGAAGACTTTAAACCAGACGATAAAAGTGCCGCAACTTATCGCAAACTAGGATTTGGATGTGTGTTGACCCATCAAATGGATGGCATTTCCCGGGGAACTTCAGCCGCAGTGCTTTTGGGGAAGGAAAGACCCCATGAAATGATGCTCAGTGAAACCGGGGCTCATCATTTGTCTTTCAACAAGGGCAAATCTACCCAGGCCTACCCTAGTTCGCTAATGGGAATAATAGCGCTATTGCGCCAAACCTACTACGACGGGCAATGGTATGCCCAACAAAAAGGGGAAACTAACCTTTCATTGGAAGCCTGGAATGCCGTGCAGTCTCTACCACAAATCATTGAGGTCGGCGACCGCCTGGAGGTATTACGTGCCGCCAAATTGGCTAAAGAATTTGGGAAAGACTACATCATTATGGGTAGTGGCGATGAATACCAACGCCTGAATGAAATCAAAGCTACGGGAGCAACACTCATTTTGCCACTTGATTTTCCAGAAGCTTATGATGTAGAAGCTCCTTTTGATGCGCTACAGGTGACGCTGGCCCAGATGAAACATTGGGAATTGGCGCCTACAAACCCTGCCAGATTGGCGGAAGCCGGTATCAAATTTGCCTTGACCACCCACGAATTGGAAAAAAAAGACCAGTTTATGGAACATTTGCGTAAAGCGATAAAATATGGTCTGAGTGAAGAAGCAGCCCTGAAAGCACTGACGGAGACTCCAGCTCAATTGCTTAACCTGTCTGATCAGTTGGGTAGCCTGGAAACCGGTAAGGTGGCCAATTTTATCATAACAGATGGGCCGGTCTTTGCCAAAGAAAGCAAAATTTATCAAAATTGGATTGGTGGGAAGCCATTTGAACTCAAGGATCTCGATGCGCCCGATTTATTGGGTAAATATGCTTTGAGGGTCGGCAATCAATCCTTCACCCTTCACGTAAGTGGTAAAGCCGGTGAGCAGGAAATGAAATTAGCCCATCAGGATACGACAACCCTTAGCGTGAAACACACCTACGATAAGGGGATCCTGACGCTGGTGTTTTCCACGGAGAAAGAAGGCAAACGGATTCGGTTATCCGGAACGGCAACGGGCAAAAACTGGTCGGGCCGTGGTCAGGATATTGAAGGTAATTGGGTCAATTGGTCAGCGACTTATCAAGGGCCACCTGACGCCGACAAAAAGAAAAGAGAGGATAAAAAGGACGAATCAATTGATAATCTCGGCGTGGTGACCTATCCATTTACGGCTTTTGGCTGGGAAAACCGGCCGCAGGCAACAACTTACCTGATTCGCAATGCAACCGTATGGACGAATGAGGCGGAAGGGAAGCTCGAAAACACCGATATCCTGGTCCGCAACGGTAAAATTGCCGAAATCGGACCGCGGCTCAGCGATCGTAGTGCCACCATTATTGACGGTACAGGCAAACACCTTACGGCAGGCATTATTGACGAGCATACACACATTGCGGCAAGTCGAGGCATCAATGAAGGTACGCAGGCCAGCTCGGCGGAGGTACGCATTGGTGATGTCATCAATTCGGAAGACATCAACATCTACCGACAATTGTCAGGAGGGGTAACAACCAGTCAGGTTCTGCATGGTTCTTCCAATCCCATTGGTGGGCAATCTGGCCTTATAAAATTGCGCTGGGGTTTTGCACCCGAGGAGATGAAGGTTGCCAATGCTGATGGGTTTATCAAATTTGCCTTGGGCGAAAATGTAAAACAATCCAACAGGAATAATGACTACAACATCCGGTTTCCACAAACGAGAATGGGTGTTGAACAGGTCTATGTGGATCATTTTACCCGTGCCCGGGAATACGGAAAACTGCGCAATTCGGGCAAGCCCTATCGCCGGGATCTGGACTTAGAAACCATCCTGGAAATTATCGAAGGCAAACGGTTTATCACTTGTCATTCCTACCAGCAGGGAGAGATCAATATGCTGATGAAGGTTGCCGAGCGTTTTGGCTTCCGGGTCAACACTTTTACACACATTCTGGAAGGTTACAAGGTCGCCGACAAGATGGCTGCCCATGGCGCTGGTGGGTCGACCTTTGCCGACTGGTGGGCTTATAAATTTGAAGTAATAGAAGCCATTCCCTACAATAGTGCGCTGATGCATGAACAAGGTGTCACTGTTGCTGTCAATAGTGATGATGCTGAAATGGCCCGTCGACTCAACCAGGAAGCCGCAAAAGCCGTGCTCTTTGGGGGCGTTTCCGAGGAAGATGCGCTGAAATTTGTGACCCTCAATCCAGCAAAATTGTTGCACATCGACCAACAGGTAGGTAGCATTAAGGTTGGCAAAGATGCGGATATCGTCTTATGGTCGGATCATCCACTTTCCGTTTACGCAAAAGCGGATAAAACCTTTGTTGATGGCATCTTATTTTTTGATCGGGACCAGGATATACAATTGCGGCAAGCCGTTCAAAAAGAACGAGCCCGATTGGTCCAGAAAATGTTGGCTGTGAAAAAGGAAGGAGGTAAAATGCAACCTGCCAGAGGTAGGAGTCAGTATCGGGAATATCATTGTGATGACTTGGAGAGGGAAGAGTGAGAGAGAGGGTTAACAGGATTTTTTCTTGTCAAAAAATGAAAAACTTAGAAAATGAAAATCAACCTAAAATATAGCCTTATTTTTTGCCTGCTGCTTTTGGCAGGAGGTTTTTTGTGGGCGCAATCTCCTATTCCTGCGGCGAACCAGGCCGAGCCGATAGCTATAGTGGGGGCTACTGCACATCTAGGTAACGGGCAGGTAATTCAAAATAGCCTGATCGGTTTTGAAGGAGGCAAACTGACTGTCGTGGAGGCCTACAACCAACAAGCGCTGGATAAATATCGGGTCATTCAGGCGGAGGGCAAACATGTTTATCCCGGGCTGATTGCGCCGAACACACAATTGGGACTGATTGAAATCGGTGCAGTTCGGGCTACTCGGGATAACGACGAAACCGGTAGTTTGAACCCCAATGTCCGGTCAATCATTGCTTACAATACCGACTCCCAGGTGATTCCTACCATACGAAGCATGGGCGTATTGTTGGCCCAAATAGCTCCTGAGGGAGGGCTGATCAGTGGCCAATCCTCCATCGTACAACTCGATGCCTGGAATTGGGAAGATGCAGCCTACAAAGCTGATGAAGGCTTGTATCTCCGGCTGCCGGCCAAGCAGTCATACTCCTGGCGGCGGGGTACCTACCAGAAAAATGAAGCATACGATGACCAAATGCTGGAAATTGCCACTTATTTCGCAGACGCAAAGGGGTATTGTCAGCAGACAACAGCCAAAGCCGAAAACCTGAAATTGGAAGCGGCTTGCGGTTTGTTTAATGGAAGCAAGAAATTATATGTTCAGGCCAATAGTGTAGAGGCCATCACTCAGGCGGTCTTGCTGGCTAAACAGCATGCCATTTCCCTGGTTATCGTTGGTGGAGAGGATGCCTGGCGCATTCCCGGTTTATTGAAGGAAAATAATGTAGCGGTCATTCTGCGCTCTACGCAAAGTTTGCCAGGGCTACCGGATGATGATGTGGATTTACCCTTTAAAACACCCAAATTATTACAGGAAGCAGGCATTTTGTATTGCATTGGGCATGAGGGATTTTGGCAATACCGCAACCTGGCTTTTCAGGCAGGACAAGCCGTAGGTTATGGACTCGATTATGAAGCAGCCATCAGTGCACTGACCCTTAATACAGCCAAAATCCTTGGAATTGATGATCGTGCAGGCTCCCTGGAAGTAGGTAAGGATGCTATTCTGTTTATCAGTCAAGGCGATGTATTGGATATGCGCAGTGCTGAGGTCATACACGCTTTTATTCAGGGCCGCGAAATCGATCTGAACAATAAACAAAAGGTGCTTTATCATAAATTTCAGGAAAAATTTCGCCGAGAGCGTTAATTTTATGCTAAAAGTGCGTCTAAATAAGCGGAGTTGCAATGGTAGCTCCGCTTATATCGTTTTAAAGAGAATAATTGTGTTAATGATTGACAGTTTTTTTTCGAACTACCCAACTTAAGGTGGTTTATTAAAGAAAATAGTTAGAAATTTGAGCAAAATAACCTTCTTTGAAAAAAGATGTGTTCCAACAAATTTGGAATGCAAATTTTATCTAAGAAAAAAAAGTATAGGATGAGTAGGATTATTGTAATTGGGGTTTTGTTGTTGTCGGCCTTACAATTGACGGCACAGGAAGAATATACTTTCGTCAATGGAGAGAAAATGCCTTATACCATTGATGACTGTGGTGATACACTCATTCTCGCCAGCCTGGAAGGGGTTTCGGTTTCTTCCTTACGAACCTTTGAAGATGATGAGGAATACCGCCGCTATCGTCGGTACCGCCGCTATGCTGCTAAGGTTTATCCCTATGCTGTGGAAGCAATTCGCATTTTCAGAGAAGTAGATTATGCGACCAACCACATGAAAAAAAGAGCTCGTAAAAAATATATCAAAAAACTTCAGAAAGACCTTAAGGATCAATTCTCCGATCCCTTAAAGAAACTGACCAAAACTCAGGGCACGATCCTCATCAAGATGATCGAAAAGGAACTGGATACGCCCATGTATTTTCTGATTAAAGACCTGCGTAATGGCTTTACCGCCTCCTACTGGGGTACCATCGGTAAACTTTTCGGCCATAACCTGAGAGAAGGCTATACCCCCGGCACCGATCTTATCCTGGATGCCGTACTCAATGATATGGACATCTCCTATGATCTCCGCCCACCAACTGATCGACCCATTGATACTAGTGATGATGAAGAGGAGGATGAGGAGATTGATGATGATGGGAATTAGGACCTTTCTTTTTTAGAGCATGTTTGATTTCTTGTAGCCTTGAAAAGAGATTATTAATCAATTGTCCCTTTTAACAAGCTTTAACACGATTTTAATACCTCCACCTGTCACCATTTTTTATCTTCAGGCGTTTTAAATAGAGTTGTCGCGTATAGAGCCCCCTTGCGAGCCAACTCTAATACAAACCAAAACAATCTGAATATGAAAAATGCACTCTTTTTTCTCGCGCTCGCACTATTTACCTTTTCGGCCTGCCAAAAAGATGACGAAACACCACAAGAGGTGGACAATATCCTTCAATATGACGGCCCCAATCAGACCGGGCCATTACTAGAAGCAGGTAATCACGAAGCTGCGGTTCGTTTTACCAGTACACAAACGACACCTTACCTGGGTAAACAACTGACGGCAGTACGCTTCTTCATGGGTTTGACGCCAGCAGCGGCCAACCTCAAAATTTATGACGCTGGCACAGCTGATGCCCCTGGTGCTTTGTTGTACAGCGCCAATGTATTACCAGGCATGAAAACAGGGGAGTGGACTGATCACATTCTCGGTACCCCCATCGACATTACAGGGGATGATCTTTGGATCAGCATCAGCCTGAAACATGACGTGACACAACAATCCATCGGCTGTGATGCCGGGCCAAATAAAACCAATGGCGACTGGCTGTTTTCCGATTCGGATAACGACTGGATTACCTACATCAACCGTACGGGAGAGAGTGTGAATTGGAATATCCGTGGAGTTGTAGGCGAATAGTTCTAAGAGGGCAGAAGCTTTAGTTGACAGAGAGGTAGGTTATTTGTCGCCAAAAATTTTGGCCGATACGAGACTTCGTACTAACCAAATTCATTTGGTTGCCCCAAAAGCGCTGAAAGCCAGCTTTTCTCACTGCATGCGTAGCGTTTTTTGGTAACTACAAAATACCAGGCAGTCCATCCAAACTCACGCTATTGCGTTCCTTGATATAAGCTTCAACTCCTGCATCACCTTTATTATCCACCCATTTCAACAGGACATCCCGCTCTCCCTTATACTCGTATTCGGGTACGGCATATCCACAGGAATCTTGAATTCTTTGCACCTCAATTTTTATGATGGAGCGTTCCCCACGGAAATCGGGGAAGAACGGACGTAACTCTTGATAGCCCGAAGTGCCCTTTTCTAAAACCGTGCCTTGTCCGTAAAGGCGCAAGATTTTTGGTGGCCCCTCAAAGGCACAAAACATAATGCTGATGCGGCGATTTTCTCTTAGGTGTGCGATGGTTTCTATGCCACTACCAGTGAGGTCAAGATAGGCAACGGTATGTTCATCTATAATGCGGAAAGAGTCCAGCCCTTTGGGAGAACAATTGATTAGGCCCTCTCCGGATAGCGGTGCAGTGCTGACAAAAAACAAATGTTGCTGCCCAATCCAGTCGCGCCAACGCTGGTCTAATGACGGGAATACTTTGCCCATGTGTTGCTGTTTATCTGATCTATTAATAGGAGTGATAAACTCTAAAACAACATGAGCTTTGGTTAGGATTAAAAGTTTATATAAAAAAGAGTTGTTTCGCAGGGCGTAGATGTGATTAAAATGAAAAACTTCCATTCCCTCGACCATTAATACCCTGCTCAACAACTCTAAAGAACAACAAAGTCCACGAAGCGGATATGATAAACATTCCCGCTTCGTGACTCTCTATCGTGCTATTGTTTTACGAAATTCAGACTCTGTACATTTCCAGGTGAACGATAACGCAACCAGTAGCTACCTGCTACTAGGTGAGTAATATCCAAGTCAATTTCTGAATTGGGTACCACTTGTCGGCTAAGCACCACCTGTCCATTGATATCCAGGATTTGTAGTAGACCTGTTGATGCTGATTGGTTATCCTGGAGGTCAATTGGTTCCGGTGTAATAATTTGCAAATGCAGCACATCGGATACTGGATTTGGCCATGCACTGATGACTACTTCCGGCAGATAATTTGCTACATCTGGCAAACCTGGTGCCGGTTGAGGAGCAGCCAAGGTACGTTCCACGGTAATGAAGTTGTCAGACAAGTCGAAACAAGCATCACTCAAGGCAATTGAATCAATGACCTCGCCAATGATCGCGGAAAGGGTTCCAGTATAAGCCAATCCCCATACGTGGCAGATACCCGCGCCGGCAAGTTCAAAGTCGGCAGCATCCCCATCGGGTACGGATAGGATGGCATTATTTTCATCGGTAATTACATAGGTATACAGGCTATTGCTCACGCCGGTACTATCAAAGAAGATAAGATCGGGAATGCTGTCTCCTACTGTCACGGAAACGGAAATGGCACCGGATGCTGTCATCACCATACCTCCCTCCGGTACTTCGCGGTAAACCGTGATATAGGTACTGGACAAATCAAAGCATTGATCGGTCAAATCGATCAATGAAGCCGTATCACCAACCATGGCTGTCAGGGTTCCGGTATACCCAAGACCCCAAACCAGGCAAACGCCTTCCCCGGCACCTTCAAAGTCCTGCATATCCGAATCAGGTACGGAAAGGATAACAAAATTAGTATCGGTAATCAGATAAGTAAAGCTGTCGCCAAAAAATCCGGTGGTATCAAAACGTACGATATCGGCTTCGCCATCACCTGGACAGGTATAAACGACAGATTCGCCATCCTCAGTCATAACCATGCCTCCATCCACTTGTTCTTTCGAGACGATTACAAAATTGTCAGACAAATCATAACACTCATCGGATAAATCAACCAGCGTAAGTGTATCACCGACCATGGCCGTGATATTGCCGGTATAAGCAAATCCCCAGACCCAGCTGTCCGCCTCTCCGGTTCCGTCAAAATCAATCAGGTCCGTATCCGGTATTTTTACGATCACATTATTGGAATCCGTCACCACATAGGTATATCTGCTATTGCTTACGCCAATGCTGTCAAATTGAAGTGTATTTTGCCCGCCATTGGTAAAACAAACCGTAGAAATGGTGTCCCCAGACTGAGTGGTAACCATACCACCGTCAGGTTCATCGCGATTGATGGTAATAAAATTGCCGGAAAGGGCATAACAACTATCAGATAATGCGATGGCAGATGCCGTATCGCCAACCATGGCCGTCAGGTTGCCCAGGTAACCCAGTCCCCATACCCGGCAGATACCGATACCAGCACCTTCAAAGTCGACGGAATCAGCAGTCGTAATATTGAGAATGACATTATTATTATCTGTAATCACGTAGGTAAAACTATCCCCTACAGCACCAAGGCTATCAAAGTAAATAACATCAGCAATGCTATCGCCCGGACAGGTGTAAACCACTGTTTCGTCATCTTCGGTGCTGACACTACCGCCACTCACAGCGATACGGATGACGGTGATAAAGTTTTCTGAAAGATCAAAACAAGCATCAGTAAGTGTGGCTGTACCAGCATTGTCGCCGACCGTGGCGGTCAGGTTGCCGGTATAAGCCAATCCCCAAACACGGCAGGTACCTCCGCCAGCATTTTCAAAATCTACCATATCCGAACCTGGTATGGATAGGATAATATTGTTGGCATTGGTCACTACATAGGTAAATAAACTATTGCCTACACCAGCACTGTCAAAACGCACGATATCAGCAATACCATCACCTACACAGAAAGACAATTGAGTTGATCCTGATTCTGTGCTTACGGTGCCTCCTTCTGGCACTTCACGGTAAACGGTAACAAAGTCATTAGATAGATCAAAACAACCATCGGAGAGCGTTATAAGATCGGCAGTATCTCCTATCATCGCCGTCAGATTACCGGTGTAAGACAGTCCCCAAACGCGGCAAATACCTACGCCAGCTCCTTCAAAATCGATTGAATCAACAGAGGAAACATTCAGGATCACATTATTGGTATCGGTCACAACATAAATGAAGTTGGGACCTACTACACCAATACTGTCAAAATAAATGATATCGGCAAGGCTGTCACCCGGACAGGTATAAGCGACAGTCATACTATCTTCAGTAATGACCGCTCCGCCATCGATTACGCCACGAGTGACGGTGATGTAGTTATTGGAAAGGTCAAAACATCCTAGCGCCAGGTCTGCCAGTGAAGCGGTATCACCCACCATCGCCAACAGGCTATCAGAATAAGCAAGTCCCCAAACGCGACAGACGCCAATTCCTGCCGGTTCAAAGTCGAGCGAATCGGCTTCAGGAAAGGATAAAATGACATTATTGGTATCAGTCACTACATAGGTAAAATTCGGACCGGATACATCGCTGCTATCAAAGTGAACAATATCCGGGTTTCCATCACCAATACAGGCAAATACTTCTGTTGCGCCATCTTCCGTCATTACCATCCCGCCACTTACTTCATCGCGGTTGACCGTGACAAAATTATCAGAAAGCACAAAGCAGTCGTCTGACAAATCTACCAGGGACGCAGTATCACCTACTGCTGCTGTGAGATTGCCAGTATAGGCCAAGCCCCAGAGACGACAAATGCCCGTTCCGGCAGCATCAAAGTCGACTACGTCCGAAGTAGGTAAGGACAGGATCACATTATTGGTATCGGTGACCACATAGGTAAAATTACCGGTTACCCCCATACTATCGAAACGGATCGTATCGGGAGTGCCGTCACCTACGCAAATGAAAAGTTCGGTCTCTCCGGCTTCCGTACTTACGGTACCACCAATGGGTTGTTCACGGAATACGGAAATAAAATTATCGGATAGGTCGAAACAGGCATCAGATGGATTTACCACAGTGATATCATCACCCACCATGGCCGTGAGATTACCGGTATAAGCAACACCCCAAACACGGCAAACGCCAACACCAGAAGAGTCAAAGTCATACATTTCCAATTCTGGTAAGGCCAGAATGACATTGTTGGTATCGGTTATAATAAAGGCATATTCGCTAATGCTTGCTCCTATACGGTCAAAGATGACCAGGTCTGCATTACCGTCGCCAGGACAGGTAAATACTTCTGTTTGTCCGCTTTCTGTTTGTACCATACCTCCCTCTGGCTGTTCACGATTGACCGTGATAAAATTGTCGGAAAGGTCAAAACAACCGTCGGAAAGACTTGCTGTGGAGATCGTATCCCCTACTGCAGCGGTAAGATTCCCGGAATATGCGAGTCCCCAAACATGACAGACCCCAAAACCAGCATCATCAAAATCGGCCATATCAGCGGTTGGAATGGCCAGGATAACATTACTGGAATCAGTGATAAGGTAGGTAAAGCTCTCCGCGGAAACGCCGCTACTATCAAAACGGATAATATCGGCATTACCATCGCCAGGACAGGTGAATACTTCTGTTGCTCCGTCTTCAGTACTGACGGTACCTCCTTCGAGGATACCTCGATTGACAGTGACGAAGTTTTGAGAGAGGGCGTAACAACCATCAGAAAGGGCCGCGGCAGTGACCGTATCACCGACCATAGCCAGCAGATCGCCGGTATAACCCAAGCCCCAGAGCCGACAAATGCCGACATTTGCATTTCCAAAATCAACAATATTGCTATCTGGAATGGCCAGAATGACATTATTGGTATCGGTAACAATGAAGGTAAAATTACCAATCGCCCCCATACTGTCGAAGGAGATGGAATCAGTTACACTATCGCCAAGACATATAAATAATTCCGTCTGACCATCGGAAGTGCTAACGGTACCTCCATTTGTTTCTTCACGATTGACCGTAACAAAATTATCAGAAAGGCCATAACAACCATCGGTCAGCATTGCTGAAGAAGCGGTGTCCCCTGCCACGGCTGTAATATTGCCAGTATAGGCCAAGCCCCATACCCGACATATTCCTGGGCCGGCATTTTCAAAATCAATGATATCGCCATCTGGTATCGAAAGGATCACATTATTGGTATCGGTAACCACATAGGTGAAATTGCCGGAAACACCCATACTATCAAAGGCTATTATTCCTGAAATCCCGTCTCCGATACAGATGTCAATTTCTGTTTCCCCATCTTCTGTGCTGACAGTTCCTCCTTCAGGTTCCTGCTTGATGATGGATACAAAATTATCAGAAAGAGAAAAACAATTGTCAGACAAGGCTGTACTCATGATGTTATCCCCCACCATAGCGGTCAGGTTGCCCGAATAGGCCAAGCCCCATACCCGACAGGTACCGATCGCAGCAGTATCAAAGTTAACTGCATCTCCAGACGGGATGCTCAGGATTATA
This sequence comes from Saprospiraceae bacterium, assembly GCA_021604865.1. Taxonomy (GTDB): domain Bacteria; phylum Bacteroidota; class Bacteroidia; order Chitinophagales; family Saprospiraceae; genus BQJU01. The sequence goes on along the minus strand of BQJU01000001.1, from coordinate 294,646 downwards.
TTGTTGGAATCGGTGACAATATAAGTATAGGCCGCATCGGGACTCACATCCATACTGTCAAAGTGGACAATATCCGCGAGGCTATCTGTGGGACAGGTAAAGGCCATTGTTTCACCGCCTTCCGTTCTCACGGTGCCGCCATCAAGCGCATCGCCGGAAACTGTGATAAAATTTGCAGTAATAGCAGAACAGGCAGAGGCAAGCTGTGTGCCTGGGTAAGGGTCACCTACCTGGGCAATAATGCTCCCGGTGTAGTTAAAGGCATACACCTGAAAAACCTCGCCATCAAGTAGGGAAAAGTCAATGTCATTTTCAGTATCAATGTAAACGATGGTTCCTGTCTCGTTGATCACAAAGTATCCAAATGGTAAAGCACCAAGACTGACCCCAAAACTAACAGTTGAGGAGCCAAAGTCCTGACAGAGATCAACAGTGTCGCTAGCTGCGCTGGTAGAAATAGTCGTTCCTCCAATGCATGGAAATTGGGCGTGTAAATTGGCGCTTATGCTTAGGAAAAACAGAAGGGAAAGAATAGTAGCTCTAAAACGCATAATATCGGTTTATGTGAAAGAATTGGATGTAATTGTCGTGTCCGCAATTGAAAAAAAACTGAGGCTGTTGTGTAGGATTAATCTATAAACGATATAGTGCATGGGTTGTTCGGATGTAACTTTATTTAGATAGTTTTTATTATATTAAATATTGGAATATATTCAAAATGTGGGATAAATGGCTTAATGTGCGTGCCGAATCCGCATTATAGAGGGCGAAGTCTGATAGGAGATCAACTGGAAAGAATTGGCCCCATAGCCGAGTGGATCTTGTTGGAAATTACTGATTTACGCCTTCTACATAAACCTTAACTTTTATTTATCACGCCAAGTAATTGATCACAACACATTAACTATCAACACATTAAAGCCAGTTTTATGTCGGTTTTATACCAAAAATCACTTTTTTTACGAATTTGGCCAAATTACCTCTATCAAAACATCTTTTTATTTGTTAACTTTGTATTAATTCAATGTTAACTCAATGTAAACAAATTAAGTGATGACTAGAAAAGTATTTAAAGAGGAACAGAAGTTCAAGTATTGGGAAGTTTACATTTTGCTTGTGTTTTTTATGGGAATCTCACTGACTCGTTTGGTTAGTGGGCTGCTGGGGTTTTCAGAAATGGAGACACTGCCATCAATGATATATTTATTGATCTTAACTTCCTTTGGCTTGGTATTCTGGTATCTTCATAAACTAAAAATGATTATCAAGGTTGACGAAAAAGGATTGACGATTCGGTATTTCCCCAAGTTTTTCCGGAAACGGACCATTAAGTGGGATGATATCCAGGATTGTCGTTTTATTCGTACCCCGGAAATGGCAGAATGGTCAGGCTGGGGCGTACACTTTGCGTTGGATGAAGAAACGCATAGCCTTTGTGGCCGTACCGGACTGCACATTATTACCAAAGAGGGAAAGAAATATTTTATTGGTTCGAAGCGTATTGTAGAAAAGAAAGATACGATTAAGAAATTTCTGTCCACAAATTAGACGTAGCATTTTTTGCATAAAACAAGCCGGGATCAATGACATTGATTCCGGTTTGTTTTTTAGAGACGAAGTATCATTTTTTAAAACCAAAAGTAATTGCCTACGTGTAAGCCGATGGAATAGTTATTGGTTCTAAAAATGTCGGTGCTGATAATGGGCGTGATATTTTTCCTGAAAGTTGGTTCTAAGGCCAGGCTCCAATCTAAACTCATCTGATAGGCTATACCCAGGCCAAGCAGATAATCCATTGTCAGGTTGTGCGTTTCATCAAAGCTTCGATGTATCTTAATCTGATGAAATTTCAAGGCGTGATGTTTGACTTTAACATGAGGGATAGAAAAACTTTTGGTACTGAGTAGATTTAGCGCCAATCCGGCTTTGACATTAAAGCTCAGACGGCCATTGCCGATTTTGTAGGCAGCTATCATCGGAACGCTCACAAAATTCAATTTCTTTTTACAACGAAACTCAAACGGCACGGATCGACCAGCTTGGATTGATTGACCTGCTGAGCGTTTGACTTGTACTTCTACATCGGAAGAACCATAGGATGAGGGGATGGTTAATGAATATTCGCTATAGAATTTGTCACTCACCTGCATTTCATATTCCGGGTTATATTCTACATCAAACACCTGGTGGGATTTCAGGTTAATGGCGTAAAAATTGATACCCGATCGAATGCTCCAATGTTTCGTAAGTTGGACACCGAGTTCAAGTCCATGTTCTCCAGACAATTGAGCCGACTCTCGGTCCTTAAAGGTAGTTTCAGTCAGTGTTCTTTTAAATACTGTGTTTCCAGATAAATTAGGCGATGTATAGGCCCCTATGAAAAAAACACCAGCACTATTCTGGACGAACTTTGGCAACGGTGAATGTACAAAATGGATTCTGGGATGCATGGGGGCAACTGAGGTAAGACGGGGGTAAAGAACAGGTATGCCGGCCTTCTCCATATTCCTATCGCTTGCAGGTAGTATTGTAGTTATTTTCTGATCCCGTTCTATCCTGCCTATTGACATTGACGGAAGAGGATCTGAGGTTACCTTTGGTATAATGGTGGTGTTCTCAATGGAAAACGGAGGCGTAGCAGTTGGTGCAGTTTTATTTTCTTTTATAGCACCTGGTGTAACAGTATTTGATTTAGAATATTGCGTAAGAGTGGGATACTTAGGTTCTACTTCTTCAACTGTTTGTTGGTGCGTTGAGCCTTCCTGCTGTTTTTCGGCCAGCAATTGATTTAAATTTCCCTGAAGTATTTCAATTTGTGTGGATTGTGCACTAAGTTGCTTTTTCAGTTGAATATTGGTGTTGATCTGAAATCCAATTAACACAATACCAATCAGCAGGCAGGCGACCAGCGCCCACTTCTGCCACGGCCACTTATTGGTTAAGACTGTGGGCTTGGTTAGTCCCTGATCTATTCCTGCCCAAACAGCATCACTCGGAATATCCCATCCACCAGGGGAAGAGTCGTCTCCCAAATTATCAAATGACTTTCGAAAGAAAGATCCCAACTGATCATTATGTGAATTTTCATCCATATTCAGACTACTAACTGATTATACTTTTTTCCAACTGCTTGCGAAGCATTGCTTTGGCTTTGAATAATTGGGATTTTGAGGTATTGCTGCTGATGTCCAATTGCGCTGCTATTTCCTGGTGTGTATAGCCTTCGATAACATATAAATTGAAGACTGTACGATAACCAAGAGGCAGCTGTTTTTAATCAGATCATTATCACGGGTTGTCAAAGTGTTTAGATAATTATTGTCCTATATCTCTATAATAGTGGTGCAAAAATAGGGGGGGAGGTTGCCTGAGTAAGATAATAAAAATTTCACTTCAATTTCGATTTTCTCCAAAGTCAATCCAGGTTCTTTTCTTATCCGGGATGAAGTGATTACTGGATTCCGTTGCGACATAAGCAGCCAAAATTTTGGCCGGTACGAAAATGCTTCGTACCGGCCAATTTTAATTCCTTTTTAGAGCATGTTTGAAGGCTACGGTTTTACAATTCGAAAGGCTCCTTCCTCTTCATCCATGCGCAAGCGTAGCAAATAAATACCTGCGGGCAGCTCTGTCAGGTCCATATTCAATGTTGTTTGTTCGGTATATTTATTATGACTTTGCTGTTGTACCACCTGGTGGCCCACAACATCCACCAATGAAACACTTAAGCTGCCCCTGGCAGTATTTTCGATGGTAATGGTCAGTTGGTTTTGAACAGGATTAGGGTACAACTGTACGGATTGTTGGTTGAACAAACTAGAGGTGGCAGAAGTATTAAAGCTGATTTGTGCCACATTGCTATAAGCAGAAGTATCGGCGTCTGTAAAAGCTCTGATTCGATAATAATAGTCCGTATCAAAATCCAGGTTGGGGTCATTGTAGGTAGTGATATTAGGATCGAGGGTCACCAATAGTTCGAAAGCGGTTGTGCTGCCTTCAGCTCTTTCCAGCAGGTATCCACTTTCATCATCGGTATTATCTGTCCAATTGAGCACGGCATCCATATCACTTGGTGTGGCGGTTAGTGAAGTAGCACCAGGCAGTCCACTGCATCCGGCAATAATCCGGTAAGACACCTGGTCGCGGATGTTGTCCATCAGGGGATAGAAGGAATTGCCCGGGCATTGAGTGGCGCAACCATCGCGATGACCTGCGATGTTGATCAGATTTCCGCCAGAAGATGCGTGGTAAGAGATGCCGAGCGGGTCGATATTTTCGTTACAGGCTTTCCAGGACAGAAGGTTAGCCAGGCTGGTTTGGGCATCATCAGTAGGGACCACTTCCGTAAAATCACCCATCACACACACGCCCATTGTACCGGTATTCATACCACAAAAGTGAGCACCGATAATGTTATTGCCACGGCCAAGATAAACTTTGCCTGTAGGAGCCACTAGCCAATTGTAACCGATATCGGACCACCCATTACCATTGACATGGAAATCCCAGATAGAACGGACCACAGCAGCCCAGTCGGAAGCCGTATTGGAACCTGCCGAATGGTGTACAATCAAATGTGTGACCTGGGTAAAGGCTGGATCGGGATGCTCCGGACAATCGCCATCAGGGCACCAATCTTCTCGCGAAAAAAAGCCCGGAATCGGGCAAGGGCAGGACCGGCTGTCCACTATTTCTGAGTCACTCTCGCGCATCTCTTCCCGACTTTTGCCCGGATTATAAAAATGACATTCCAGGCCAGGTACTGCACGGTCTGCCTTTAGCTGAAAAGTAGTGTATGCAATATCGGCAAACATCAATTCACTGATCGTTTTTTCGTCTCTTGATTCCTGGTGAGCATCGGGATGCATGGCTTCCCAGGGCGTCCAGTCTACCCCATCCTTAGAAAAACGAATGCTTAGACCAACGACTTCTTCTCCTTCCCATTTGGTAAAATAAGCCAGGAAGGGCGCCGCATCCTTCAGCGGTATCGTTTGTATCTCCGACAAATATACCTCGCTCTCCAGCGGTTCTAATTGAATATTTAGCGCGGCCCTTTTAGTATTAGACTGGGCAAAAGTCAGGGCGGCCATTGCCAGGAAAATCATAATGGTTGCTATCTTTTTCATACTTCTTTATTTGTTTCGTGATAAAACGCTTTGACATGGGAGTGTAATATATTAGAATTCCAGTCTTAGCGCAAATAATGGATTGGATAGGGGGATATGTGGCGGAAAAATGACAGAGTTTTCAGCGCGCGATGGCTTCGCCTGACGGAGAAATGAAACCAGGTTAAAAAGAGACGAGGAGGCATTCGCTACTACCTATTGCAGGTCATTTTCGTTCTATCAAATCCCACAGATTTCCATACAAATCTTCAAATACGGCTACGGTGCCATATTCTTCTTCGGAAGGTTGGCGTACAATCTTCACCTTTTGCGCTGTTAAATTGTTATAGTCCCGCCAGAAATCATCGGTATGCAAAAAGAGAAAAACGCGGCCGCCAGTTTGGTTGCCGATGCGACTTTTTTGGGTTTCATTTGCAGCCTTGGCTAACAATAACGCACAGCCCTCCGATCCTTTTGGGGCTACCAAAACCCATCTTTTGGTATCGGAAAGAGCGGTATCCTCGAGTAGCTGGAAGTGTAGTATTTGAGTGTAGTATTGAATGGCTTTATCATAGTCGTCAATAAGCAGCGAGATTTGAGCTATTTTTTGTTGCATGGTTGTTATGGTTATTTTGAACGTAGAAAGCACCTCCGTCATCACCCGATGAAAGTCGTCAAACGACTGGGCTTAGCAGGCGTTCTAAATAATGAAACTCAATACCAAATTGTTGCTTAATCGCAGCAATTTGCGCAAGAGCATCGATGTTAGGCTTACCTTTAGTGGCAACGATCATTACATTTTTTGGTGTATGTTCGGTCGAGATGAACTCAAAAACTTTGGTGGTATAACCGTGGGCTTCCAGCAATAGTGCGCGGATGCCATCGGTGAGCAATTCTGCCTGTCGTTCAGCCAGAATACCATGCTGCAGTACCGCTTGCATTTCATTGGAGCAATGCATAGCTTTGCGCAGCTGTTTATGGCAGCAGGGTGCTACTACAATCACGGAAGCTTGTGATTGAATGCCCTTAGCAATAGCAATATCTGTAGCAATATCGCAAGCATGCAAGGCAATCAGCATATCGATCTGGTCGGCGGGATAATCATTGATATCCTGGGCCAGAAAGCGAAGGTTGTTATAACCACATTCCTGTGCCAGTCCATTACAAAAGTCCACGAGTTTGGGCCGTAGTTCAATACCGGTAATATTGGGATTTAAGCCCAGCTGATTGGCCAAATGGTCAAAAAGCGCAAAAGTAAGGTAGCCCTTGCCGGATCCCATATCTACAATACGTGGCTGTAGGGGAAGTTTGTGGTGCCGCAACAAATCATCAATAATTTCGATGTATTTATTGATTTGTCGGAACTTCTTTTGGCCACTTTTTAAAACCTCCCCTTCACTGGAAGTAATGCCTAGGGCATGCAGGTAAGGATTTTCTTCACCAATAATGAGCCGTTCCTTAGGGCGGTCATGACTAAGCGAAGGTTGCTGTGTTATTGAAGCCGGTCGACTAAACAACCGCGCTTTGCGTTTTTTATTAAACTGTATACTAACATCCTCTTGCAAAGTAAACAAATCGCCATTTAGAAAATCCTGTCCCAGCCAAAGTTTAATCCAGGTAAATGCCTCTTCTGGAGGATAATTTTTGACCTCATCACGGGTCGCATACCGCAAGGTAAAAGACAGCTGCCGAATCCCTTTTAGGTCCACAGGACGCACATACACATTCTTTAACTGCCGGTCTTTTCCACCAGCCTTACTCAAGGTCATCTTCACAAATGTTTCCCCAGCCACGCTGCCCCTCAGCTTACCCATAAATGTTTGTACCGCATCTTCCATAATCAAATCAACACTTTTTACAGGCCATGAAGCCCAAAGGCAAGGCAGGCCGCAGCTTTTGGCAAACTGTGGTTGGTATCGCCCTAATCTCTACCACAACGGCGCCGGATACACCCCCTTCTCCACCATCTTGCTAAAGGCCGCCTCTACCTGTTCTTTATCCTCTTTGTAGGTTACCCCATACCAGGTTTCATCACAAGGAATCACCTTTACTTTAATTTGTCCAGAATTGATCAAGGTATCTACAAAAAGTGGAATAAAAAACTCTGATTTGGGCTCCTCGCCCCGTTTTTTTACAAAGTCGACAAACTGGCTGTGTATTTCTTTGAAAATAGTGGGATGAAAGCCCCAAAAATTCATGGATACCAACGCATCCAACGCTAATGCATGCTGGTTTCCAGCCTCTTCATAAAAAGCCTGACCACCTTTGCGATGAACTTTAAGGCGCTCATTAACGGCTGTCAGATTGTGCTGGTCATCCATTTCGCAAACACCCCGGTTTACATGGCCTTGTTCCGACAAGGTATTGACCAATACATAACCAAGCATTGCATGCGTTTCAGGGCTACACCCATTCTTGAGAAATCCAACGATATCATCAAAAGCACTGGGCCCATAATAATCATCAGCATTGATCACTGCAAACGGCTCTTGTATCAAGTCGCGTGCCACTAGCATAGCATGGCCGGTACCCCAAGGTTTTGTTCGGCCTGCAGGCCAATGATCAATACCTTCTACCGGGCTGTCAATTTCTTGAAAAGCATATTGTACATCAATTTTATCTGCAAATTTGTTACCGATTTTTTCTCGAAAGGGCGCCTCGATATCCTTTCGGATAATAAAAACTACCTTGCCAAATCCTGCTCGGATTGCATCGTAAATCGAATATTCAATGATGGCTTCTCCATACGGACCTACGCCATCTACCTGTTTTAAACCACCGTAACGGCTTCCCATGCCAGCGGCAAGAATCATTAATGTCGGCTTCACTATATTTCTTTTTTAGTACAAAAATTATCTAAATTTTAGAATAGCGCAAAAATAAAGGCTGCAGACTAAATCGAGCAATTTACACCGTGATTATTCAACAAAGAAGTGTTGAGTAGGAATATCTACAGCCTAAACTATGGTTTAAAATTCATCTCCTCGTGCAAATTCATTGGTACGATTCATCCACCTGCCCCTTGTAAAGTCAGGAAATGCTATTGGTGCACCACCTGCCGCAATAGATTGCTCCGACAGTGGCGTAATGGCCAGCCAACTGGCCGCATCATAGACATCAAAAGGTGGCGCTATATTCAATTTCGCCGATTCCACAAAAGCGTGCAACAGGAAAAAATCCATACCACCATGACCAGCTCCGACGGCGCGTTGTTCGTGACGTTTCCAGAGCGGATGATCGTATTTATCCAGGTAGGGTTGGGCATCTTCCCAACTATGCCCCGGGCTCGTTCCTTCCAAGTGGATGGATTTGTTCACCACCATCCAAAGTCCTTTGGTGCCCTGTACCCGGAATCCCAGAGAGTAGGGGCGCGGCAAATTGGTATCATGGTGCAATACGATTGTCTCCTCTTTGGCGGTTTTAATCATCGTGGTCACTTTGTCTCCCAGCTTAAATTCAACCTGCGCATTAGGATGATTTGGTCCGCCTTTTTCGTGCTCAACGATATAATTATGTAACCCCCGGGCTTTGCTGGCCATGGATGTGAGGTACATAAACCGGTTGCCCCGGTTGATGTCGATATACTGCGCTACTGGTCCGACCCCGTGAGTTGGGTACAAATCCCCATTGCGATATACCGAGTGCCCAGTTCGCCATTTTGCTTCACTGAAACCCTTTTCGCCAAATTCTACGCCGGAATTATAGGGTGTTTTGCCATCATTAAACTTCACACCACGAAGGTCGTGCTGATAACCTCCTTCCAGGTGCATCATTTCACCAAACAAACCCTGGCGGACCATATTGAGCACCGCCATTACATCGCGGCGGTAACATACATTTTCCAAAAAAAAGAGATGAGTTCCCGTACTTTCATGGGTGTTAACCAATTGCCAACATTCGTCCAGCGAAAAGGCGCCACACACCTCTGTGCCAGTATATTTGCCCGCCTGCATCGAAGCGACGGCCATTTCCGTATGCCAGCGCCAGGGCGTAGCAATCAGCACGGCATCAATATCTTCAACGGCCAGCATCTCTAAATAACCTCGCTCTCCATTTTGAAAAACTTTTGGCTGCGGTTTCCCTTTTTTGGTGAATAGTTCTTTAGTCCGGGCTATCATTTCCGGATCAATATCACAAATGGCCGTCACCTCACAGTCATCGCGATTGAGCGCCAAATCAACATGGCTTTGTCCACGCATGCCCACGCCAATGACCCCGATCCGGATCTTGGATTTGTTGGTCGTTTTATTAAAAACAGCCTGTTGCTGTGGCGTAGTCGTCCCAGGAATAGCCAAGCCGGCACTCGCAAGTACCGAATTTTGCAAAAAAGTCCTCCGGTCAAGTTTTTTATCCATGCCTTTTGATTTAGTAAGATTGTGTTTGGAGGCCGGAAGTTAAGAATTTTGCTTCGTCCCACATAAGTGACTACGGCATTTGTCAAAGAAGGTTACTTATATTTGTATAATTGCAAATCAAAATTCCATTATGTGGGAAAAGCTAGTCAAGTTGGCCTTATTGGGTGCTGAACGCACACATCTTCCGGAATCTACCAGGCAGCAGCTTGAAGATCAGGGCATTGATACGGATGCTCCTTTTTCTACTATCCTATTGGAAGCCGCCGCACTTTACAATCAATTTAACAAAGCCGCATTTCCGCTTCCTGATTGGAAGGATCCTTTACCTGAACCGATCGATGTGGGGGAGCAGCAAGGTTGTAATGTTGCCTCCAGCCACCACCTGAAGTTGATATTGTCGGGTCCGTATCGTCAGGCATTACCGGAATTTTTGGGATTGCTTGGCGCAAACAACCAGTGTTTACCTCCTGAAGCATTGCCCCCGATTTTCGATAGTGCCTTGCGCGACCCAGAATTCTGGGCCCTGGTGCGACCTACTATTGGCGCAGGGGGACATTGGTTGTTGTCTTTAAATCCCGACTGGCAGGCCCTCCGGGAAAATACCAATATCAGCGATTGGGAAACAAGCAATCGGGAAGAACGCACAGCCATCATACGCTACTTACGCCACACTGATCCACAACTGGCTATTGTTTTACTGGAACGCACCTGGCATCAGGATAGTGTGGCCGATAAAATGGCCTTCCTCCCACTCCTGGAAATCAATATTGCGCCTGGTGATGAAGACTTCCTGGAAGCCCGTCTCGATGATTCCCGGAAAGAAGTTCGGCAAAAAGCCGCCTTATTATTGGCAACCATTAAAGGGTCCGCTTTACAGCAACGGCTACTGGATCAGATACAAAAGATCTTGAGGTGGGACAACAAAAAAGTTGAATTTGACGTGCCTGCCGAATTGCCGGAAACAACCCTTCGTGATGGCATTCGCCCCAGTCCAAAGCGTGGCGCAGGGGGGATGAAAGCCGATTGGTTGCAACAGCTGGTGGGCCGCATTCCTCCTGCCTGGTGGGAAGAACGCCTGGACCGAAAGCCTCAACAGATTGCCTCGCTTTTTGCACGTGGTCATTGGGGCAATGCCTTACTTCCCGCTTTGACGGAAGCAACCCTTCTACACCATAATAACGATTGGATAGAGGGCTTGTTACGTTACTGGCAAAAACTAGGCAAGGAAGCCGAGTGGCAAAACTCTAGCGGAAAGCAACTTCTGCAAGAACTATCTGATACCGCATTCAACCAAATCATCATCGAACAACTAGAACAATCCGGACCTCTTCTGGAAGAACATAGTCTTGCCAATCATTTACTCTGCCTGCGCCCACGCCCCTGGCCCGAACGCCTAAGTCAATTGCTTATTCGTGGTTTTCAACAATGGCTGGCCAGCACCGATACTTACCACTGGAATACCTGGCACTACCGCCGCATCTTTGAAATAGCAGCTTATAGCGTACCTCCCCAGCTGTTGGACAGCCTGAAAACCGGCTGGAATTACAAATCAGCTGCCTGGGCTCAATGGGACCGGGATGTGGAACGGTTTTTAAAAGTGGTGGCCTTTCGGAGGGATATGGTTGAAGGTTTTAAGGGGTAGATTTTAGTGGAATGCCATCGACTTAGCGACAAATACAGCGTGATTAATACAAAAAATACAGACATATTTTCAGCAAAAAAAGGTTGGTGAAACTTTTGCCCAAAAGTCAAAAAAAGGCACATCCCAAACAATTTCCCAAATTTAACTCGGGGTGTTATAACAATAGCCAGCCGAATTTTTATATTTACCTGTAGAACAATGCATAATCCTATGCTCATCAGATGTTTTGTGTTGATGTGTGTGCTGGTTAATTGCCAACAAATCTTTTCCCAAATTTCAGCGGAAGCAGATTCTCTTTTTCGGTACTTACCGACCTTGCCGGAAGCGGAGCAGGTGGACCAGATCAATGCACAATTTTATCAACTGTACAGTGCAGATTTTATAAAAGCTACTCAACTGGCCAAGCAGGCCCTGGCTATTACCCAAGACCGAGGTTGGCAAAAGAAAGAAGCACTCACCCTAAAAAACCTGGGCATCGTCAGTTTCCTACAGGGACAATATGAGGCAGCATTGCAATATTACCAAAGGGCTGTTAATACCTACGAATCTATTGATGATGCTGGCGGACAGGGCAATGTGTATAATGAAATGGGTGTCTTTTTCAAAAAAAGAAAGGAATGGGATCGCGCACTAGAATATTTGGATAGAGCCTATCAATTGTGCGGGAAGGCAAATGATGCTTATTGCCAGGGGGTTTCTCTTGACAATCGGGGTGGCATTTTGCTTGATCAAGGAAAGTTGGAGCAAGCCGACTCTATTTTTCGGATAGTGGTAACCTTGCGCAAAGCAATTAATGATAGTATTGGTCTTTCTTATGTGTACAACAATCTGAGCTCCGTAGCTGTCGAAAAGGGACGACTCGATGATGCGTTGGATTACCTCCAACAATCCACTAATATTCGTCGGCGTATGAATGACCGGCAGGGTGTAGCTATCAACATCAATAATATGGGTGAGGTCCTTTATTCTGCCAACCGGCCACAGGAAGCCATCCCTTATTTTGAAGAAAGTCTGGTAGAAAGTCGTGCACTGCAATTTACGGACTTGGAGCGCCATACCATGCAGATGCTAGCTGATGCCAATGAAGCCGTAGGCAGTTATCTGGCTGCATTAAATTGGTTAAACCTATCTAACGCCTTAAAAGACAGCCTTTTTAATGAAGAACGCTCCGCACAGATTGCAGAAATGCAGGAAAAATACGAATCTGAAAAAAGGGAAAAGGAGCTGACCCGGGAACAGTTGCGGGTACGCCAGCGTACAAGCCTGCTAGTTCTCGTAAGTATAGGCCTCCTGCTGTTGGGTATTATTTTTGTTTTGGTATTCCGGCAGCAGCAGCAACGACAAATCCAGCTTTTGCGGGAAGCTAAGTTGCGGGAGAACTTGGTACGGCAGGAAGTAGAAAATGAGTTGCAACAGGAACGTCTACGTATTTCCCGGGATTTGCACGACAACCTGGGGGCGGAATTGACCCTCATCAGTTCAGCCCTCGCCCAAAAGGCTTTCCGCACAAAGGATGAAGGAGAAAAACAGGCCTTGGTCACTATCGGCGACAATGCCCGCCAGGCCATGGAGGAACTACGGGAAACGATCTGGGCCATCCGTGGCCAAGGCGATACAATAGAAAGCCTGGCACTACGGTTGCAAGATTTTTCTGGACGTTTTGATCATGCGGATATTCACATTGTTTATGACCCGACGATCGCTAATATGGCGCTCACTCCAAGTAGAACGCTCAATTTATACCGCATTGGCCAGGAAGCCATTCATAATGCGCTAAAACATGCTCCAGATAGTAAAATCGACGTCGCCTTTCGGCAAATAAACAACCAGTTGCTACTCAACATTATAGACCAGGGTCCCGGTTTTGATCCCCACACCCACTCAACCGGTTATGGTTTGCATAATATGCAGGAACGCGCCCTGGAAATGCAGGGTGAATGTAAATTAGAGACAAGTGAATTGGGGACTACAATATTGGTGAGCATTCCTGTGAAACAACGCTAATTTTCTTCCATTGCCTCCGTCGCTCCAATATCTCTGCGTTCTTTTTTAATGCCTCGAAAGGTCGCTTGTCCCAAAAGATAAAAACGAGACATCAGTACACCTACTTATCAATATCCGATATTCATCGTATTGGTGGAGCAACGAAATTCCCTTATTTTCGTCTTATGTTATACCATGTACATATCGCAGAAGACTTGCCGCGCCTAGCCAAAATGTTACGCGAAAACCTGGAGTTATCGCCAGATTTCAAGGTGACTGGCCATGCTGAAGACGGACAGGCCTTGCTGGATCAGTTGGCGGAAGCGGCAACATTGCCGCATATTATATTGATGGATATTAAAATGCCACGCCTCAATGGCATTGAAACCACGGCCCGCCTCAAAGCTATGCATCCACAGATAAAGATCGTTATGGCCACTGTTTTTGACGATGAGGAACATATCTTCGACGCTATCCTGGCTGGTGCGGATGGGTATCTGCTAAAGGATGAAAAACCGGAAGTATTACATCGATCGTTACTGGAGGTGATGCATGGTGGAGCCCCTATGTCGCCAGCTATTGCCCGTAAAGCTATAGCCTTATTGCGCCGCCAGCCGGAAGTTGTTCCAAAAACAACAACAAGCGACCTTAGCGACCGCGAAATCGAAATCCTGGATCAGATAAGCCGTGGGCTACGCTACCGGCAAGTGGCTGAAAATCTCCATATTTCCGAAGGAACCGTGCGCAAACACATCGAAAACATATACCGGAAGTTGCAGGTACACAATAAGGTTTCGGCGGTGGATAAAGGAAAGAAGCTGGGGATTATTTAGGATGTCCTTACCGTTTGCTTTTCCCTATTCGTTTGAACCGAGATTGATGACTGGATTGGCTTGATACCAAAGCATCAAAAAGCATTTGATGTTCATCTCGGCTCGGCCGAAACGAACAAGAAAAGTCCCGAAATATCATCGAAAAAGGGATCCTTTGCTGCCCGAATAGCTTGCCCCCGCCTTAGCCTCCCAACAAGCCCTGAATTGCATTTTCTACGAATAAAATCCGCAGCATAAAGGCTATTTTTTCAATTTTTTCAACCTGCTTTGAATTTGTTCCAACACAACGCGATGAGAAAATTGGGAACAATGCCCTTCCATTGGAGAAAAAACAATTTCTGCATCTGACGTTGGATTCTTAGTTGTTTTCAGGAATTCATCAAATACCCTGGTAGCGGGATTTAGGTAAAAATGATCCATATCGCCCATCCAGATAAATATTTTGCCCTGTATTTTTGGGCCTAGGGTTTCCCAATGCTTTTCGGCATATATTTTAAAATCGTATTTCTTCCAACTTTCAGCTACCGAATTGTCGATTTCCCCACTAACCGGATCAAAAAGGGGTTGAGGCAAATTATTTGCTCCTTTGGTACTGTAAAGTGCAGTATGCGCACTAAATTGCCCTCCGGAGTTGAGGTATGTATTTGAAGTTCCCAGCACATTTTCATATTGAATAAATTCTTTCACTGACATCATTGGCTCTCCGAATACCGATCTCATTACGGGTCTTAAATAGCCATATTCATTGATGTAGGCATTCTTATCCTTATAAATATTAATCAGTTGGTAATCTTCAAATTCTATGGCGTCAGGACTATAGGAAAAAACGCCATTAAAAAAATTCGGATAATACAACTGTAAACCCAAAGATACCCACCCACCGGTAGAACAGCCATCTACAAACCGGGTTTCGGAAGTATTGGTCCCTCGGTAATTTTTCTCGATATGGGGAATCAATTCATGGATCAATGAAAACCCATAAGGCCCACTATTGTCGGAATCCATTTGGTAACAATCCCCAAAAGGCCCTTCACCATCCAGAAACACATTGATGACCTGAGGTGCCTGATCCGACTGCCACCACGACATAAAATCTTTGTCATTGACGACCCGGTTTATCCTAGTATACCTGCCGCCATATCCGGCTACATTATACCTGATAGGATAGGCTTGATCGGGGTTGTCTTCGTATTTGGCCGGAAGTAAAATGGAAGCCTTTAGGTAAATCGGTTTGCCCCACCATTTTGACAAAGTATCGCTTTTAAAGTTGACCGTTTTAACCAAATCGTGTTTTACAACTTCATACGGGCCAATGATTTTTTCCAGCGCGATATCCACGGTTGAGGCTTTGTTTACAGTAATTTTTTTCTTCTCACTGTACAAGTTTCCGGGGGCACTGATCCTGGATTCTGCCATATCCTGATCCCAGAGAACTTGCATGTAGTATTCTCCTTCGGGTATATTTTCAAAAGCCCACTCCGGCGTCTTACTCCAGCCTTCTGATCCTTTTATCTTAAGGCCTTTATCCGCTGGAAAGCCAATCATGTTTTTAGCAAAAATGTAATTGCCCTTGCTTGGCCATGTTTGGGTTCTGGGTTCTCTATCTGGGCTTTGGTTCAAAAATACAAACAGTCGTCCATCAGCAACCATAGATTTTTGCATGGCTTCGGCAACGGAAAGATTGATCGTTAGTTCAAAGGCTTTTTCCTGACAAGCTACATTGGACACATATCCTAGTATAATGCAGCAAGTTATGAGTGTTTTGATATTCATGTTGAAATGAGTTTTTTTTTACAAGTCTAAATTCATGTTTGGAGACCAACCTTTTATCTGCAAAGGATCACTTTCCGCTACAAAATCCGACCTCCAAACATGAAGCTCTAAGAGGCGTCAATATACGTAATTCATCGTATTGTCTCAGGCAGGAGATACAGCTACCTTAGCATCCAAAGTCCAAATTATAATCCTATGAGAAACGTATACTTGCACTTGAGCATTTTAGCCATGCTCTTTTCCCACAGTTTGATGGCTCAATTATCCGGCACTTATACTATTGGAGGCATTGCTCCAGCGCCAGATTACGCTACGATTACCGATGCTACGGATGCCCTGGTCAATGATGGCGTAGCCGGGCCAGTGGTATTTAACATCCGCTCGGGTGTTTACGCTGAGCAACTGTACCTGTCTGGAAGCATCACCGGGGCTTCGGCCAGCAATACCATCACCTTTCAATCGGAAAGCGGCGACAGTACTGATGTATCCATTAACGGGAGCGGAAGCGAGGCCCTTTACCTGGATTATGTCAGCTTCATTAGTTTTAAAAACCTTAGCTTTTATGCCAACAACTACAATGTAGCCAATTTTTATGATAGCGATCATATAACCCTGGAAAGTGTCAGCATCAGCGGAAGTCCTAACAATACCTATTATGGCCTATATTTCTCTTATGATTGCGCGGATATAGTTATAGAGAAATGTGTTTTTTATCATTTAGACGACTCCGGTATTTATCTCAGTGGTGGGAACAACAACACAGGGTGGAGCATTACAGAATGTTCATTCAGTGATATTGGAAGCAGTGGAATTTATCTATCTGAATTAGCCGCTCCAATCATTGAAGACAACTATTTTGATTTGAATGAGGATTATGCTACTTCGATTTATTGCTATGAATGTAATCAGGCCTCCATCCGCAACAATCAACTTGATCTGGACTATGAAGGAGGTTATGGCATTTATGTATACGATGGAGAGGAAGGATTGATACAAGGCAATACCATCAATGCAACTGGTGACTATACTGATGCCATTTATCTGGATTACGCCCCAAATACGACTATCAGTGACAACATCCTTAACCTACAAGCCAATGGCCTGGATGGCATCTATGTCTCTGCTGATTTTCCTATGATAGAGAAAAACACCCTGACGTATGCCAACGGATTTTCCGGGGGCCAGGGCATCTATTTATATGCTTATACGCCAGCTACAGTTCAAGGCAACCGCATCATCGGTTTAACAGATGGGTATGGCATCTATATTTCTGACTTACAAGGTCAAAATAACCAGCGCGGGCTTATCGCCAACAACTTTGTGCAAACGGGTGGCAATTCTAGTTATTACGGTATTTATTTAAATAGTTACTCCTATACCGATGTCCTTCACAATTCCATACTCAATAGCTCTACTGACAACTATGCAGCAGCCTTATATGCCTATTCCAGTGGCAATAATAGCCGCATTGCCAATAACATCCTGGCAGCCAGTGGTGGTGCTTATGCCATTTATTTGGATGGAGATGCCAGTGGCCTGAGTCTTTGCGATTACAATGATCTTTATACTACGGGTAGCAATCTAGCCAATCTCGACTATTCAGATTATACTGATCTGGCCAACTGGCAGAGTGGTACCAACTTCGGCGACCATTCCGTAGCTGTTGATCCGGTTTTTGTTTCCACCACTGATCTGCACGTTTCACAAATTATCCTCAATGCAGCTGGACTCCCCGGTCTGGGTATCAGCACCGATATAGATGGCGAAATGCGTACCGCTTCCCCGGATATTGGAGCCGATGAGTTCTCTGTTATCGGACTGGATGCAGGCATCAGTCTGATTAATCCAACATTGCCTTTACCCCCTAACGCCCAGGATATTATCATTTCCCTAAATAATACGGCTTCCCAAGACCTGACTTCCGCTATCATCGAATGGTCAGTCAATGGCATGGCGCAACCTACCTACAACTGGAGTGGCCTGATCCAAGAAAACGGTTCAGAGGCCATTATTATAGGCAACTATACCTTTATGGCTGGCAATAGCTACGACCTATTGATCTCCATCACAGATATTAACAGTGGAGCCACCCAGCTGACTTTAGCCAACGATATCATTCATGTAGAAAATGCCATGCCTGCAATGGCTGGGTATTATACAATTGGTGGCACCACACCGGATTTCAACAGTTTTGAAGAGGCCATTACTGCCCTTTATACCCTTGGAGTAGCCGATGATGTCTTTTTTCAAGTAAGGGATGGCAATTATGAAGAACAACTCTATTTTAGTGGATCGATCAATGGCGTAGATGCCGATAGCCCGGTTGCTTTCCAATCAGAAAGTGGAAATGCTGCCGCCGTCAATATCCATTATTCCGGTTCGGTAATCTATTTGGAAGATTGTGGATTTCTGCAATTTAGCAACCTAAGCTTTTCTTCATCTGAACAGTACAGCTACGTAGTAGAAAGCTATTCAGCAGAATACTTAAATTTTTCAGGATGCCAATTGGTTGCTTACAACCAGTCCCCCTACTCCAATTGCGATTTTTCCAATCATAAAAACGGGCTACACATAGAAAATTGCAGTTTTCAATATGGCTATCGCGGCATCTACTTTAGTCCCAATAATACCAGTAGCGACGTTGTTTTAATTGCTAACAATTTTAATGATACGGAGGGTGGCATTGACCTCTATAGCAATTTGGAAGCGCCAATAATCAATGACAATGTAATTCACTCCACAGGAGATCATAACAGCCTTTATATAAGTGGCTCACAAGGTGACCTGCAAATAATAGGCAATCGTATTTTTCACGAAAGTGACCAAAACACCACAGCTCTTTATCTGGATTATGCCCAAGCCAATGGAGGAACGGCCATCGTTGCCAATAATTTTATCTCCCTTACGGGAAATGGCCTATTAAAGGGACTCCGCGCTTACGAGCCTCAGGGGCTACTCATTGCCCACAACAGCGTACGCGTTGGATCGACAAATCCGAATGCAACCGCAGTGGAAATCGAATATGGCAGTGGCTGTACCATTGTCAATAATATCTGGGCTAATCACGGAGGTGGATATGCTGTCATAGACCATTACGGCAACCACACTTATGATTACAACGATCTCTTTACTACTGGCAGCTCCCTTGCAGACAGGAATTACAACCCCATCAGCGATCTGAGCAATTGGCAAAACACTACTGGCCAGGACGCCAATGCCATTAGTATTGATCCCTTTTTCGTTTCGGCCACCGACTTGCATGCACAGGCAGCAGGTTTGGACGGGGCAGCGCTTTCCGCCACGGGTATCACCGAAGACATTGATGGTGAAACCCGTGATGCCAGCACGCCTGATATCGGTGCCGATGAATTTGAACCCAACAATGTAGACGTGGCACTGACTGCCCTGACCGGACCACTTTCTCCCGTTGCATTGACTAACCAACCGGTAAAAATCGCAGTATACAATTTCGGTTTACAAACCATTACTTCGCTTGACATTGAATGGGCCGTGGATCTAATGCCCCAAACTACCTATTCCTGGACAGGATCGCTTGCAATAGGGGATAGCCTACACTTCACTGTTGGCACCTATGACTTCTCGAGTGGTGGCATCTTCGACTTACATTTTTCGGCTGTAACCCCCAATGGTGGAAGCGATGAAAACCCAGCCAATAATGAGCTGGATGCGCAGGTTAAAACGGCTCTGATTGGCACCTATACCATTGGTAGTAGCGGAGCTGATTTTAGCACCATTACGGAAGCTACCGAAGCCTTGCAATCCCGTGGTGCAGGGGGAGCTGTAATCTTTGAAATTCTTCCCGGAACTTATGATGAACAGGTAACTATGGGTGACTTTCCAGGTAATGGAACCTATGCCATTACCTTTCGCTCCCAATCGCTAGATGCGAACAGTGTGCTCTGGCAATATGCACCGGACTTCTCCCAGAACTTTGTATTACTATTAGATGGCGTATCCAATTTCACCTTTGAGCACCTGCATTTCAAGTCACTCGGGTTCTCTTATGCAGGGCTGATCCGATTGGTGGATGCTCCCAATATCACCTTTCAAAACAATCTCCTGGAAAGCACTTTTGCCGCTTCCAGCTCATCTTATAAAATTATCCTACAGGTCACCAGTATTTGCAACAACTTGCAAATAC
Organism: Saprospiraceae bacterium; assembly: GCA_021604865.1. Classification (GTDB taxonomy): domain Bacteria; phylum Bacteroidota; class Bacteroidia; order Chitinophagales; family Saprospiraceae; genus BQJU01. The sequence goes on along the minus strand of BQJU01000001.1, from coordinate 274,793 downwards.
TCAATAATAGCTTCATGCAAGGTGGTTATGGGATATATTACGAAATGCCCTTTGGACAAACCAGTGATTTGGTGATCGTCCAGGACAATAATTTTGACAACCAACAAACGGCATTACGCATCTCAGGTGCTGATCTATGCACCATAACTGACAATACTTTTGGTGTCAGTCATACCAACAACTTTTTAGCAATAACCGTCTTTAATGGGCAGACGGCCCTGATTGCCCAAAATACAATTACAGGCAATGGCTACGGTTATGGTATCACCATTAGCTCTCTCACTGGCAAAGTGGACATTTTAAAAAATATCATCACACAAGCAGGTAGCGGCATTTCATTTAGCAATTTGTCTTCCACCAATCGGTCGTTGATCGCCAATAATTTCATTCAGGTAGGCCACCTGAATGCTAATGCTTTTGGTATTCAGGGCAACAATAGCCTTGTAGATATCTACCACAACAGCATCCTTAACATAAGCACTCTACAAAGCATCAACAGTGCTGCGTTGAGTCTGTATAGCTCTGGCAACTACCAGATCAAAAACAACATTTTGGCCAGTACTGGTGGTGCGCTGGTTTTGAATCTCTCCACTGCCGGCACCTACGATATGGACTACAACAATCTCCATGGAGATGGCGATATCTGGGCTATCTGGAGCAATAACTTCCGTTACAACCTTGCAGAATGGCAGGCTGCCAGTGCATTAGACGCCAACTCTATAAGTGTATTACCCCAATTCAACTCAAATACCGATTTACATCTCCAACAAGCGGCATTGAATGCAGCGGGAACTCCTTTGGCTGAAGTGACTGACGATATCGACGGCGAAGCCCGGGATATGAGCACTCCAGACTTGGGAGCAGATGAGTTCCTACTTATCTCCGATGACATTTTACCCCTTGCTTTGATCAGTCCGGTGGATGCCTGTGCCAATGGCAATGCCACAGTTCAGGTTACCATCCAGAATCAAGGCGCCAGTGAAGCCACTGGATTCCCTCTTATGCTTTGGCTCGACGGTTCACTCATAGCCACCGAAAATGTCGGCGCTTTGAGTGTTCCTGTCAGCGGAACGGCCAATTATACGTTTACAGCTACCCTCGATCTATCTCTCGCAGGTAATCACGAGATCAAAGTTGTCACCCAATTAGCCGGAGATAGCGATTCCAGCAATGATGAACTGATCGTTACCGTAGAAAGTTATGCCTTGCCGCAGGTCACCATTAGCAGTAATACTCCTGTTTGTATCGGGAACACCATTAGCCTTTCGGCAAATGGAGGGACAGGTTATAGCTGGGAAGGGCCCAATGGTTTTAATAGCGGCAGTCAAAATCCTTCAATCACCGAAGCAAGCCTGGCTGCTGGTGGAATCTATACCGTTACCGTAAGTAATGAAAATAGCTGTGAAACAATAGCTCAAACCACCGTAGTCGTCAATGCAACACCAACGGCCAGTGCTTCTAGTAATAGCCCGGTTTGTGTAGGAACCACAATCAGCCTTTCGGCAAATGGAGGAAGCGATTATTCCTGGGAGGGTCCTGCCGGGTTTAGTAGCAACAATCCAAATCCTGACATTGCTGATGCCGATATGATGCATGCAGGCACTTACACCGTGACCGTGACTAATGAAAATGGTTGTCAGGACATCACTTCAGTAGAAGTCGTCGTCAATGCCGTCAATGGAAGTATCGGTAGTAATGCGCCAATTTGTGTTGGCGAAACTTTACAATTGACTGCCGATGGGGGAACAGCATACAACTGGGAAGGACCGGATGGTTTTAGTAGTTCCCTTCAAAATGCAGTACTTGAAAATGCTACAACTCTTGCAAGTGGTACGTATCAGGTTACGATAACGGGAGCCAATACTTGCCTGGAGGTGCTCTCCGTGGAAGTAACTGTTAATGCATTGCCTATCCCAATGATCAGCCCGGATGCAACGACCATCTGTGGAGGCACGCCAACTATGCTGACTGCTAGTGGTGGCAACACTTACCTTTGGTCAACCGGAGCAACAACGGCCGTGATCACCGTAAGCCCTACCGAAACCACGAGTTATACCGTTACGGCAACTTCAGCTGCAGGGTGTAGCCAACAAACCACCGCCACCATTACGGTAAATAACGTAGCTCCTTATTTTGCTTTTACCGGCAATGAAGGATATACCACATCCACCGTTGAACCCCAAACCGGCTCGCCCTACCAGACCTTTTATTTTGAAATCGATTATTTTGATGCAGATGGAGACCTGCCAGGCGCTTCTTTCCCCCGGTTGTTATTGGATTACAACAACAATGGCACTTATAATGAGGAAGATGATCAGATTTTTGTGATGACCGCCACGGATGTTTCCGATACCGATGTAACGGATGGCAAACGCTATTTTTACCAGGTTACAGGCTTGAATACCAGTCAAAATTATCACACTGCCTTTCTGGCTCAGGACGGAAGTGGTTGTGCCAGCCAGCCATTTACACCAGTAGATGAGCCCAATGTGGTAGATTTCGCCGATATTTATATCTACGCTAATGATATCACCTTTAGCAATGATAATCCCGACCCAGGTACACCGCTGGATGTATCGGCTACGATTCACAATGATTCTGACTTTGATGCCCTCGATTTTGTCGTGCGGCTAGTCAATCAATACAATGCCCAAATTTACCCGGATATCACGGTGCCTAACCTGCCCGCACACAGCAACACCACCGTGAGTTGGACCATCACCACGCCTGCTGAAGTTAGTTGGAATCCGATGCAGGTTTTTATCGATTTCACCAATGTGATTGATGAACCCAATGAATTAAACAATCAGGCAATCCGCCCCTTTGTGAATGGGGAATACAACCTGCCGGGAACAATTGCAATTGATGCAGCAGCAACACCCCAAGAATCGGAGGCCGGTTCTTCCTATATTACTATCAGCGGAGACGCCATTTATGACGGCACTGCTGTTCCATTGAGCGACCCAAGTGTGGCCGGAGCGACGGTGACATTTACCCTGTTGGAAACTGGGCAAAGTTTCAGCACCTACACCAATAGTGAGGGCCACTTTGCCCGTTCCTTTCAGCCGCCGCTAACTCCGGGGTTGTATCACGTCAATGGATCAATCACCGATTTCACCCTCACGGGAACCTTTACGGCCACTTTTGTGATTCAACCCGGGCCTTGTAAGCCAGACTTGAATTGTGTTTTCCAGCTATCTGACCATTCCGTATTGGTAGGTGAATCTGCTACAGGAAGCATTACCGTAACCAATAATGGTTGTGCACCTTCTACCATCAGTTCCTTGCTGGATGTTAGCGGGCAAAACGCAGCTCCCATACCATCGGATGCGCTGATCCCGGCTCTCAACCCCGGTGAATCTTATACCTATAATTTTGCCAATTCTATTCAGTTTAATAATGTTGGCACCGCAACGCTGAGTGCTGTAGCCGATGCCAATTTTGTGATCGTGGAAAGTAGTGAGCAAAATAACGGCTGTGCCACATCTGTTGCCGTGAATCCATTATTGCCTGATATCACGATAGGTTATATCGCTTCAGGAGGTCAGAAGTACCAATGTAATGAACAGGGTTTTACGATCCGGCTAAATAACATTGGCGGTGTTGGTACAGGCGCATTTCAAGTAGAAAGGCACATCGTCCGGCTTTCTGATGATGTAGTGGAATATTCAGATATCGTGCCCATTAACAACATTGCACCGGGAAATTATGTCTATAGCAGTCTTTCTCACCAGTTTTTACAAACCGGAAACTATCGTATTGACGTCTTCGCCGATATTCCAACGGCACCAGATAATGGCGTTGTTGCAGAACTCAATGAAAACAACAATACCGGCTCATTGGGTGTAAGCCTGATACCTTGCCTGCCCGATCTACGCATGGATGGAGTGCTGACGGTGACACCCGTGGATGCCCACAATGCGGGCATGATTACCGTCACTGCCCGGACCTCCAATATCGGTACTGCAGCAGTGAATGATGACGTGGTGTTGGCCTTTACCATAGGTGCCAATACGGTGTACCAAACCCATAGCGGTGGCATCAATCCTGGTGCTTTTGCTGAGGTCAGCGCCACCTTGCCTTCGCCGGGGACAGCCTGTGTTGATATCCGGATTACGACTGATGCTCCAAATACGATCACTGAAGTCAGCGAGGCCAATAATAGCCAAATCAATCAACTTACTTACGATCTTTACCCGGGCAACTATTGTTCTTATACTGCCCAAAAATTCTGGCAAAAAAGACAGATAGTTAATAGCCCTGTTGCCTTTCAGGTCGGCGTTTTTAATGATGGCTATTTTACCGCCTCATCAGTGAAGGTGAAATTTGAAATTTCCGGACCGGGCATCACCGGCTGGTTGGATTGGGGTTTTGGCACGGTGAATCCAGTAGGAAAAACTGGCTATTGCCCTTATACCGTTAATGCTCCAACGGAATACGTTTTCACACAAATCGGTACCTATAGCGTCCGAATGACCGTCGACCCGGATAATGTGTACAGCGAATGTAATGAAGCGGATAATGTGATGACGGTCAATGTTACTGTTGGTGAGGATCTGCCCGATCTCCGCATATTATCCCAATACCTGGCTCCTTCAAAACTCAATCCGGATGTGGGAGAGGCCATCACGATGGATATTACCTATGAAAACATCGGAGAGAGCAACATTGGTGAAAACTTCAAACTGAGCTGGGAAGTAAATGAAGTGGAACAGGATGTAGTCGACGCTATCGGCCTGAACGAGGATGACATTAATACCCTCTCGATGCCGAGTAGCTGGTCTTCAAATATACCGGGCATTCACATCATTCGCGCCAAGATTGATGCGCTGGACGAAGTGGCAGAAAACGATGAACTCAACAACGAAGCTACCCGGGCAATCCTGGTTGGACAATACCCCAATCTATTTTTTGACAACCTGGCTGTATCGGATGACACGCCTGAGGTGGGAGCTATTATTGATGTGCAATTTGATGTCTTTAATGAGGGAGACCTGAGTTGCCAGGCAGATGTTCAGATTTTCTATGTCAATGACTTTAGCGATACGATTTTATTACAAAGCCTACCAGTAACCATTCCCGCAAATGATTTCGAATCCTTTACCCGCTCCATCAGCGTTTATGATGCGGCAACCACATTGGTTTTACGCATCCTCAACGCCGATCCTGAAGAATTTAATACCACCGACAATGAAGCTACCATACAGTTGGGAGCCCTCAGCGTATCGGCCCTACAAATAGAAGAAGAGAGTTGTGTAGGTACAGCAGATGGGATGGCCGAAGTCATTATCAATGGCGGAGCATCGCCGTATATTGTGCAATGGTCCAATAATACTACCGGAAATACACTGGCCGCTACTGCCGGCACTTACCAGGTTTCTGTTACAGATAATGCCGGTAATACCGCCACCGCTGCCGTCAACATCACAACGGCTACTGATATGGAACAACCGCTAATCTATAATGGTCCCGGCGACATTAATGTCACTATTACAGATGGCAACTGCCCGGCGACCGTCAACTGGATGGCCCCCGAGGTGAGCGACAACTGCGGGCTGGATCAAATGACCAGTAATTATCAGCCCGGCGACGCCTTTGGTCCTGGGGTAACTACGGTAACTTATACTGCACTTGACCTGGCCGGTAATAGCCGGACTTATAGTTTTGATATAATTGTGAATGCCATCCCCACAGCTCTGGCAGGCGATGATCAGCTGGTATGTGGCAATCAAACGACACTTGCGGCAACCATTCCAGCTTTTGGCACCGGACAATGGACCGTAGTTTCGGGTAGCGGCACCTTTGGTGATAATAGCGCCCCAACAACAACGATCAGTGGACTGGCTCCGGGATTGAATGTCTTACAATGGGAAGTGACCAATGGCAGTTGCGGATCGGATATAGACGAGGTGGAATTGGTAAGTAATGGCTCCGGCATCATCTATGTAGACCAATCAGCTACAGCAGGTAATAATGATGGCACCAGTTGGGAAAACGCCTTCACCAATTTACAGACAGCCCTGGCTCTGGCCGAAAACTGTGGCAGTGCCGCTTCAATATGGATTGCAGCCGGCATTTATCGGCCAACGGTAGGTGCCGATCGGACACAATCCTTCGATATTCCAGCTCAAACTTCACTTTATGGCGGCTTCCAAGGTGGCGAAAATGAATTGAGTGCCCGCCGTCCAGCAGATCATCAATCCATATTGAGCGGTGACATCAATGTACCCGGAACGATCACCGATAATAGTTACCATGTGGTGCATGTAAGCCAAGACAATGTCATTTTGGATGGACTGCATATCACTGGCGGTAAAGCTGAAGGAGTACAGGGTGCTGGTGGAGGCCTTTTATTTGCACCAGTGAGTGGTTCCGCAACCTTGACGGTTAGCAATTGCCGGTTTTTCAACAATAACGCTCTAAATGGAGGGGCAATCGGTATGATGACAGACGGCACAACTGGAGTACTGAATTTGGTGAATGTTGTTATCGCCGGAAATTATGCAAGCTTACAAGGTGGAGGTATCGCCGCGTCAGCCAATAATGGCGGGATGGCCACCTTAGACATCATTCAGGCTTCTTTTGGTGGTAATAATGCTACCGCTGCTGGTGGGAATAATGGCAATGCTCTTTATCTGGAAAGCGCTAATGCTACTATCCGGAATAGTATTCTTTGGGATGGCGGCAATGAAATATTAACAGCTGTAAGTGGAGGCGTCACCCTTACCGATGCCATTGTACAAGGAGGCGCAACCGGCACGAATATTCAGGATGCCGACCCCCGTTATGCTGATGTAGCCGGGTACGATCTTAGCCTGCAATCCTGCTCACCAGCATTAGATATGGGAAGCCTGGCGGGCATTCCAGCTACGGATATTGAGCTGAATGCGCGAACTTTTAATAGCCTGCCCGATCTGGGGGCGTATGAATACAATGGTACCAACTATGCGCCAGCCATTCCGTCGATAGCCAATGCCGAATTGATAGCCAATACTGAATTTACGGACGCCGATGGTTGGACCCATTATTACGCTTGTTCGCTTGATGGAAGTAGTGATCGGCTGATTTTTTCCATTCAGAAAGAAGGCCAGGACCTGGGCACACTGGGCGCTGATCTTATGGTACGTAACCTGACTACAGCCAATTATGGCAGTTCCAATGCTTACGACCTAAGTGCCGCCGATTATGTAGAGACTGAATCTTGGTTTGTCATTGGCCGCTACTGGGATGTGGATACCCCAAATGAACCGGCCAATCCGGTAAAAGTGCGTTACTACTACAGTAGCCAGGATACCCTCGACCTAAAAGCTAGCATTGAGGCCAATGGTGGTCTATGGACTGGCGATACCAGCATGTATTTCTTTAAGGTTTCCGGCGATGGTATTGATCCATTCGATGAGGTCGTGCTGGGTGCCGGGGGCAGTTACCACGAATATAATCACGGAGAAACGGCAAGCCTGGATACCTGGACCAAGGGCGTCTTTAATGGCTTGATGTATGCCGAATATTTTGTCAGCAGCTTCTCTGGTGGCGGCGGTGGTGGATCACCAGGCCCAGAGGGAATAAGCGGAGCCCTACCACTGGATTTATTGTCCTTTGATGGGAAACGAATAGATAATCAATTGGTACAACTGGAATGGCTTACCGCCAATGAAGTGGACATAGATAATTATGAAATTCAGCGTTCTACCAATGGCCGACATTGGGAGAAAGTGGGTTTTGTCGCCAGCTATGGCAATAGCGTTGAAACACAACGTTATACCTTCCCCGATGACAATGCGTTTAGCGTAAAGTCCTATTACCGCCTGCGCATTGCCGGTTTTGACGGAACAATAGAATATTCTCCCGTCATTGTCGTGAATGGAGCCAAACAAAATGAAGCGATGCAGCTCTACCCGAACCCTACAACCGGTTCATTTTATTTAGAATTACAAGCTGATGATCTGAAAAACCAGGAGCTTGGCGTTCAAGTTATCGACATTAGTGGCCAATCGGTATTCCACCAAAACTACCTGTCTACAGACAATCACTGGAATGAGGAGTTGAATATCCTGAAACAACTGCCTGCGGGCATTTATTCTGTTTTGGTTTGGAGAAATGGAGAGATTTGGCAAATGGGCAGGGTGGTTCGGAGTGAGAGGTAAGGGTAACTGGGAACATGTTTGGAGGTCAACTATTTGGCTGCAAAGGATCACTTTTTGCTACCAAAGCCGACCTCCAAACATGCTTTAAGCCATCAGTGGCCGTTTATCCATTCTGATTTCTCCAGTTTATACCAATTATGCATAGCTCCATCAAATTCAAAAGTCTCAATAAATCTTAATCCAACCTTTTTGAGTACTTTGTTTGAGGCTATATTATCAACATGTGCCCCCGCATAAATTTCAGGTAGATTCAAGGTAGTAAATCCATATTTCAGTGCTTCAAGAGCTGTTTCGGTTGCAATACCTTTTCCCCAATATTGCCTTTTTATGCGATACCCCAGATCGTAATAATCAAAATTTTCTCTTACGTTTTGTTCGTATTTCAAACCAGTCCAACCAATAAATTCATTGGTGATTTTATCAATAATTGCCCATCGGCCAATCCCATTTTCTTCATACTGCTTACGTATATATTTGATAATATCCTTTGATTGTTCCCTGTTTTGGATGGGATTATTACCTAAATATTTATGAACTTCCGGATCTGAATCAAGTTCATATATACCTTCTGTATCATTTTCTACTATCTCCCGTAAAATCAGTCTTTCAGTCTTTACAAAAATCTTCATTTATAAACTTTTTATAGGATAGGTTTTATCTTCCTCCAGCCATTTCCGAAAGTCTTTGCGTTTATACCGACTCACCGAAATCGAAATATTTTTTCCATTATCAAGTGCCGGATCAAGCACTACCCTAAGCGTTTTGTGTGCTGCTTTTTGCACGCAATGTACTGTTTCTTTATGTAAAATATATTGCCGGTTGACCCGAAAAAAGTAGTCGGCGGGCAGTCGCCCTTCCAGTTCGCTAAGCGAAGAAAAATCCGTGATATACCTTTGATTATTCAATAACTGAAGCAGGACCACGCCACGGTGGTAGTGAAAAAAGGCAATATCTGCCAGATTGATCTGGATTTGCTGGTCGCCGGTAGTCACCAATATTTTCTCCCGTTTCTCTGCCGGAAAAGATACCGGCTGACTGACCCGGACAGCACTAAGGACTGCCACATAACCAATAACAATCGATTGGCATACAAGCAGGTATTTAAAAAAATGATACCACTGAAAGGTGCCCTCAAAGATTAGGATATTAATCAGAAAATACAACAACACATACACCATCATTGAAGAAATGCTATTGATTGCCAGTTGTACCAGTAATTGTTGCACAGGATTCTCATTTTGTGGTGGCTCAATTAGTCTGAATACCAGCCAATTAGCCGTACATATCACAAAACCAAATACACTGATCACTCCGAAATTTAACCACGGAAATTGATAATCCTCCTGGAATGGCAGCTTGCCGTAACTGACAAAATGGGTAACCAATAGCACCAGCAGCAATAGGATTCCATAACGAATCAAATGTGCTCGGGAGGAGGTGACTTCCAGCTTTTTTAGGACCAATTGCATAACAACACCAAATTGTTGGTTAGGTAAAAGATGTGGCGGGAAAATAGAAGCTCCACAAAGTTAAGGAGAATATACTTGGAAGGCAAATCCCAGGTTTGTGAGCATCGATTTGGGCTGCCAATACAAGAGAGGAGCAGAGCACCTAGCATTATTTGGCCGTAATAATGCCTACTCTCCTCTATTATTTAATATGCTTTTCTATCTTAGTGCGTGATGGATGATTCTACTTTTCAACCGATCATTGATACCCAATTGCTATCTAATTACGGATGGTGGCAATTTGTGGTTTGTTTGTTTGCTTTCATTGCTCTGATGGCGATATGGTGGCATATTGGCCGTAGACAAAAAGATTTTGGTCAAGTATGGTTGGCACTCTCTGTTTTGTGTTGGAGTATTTCAGGAGGTGTTGAAATCTATTATGCTGCCAAATTTAAACAACAAAGCCAACCATTCCAACAAGAACTGAGCAGCCTGATACATGAAGAAAGCCTTTCCAATGAAATATTGACCACTAAACTGGCCAAAATCCAGACGTTATTCCAGGGATCACAAGAATATCAGCTTCAAAAATCCAACATCATGGGGGGCTGGCGCAGTATTTTATCCCTCTTTAACAGCCTCTTTATTCTCCTGGCTTTGCCCTGGTTTCGCTACATTCCCAAACGCATCGAACCTATCATTCAGTCCCGGTATTGGCATTATATCATTGGCTTGCCTTTTTTGTTTTCCTTATTGCCGACTATCAGCAAAATGGTCTCAGGCACCACTTATGCCCTGATTAGCGAGCTGGATGTGTATTATGCCATATTGACCCTGGGATTTTTAGGCTTTGTGCTGTGGGAGTCTTTTGCTAAACGAAGACTAACCATTCTGGCCTGGCTTTCCTTGGCATGTATCCTGATTACCTTTGTGGCACAGTTATATAAGCTGGAAGCTTCTGATACTGATTTGACACTTTTCTCCTCTATTTTTAAGACCTCTCTAATTATGATTTTTTTCGCCCTGGCCTTGAGCTGGGTAAAAGAATTATCCGAGAATGTTATCCCCTCCGCTGACCGCCTTTTTGTTCGACTGGAACAGAAAAAAAATGAACAGGGTAAATTTGAAAACATCGTCCAACTCCAGGGCATTCCCGAAAAAAACAACCAGTTCATCCAGCTCACCCCCGCTCTATATGAGTTGCTACTAAAATTTGCTTCTCGTCGAAAAGAAACGCCCGAGGGCTGGCTGGAAATTAAACCCAAAGGAGATAACCGCAGCACGAAGGAATACGACATCCGCGACTATAACGAAGTTAAACGGTTGCTCACCGCTCTGCTAGATGGCCTGTTTGGCAAGGGTGCCTGGACCAAAAACCACCACGAATTGCCACTAAAAAATGCTCTTTTTGAAATATCTGAAAAACGGGAACGGAAAATTCGACTGAATTTACCGGCGGAGCATATTGAACTGTCTAGTGGGTGAATATCAGCGATCAATCTCTTGGGGTCTTTGCAGCCAAAATAGCTTGCCCAGATCTTGCATCGGAATTGGCCTCCAAACAGGAACTAAAACATCCCGTTTTGATTCGCAAAGCTTTTTGGCACTTGTTGAATGGCATCCCAATGTTCACATATCTTTCCATTTTCATCAAATCTAAAAAAGTCCATTGTGACATATTCATCATTGCCTGGCCATGTTTGGTGGGTGTGCAACGCTACTAAATCACCCTCGGCAATACACCGTACAAACTCAATTGATTTTTCGGGATATTCTCTTTGCATTCTTTCGAAATAATCAATGAACCCCAAAGTGCCATTAGCAACATCCGGGTTGTGCTGAATGTATTCTTCCCCAACATATTTCTCAATAGCTTCTTTAGGGTTGCCTTCATAGGCAGTTTTGTAGAAAGCAATAGCATTCTTTTTATTCTTCTCTAAGTTCATGTGTGTGTGAGTTGTGTAGGAGTCTTTTGGTTTGGATAGCAGGTCTAAATTTTAACCCATATCGAAGCTAACTTTTATTCCTTCAAGGATCATTGTGGTACCGATAATAGCAATAATTAATCCCATTATTTTCCCAAATACGGTTATTACATTGTCACCAATTTTCTCTGTAAGGTAATCGCTTAGTTTAAAAGCCAAATAGTTGAGATAACAGATCAAAGCAAAGATTAGGATCACTATCCCGATACGTGTAAAATTAGCATTACTGACAAAGTTCATTGCTGTAACAATGGTTCCCGGGCCTGCTAAAAGCGGGATAGCAAGAGGCGACACAGCTAGATTTTCATCAATATTTACGTCTCTCAGATGCTTTACACCTGATTTTTTTGATTGCAACATTTCAAAACCAGTATAGAAAAGTATTATTCCGCCTGTAATTTTAAAAGCTGGCAAGGTAATGCCAAAGAAGCTGAATATATAAGTTCCTAAAATTATAAATGCCAATCCGATAATAAACGCAATGCGGGTCGCTCTTTTAGCGATCTTTTTCTTTTCCGTTTTGCCTGCTCCTTGTACCAAAGATAAAAAGACGGGAATTCCTCCTATAGGGTTCATAATGGCAAAAAAGCCAGCAAAAACAGTTATAGAAAAAGTTAGATAACTATCCATTTAAAATTTAATACTTTGGGGCTAGGCCCTGTTAGTGCTTGTTTGTAGCCCATGCTCCTACGCTGAAGCTTCAGCGCAAGCCTAAGGTTGACCTCCAAACAGGCACTTAATCTGACAAAATTACAAAAATGTAACTATTTACTCCCTTAATCGCATTAGTTCACTATCCCATTGCTTATCATTTTCAATTAATCCTCTTTTCAAATCTTCTTCTAACTGTTTCTCTTGCTGCTCGATCTCCTCTCTGACCCTAAAAATATATTCATCGTTAACCTTTGATTCTTCCGCTAATCTTCTGAGGCTTTCCTCATCATATTGGATAAATTTTTGAGCTTGTCTATGAACCGTATATTTTCTAAATCCCATATCGTGTAACACATCGCCGGCAAGTTTGACAGAAGTTTCAAGCGACTCCCGATATACGTTTTCAATACCCAGGTTTAGTAACTCATAGGCATCGTTTCGGTTTTTTGCACGGACCATTAATTTTACTTGTGGGTATTTCTCTTTTAGCATTTTTGCCAAATAGATTGTTGTATCCGGATCATCGATCGCACAGATCAAAATCTTGGCTTCTGAGATTCCAGCTGATTCTAATAGATCCATTCTTGTTGCATCCCCGTAATACACCTCAAATCCCATCTTTCTCAACAGATCTACACGGTTTGAATCCTGATCAAGGATGGTGGCTTCAATTCCTGAGGCTCTAAGAAATCGTCCTACGGTACTGCCAAAATGGCCAAACCCTACTAATATGACTTTATGCGTCTTTGCGATGTGATCGATTGGCCTTTTTTCATATTCTTTCGTTCCAATTCGCGGTAAGACCAATCGTTCATTTACCATCCCGAGAATTGGTGCAAGAGTCATCGTGAGTGCCGTTACCACCAACATCACATCAAGCTGTACACTATCTAAAATGTTCAATTGAAAGGCGAAAGAAAGGAGAACAAATGCAAACTCACCGATTTGTGCCAGTCCAATAGCCAAGAGCAATTTTTGATCAATTTTCAGTTTAAACATGGTAGCAACCACGAATAAGATGATGGCCTTTAATGCGATCACCCCAACGACAAGTCCTCCAATCATTAAAGGGTTATCTCCAATCACAATAAAATTAATAGAGGCTCCTACTGCCATAAAGAACAGCCCCAGAAGTAAACCTTTAAATGGTTCAAGCGTACTTTCCAGTTCGTGCTTAAATTCGCTGGTTGCTAATACCACTCCTCCCAGAAAAGCGCCCAGCGCAGGACTTAAACCAACAAGTTCCATCAGATAAGTGATGCCAAGTACTATTAGCAATGCGGATGCTGTAAGCAATTCTCTGACTCGTGTGGTTGCTACACGTCTCATAATAGGAACAATGAGGTAACGGCCGGCCACAATCACAAAGACAACTGATAGCATAATGGCAGCTGCCTGAAACCCCAAGGGTAAATTTTCAAGCAGAAAAGTAGCACTGCTATGGTCGTCAGTTGCAGGGGCATTTTCAACGTTTGACAATAAAGGAATGACCGCCAACATCAGTATGACGATAATATCCTGAAAAAGCAGAATCGAAAACGAAGAAGTTCCATAGACTGTATCAAATAGGCCCTTTTCCTTAATGGTCTGGAGGGTAATGGCGGTGGAAGAAAGCGCTACGGCCATAGAAATGGTCAAGGCAACTTTCCAATCAAGATCCATCAAGATCAATACCAAACAGGAAACAATGATGGTCAAAACAACCTGAGCCCCTCCCATTCCCAGAATGGTTTTTCTCATTTTCCAAAAGTTCTTAGGTTCTATCTCCAGGCCAATAAGGAAAAGCATCATGACCACTCCAAATTCAGCAAAATGCAGAATGTCGTCTCCTTCCTCCCCAACAAAACCTAACATGTAGGGCCCAATGAGTATTCCGGCTAATAAATAACCCAGTACGGAGCTTAGTCCGAGCTTCTTAGCTAAAGGCACGCAAATAATTGCTCCGGCGAGAAAAACAATTGCTTGAATAAGGATACTACCACTCATGTAGCGTTATTTTTATTTAATTCGGGCATATCATTCAGGAATGCACAATTTTCTACGTCTCCAACGGGCATATCCTTTTGTAGAAAATCCATTAATAGCTCGTATTGATGAGTATGATGATTCAGCTCCTGAGTAGATAGCTTATGTGTTCCCATTACTGCAAATGGTGGAAGGTATTGCATTCCGCAAAGTCGCGCTGTTTGTTCGAATGGCCGTAAAAACTCATTTACTGAATAATGGTTATTACCCTCGGAGCAATAGATATCCCTGGATCCACCGGTTGTAATTACATTCAAACACTTTTTAGTCTCCAATGCATTACCTTGAGGACCGTATGCCCAACCAAATTCTAAAACAACATCAATCCATTGTTTCATTAATGGCGGACAATTGTACCAGTAAAATGGATGATGCCAGACGACAACATCATGTCGCTCTAAAAGTTTTTTCTCAAGGGACACATCTATATTAAAGTCTGGATAGCGTTCATATAAGTCATGAAACGTCACCCCTTCTCTGTTATTGACCTTCTGCACCAGTGCCTTATTCGTCCTGGATTGTTCAAACTTTGGGTGAGCAAACAAAATTAATACTCTTTTCATGCATTAAATATATAGTTCTTTGGCAAGTTTTCCTATGCCATCAATGCTTCCTGCCATTAGGATGTTTTTCATGACCACTGGATCGATTATTTTTTCTAAAATTGAATAACCGTTTTACCGATGGTCTTTCCAGACTCCTGCATTTTGTGCGCTTTTTTAAGATTGTCCACGGTAAAACCCTCCAGGGTAGTTGTCAAAGTTGTTTTCAGCGTTCCGGCATCCAGCAAATCTGCTATTTCATTTAGGATTTGGTGCTGCCTATCTATATCATCTGTAGTGAACATTGACCGCGTGTACATTAATTCCCATGAAAAGGACACACTTTTACTTTTGAGCAAATCCAGATTCAACGGTTTGCTACTACCGGTAATCGAAACGATATGTCCTTGTGGTTTAATAACCTCAGCAGCCGTTTCCCAATAGCCTTCCAAGTCTACAAAATCCAAAATGTAATCCACCTGGCTATGGCCTATTTTTTCAAGCTCTTCTTTTAAATTATGGTGATTTACCACAAAATCAGCTCCCAAGTCCTTGCACCATTGTATAGAATCTGGTCTTGAGGCTGTTGCAATTACCTTAAGATTTCCTACCTTTTTAGCAAGCTGAATGGCTATAGAACCTACGCCACCGGCACCGGCTAAAATCAAGACCGTTTTTCCTTTGTCTGTTTCCCGATTCACTTTAATACGGTCAAAAAGTGATTCGTAGGCCGTCAATCCTGTTAATGGAATAGCTGCAGCTTCAGCGATACTCAAACTTTTAGGCTTATGACCCACGATGCGCTCATCAATAAGCTGAAATTCAGCATTGCTACCACTTCTAGTTATATCGCCAGCATAATAAACTTCGTCACCCACTTTGAATCTTGAAGTTTTGTCGCCTACTGCCTCCACCGTTCCAACAGCATCCCAGCCAATGATTTTTGGGGTGTCGAGTACACTATCTTTTGCAGCGTTTTGCCTAATCTTAAAATCGACTGGGTTTACAGAGATTGCCGAAATTTTCACCAAAAGATCATATCCAGTTGGAGTCGGCTTTTTAGTTTCAAACTCGATAAAACTCTCCTTTTCTGTAATGGGTAGCGATTGTTTAAATCCTATTGCTTTCATCATTTTTTATTCAATGTTTTTATTACCTATCAAAGAATCCTAAAATATTGATGCAAAGATATAGGGTTATCCAACAACTCTCAGGTATCAAAACAAGTATTAATTGTATAAAAAAAGGTTTATTGGATAAATATTAGGCTTGTGCCTAAAACAGTTGCTATATTTGATGCCATTTCAAGCTAAAAAAGTAAAATTATGTACATAGAGCAAACATACAAACCTTTTGAAATACATATCGAAGAGTTAGAAAGTTGGGAAAAACGGCCCCACAAGCATAATTTTTTTGAATTGGTGTATATAGATAAGGGAGAAGGACAACAGTGTATCAATCAAGTAGCGTTTCCATATACAAGTGGAAACATATTTCTTTTGCCCCCTTTGGACTGTCACTCTTTTAAGATCAAGGAGAAGACTACCTTTTATTTTATCCGTTTTACAGACCTGTACTTTTCAAAAGAGGCCTTAAACGGGAATTACCGTGACTGGTTTAAAAAATTATCCTATGTCTTATCCAATTACAACAAAGTTGCGGGTGACATCCTTAAGACTCGATCCTGTTTGGAAAGAGAACTATTGGTCAATTTAATCAAACAAATTCATCACGAATACTTGTCCAAAGATGATTATTCGGAAACGATCATAGAGAGCCTAATGGTAAGCATCTTAAATATTCTAGCACGGAATATTGAAAGAAGGTATGTAGATGAAGGGCATAGCAAGGATTATAAATTTGGTGAGATCATCCGATATATTCAGCACAACTTATATGACAAACAAAAGATTACTCTTGAAAATTTGTCCAACGAGTTTAATATCGCCCCAACATATTTTAGCGAATATTTCAAAAAACATTCAGAATATTCCTTTCAGGAGTACATCATCAAATCAAAATTGAAACTAGCAGAAAACTATTTTAAGCATAGTGAATATTCCATAAAAGAAGTCGCCGATATGCTAGGATTTACGGATTCAAGTCATTTATCCAAAACATTCAAAAAGAATTACGATATGACCATTCAGACTTTTAAAAAAGGCGACGTACCCGTTTGTGCAAGCTAAAAAATGATTGTTAATGGCCAAAAATGCACATAAACTTCACTTCCAGGGACCATCCTGAGTAACATTAACAATAGATGAGCCGCTAAGCCTAAAAAGCCCCCCGGAGAATCCGAACCAAAACGTGCCATGGCTATCTTCCAAAATGCTTTGCACACCAAAACCATAGGTCAGGTCCATCCGGTCTGTTCCTTTGTATATATCGAATGCTTCCCCATCGTAGCGATAAATGCCAACACCTGTTGCGCCGATCCAAATATTCCCCGTTTTATCCTCATAGACGGTGTAAACGTCATTTTTGCTAAGACCTTCCAGTTCCGGATATTGAATAAACGTTTTGCCATCAAATCGGTTAAGGCCTCCATCCCCCGTTCTTTTATCTGCATCAGGATTATCTCTTTCCGCTACTCTGGACCCGAACCAAATGTTGCCCTGCTTGTCCTCTTGTATCGTTTGAACACAATTGGAGGAAAGGCCATCCTCTTTCGTGAATTGTGTGAAAGAATCCCCATTGTATTTGCAAACCCCATAACCACTTCGGCAAAACCAAATGTTTCCTTGTTTGTCTTCCATGATATCGGTAACCCAATTCATGGTTTCCACATAACCCGGTATTCCTACATCAGGCATTGGAAGGGGAAAAGCGGTGAAAGTGACCCCATTAAATCGGCAAACGCCTTCCCATGTACCAATCCACATGTCACCGACGTTATCGATCAGGATTTTGGAAACGCGGTCATGGCACAGGCCCTCTTCTTTTGTGAAATTTGTAAATGTGCTTCCGTCATATTTAGAAAGACCAGCATGAGTACCAAACCACATATTTCCTGCTTTGTCTTCAGCGATACTCGCAACAGTATTCCCACTTAATCCGTCTTCTGTAGTAAAGTAAGTGAGTGTTTTTCCATCATAACGAGCCACACCTTTTGCCATAGTTCCAAACCATAAATTCCCTTTTTTGTCCTCAAATATTTCTACCACAAACTTGGCTATTTGTACATCACCTTTTGGCATTATCTCAAATTCAAGATTATCGCTGTCTGTGATCTTTGAATTAGATTGTCCGCTACAACCAGTGATAAACGCCATCATGAAAAGTAATGGACAAATCTGTGAGTATATATAAACTCTTTTCATTGTTAAATTTATTTTTACAAATGTATCATAATGTACTTCTTTGGAGCTTTATCAAACGTAAAATATTGTAAACCAAATGTAAATCTTTCCGATCCTAATTTTCGGTAAACCATTTCCGTCCCAACCTATTGTCAGTCACCTCTCTTACTGACATTTTCCATTTTTTTCTGACTTTTCCCTGATTTTCAACGGTATCCCTCCATTTTAGCGGCGGTTCGAAATATGGGAAGGAATGGATGGGCTGGAAGGAATATCTGGTCCTGCTTTGTAAGTGCAATCCATTTTTCACTTTTTCTAAAACACAAGCCCTCTTCATCACATAGCCATCACAACATCACACATAACCAAATAACTATATCAAAACATCCACGACTCATGCAAAAACTCAAAATCACCCTAATCCTATTAATCACCCCGCTCCTGCTATTCAGCCAGGGTCTCGATGACCAGATCAATGAAGCCATCATGCCGATAGCAGAATGGTGGGAGAGTTTGATCTTCACCCAGATCACCCTCGGAGGATTTGGCGTTCCCATAGTACTTATCCTACTCCTTTCTGGTGCTACTTTTTTCACCCTTTATTTCGGCTTTGTCAACATCCGCAAATTTCCATTATCCATCCGCGTGGTGCGGGGAAAATATGACCATATCGAAGGAGCCGATCAACCCATCGTCACAGATACCGTACCAGTGGTCGAAGGCGATATTGTTGACACCATCAGGCAAGAAAATCATCAGGGTGAAGTCAACCACTTTCAGGCATTGGCTACTGCGGTTTCAGGTACGGTAGGCCTCGGCAATATTGCTATGGTGGCGGTAGCCATTTCCATTGGTGGCCCTGGGGCTACTTTTTGGATGGTTATAGCCGGCCTGCTGGGCATGTCCTCTAAATTTGTAGAATGTACACTAGGAGTCAAGTACCGCGACATCGACCAGAGTGGTCAGGTATACGGAGGCCCTATGTATTACCTCTCCAGAGGATTGCGCGAAAGCGGCTTTCGAAACCTCGGCAAGGTACTATCTGTGTTATTTGCCATTATGTGTGTGGGTGCCTCCTTTGGTGGTGGCAATGCCTTTCAGTCCAATCAGGCTGCTGCACAGATCGTAGAACGGTTTGGCCTACATGGTTCGGCCTCCGGGACTATCCTGGGGATTGTCTTTGCCCTCTTGGTTGGCATCGTCATTATTGGTGGCATCAAGCGCATTGCCAAGGTAACAGAGAAAATAGTACCCTTGATGGCAGTCATTTATGTAGCCGCTGCCCTATTTATCCTCATCTGCAATTACCATTATATAGATGATGCATTCCGGCTTATCATCAGCGAGGCCTTTTCTCCTGGCGCTACCATTACCGGTGGTGTAATTGGGGTGATGATTCAGGGTTTCCGCAGAGCTGCCTTTTCTAATGAGGCCGGTGCTGGTTCCGCTGCCATTGCCCACTCAGCAGTCAATACCAAATATCCTGCTTCCGAAGGACTGGTCGCCTTGCTAGAACCCTTCATCGATACTGTAGTCATCTGTACCATGACAGCATTGGTTATTATCATTTTTAATATCGATGGTGTCTTTGTATATGGCGATGTTGTCAACAATGAAGCCGCATTGATTGCCACCGGCGAAAGAGTGGGCGGCGTCAATCTCACCTCTATGGCCTTTGATTCCGTTATCCCCGGCTTTTCTTATATTCTGGCCGTAGCCGTGGTGTTATTTGCCTTTTCTACCATGTTATCCTGGTCCTATTACGGCCTGCAATCCTGGATGTTCCTCTTTGGCCGCAGCCGGGCTGCTGATCTGTCCTTCAAAATCATTTTTCTGATTTTTACCGTACTGGGTTCCGCAGTGACACTTGATGCAGTCATCAAGTTTTCGGATGCTATGATCCTGGCCCTGGTATTCCCAAATATGATCGGCCTGTTATTGTTGTTCCCGAAAGTGAAGACTGAGCTAAATCGGTATTTGGAGGCAATTAAGGGCAGTTAGTAATTGAGGGATGGGCGTTATTATCCACTCCTCTAAGGTCTTTGTCTCCAAATTTCGCCATCCTTCAGCAGCATCTCAAACTGCTCTAGTTTTAGCTCAAAAAATGCATAATGATCCGGATGGTCATAATCCTGATCATTGGGAGAAAAACAGAGCCTTTTTAGTAGCGACTGACTGGGCAGGTTATCACGGGTGGTATAGGCCAGCACCTGAATCATTTCAAAATGCTGGAAAATATAGGTCAGTAAATTTCCAATGGATTCCAAGGCATAGCCTTTCCTCCGAAAGGGGGCCGCAATAGCAAAACCAATACTGCACTTTTGGTCTCTGTTTCCGAAGGGTTCTTTGGTAAAATCATATAGGTGCAAAACCCCGACTGCCGTTCCAGTTTCAGCCAGGTGGATAATCCAGTCCTGCCCACAGCGCCGGGGAGAATAACGGGCAAATTCCAATAGACTGACCACATACAACTCTATACGCTCCAATTCTTTAAATTCCGGGTTCGCAAAAGGGGAATCATCCTCTGCAAACAATTCATTTAGGGTCATATAATTGTTGTACCCCAACGGCTGATAAGTCAGGCGTTCCGAGTTGGGCAAATCTGGGAAATGAAAAAACGGCTCAGCATCTGGGCGACGCATGGAACGTATTTTCTTCATGCGTATTTGCATTCGTGGGGTAATACGTTCGGACATCTGATGAGATTTAAAATCTAAAGTCAGGTAAAATAAAAAAAATCCCCTTTACTGGGAACCATTCTATTAAAGTTTTTCGTTATTTATCGTTCAGGGTTTGTTTGGAGATTGGCCTTGAGTGCTTGTTTGGAAGTCGGATTTGCATCGCCGTTCCCCGAGGTTCTTCGCCAGAAGGCTTCGACCTCCGGGGAAAGCTTCAGCGCAAGCGTAAGTTTGACCTCCAAACATGCATTGAGCTCCAAACAAGCCCTAAGCCAACGCAATTGCCAAGTTTAATGAAGTTTTTTTTCATTTTTATTGTTTACTTGTTCCTGCGGACCATCATTAGAGAAGTATTCTCCGATGGAAAAAAGGTACGTCGCGCTCCTCCCAATCCCAATTTCAAAAAAGTCCTGAATCGCCTCTATACTGATGGTTTTCAACCGAGGTCATCGAAACCTATCCCTGCAAGTGATCGCGCATTATTTGAAGAGATCAAAAACCTTTACCAACATTATGAAAAAGCGCTGGATGGAGATACCGATTTTTTCTACCATTATCTTCGTCCGGCTATCGTGCAGCCAGGCCTGTTAAATGCCCTATTGCGTGCTTATGGGGCCTATTATCAAGATCTGTTTCGCATGATTAAATACTGGGAACAACACAAGGCCATACGCCCCATCAAAACGTGGGACCCGGTCAAACATCAAGCCATCAATCTTTATATCGAAGACCTCATTCGGCACCTTTTTGAGCACTATCCGGTCAGTCCGCCACTTGAATCAGTTTGGTGGGTATGGAACTGGGACAGCACCCGGGTATTTCTGACGCAGGCATTGGATAAACCTATGCTGCAACCTTCAGAGGGTCAGCTGGACATAGTAGCCCTTGAATTATATTTTCACCTGACAGAAGGCGGCAGTCTGCGCCAACCAGGATTGTTTAAATCCGGTCTGGTCAGCAAACAGATTGCCTTTTATTGGGGCCAGGCCCCTGTCGGCTGGCGTATTGTTCCTGCCTTTTGGTGGGCGGTAGCAAGGGCCGAAGGTGTCAGTGAAGAAAAAACGATGGCCCTGGCCTGGACACCGTCTTCATTGGAAGACCTGCAATTTTGGCGGGCCTTTTATCGCATTGTAGCCCGTGAAAATCTGGATGAACTCAACCAGTGTGACATTCATGATTTAGCAGAAATGATAGAGTTAATTAAATTTGGCAAAGGCGCCCTGGCCGATATCGATATGTACCGGCAGTATAGCAAGCTACAACCCGAATTTTCGGTCAAAGGACGGACCCTCAAATCTACAGAACGCTACTTTGATGAACTGCTCGGCCTGAGTTATAAACCCATTGAAGGCATCGATGATCGTTATTCATTACCAACCGATGATGGAGCGATCTACGAGATTGTTCGGCTCACCGACCGAAAAGCCCTGCAGGAAGAAGGCGAAATTCTCGACCACTGCGTAGGCAGCAGCGAATACCACGACGACTGTCGCTGTGGTTATGGCTCCATCTGGTCGCTCCGCAAAAATGGCGAAGCTGACACCTTCGAACGCCTCATCACCATCGAATTGGGCGATAAATCCATTCTCGCCATGTCAGGCCAGGAAAATCGCAATCCCTCACCTGTCGAATATGAGCTCATCCGGCAATGGGCGGAGGTTCATGAGTTGATGATTGAGGAATAAGGGCCAATCAGAAATTTCTCCTCTCTCTAACCCAAACCTCTAAAAATGTGTTCTTTTGTGGAACGACAAATAATAAACCATGAAAAGAACATTCAATATTGTCCTGAATATTTTGCTGTTTGGATTGATCATCTTTTACATCGGCCGGTATTTTTACATGAAACCGAAGTTTATCAATGGGGAAACGGCCAAGGACTTCAGCGCCGAACTTTTGAACGGTGAAGAGATGCAATTGTCCGGTTTGAAAGGCAAATACGTCTTACTCGATTTTTGGGCAAGCTGGTGCGGACCATGTCGGGTACAAAACCCGGAATTAGTCAAATTATACCATAAATACCACCAGGCTACCTTCAACAATGCCGAGGGCTTCGAGATCGTCAGTGTAGGGGTAGAGCGTAATGAAACGGCCTGGCAAAAAGCAATAGAACGGGATGGACTCATCTGGAAATACCACATCCTGGATCAAACCGAAAGTCTGAAGTTTTTTGATGCGCCAATCTCCAGCCTGTATAAAGTAAGATCCTTGCCCACCGCTTACCTTATCAATCCCGAAGGCATGATTGTCGGGGTAAATTTGGAGGCAGTACAAATTGACCGAATTCTGGACGGACAACTGACAAAATGACCATTTTAGCGTAATGGCAAAGTAATTGTAGTAATATGCGGGTGATTACTAAAAAAATCGTGCGTAATGAGCAAGAAAAATAATCGAGAGAAATTACAGGAAGATCAGGAAAACATGACAGAAGATCAGATTATCGACCAAACACAAGGCACTGAGGGTGAATCTATTGAACAAGCTTCTGGTCAAGAAACTGAGGCTATTGTTGAATTGACCGTTCTCCAACAACAAAATCAGGAATTGAAGGATAAATATTTGCGGCTTTTTGCCGAGTTTGACAACTATAAGAAGCGGACCATCAAGGAGAAGATTGACCTGATGCGTACTGCGGCACAAGACACACTGACAGCTTTGCTGCCTGTTTTGGATGATTTTGACAGAGCAAAAAAAATTGCTGAGGATGAAAGTACAACCGAAACGTTCAGCGAAGGTGTAAACCTGGTGTACCAAAAGCTCTATACCATATTGAAACAAAAGGGCTTGGAACCCATGGAAACCAATAATGGTCCTTTCGATCCAGAACTGCACGAAGCGGTGACCGAAGTCCCCGTTACTCAGGAGGACATGAAAGGGAAAATTGTTGATACAATCGAAAAGGGATATTTACTTAAAGACAAGATTATCCGCCACGCCAAGGTTGTGGTTGGGAAATAAAATATTATGGCTAAACGAGATTATTACGAAATTTTAGGTGTTGCCAAAGGTGCCGATGAAACAGCCATCAAGAAGGCGTATCGCAAAATGGCCATCAAATACCACCCCGATAAAAATGAGGGTAATAAGCAGGCCGAAGAAAAGTTTAAAGAAGCCGCCGAAGCCTACGAGGTGCTTAGTGATGGGGACAAACGTGCCCGCTACGATCGCTTTGGCCATGCTGGCGTAAACCCCAATATGGGGGGTGGCGGATTTAGTGGTGGTGGTATGTCCATGGAGGATATTTTCCGGCAATTCGGCGATATCTTTGGCGATAGTGGAGGAGGTAGTCCGTTTGGCGACTTTTTTGGAGGAGCTGGTGGCGGTCGCACCCGATCTCGTGGCCAACGGGGTAGTAATCTACGTATCAAAGTATCGCTTGGGTTAGAAGAAATTGCCAATGGAACGACCAAGAAGATAAAAGTAAGAAAACAAATAAGCTGTGATACTTGCGGAGGCAGTGGTGCCAAAGACAGCAACTCTGTACAGACCTGTGGCACTTGTCGTGGTGGTGGTTATGTACGCCAGGTCAAAAGTACCTTCCTGGGACAGATGCAGACTACAGTCACATGCCCCACTTGTGGTGGTAGCGGACAAACAGTCACCGCTAATTGCTCCAAGTGTAAAGGCGATGGCCGCACCTATGGTGATGAAACCATCGAAATTGAAATTCCGGCAGGCGTAGAAGAAGGCATGCAGTTGTCACTGCGCGGCAAAGGTAATGCCGGGGCCAATGGCGGTCCTCCAGGCGATCTGCTCATCAATGTAGAAGAAATTCCGCATGAAAGTCTGCAAAGAGATGGCATGAAACTCATCTACGAGTTATACCTCAATTTTGCAGATGCTGCACTAGGCACATCAGTCGAAGTTCCGACTATTGAAGGACTGGTTAAAATTAAAATCCCGGCGGGGACTCAATCCGGTAAAATATTCCGCCTTAAAGGTAAAGGGTTGCCTTCAGTACAGAGTTATGGTCGTGGCGATGAGCTAATCTATGTCAATGTCTGGACTCCCAAAAAGGTCAATAACGACGAGAGAGTATTACTCGAGAAATTGCGTGATATGCCCAATTTTAATCCACAACCCGGCAAATCAGATAAAGGTTTTTTTGAAAAAATGAGGGATTATTTCAAGTAGATTTCATCAATCTTTCAAAAAACCTGATTTTCATTCAGGCAATTCCTTGGGCAATTCTATCTTTGCAGCCAATTTAAACCACTGGAAATGCCCAAAGACAATTCTATAAAGTCCGTACTCATCATTGGGAGCGGACCGATCATCATTGGCCAGGCTTGTGAATTTGATTATTCCGGTACCCAGGCATCCCGTTCTCTACGGGAAGAAGGCATCGAAGTTACACTGATCAATTCCAATCCGGCCACCATCATGACCGACCCGGTCACTGCCGATAATATCTATCTATTACCATTAACCGTTGAAAGCATCATTCAAATTCTGGAAGAACGACAGATTGATGCGGTATTGCCTACAATGGGTGGACAAACAGCCCTTAATCTAACCATTGAAGCCGGCAATCAGGGCGTTTGGGAAAAGTATAAGGTGAAAATGATTGGCGTGGACCTGGATGCTATTGAGCTGACTGAAAACCGCGAAGCTTTCCGACAACACATGATTGATATTGGCTTGGATGTGGCACCTTCCCATATTGCCAATTCTTTTTTGGAGGGCAAAGAAGCTGCTCAGAAAATTGGGTATCCACTCGTGATCAGACCATCCTATACTTTAGGTGGAACCGGAGGTAGTTTTGTGCATAAGGCTGATGAATTTGATGCTGCCCTACGGCGTGGCCTCGATTTGTCGCCCACACATGAGGTCCTGGTGGAAAAAGCAGTGCTTGGATGGAAGGAATTTGAATTGGAATTGCTGCGGGACGACAACGATAATGTGGTCATCATTTGTACCGTTGAAAATGTTGACCCAATGGGCATCCATACCGGTGACAGTATCACCGTTGCGCCAGCGATGACCCTCTCGGATACCGCCTATCAGGATATGCGTAACCAAGCTATCCAGGCCATGCGTTCTCTGGGCAATTTTGCTGGTGGCTGCAACATCCAGTTTGCCCAGAATCCGGAGACAGAAAAACTCATCGTGATTGAAATCAATCCACGGGTATCCCGCTCTTCAGCTCTGGCCAGTAAAGCAACGGGTTATCCCATTGCCAAAATCGCTACCAAGCTGGCAATAGGTTACACCCTCGACGAATTGAAAAACCAAATAACCAAAACCACCTCCGCCTATTTTGAACCAACCCTGGATTATGTGATCGTAAAAATGCCACGTTGGAACTTTGCCAAATTCCTGGGTTCTGACCACCAGCTTGGCCTACAGATGAAGTCGGTTGGTGAAGTGATGGCCATTGGGCGCAATTTCCTGGAAGCTTTGCAAAAGGCCTGTCAGTCACTGGAAAATAACCGCATGGGGCTTGGCGCCGATAAAAAGGAATGGATCCGAACAGCAGATGTGTTGGAGCGCATGGAAAAACCCAGCGATGACCGGATTTTCAGGATTAAGGATGCGCTTCGACTCGGAGTGCCTGCTAAAACGATACACAAACTAACCCGCATTGACCCCTGGTTCATCAACCAGATCAAACAGCTGGTCAGCATGGAACAACACCTGATGCGATACAATGTTGCGGAAGATATCCCTGATGATTTCCTACGCAGCCTCAAAGAAGTGGGATATTCCGATGCCCAGATTGCCTGGTTGTTGCGCATTACAGAAAAAGAGGTGACCAATCATCGCAAACAGGTTGGCATTCGCCGTACCTACAAAATGGTAGATACCTGTGCTGCCGAATTCGAAGCCCAAACGCCCTATTTTTATTCAACCTTTGACAAGGAAAATGAGAGCATACCCACCACTGGAAAGAAAAAAGTATTAGTACTGGGATCCGGTCCAAACCGCATAGGTCAGGGTATCGAATTTGACTATTGCTGTGTGCATGGCTTGCTGGCAGCTAAGGAGGTTGGTTATGAGGCCATCATGGTTAATTGTAATCCGGAAACCGTTTCTACGGACTTTGACATTGCCGATAAACTCTATTTTGAACCCGTTTTTTGGGAGCACCTGGAGGAAATCCTCGATCTGGAAAAACCCGATGGCGTAATTGTGCAGCTTGGTGGACAAACGGCGCTCAAACTGGCAGAAGAATTCCACAAGAGAGGCATAAAAATTTTTGGAACTAGTTATACCAATATGGATCTTGCCGAAGATCGGGGTGCTTTTTCAGATCTGTTAAAGGAGTTGGGCATTCCCTATCCTCACTACGGTGTAGCGGAAGATACAGATGCTGCCCTCCGCATTGCCAAAGAGGTGAGTTATCCAGTACTGGTACGTCCTTCTTATGTACTTGGTGGACAGCGCATGCGTATTGTCATTAATGACGAAGAACTCGAGCGGCACGTTTTGACCATTTTCAAACACATGCCTGATAATAAGGTACTGATTGACCAATTTTTGGAAAGAGCCAAAGAAGCGGAGATCGACGCTATTTGTGATGGAGATGAAGTACACATTATGGGCATTATGGAACATATCGAACCAGCAGGTGTCCACTCTGGTGATAGTGCTGCCGTACTGCCGACCTATAGCCTCTCAGTGGAAGCCATTAGTAAGATGGTAGAATATGCAGAGAAACTGGCTAAAGCGCTTGATATCCGGGGGCTGATCAACATCCAGTTTGCAATCAAAGGGGATCAGGTATATGTAATTGAAGCCAACCCACGGGCTTCCAGAACGACGCCGTTTATTGCCAAAGCATATAAAGTGCCTTATTTGCAAATTGCCACTAAGGTGATGCTGGGTACTCACAAACTAAAAGATTTTGACATCAAACCACAACCCAGTGGTTTTGCCATTAAGGTACCGGTTTTCTCTTTTGATAAATTCCCTAATGTGGACAAAAACCTGGGGCCAGAAATGAAATCTACCGGCGAGTCTATTCGTTTCATCAAAGACCTTTCTGATCCCTTCTTCCGCAAGTTGGATCGGGACCGAAATATGTATTTGACTCGATAGCGGTAGCATTAAAATAAAAAGCCGGACCCCTTATTGGAGCCCGGCTTTTTTATTTTAACTACAATAGCTTATTTTACTACATTTATCCGCTTACTTACTTCACCAAATTCGGTAGTAATTTTTGCCAGATACAAACCTGCACTGGCAGGATTTTTCCAGGTTTTGATGTATTGACCAGACTGGTAAAATGCACCATCTTCCAGAGTAGCAACCAGTCTACCGCTTAGATCGTAAATCTTGATCGTAACACGGGTTGCTTCAACCAGATCGAACTCTATATTAGCTGCAACTCTGGTCGGGTTAGGATAAATACCTACTTTCCCTGCCAGCAAATTCACCGGATCATTGGTGCCTACAGTTGTTCCTAACAAATTGATATTATCCAGATAAACCTGATTACCCCAGGCAGAAATGGCTTTGAACTGTACGTTGACCTCAGGAGCATTATCAAATGCACTCAGATCAATTATGTCGGTAGTCCAATCCGCTGAAGCTGGAGCATAATAAAGCTCCATATCTCCAACTGTTGCCAGGTTGGCACCCTGAATATCATGTACAATGGTCCAGGTATCACCACAATCTTCAGAAACCAAAATTTGCAGACGATCCTGAGAACCCTGATATTGTGCCCCAGCACGATCAAAACTCAACATCACCTCTGTTTGATTGCTCAAATCAATCTTCTGGTAGGTCAAGGTTCCTTCATCAGCTGCAGCAACTTCGCCAGGATTCCACTGATAGTAATTGATGAACAGGGAGCGATCAGAATTGCCATAACCACCAATCGGATCTGTAGTAGCTACAGGTAATTCAGCACCACTAAGGGATAGGAAAGTACCAAAACCAAAGGTTCCTGCCTCAATGGGAGGGCTAACTATTGCTGAGGTAGGATATGTACCAGCATAAGCCTCATTGTCTTCCAATAGTTCTGTACCAATAGGTGTATCGGAAAGTGAGACAAATTGATCTGGAATCGAGTTGTTATTTAAGTTATTGTAATCGTCAGTACCATTTACATTTTGTACGGAATAGGTCACCTCAGAAATTCCGCCTGGAAGGACAACTTCATCAAAGGTAACTGATTCACTAGCACCAGGAGCCAATGTTCCGGTCCAACTTTGTACGGTAGGATCACCTCCCTGAATGCTATAACTAGCATCGAAAGAAGTAATTTCAATACTGCCTTCGTTAGAGATCACAACAATTGGAGAGATGGTAGCACCACAAAGGCCTACAGGAGCAGCGGTGTTTGAAGATACACTTGCATCAGGATAGTTAGTAATTTCATGTGGCTCGCTCACTTCTGCCTGATAGACGGCTTTATCCGTATTGTCTTGAACAAAAGCAACTACAGCAATTTCTCCATAGCTAAAAATGTAATCCGGCAATGCTTCTTCGAAGTGGAATTCCATTGAATCACCAGGAGCAATAGTTGACAAATCTGTACCAGATACGCTTGGATACATCTTGCGCATAACCTCTTCGAATACAAATTCAGCTGTAGAACCTGGAGGTTCTGGGTAAGTAATTACATGCTCCGTAACAGCAACGTGAAGCTTACCAGCTGCTAATGAAAAATCTTCTGCACTGACATTTTTAATTTTCACGTCAATAGTAATATTGACAAGGTCTTCACTCAGAGAATGAGAAAGTTCCATCTCGATGGGTGTGGTCAAACCATAGGCGTAATCAACAGCAGCCTGATTGTAACCGTAAGGGCCTCCTTCATAACCATTGGAAGGAGTAACATTCCAATTACCAGCACCACCAGCATAGTCATTACCTGGTAATACACCATCAATCCATGCAGTAGGCACGCCGCCTAGGTCGTAATAATCCTGACGAGCATCTACCTGTGCCGGATTTTGAGCATACATGGGATCATAACCAGGAAAACTCGCTTGATATTTCAAAGGAACTACTTTATCAAGGTTTCCGTGAAGCAATGCATTAAAGTCCGGATTTTGAGCCTCACAAGGAGGACAGGAAGCGTTGGTAAATTCTTCAATCAGCACCTTGCGTTGTGCCTGACTCCACATCAACCCTGGAAGTCCAAGTAAACAAAGGAGTAAAAACTTTTTCATAGAAAATATATTAGGTTTAGGAATAATAAGTAGAATAATTCCTAAGGTAATCTATAAACCACAATTTTAAAGTAGATATAAACTACCCCAGCCCCACACCATTAAATTTAAAATACTGTAAATCAATTTTTTAGATAAATAGAGAACCTGCTATGATATCGCTATTTAGCAAGGAAGACGACAATAAAATATGGAATGGGAATAAATAAAAATCACCCTTTGAATGATTCCGAAGGGTGATTTTTATACCATTAGGAGTTGAATTAGATCTTCTGGATCAAGCGAGTTACCAAGGTTTGCTTGGTTGCATCCAGAATACGAACAAAGTAGGTACCACGAGGTAAATCCGTGATATCATACCATTTATTGTTATTGTGGGTAAATTCTCTTACCGGACGTCCAGCAACATTGTATATTACTACCTGATCGGCGATAGAGTTAGTAGATACCGTAAACAATCCTTCAGATGGATTAGGATATACCCGAAGTTTTACCTTTTCAACTTCAACCGTTCCACTAGGTGAAGTATTGAAATAGTAAATACCTACTACTTTATTTTCAGGGTTCACCGTGTCAAAGACCTTTACTTCAATAGTAGCCTGGCCCTCATAGCCATTTGGGTAAACGTGCACATCCATGGTTCCTTCTTCAGCTGCATCCATCTCAAACTGGCGAGTAGATATTGCAGAAGTATAACATGCATTTTTATCACAAACTGCCGATTCCCAGCCTTCAGTCATGTGAACAATGGTTCTTTCCCATTGAAAGACACCAGCTGAAGAAGCTTCATTGGTAACTTTACTGTGTGCTACGCCATCAAGGGTTTCGGCTGTCACATCCTGGACAGTAACCGGATTGGGATTAATCACCAGCGTAGACTGTGCAAATACCAATTGAGCGGTTAAACAAAACGTGCAAAAGAAGAGTAAACTTTTCTTCATAATTATTCCTTTTGAGGTTTACTGAGTAGATAATCTAAAATTGATCCTGCAAATTTCGGAAAAAAATAGCGAAATATACTTGTCTTAATTAAATTCCGACTTAAGCAAGACATAAAATAGTGGCCCTTTTTGGGGCCAACTCTGTAATTTACAAAATTATTTGTTTATCACAAAACGGTGATAATAACAATGAGCCGGTCTTATAAAGACCGACTCATTAAATATACATTTTTTCAAATCATAACACACCGACACTGGCCGGTTTGTCTGCTGAATGTTATTATTTATTTACAACAAAGCGGGTAGTTACCTGCTTGTCCTCACTTTGAATAGCAACGTAGTAGATACCATTTGCTAAAACGCTTGCATCAACATTAAGTTGGTGTGCACCAGCAGCGAAGTTTTCAGACGCTACAGTTTGCAGACGCTGACCAAGTGTATTGTAAACAGCTACCTGCAAGGGCATATTTTCATTCAAATCAAAACGGATAGAAAGATTGCTAGCCGTAGGATTAGGGAATACGCTAAGTTGGCTCAATTCATCAAGTGAAGGAATGGCCAAAGAAGGGTTACCAGCAAATTTACTATCAACATCATCTTCGAACGCACCACCTTGAGTCAGTATGTTACCTTCTGCATCAGTCAATTTGAAAGAACCGTTGCCATAAGTACAACACATACCATCACCATAATCATCAACTACCAGCAGTTCATAACAACCACCAGCGGTCACTTCTACTTGCTCCGTAATGGTCTGGTTAGCACCATAAGCGCCTGGGCCACTAGCATTAGCAGTTTGATTACCACCTCCATTAGGACCTACAGCAGTATTTCCACCAGAAGCAATAACATCACCGGCGTCGTTAGTAATTTGCCAGTAAGTTTCGTAGCCGTAGTCATCAGTTTTGACCTCCATGGTCAACATACCAACAGCTGCTACAGGTGCTCTCAATGATTTTTCTACCAAATTGTTAGAAGTATCCTCATCATCTTGTCCGTTAGCAGCAATTACTTCGATCACAAGATCAGTATCGTCAGTAAGGTTCAATTCACCTAAAGTTACCTCTACAATATTATAGATAGCTAAGTCACCAGTCCAATCAACGGTATTAACTACCTCACCGTTTGCAGAAAGCTGAATGGTCGCTGAAGTCAAATTAGCATTACCTAGGTTTTGCAGGGTTACAGCTGGCTCAAAAGTCAGATCACCGCAGAATGCGCCTTCATAACCTTCGTAAGTTAACAATGCAGCATTGTTAACACCGGAAGCTTGCTCACAATTGTCGATGTGGGCATAGTGAGCAGCTACACTAACCTGTCCGATTTCCGTAACTATGCGGTTAGGGCAGATCGAATAAATGGTAGGGTAATAGGCAAGGTTGTAAGCATCACCTACAGCAGCATTGTCAGCCATTGGGTAAGGAATACCCGCGGTCCAGTCTCCTATAGTGTTTCCACCAGGGCCTCCGGTAATAGCCGCAACTGAAGTAGAAGGATCTGATTCAATACCGATGACAAACATTTCATTAGTACCTTCAGGGCCGTATGCATTATACAAATCTCTGAGGTAATGAGCTTGATGGTAGTTCCAGCATGGCCCACACCAGGTAGCATAAAGGTCAATCACTACGGTCTTGCCTTCATCAAGCAAGTCGTAAAGATTCCAGGTGTTGCCGTTTAGGTCGGTTACCGTGAAATCAGGAGCGATACTGCCATTTGCAAGCTGAGCTTGTGCCGTGTATCCTATCATAAAAGACAAAAGGAAAAGGGTAAAAAGTCTTTTCATAATGAGCAAATTATTTATGTTGTTAAAGATTGAGTATGCAATTTGTAAATAATAGGGATGTGAATGGCGACCTATAATAAAAAAGTAAATTTAAGGTATCCCCAAATGCCAAAGAAATTCTTTTTTATAGGTTTTAAGGGATTCAAATACATGAATATTTGTTCATTTATCCATACTTTACAGGCTATTTAGATAAAAAAAAGAGGAATTCAGATGAGTGAAATTGTCCACGATTTTGTAAAGTCTATGACAATGCGGGAAAAAGCTTATTTCAGAAGGTCTGCCACATTACACGGAGAACGCCCTAAAAAGAATTATTTATTGCTGTATGATTTTCTGGAAAAAGCTCCATCCTATAATAAAAAAGCCATTCAGAAACATTTTTCAGGCACTCCTATCGGCAAATACCTAAGCTCGGAAATGAATTACCTGTTGGAACAATTACTTAACAGTGCCATCAATTTTCATTTTAACAATTCTGCTCACCGCAAATTAATCAAACTGATTCTTTATATTGATTTGCTTTCGGAAAAAGGCTTTCGCCGAAAGGCACAAAAGATCATGGTACAGGCGAAGAAACTGGCTTACCGCTTTGAAGATTTTGCAGCTATCCTCAAGTTGATCCAAATGGAGGAGGATATTTTATTCAGCCACGGGATTCTAAATTTCACCCAACAATTGGAACAATTACGGCTGGAGCGGGAAGCCATCAGTCAGAAAATTCAAAACGCCAATGCGTTACGGTTATTACGCGAACAAATTCGAGAACTTCAGTTTACAGAGGGATTTATTACCGATACCGAAAAGTATCCGATAATTTATGATAATCCATTGCTGGAAAGCAAAGAGCAGGCACTAAGCCTTACGGCAAAAGCAAATTGGTATTATATTCAAGGATTGAAACATTATCTGATCAGGCAATTCAAGTCCAGCCAACTAGCTAATCGGGATCACCTGAATTTTTTTGAAACACATCCTAAGTTATTCAAACCGGCCCAAATGTTACCTGCTCTAAGTAACTATATCTTTTTATCAGCATTGGTACGGGATGAAAAGAGTTTCAGAGAAGGTTTGCAAAAACTGAAAACGCTGGAAGGCAATCCAGATCTGGATCAAAATTATATCAAATACATCTATTATGCGCGGCAATTTGAGTGGCATTATCAGCATACAAATATTCGGGAGACCCAAAGACTGCTCACCGAGGTTGGCGATTTTTTTCTATCCGCTTACCAGAAATTAGGTAATGCTGAAGTGGATTACCTGGTTCGATTGTTGTCGCGGGCCAGCCTGTTGTGTCAGGATTGGAGTAAAGGCCTGGATTGGGTCAGGTTTTGGTATCAAATCAAAAAGTCGAACCATGGCATGCAAGTCATCCATCATTTTTCGTTAATCATCTATTACGAGTTAGGGTATTGGGAATTACTGGAATCGCAGATTCATGCCAGTTATAAAGGCTTGAAAAAACATAGTAAATTCAATACATTAGAAAAGTGCCTCTTATCTTTTTTCAAAAAGATACCAGTCTACAAGAATGCTCCGGATACTGAACTCAAGTACCTGCGTTTTTTGGAAGAAAAACTGTTAATCATCCGTGATGATACTAGGGAAAATGAAATTTTTGAGTTCTTCTGTTTTCATGAATGGTGTCGTGGCAGACAATGGCGTGTCGCTTTAAAAATGCAATTATGATCATTCGTGAAGGAGGTTTGTTATTTACCTTTGGTAAAGGCTGGATTGTCAAAAAATACGATCAACATCGGTACTATCGGGGTTTGAGTGGCGCCGGACTTAAAGGAGTTGACTTCATTTGCCTGCGAGACCGACAGGAACTGGTACTTATAGAGGTGAAAAACTACACTAGCCGCCACAACTATGCCATGCAAAAAACATTCCTGGTAAATACAATCCCTCCTGATGAGCTGGCGCTTACCGTACAACAAAAACTGACGGATACACTCCTGGCCATTGATGCCGTATATCAGTATTATCGGCGTGGCTGGATTTTTAGGCAACTTCAACCTTTGATTCGCTACTGGCCCTGGTCATCCTTTGATCGCTATTTTTGGACAAAGGCTTATCAACTTGCCCAATCACCAACAACGGTAAAGGCCATCCTTTGGCTTGAGTTGGATGCTGATGATCCGAAAGATTATATCACACAACTCGACATTCAACTCTCGCGTTACACAAATGATGGCCTGCCAAAGATAAAAATCACCAACGGAGATAATTTACCCTTTGATGAGGCGATTGTCGCACACCGGATTTTGGAGAACTAATCGTTCTTTGACAAACCCTGAGGTACAGACAAAAAAGCAACGCAGTGTCATCGAAAAAGTGCCCCTTTGCAGCCCATGTCCTTAGGCCAAATATTTGCCAACAATCGGCATTCTGCGCCCCATTCCGAAGGCCTTACTCGAAACTCGCAAAACCGGAGCCGTCTGGTAACGCTTGAATTCGTTGATATTGACCAGCCGTAAAATGCGGCGCACTAGCTTTTCATCATACCCCATTTCAATAATGTCTTGAGGGCTTTTTTGTTGTTCAATATAATGGTATAAAACAGGATCGAGGATGTCGTACTCAGGTAAACTATCAGAATCCTTTTGATTTGGGCGAAGTTCCGCACTTGGTGGTTTGGTGATAATATTTTCCGGAATAACTTCACCGTCTTTGTTCATGTAGCGGGCCAGCTCGAATACTTCGGTTTTGTAAACATCGCCAATAACGGAAAGGCCCCCACACATATCGCCATACAGCGTACCATAACCTACCGCCATCTCACTTTTATTAGAAGTATTGAGTAGAATTGGACCAAATTTATTGGAAAATGCCATCAATAACATGCCCCGTATCCGAGCCTGGAGGTTTTCTTCTGCAATATTGAATGTGGTTCCCCAGAAATGGGGTTTTAAGGTATTATCATAGGAGTTATAAATGTCTTCAATCGTAATGATATCGTATTGAACACCCAGATTTTCTGCCAGTTCTCGAGCGTCATTGACAGAATGATCAGACGAATATTGGGAGGGCATAAGTATAACCCGCACATTGTCTTCGCCGAGTGCACGAGCAGCAAGCACCGCCACCACCGCCGAATCGATTCCACCCGAAAGTCCCAGAATCGTTTTGCGAAAGCCCAGCTTACCAAAATAATCCCGTAGTCCCATCACCAGGGCATCATGGATCAGGGGCATCTTTTCTTTGGTTTGTTCTACCTGGCGGCCACCTTTAACCACTTCTTCCAAATCGTAGATCTTCATCACCTCTTCAAAGTAGGGCAATTCATCAAATACCTTTCCATCAGGTGACATCACCAGTGAACCACCATCAAATAAAATTTCTGTCTGGGCGCCAACGTGATTAACATAAAACATTGGCATGCCGTATCGGGCTACATTGGCTCCTAATACATGAATTCGCTCGTCCATGTGATCATAAGCAAAGGGGGAAGCCGATACATTGATGACAAAATCCGGTTTTTGAGGCATCATTTGATCCAGTGGACATACTTTATATAAAGGATTCTCATTGCCAACATTCCAAATATCCTCACAGACTGTCAGCGCGATCCGTTTGCCTTTATATTCCAAAACCTGCCATTCACTGGCTGGCTCAAAATAGCGGTATTCATCAAAAATATCGTAGGTCGGTAATAAGGTCTTGTGCTGCACAAACTGTATGTTGCCTTCGGCTAGAAAATAGGCGGAATTATATAAATCTTTACCTTCCGGAACCGGATTACGGCTTGGTGATCCCACAATAATGGCGATACCATGCGCTGCTTTAGCCAACTCGGCAATGGATGCTTCTGCTAATTCGATAAAGTCATCAAATTCCAGAAAGTCGCGTGGGGGATAACCTACAGTTGCCAATTCCGGAAAACAAATGATATCTACTCCCTTAGCTTTGGCACCAGCGGTGTATTCAAGCATTTTTTGCAGATTACCCGCAAAGTTGCCGATATGCATATTGATTTGAGCGAGGGCTATTTTCATGGTATAGTTTTGATATTGGAACAAAGATAAATCAACTTAGTTTAAAATCAAAACTAAGAAGGTTTAATTCACCCACATTAGCGTCATTTCAGTCTTTCCGTCTTAAAAATCCTAGTACATGTCCTTTTTTCTGGCATTGTATTGTTTCTGCCCATAGTTTTGAGGAAAAGTAACCTTCTTTGACAAATTCTCTTGACTACTTAGATCGCAGAATTTGTCAAAGATCAAAAAAAAAGATCATGTGTAGGCAACATCGTTATTCCCATTCTTTCAGGCGCAACAACCACAGGACAGTTGGCGAAGAGAAAATAAAGTTTTACCGCAACCTGCGTTCCTTCATCGCTTTCACCATTATTGTTCCAGCTATCTGGCTGGTCACGGGATCTTTTATTGGTCTCTGGAAGATCAGCATTATTTGGGGCATTATCCTCTTTGTCAAATCCATTAAACTTTTTGGCGTACCAGGTACTGGTGGCTGGCTGAGTCGCGATTTTGAAGATTGGCAGGCTGAACGCAAAAATGAGGAACCGTTAGAAGATTTTGATACCCGACCAAAAGCTGAACCACTTTTTGATCAAGGACACTGGAGAGAAAGGGATTTAGTATAAGTTGAAATAAAACAGGTTAAGATTTTCTCGCTTAACCTGTTTTCCTGATAATCCAAGATCAAACGTCCAAAGTCTTTTCTTTTTGCCGGACAGAAATCAGTGGTAAACAAACGGTGAAAAATGCATCACTTTCCTCAACGACGACCTCCTCTTTTGTAAAGAAAGCATATCGATTTTTGATATTGCGTAAGCCGATTTGAGTAGAGGGTATCTCCTGGTTTTTCTTTTGCAAATTATTGCGCACACAAAGCCGATCCTGACCGTCAAGGAAGAGCTCAAGAAAAAGTGGATCTTGGGTAGAAACGACATTGTGCTTGATGGCGTTTTCAATCAAAATTTGCAAGGCAAGCGGGATAATCTGCCGTTCTTTCACATCTGCCGGAATACGTAGGTCAATTTTCAGATTTTCACCAAACCGCTCCTTGACCAGAAAAATATAAGCCTGCAAAAACTCCAATTCTTCTGATAAGGTGATGAGTTCTTTGTCCCGGATTTCAAGGAAATACCGGTAGACTTTGGACATTTTCCGCACAAAGGTGACTGCCTTTTCCGAATTTTCAGGAATGATATAAGTCAGCGTATTTAGGCTATTAAACAAAAAATGTGGGTTCACCTGGCTTTTTAATCCCTCGAATTGAGATTGAATATTTTCTCTTTTGAGCTGTTCTGTTTCCAGAAGACTCCGTTTCCAGCGGTCATAGAAAAAGATGCTTTCATAAATGGAGGAAGCCAATGCAATGATGATTATTGATGGAACGGCATAACCGGCTTCTGTCATGCCTTCTTCGTGTTTGCCTCCTAGTAAATTGTGGTGAAAATAACCTATCGTAAGCTCTACAACAAAATATGCCACAATAATCCCACCAACTGTATACAAGATGCGTTTTTGTGTCTGCTGATATTCTGGAAACCGACGACGCATCTCAATAAATACGGCTCGTACCCCGAGCCAATAAGCAACCGTAAACATTAATGAGGTCCCAAATTTAGGCAAGTACGCTACCAATCCATCATTCAGAGAAGCTTTAAAGAATAACAGGGGCACTACAAAGGCGACTATTGGAATACCCAAGAGTAAAAAAAAGGTGTCATCAAACCCTAATATTTCCTTATTTTTCTTTTTTGTGTACATCGTTGGGTATCAAAATTACTGATTTTTTCGGGATTGGGGAATTAGGCCATGTCGGCTGGGCCGATACTGACAGATCACTTTGTTATTAGACCGTTTCGCTATCAGCCCAGCCGACGAAGCCTCATTCCTTCAAAACTGTAACCGATACATAATATCCGGAAAAAAACCGGACTGATAAACCGTATTCACATCATTGGTAACTTCATTATAGCGACGAGCAAAGATGTTTTTATTGTCTGTAATATTTTGGATGTCGATAAAAAATTGCTGGGATATCTTTTTGTGTTTGCTATTGAGCTGAATGCCGAATTTCATATCCAGGCGCAGGTATGGGTCCAGGCGTTCACTGAAAGCCAGATCATCCTGCAATACTTCTTTACCTGCCTGGCGGGAAGCTTCCAGGTCGACCGGTGTATAATAGCGACCGCCAGCGGTGGTAAATTTCAGATCAAAAGTAAGGGCATTACGTTTGTCAGCACCAATTTTAATTTCTTTACCGGCTAGTACATTGACCACATAACCGTTATTGAAGGCCGTATTGCGCTCAATGCCGTCACTTCCTTTGTATTTTGAGTCAAAAACTGAGGTAGTGAGCAGCCCGTAATAGCCCTGGCTGAAAAATTTCTCTACAGTAACCTCTACACCGTAATTGGTTCCCGTACCTGAATTCTTCAGTGATCCTGCTTCCGGAAAAACAAAATCGGCACCGGCATTGAGGATTGAAAAATTCGATATTTCCATTTCCACAGGTACATTTTGAATAGCCTGATAATAAGTCTCTGCTTTGATGCGCCAAGCAGTATTGATTTTCAGATCATAACCGAGTACAAAATGATGACTACGGGTAAAATCCAGATCCTTGTTGGTCGCTTCAAAAACGCCGGGGCTCACTTCCTGCTGGTAGAAAAACACTGGCAAGGGCTGCATTTGATGGTGTAACCCATATCCTAAACTCAGGCGGTGGGCAGGCAAAAACTGCCAGTTGAGGGCAACTCGTGGCTCAAGGGCGGTAGATCCGTTAAATTCCAGGTATTGGGTATGCAGGCCGGTATTCAGGGTCCACTGATCGGTAAAACGATACTGACTTTGGGCAAACGCCTGAAACAGCCCCAAACCGCTATTAAAATCGCGCAAAGTAACCCAATCCGGTTCTCCATCACCATTCAGATCGGGGCGGTTTTCACGATCTCTAGCTTGAGTATTTAATTGAAAATACTGGCCCAACACCCCAACACGGAGGGTATGTTTGGCATTAAATTTTTTGTTCCAATAAGAAGAAACCGCATACGTATTGGTGATGTCATCCACCTCAACTATTCTGAGTTTTTCGCCTTCCGGCAATAGGTTATCAGCATAATATTCCGATTGGGCTGTAGCAGCAGACACGACCGTCCGGATGTATGCATTATCTCCTACGATCATGTTATGCCGAACGCCCAGGATGCCCAATTTGGAACGAGGGTAGGCATCTTCATTAGGATTGGCAAACAGGTCCGTTTCATCAGTTTCAGAGCCGAGAAAATCAATCTTACTCGTCCCTCCGATACCAAATATGGAAAATTTTCCAGCATTGCCATTGGCAAAATCCAGCTTAAAAGAAAGGTCGCGGTAATCAGGAGTAGCATTGGTGCCAATGGGAATACCCAACTGATCGGCCAGTTGCACAAAAGAGTTGCGAAAACTCACCAAAAAAGAAGCGTCTTTTTTCTTATTAAGCGGCCCTTCTGCCATCAATTCCAGTCCACTAAAGGCCGCCAGTTGGAACGTATATTCGTAATTGTCTTTATTGCCGGAGCGGAACCCCAGGTCGAAAACCCCGGAAATGGCATTGCCATACTCAGAGGGAAAGGCAGAGGTTAAAAAATCGGAACTACTCAATAAATTGGGATTGACTGCACTCACAGGACCGCCGGTTGTACCCAGGGTAGAAAAGTGATTGGGGTTTGGGATTGGCACGCCTTCCAAACGCCACAACAAACCAGAAGGGGAGTTGCCACGAATGACAATATCATTGCGGGAATCATCACTTACTGCAACCCCGGCAAAATTTCCAGCCAGGCGAGCCACATCATTGCGCCCACCGGAAAAGCGGGTGACTTCTTCGAGGTTGAAGGTGCGCGCGCTGATGGTGGCCAGCTCATTATTGGCTTGATCTTTTTCGACTTTGGCCGTGACGACTACCTCTGCCATATCCAGCACTGATTCTTCCAGGTCAATATTGAGCACCACTTCCTTGCCAGCAGTCACAACGATATTCGGTAAAGTGATGGTATTATATCCCAGATAACTGACCCGGAATGTTTGGCGCCCCAGGGGCACATTATTCAGCACAAAGCCGCCATCGATATCGGTTACTTCTCCGCGTATCGGATCTGTACTGATTAGTTCAATAGCGACCCCAATCAATGGAATTTCAGACTGGCGGTCTACCACCGTACCTTTGACGGTTTGGGTGTTGTTTTGGGCAAAAGCACTACTTAAAAACAGCAGGAATAATAAGGTAACTGTAGATTGTAAGTTGTTTTTCATGATCCGGGTCTTTTTCTTACAAACATGCAGTATTCCCGGGTTCTATGCCATTGTGTTTGGACGAATCGTTGATTGGGCAGGATGAATTGTGGGATGTTTGGGTTGATTTGTGATTAGGGTGAATGTTTTTTAGATGCCATACCTCTAGCACGGAGAGATGATGATTTTTCAGCTTCGGAAGTAGCATCGAAAAAGCGATGTTTTGTAGCCCATGCTCCTACTCTGCCTTAGCGAAGCTACGGCGAAGCAAGGCGCTGAGTCCTTCGCCAAAGGCTACGGCCACGCGCCGTCGTCGAAGCCTTTCGCTTGCGCCGAAGCTTCAGCGAAGGAGCATGGCGCAGACGCCCGGAGAAAGCTTCAGCACAAGCGTAAGTTTGGCCTCCAAACAAGCACTTAGACAAAAAAACCTAATTCTAGCGAAACTAATAGTAGTAGAAACCCGGCCCCAGCAGGGTCTGATCTTTTAGCCAAATCATTTCGATCATGATGGTCGTGCCAGAGGTACGGTATTTTTAAAAGGCCTCAATCCAAAATCGACTCCCCATTCATATCCGTCGTCAGCACCATACTCATATAGTCGAAATAGGGCCGCATAGCTTCGAAGGTCGCTTTCACTTCGAGTAGAAAGTTGTCGCTGGTGACTTCTTTGTCTGTAAAGTTCTTGTGAATGGTAAAGCTTTTTTTGCGGATCAAATCCAAGACAGGACTATCTTTATCGTACCCGCGAGGAGCTGTTTTCAATTCATCACCATGAAGGCTGCCAAAATATTTTTGAAAGGTGGGATCGGCTATGATTTTCCGAATCGGCTTATCGTCCGCTACAAATTCATCGCGGATGCGCTTGAGATCCGAGCTGTTGGGTCGCCAAAAACCGCCACCTACAAACGATGCCCCTGGCTCAATATGGAGGTAATAACCACCCCGGAGTCGATTGGTAGCACGGGTGAACCCCATACCAAAGTTGTTTTTGTAAGGTGATTTGTCTTTGGAAAACCTCACGTCTCGATAGATGCGAAAAAGTTTGCTGCCTTCCAGATGGTCAGTCTGGCTCAGCGCGTCCTCCACGGCTTTTACAAACGCTTTCATATTCTTCTGGGCGGCCTCATAGGTCTCTTTATTGGCCTGAAACCAATCACGGTCATTATTATTGGAAAGGTCTTTAAGAAATTGCAAAGTGGCCTTTTGAATTTTCATATCTCCAAAGATTTGATTAAAAAACAGATACAGTCAGATGGTCTCCTGCTGGCACCGCAATCTATTGCAATATATGCGTAATCTTCTCACCAGCAATAATCAAAAGCCAAAAAAATAGCTTGTATGAAGCTTCAGCCCCTACCCACCAGACTCCCCTTTACATAAGTAGCTGATTATCAATTTAATTTAAGAAAGAACCTTTGTGAAAACGGGCCAATTTCCACTCCTGCCTCCCTAAGAGGATGGTAGTTCTACCCCGAATCATCGTATTAACTTAATCTGGATTCCTTACTTCCACTGGCCGATCGAAGTACGAATATTTCCCCAGGGGGGAAAACAAGGGGGGATTTACTGTAAGCATTTCCGGTAGCCATCTTCATGTCACAGCCTGTGCTCCTAAAGACCTGACTCCTGTCTCCTGACTCCTCCCTCCTGATTCCTGTCTCCTGTCTCCTGTCTCCTGACTCCTGATTCCTGACTCCTGTCTCCTGACTCCTGACTCCTGACTCCTCCCTTTATCCATTCACCATCAAAAGCACCTCCGCCTCCAGTTCATCCGCTTTTTTAGCCATCACAGCTGTTTTTTCCAAAATATCCGCCACATAGCCTTTATCCTCCAGGTCATCGGTATTGATTTTTACGTTGAGGAAGGCACCGTGTACAGCTGCACGGGCACAGAGAGCCCCTACCCCGGCATCACTAGCCGAGTTAGGGTTACCGTGTTCAGCCATGGCTTTGATGACTTCAAAGGATTGCAGAGATAGTTCCATAGTACGGAAAGGCACTTCTATAGCCAGTTTGGTCGCGGCTTGGATGGCTTCTTTGCGGACAGCCTGTTCTTCGGAACTGCCTTTCGGCAAACGGAATGCATCGATAATGGCGTTAAAAGCACCGGTATCTTCATCCACTAGTTTCAACAAGGCATCTTTGATTTGTTGCCCCCTGTCTGCCCAATCCGAGAATTCTTCCCACCGATCGTCCCAGCCGCGTTTATGGCCTGAAAGATTGGCAACCATTGTGGCCAGTGAAACACCTAACGCTCCGACATAAGCGGAAATGGATCCTCCACCCGGAGCCATGCTTTCCGAGGCCGTTTCATTGGCGAAAGCCCTCAGGTCCATAGCTACCAATGGATTTTTTTCTGCATCTTTTAGCTGATATTCGATGATTTTTTTCTTGGGATCAAAAGGCGTCAGTTCTTCTAACCCAAGAGATTTGACAGCAATTTTGATCAATTCTTCCTCAGATACCCCTACGGAGCGTTCCTGTTTTTTTAGAAAATAACGACCCGCATCCAGCATCACTTTCAGAGGCACAAGACCCACCAGTTCAGAGCCAGTGACCCGAAGTCCACGGCGGTCAGCGCTTTTATGGCATTCTTCAAAAGCGATATGTAGTGGCGTCACATTGATATTGGTGAGATTCATCGATATCTGTGCAATGCCATATTCTTCGATATACCAGCCGATGCCTTTAACGGCCTTGCAGGCACCAGGCTCCCGCATCGGTTTGCCATTAGCATCTTTTACTACTTTACCAGAAATAGGATCACCTTCCCGTTTGACACGTCCGTTTTCGCGCACATCAAAAGCCACCGAATTAGCCCGCCGTACTGACGTGGTATTAAGATTAATATTGTAAGCAATCAGAAAATCGCGGGCACTGATGGCGGTGGCCCCACTGCGGGCATTGAAACGTGCTGGGCCATAATCAGGTTTCCACTCCGGTTTACTGAGTTTATCCTTTAGTGCTTCGTATTCTCCGGCGCGAACAGTAGCCAGGTTTTTCCAGGCAGGTTTAGTGGCTGCATATTCGTACATATAGCAGGGGATTTCCAACTCTTCGCCCACTCTTTTAGCCAGTTTATGTGCCCATTTCACAACTTCCTCCATAGTAATATTGGCAATCGGAATCAGGGGACAAACATCGGTGGCGCCCATGCGTGGATGTTCGCCGTGGTGTTTGCTCATATCGATCAAAGAAGCCGCTTTTTGTATGACAAGAAAGGCTGCTTCAATCACAGGTGCCGGTTCCCCAACAAAAGTGACGACGGTCCGATTAGTCGCCTTACCCGGATCGACATCCAGGAGTTTGACGCCTTCGACAGTCTCAATAACCTGTGTAATCTGGCGGATGATATTGGCATCGCGGCCCTCGCTGAAATTGGGCACGCATTCGATGAGTTGCTTTGACATTGGTAGGTGGTTTTATTTGTAGGGCGCTAATATACAGAAGACCTGAGTTACTCTGAATTTTTCTGACAGCAAAGTTTCAATAGCATATTTCGAAGGGGTTCAAATTTAGGAGAACATGGGAAATAAAAAGCACTGCCGGATAACAAATGAAACGACAGTGCCCAAAGGGGTTATT
The DNA here is from genome assembly GCA_021604865.1 of Saprospiraceae bacterium. Classification (GTDB taxonomy): domain Bacteria; phylum Bacteroidota; class Bacteroidia; order Chitinophagales; family Saprospiraceae; genus BQJU01. The sequence goes on along the minus strand of BQJU01000001.1, from coordinate 230,326 downwards.
CAGGGGTCTTTATAAACCAGAGTAGCGTCTTAATAACAAGGATCGGCATTTGTATCCACCAAAGTACCGCCAATAATGACCGAGCCAGGAGCGCAATCTTTGATGGTGATGTTGTTGAAATTGCCATTAGAAACGACAGTTGTGTTGGAACTGGTGGGTAAAGTAGGAGGCCCGAAGCGGTCAGATTCGCCAACCAATTCGATATCGTATACGCTGTTATTGAAGGCCTTGTTTTTGAAGAGAACATTATCAAATGCACCATCTATCACAATGTACCCCCAAGCGTTGTTGTAGGATTCGTTTTTCGAGACCAAGTAGTGGTTCGTCGCATCTGGTGCTTCGACATTTGTACCGTCAGGCAAATCAATATCGAGCGTGCACAGGATAATACCAAAAAAGCCCTGGTGCATTTTGTTCCGTACTACAACTCCGGGGCCACCGCTGGGAAAAATGGGAAAAGTAAAAGCAAAGACTTCATTATCTGAAATAAGTACCGAAGCACCGGAAAGGATTAATATACCCCCACCGAATCCCAATCCTTCAAGGTAATTTCCACTGATTTTAGCGTTGTCAACATTGAGACCGGTTATCGAACTTTGGAATCCGGTAATTTTATTTTTCAGAATTTTACTGTTGGGTACATTTTCCAACAACATACAAGCGCGAAGCCCGCCGTTTCCTCCACGGAATTCAAGTCCTTTTATTTTAAGGTCACTGGTGTTTTTTGCATAAATGGCTGGATCCTGTTGGGTTTGTTCCGGATCTGCCGGATCAAGTCCGCTCCAAAGAAACACCGCCCCCGGTTCCCCAATAATCCTGACGGGAAACGTAATGTTAACAGTACCCGATTCGTAATGATTGCCACAAGCTACGGTGACTTTGCCTCCTGGTCCGGCGGCGGCAATGGCTGCGGCTAAGCCGTTCACAGAACCTGCGGGCAGGGTGACTTTGGTGCGGAAGTCGAGGCCTTCATCCTGATCGGCCAGTAGCGCATCAGCAGCGGCCAGGGCCTGATCAAGGCGGGCTTCGATGGCGTCCTGATTGACTTTGGTTTCCTCTACACTTAAGGTTTCATAAGTGTCGATTTTTGTGTCATTTTTGGTGCAACTGACCAGTAGTAGAAGCACCGCAATTGTCAATAATTTGGTGTAATTGATCATAGGTTAGTGTGATTTTTAATTAAGAATGATTAATGCAAAAATGCACTCAACCTAATTGGGTTGCCTCGAATATTGTTCTAAAAGGCTTAACTATTGTTCTAAAAGACCATTCGTGGGGAAGCAGATGTAGTAAGCACTCAAGCTTTCCCCTTCCGCAGATGACTTGGCGTTAGTCCAAATTCCTCTTTAAAGCAAGTGGAGAAAAAGTTGGAATCATTAAAGCCAACCCGAAAAGCAATTTGGGTGACGGAAAGGGAGGTATTTAGCAGCAACTGCCGGGCGTGGTGGAGACGAAGTGCCCGAATATAGCGGGAAGCCGAGCGGCCTGTGAGGGCCTTCAGCTTTTCATGGACTTGGGTTCGGCTTTTACCAAGCTCTAGACATAATTGAGGGACGCTAAAATCGGGATCGTCCAGGTGAGTCTGAATGATGGATTGGACCTTCTCTATAAAAGCCGCCTCCTGTACGTAACCAATCTGGTTGGCGCGAGTTTCCAATGGCATTTGACTGAAGCGTTCCTGCATTTTGCGACGCTGCTCGATTAGTTGTTCAAGACGGACCAGCAATTCGCGGCGTACAAAGGGTTTATCCAGATAAGCGTCAGCACCTTGCTCCAACCCCTCGATGCGGTCTTCGTGAGTTACCTTGGCCGTAAGCAATACTATTGGAATATGGCTGGTACGTTCATCCTGCTTAAGGGTTCTGCAGAGTTCAAAGCCGTCCACTTTGGGCATCATCACATCCGACACGATCAGATCGGGCATCCATTCCAGGGCCTGCTGGATGCCTACTGCTCCATCAGGGGCAACACGCACATTGTAATGCTCTTCCAAAATTTCCGAAAGAAAATGGGCCATATCTTCGTTGTCTTCCACTACCAGTACCAGTGGCTGGCCAGCAGTATTGAATGCCGTGAAGGGTGGTGCCATGAGCGCTTCTTCATCCGGGTTTTTCTGGTCTTTCGGTACTTTTGGATCCAAAGCGGGCTTTCCTGCCGGTGCATTTCGCTCAATTGGTAGCCACCATTGGAAAACGGTTCCTTTTTCCTCCTCACTTTCTACTTCAATACGACTGTCCATCAATTGCACCAACTCTTTGACCAGTGCCAAACCAATTCCTACACCTTCTGTCGTCGTTCCGCCAGTCATCATTTTGTCCTGCTCCGGCAGCGACTTAACTCGATAATAGCGATCAAAGATATACGGCAATGCCGCTTTGGGTATCCCCTGTCCATTATCTTTTACCTGGATCAGGAGCGTTTCCTGGCTTTGTGTATCCCTCTGAACCTTTACGACAATTTCGCCGCCTGCCTGGGTGAATTTCAGCGCATTGGAGAGTAAATTCCCCAATACGGTCTCCACCTTTTCAGGATCAAAGTCGAGCGTCAAACTTTCGGCCTTAATTTGCAACACCAAACTTATTTCTCGCTGCTCGGCGGCCGATAAAAATGAAGAAACGACTCCCCGGATAAAAGGGATGATATCGGCCTGCATCAGCTGTAAGGGCAGGCTGTCGGACTCCAGTTTGGACAGGTCCAGCAATTGGTTGACGAGCCGCAGCAAATGATTCCCTTGCCGCAGGATCAGCTCCCGACTCTTCTGTAGGTGCTGGGCGACTTGCTCTGTCAGGTCTTCGGCGACCCCCAGGATGAGCGTAAGCGGGGTGCGAAACTCGTGGGTAATATTGCCATAAAAGCGGGCCTTAAACTGATTGAGTTGCTGTAGGCGAAAGGTTTCTGCACGGACCGCCTGCCGATTGAGTAAAAAGCGATATAATCCGTAAAGGAAAGCTAAAAAGAGCAGGAAATAGATCGTATAAGCCCAGACGTTGGCATACCAGGGTGGCGAGATCCGCAGGATCAGTCGGGCCTCCTGGGTTTCATCGGTCCAGTGCCCATCGCTGTTGGCTGCCTGTACTCGAAAAGTGTAAGTGCCGGGGGGGATATTGGTATAGCGGGCCTGCCTTTGGGTGCCTGCCTCCTGCCATTCACCCTTATAGCCATCCAGTTTATAGCGGTATTGGTTTTCTTCCGGGGCTTTGAAGTGCAGTGCCGCAAAGGTGAGGGTAAAGTCATTTTGAAAGTACTTGAGCCGGATCTCCTGCGTGCGGGTAATATCCACCGCAAGTGGAGAATCCGACCCGGTGGTGATCACCTTGTTGAAGATCTGAAACTTGGTAAAGGCAATGCGCGGTGGGGTGGTATCGATCTGTAGGCTGTCAGGATGGAAATACAATAATCCCCGGTTATTGCCAAACAAAATGTGCCCCGAACGGGTGACCAGATCCGCAGGACTTTCGTAATGCCATCTGCGACCTTTTGGTATCCAGTTACCAGGACTAAATCGGCGAACCACTTCCCGCTTTTTCGGATCAAACTGAATAATACCGTAGGAGGAATAGATCCATAAAAAACCGCGCCGATCCTGGACAAAGATCTCAGGTTGACCGATGGCCTGGTTGACCTCCTCGTCCAGGTGGATCACCTTTTTTTTCTGGCGATCGAACCCCTTCAGACCCGCACTGTGCGTAATCAGCCACATCATCCCATCCTGGTCAAAGTTGATGTCGTGTACTCCATATTCCATATCGAAATAGGCTGCTGAATCGGATTTCGGATCAAAATAATTCATGCCAAATTGATTTAAGCCTAACCAAACACCACCCTGTTCATCCTTGACCATTTTAAGCATCGAATGCAGGTTTTTACCCTTTCGGGTAATGGGATGGGTGCTGGGCGCGACCCTGCCGGATTCCTCATCAACTAGTTGATATAAGCCTTCCGACCAATTAGACAACCAGATCTGATGATCATCTGTTTCTGGGAACTGACTGGCTGTAAGCGTATTCCAATCAGCATTAAATGAAAAAGAGGTGAACTTTTCCCGCTTCGGGTCCATCCGGTTGAGTGTACCTCCCTCGGTAAGCACCCATAGGTATTTCCCCCCTTTCCCTTCCTGTATCTTGATGACCCGGTTATCAGGTAAGCTACCGGATACCCCAGGCTGATACGCAAAGTTGTGAAAGGTGTTCTTTTTGCGATCCCAGCGCAGGAGCCCTTGATTCCAGGTTCCGATCCAAATAATCCCCTCCCGGTCTTCGTATAGATCAGAAACAATTAGCTCTTCCATGTCTTTAATCCCGATATCTGCTGCCTGCAAAAAATGAAAGGCTCCCCGATCCGGATGATACCGAAAAACACCCCGCTGCCAGCTGCCACACCACAAATTGTTATTTTGATCAGTAGTCAAAATTCGAGGAATCCAAAATGGCTGGTCATCCTCTGGTTCAGACCGGCTTCTTAGTTCCCTAAACCTTTGGGTACGGGTATTCGGGTTAAAAACCCGGATAGTGGATTTAATTTGATTGGTGAACAGCCAGAGTTCTCCCGAGCGAGCCCGTGCTATATCAAACACGTTTGCATTGCGGTCGCTATCCGAATTAAAAATCTCCTTACGGAACTGATGGGTAAAGGTTTTGTCACGGCGGTCGAATTGTAAAAGTCCTTGTCCCAGGGTGCCTACCCAAAGGGTCGGGTATTCATCTAATAATAAGGTATAGCAGGCATTGGCCCAATCGGAAGTATCTGCCGAGTACCGGAAGGTTTCAAACCGCCCTTCTTCTGGTGAAAATTTGCAAAGTCCTTCTCCCGTTGGAATCCAGTAATTCCCAACTTCATCTTCTACAATAGAGCGCCCCAGATAATCAGAAGCAAGGGAATCGGGATGACCATTAATAGCCCGAAACACCTGGAAGGGCAGATCGGCCGGTGCTATCCCATTTTTTTCCTGTTGAATATCGATCGCCAGAAGCCCCTGTCCATCGGTTGCCACCAATAAATGCCCCTCCCGGTCTTCCTGCATAGCGGTAATATCCGAGTGGAGAGGACGGAAATTGCGCTCCGGGTCGTATAAATAAGGAACAAATTTATCTACCTCCGGATGGTATTTAAATAGCTTGGCATCCTGAAAGACCAAGCCTACCCAAATGCCTCCGGATTTATCTTGGTAAAGTCTCGGAATATCCCGTACAGGAATTTTGTCCGGGTCACCAGCTGCCGGGCGGTAGATTTTTAACTCGTAGCCATCATAGCGCGCAATTCCTGAAAAGGTGCCAATCCAAATAAATCCCTGATCGTCCTGCATAATATCCATGACGGATGAATTGGGCAGCCCGTCTTCAATAGTGAGGCGGTCAAAAAGCAGGTATTCGGATTGAGCATTAACTAAATGAAACAAAAGGAACCAACTCATCACCGTGATAAGCTTTTTTGCAATTCGTTTGGGCTTTTCCCGATGCGCATTTGACATGGAAAAGGGTGTTTGTGCAGAAGAAAAGGTTTACCTGAATAACCAATATTGCAGTAACGTAGATCGGGCAAAACTGTAATGAGTGTTCCAATTTAACAAACTTCTATTAAAAAGAGGAGGTTTTATATTAATTTTTACAAGCTACTTGGAGTCGACTTAAAAGTTCAGCTTTTTTGACTATAAAAATAGGAATAAAAGCTTTTTTCCTTATATTTAAGCTAATGTAAGCCGACAACCCTAATTGCTTATCCTAATGAAAAAACACCCCCTACCCCTTCTCCTTGCCGTCATGGCATTGTCACCGATGTTTCTATTTGCCCAACCCAAAACCATAACCGGCCAGGTAACCGATACCTTCGGTGATCCACTGCCTGGAGCGACAATTCTGATCAACGGATCCAACCGAGGTACGGCATCCGAAGAAAGTGGCCATTACCGCCTGGAACTTCAACCTCAGGACAGCGTGCTATTTGTCAATTATCTAGGCTACCAGTCCCGGGAAATGGCCATAGAGTCCAGTATGCAAATCAATATCGTCCTGCGGGAAAACATTCGTCAATTGGATGAAGTGGTGTTGTGGGGTTACGGCCAAGATCGGCGGCGCGACCTCACAGGTGTGGTTGCCTCTCTTGGCCGTAAAGCAATTCAAAGTGTTTCCGTGCCTGCCTTCCAAGGTGCCTTGCAGGGGCGTTTGCCTGGTGTTGACTTCACTAATGCTTCCGGCGGCCTCAATGCCGAACCCATTATTCGAATACGAGGAGTCAGTTCGGTCAGTGCTGGCAACCAACCCTTGATCGTTATAGACGGACTGGCGCTCTCCAATGAAACAACTGATCGAGGGTACGGTTACCGTACAAATCCCCTTTTGAATCTCGATCTCAACGATATTGAGTCGGTAGAAGTCTTGAAAGATCCATCGACTACGGCCCTCTATGGTGCCCGTGGTGCCAATGGGGTGATCCTGCTTACAACCCGGAGCGGACAATTTGAGCGTCCTCCACGGATCAACATTGGCTACTACGCTGGTTTTTCAGAAATCAGCCGACGTTATGACCTGCTCAATGGCAGAGAATATGCCTGGTTGTGGAACGAAGCCGTGCGCAATGCTGATCCCAATTCTTCTTCCGAATTGCTGTACGACCTCGACAACCAGCCCAATACCGACTGGCAAAACCTCATACTACAAAAAGGATTTCTTCAGGAAGCAACAGCGGGGATGAGCGGTGGTACGCCGACTACAAGGTATTACTTCGGCGGCACCTACCGAGATGAAGCCGGTTTTATCCTTACCACCCGGCTCCGGCGTTTCAGCTTTCGGACTAATATTGAGCAGCGAATCGGGAAGCGATTTAGAGTTGGACTTCTGTTAAGCCCCTCCAGGACAGTAGATAGAAGAGTGGGCAATCAATTTATCGGCTCTGCCTATGGTATAACCAGCTTATTCTTTCCAAATGTGGAAGCCTTTGATGGAAACGGAAATGTCCGTAGAGATCACATAGAAACCGACATTGGCATTCGATTTGGATTTCTAGGAAATCCCAGGGTAATCGTGGAAGATCAGGAAGTGTGGACGATTGCCAACCAGGTGCTTTTTCGGGGTCATTTGGTTTACGATCCGCTACCTAATCTAGAACTTAAAACCGAGTTTTCCGCCCAGCTTCATCAATTGGAAAATGAGAGCTATTTCGGGGCCACCACCTTTTTTGGCGAGCCGAATGGTCGTGCGGCAAGCCTAAATCAGCAAGTCACTGCATATACCTGGAATAACCTGGCTACTTACCAAACCCGCTGGGGCGAGAGTCACTTGCTGGACGTAATCCTTGGCACACAACTCACTCACGAAGCCTTTAATGCAACTACCTTCTCGGTTAAAGACTTTCCTAGTAGTGATTTCACGACGCCAGTGGCCGGTGGCCATAATACCGGCTGGTTTAGCTGGGATGAAGAATACGTCTTCCTCGGTTATTTAGGGCGGTTGGCTTATCAATATCAGGATCGATATTTGTTTGCCCTGAATGCCCGCTATGACGGATCTTCCCGATTCGGGGCCGACAATCGTTATGGTTTTTTTCCGGCAGTGGCGGCTGGTTGGATCGTCTCCGATGAGCCTTTTTTTCGGGTCGGCTGGGTCGATTTCCTCAAGCTGCGCGGGAGTGTTGGCCTAACGGGCAATGCCGAGATTGGCAATTATGCCGCCCGTGGGCTGGTCGGCTCGGGGAACAATTACAACGGACAGCCAGGCTTTCACTTGCAATCGATTGAAAGCCCTGACCTTAGTTGGGAAAAAAACCTCCAATGGGACGGTGCGCTGGAATTCAGTCTATGGAATGGTCGCCTGCAAGGGTCTCTGGGCTATTATTTGCGGGATACCAAAGATCTGCTTCTGGCTGCTCCGGTACCGGCCACGAACGGCATCACGGTTCTTAACAATAATGTCGGCGAAATTCGCAACCAGGGACTGGAATTTGATCTAAGCACGACACTACTGCTTGGTCCTTTTAAGTGGAAAGTAATGATCAACGGTGCTACCCTGCGCAATGAGGTACGCCAGCTAGCTGACCGGGACGGCGATGGAGTGGAAGAAGATATCATTGCGGAAGGTCTGTTTCTTTTTCGTCCTGGTGAATCGGTTAGCTCGTTTTTTCTCGTCAAATATGCCGGCGTAGATCCCGATAATGGGAATGCGTTATTTTTTGACCTTGAGGGAAATAAAACGCCAAATTATTCGCCATCTAATCGCCAGGTGATGGGAAGTGCCCTGCCGCGTTTTCATGGGGGTATGCTCCATACGTTCAGCTATCGGCGATTTGAATTGTCCGTATTTTTTCAGTTTAAAACCGGGTTCCAGCGCTATCTTTTACACGGCAATATTTTGGAAAGCAATATGTCCGGTATCGGCAATCAACTGAGTACCCAACTCAATGCCTGGCGACCTGACAACCGCGATACAGAAGTTCCCCAGGCACGGCTGTATCAATCTAATGGCGATCAGGTTTCTACCCGTTATTTGCACAATGCAGACTATTTGCGACTAAAAACCCTCACCCTGGCGTATACAATTCCAGCAAGGAAAGCAAGGCTGATTCAGTGGCGTTTTTTTGCCAGCGTGCAAAATCTGCTGACCATTACCAATTTTCCAGGGCTCGACCCTGATAGTGAATTTTATACCGCTGCTTCCGCTACGCAGGGAGCGGTATTGGCCAACTTGCCTGCTGCCCGGACTTTTACCTGTGGTGTGAATCTGGGATTCTAATTTGTTAATCTCAACCCAGCCCAATGAACCGTTTATTTATCCTCATTCTGATCGCTATAAGCCTGATCTCCTGCAATAAGGTACTGGAAGACATCCAGCCCAAAGATCAACTTCCCATTGCAGCGGCATTCAACTCGATCGAAGAACTGGAAGCTGCTTTGGTGGGAACCTATGATGCCTTACAAAACCCGGATTTGGCCGGGCGAAGCCTGCTCTTTTTCTCTGATTTGCTGAGCGGTAATATTCGTTCTGTTGTCTCGGCAGATTTGTTGGAAATTGCCAATCTGGAAATGAACACCAACAATTCGTTCATCGCCGATTTTTGGATTCGTGCTTATCAGGCCATCAACCAGCTCAACCTGATCCTCTCGTCGTTACCTGTTGTAGCTCATCAGGATGGCACGGCCGATACTACTAGGGTTGAAAGGATGGAAGGTGAGGCACAGTTCCTGCGTGGACTTCTTTACTTCGAACTGGTTCGATTTTTCGGCCAGCCCTACGGTTCTGATATCCATCCTGATCTGGGAGTGCCACTTTTGTTGAATCCAATTACCAGTCAGGAAAACCTAAGCTTTACTGCTCGGGCCTCGATTGCGGAAGTCTACCAACAAATCATCAAAGATTTTAATGTAGCACTGCCTTTACTGCCGGAAATTAATCCAATGGGCCGTGGTCGGGCCAACCAATTTGTCGTTTTAGCCTACCTGGCCCGTGTGGCCTTTCAACAGGAACAATATGGACTTGCCGCCCAGTATTGTGATACTTTGCTGGCTGACGGGAAGTATACACTGACGCCCGAACCTGCTGACTTTTTCGTCGATGAGGGTTCCTCAGAGGAAATTTGGACCGTGATCAGCACTCCGGAGGATGACCTCGGATTTATGGGGTTGACTGCGTTTTACCACCCAAATTCTGGAACGGGAACCATTACCCAAAACCTGAAAATGTATGGCTACAATGCTATCGCCACGGAAGCACAACTCGCCGCTCAACTTGATGCTTTGCCCTCCGCCCAGCTGATTGATCTGCGCTACTATGGCGGTCCCTTTTTCAACCCATCTCTGATCTCAGCGGATAGCAACTTTACGCTAAAATACGAAGATGCGGATAATTATGCTGATGACGCGCCGATGGTCCGCCTGGCAGAGTTTTTGCTAATGCGTGCTGAGATACGCGCCCGGGATGGCGAAATCACGACAGCCATTGAGCTGCTCAATCAGGTCCGCCAACGAGCTTTGCGGTTGGTGGATGACCAAGGCGGGCTGATTCCGAATGGTGAGCAGTTTTTTTTGTTTAATCCCGATGATTTTTCCAATATGGAGGCGCTATTGGAGATCATCCACCGGGAACGACGTGTGGAACTGGCCTTCGAAGGCAATTATTTCCATGATCTGATGCGCCGTCGGGCCGATGTACAAGGATTACCTTACGATGCGGAGGCACTACGTTTTCCCATTCCCCAGCGGGAGATCGATGTGAATCCTAATTTGGTGCAGAATCCAGGTTATTAGTAGCGTGAGGGTGTTTTTAAATTTAGGAGATCATGGAAAATGATCGCCTAAAGGGATTCAAATCAACCCCCGAGACTTCAACTCCAAATATTTATTAATGGTATTGATCGACAAATCTTCTGGTGCGGTGAAGACGGCCTGAATGCCATATTGTTTCAGCATTTGCACCATCTGCATTTTTTCAGAAAGGAATTTACGGGCAATGGTTTGGTGATAGATGCCTTCCAGGTTGGTGACCTCTTGCCCAGCGAAGTCGCGGATTTCAGTATTTTCAAAAAAGACGACGACAAGCAAGTGAAAAGTATTGATGCGCCGTAGGATAGGCAACATACGCTCCAGGGCATACATGCTTTCAAAATTGGTAAACAGTAGCAATAGACTCCGGCCGGAAATCAACTTTCGGGTGGCGTGGTAGAGCAATTCGTAATTGGCCTCCAAGGGGCGCTCTTTTTCTTTGTAGAGAGAAAGCAGTATTTTGTTGAGTTGAGTCGGTTTGCTATCTGCTTTGAGGGTGGTACCGATTTTGTCGGAAAAGGTGATCAGTCCAGCCCGATCGTATTTTTGCAAGGCAATGTTGGAAATGACCAGGGACGTATTAATGGCATAATCCATAAGGCTGAGCCCTTCAAAGGGCATGCGCATAGTCCGGCTTTTGTCGATGATGCAATACACCTGCTGGGCGCGCTCATCCTGATATTGATTGACCATCAGGGTGCCCCGGCGGCTACTGGCTTTCCAATTGACGGAGCGGTAATCATCACCGCGTACGTAGTTTTTGATTTGTTCGAATTCGTAGCTGTGACCAATACGGCGGATCTTTTTGATGCCTTTACCATGACTGATCCGATCGAAAGCCCGTAGTTCGTACTGTTTCATCTGGATGATGGAGGGATATACTGGCACAGTCATCGGGAAGTCGTGCTGATAACGTTTTTCTACCAATCCAATGCGCGTCGACATAAATATATTAATCATGCCAAAGGAATATTCGCCACGCATCAAAGGCCTTAATTCGTAGTGCAATTCTGTTGCCTCCTCAGCATCAAGCTCTAAATCCCTATCAAAATCCCGAATCTGAAGCTGAACAGGCAATTCGTCAATCACCTTTATGAAAAGTTTAAAATTGGCGCGATTACGCAACTGTAAAGTCACCGGATTGGGGTCCCCCAAAGAGAATACCTTCGACATCTTCCGCCTTACCCTGACATTAACCGAAGGATTGAAGAGTAACATCACATCCAGCAAAATAAAAGCCAGGGCAACCACAAATAAAACCTGTGCCAACCGAAACACCATCGGCGCAGCAAACCCCAAAGCAAAAAGCACGATCAGCCCGCCCAGCACCAGAAAGAAACGGTTGGGCAGGAAAAGGCTTTTCAGAATGGGTATCTGAATGGATGATTTATTTGTAGTCTGTTGGACTGTGGACATTGATGGATTTATTATTAAGAGTTTTAATTTGTTTTTGAAGTCTAGGGGCTTTACGTCCCCTTACTCTATCTGACCTCTGACAGTATCGGCCCAGCCGATACGATCTGACTTCTGCTACACCTCACCTAGGCACCTCAATCTTTTTAATAATATCCTCAATCACATCCCGCGTATAGAGGCCCTCCATTTCCCGCTCAGGGGTGAGGATGATCCGGTGGTTGAGCACGGGATAGGCCACGTATTGAATATCTTCGGGCGTGACAAAATCTCGACCGTTGGCTGCTGCGATGGCTTTGGCCATTCTCATAATTGCCAGGGATGCCCGGGGTGATGCCCCCAAGAATAGGTCTCCATTATTGCGGGTATTGATGACGATGGCTGCAATATAATCCAGCAATTCATCTTTGATATACACCTGTTCCACCAGCTTCTGACATTCTAGCACTTCTGCTGCGGAAAAAACCGTTTTCACATCGTGCAGCTGGCCAACTTTAAAATCATTTCGGAAGCGACGCAGGATGGCTTTTTCCTCTTCTAGAGCTGGATATTCCAGGTTAATTTTCACCAGAAAACGGTCCAATTGAGCTTCGGGAAGTTTATAAGTACCTTCCTGTTCAATTGGATTCTGAGTGGCAATAACAAAGAAGGGAAACTCCATTTTGTAGGTTTCTCCATCAACGGTAACCTGATATTCTTCCATCACTTCGAAAAGGGCTGCCTGTGTTTTGGCTGGTGCCCGGTTGATTTCATCGATCAGGACCAGGTTGGAGAATATGGGACCGGATTTGAAAGAAAATTCTGAGCTGCGCAGGTTAAATACGGTTGTGCCAATCACATCACTGGGCATCAGGTCGGGTGTAAACTGTATGCGGGAAAAGTCGACTTCCAGTGTTTTGGCTATTAGCTTTGCTGTCAGCGTTTTAGCGATTCCCGGGACTCCTTCTACCAGCACATGGCCACCTGCAAAAAGTGCTGCCAGCAATAAATCCATATATTCGGATTGCCCGATAATCACCTTGCCCAATTCTTCCCTGATGCGCTGTGTCGCTACCTCAATTTTGGTCAGGTCGAGGTTGTTGCGTTGCCATTTCCCTGTATTAGATGGCGGCATAGCTGGCACAAATTCCTCTTCTGCAGGTATCGTTTTAGGCTGTTCTTCATCCGATGGTATTTCCTTGGATGCCTCATTTTCATTGATTTCATCTATATGCATACAGGCTTATTTTGCGATTTTATAAAAACGATCTAAAATGCTATGGAAATTTGTCAAGGTATTTTCAGATACAAAGGTAGAGTTATTGATATTATTGGACATCGTCACAATCTTTTCGATTTCCTGCTTTGATATTTCGGCCTTTAGTGCCAGTTTTTCAATGAATGACTGGTCCATTTCCCTGCTTTGTAATTGGTAGCGATGGCGCACATGGGTTTGGAACAGCTTGATTTTTTGCAGACACAACTGTCGGTGGTTGTTTTGTAAATAATACAACCGTCCGATAGTCGACAGAAATTCCAGGGAGGTATTTTTATTGGATTCCAACACCGGAATGATGCGCTGGCGGCGCTTAGTTCGCAAAAGCAGGTACAGCAGCCCGGTAGCCAGCAGCAGGTACCAGGCCCAGGTCAGTGGCGGTTGCGATAGGATGTATTGTAGAGGACTTTCTGAAGAGAGCGTACGGTCTCCGGGGCTGTTCCGGTTTTGCAGCATCCTGGCCGTGCGTTCCGATACCCGGCTGTATTCATCCCAGTACGTTTTTTCCGGAGGAAGGTGGGCAAAGACGCCTTTGGCATAAGTGTAGCCGGTTTCATCGAGCATCTGCACATTGCTGAAAGCGCTAGGTGTACTATGCAGATAAAAGTAACCTTCGCTATAGCTGATGCGTGCAAAATTGATCAGACTATCATTCATTCTGCCCAATTCGATCAAACCCGACTGGTCTTCACAAAAATAAATCGAGTCAAAATAGCTCCAATATTGCGTATTGACTCCTTGTGCATTCACATATTTATAAATCAATGGTTGCTCACTGCGCAGGGATTCGTGGCGCAGATTTAACTGAACCATGCTGTCGGAGTAGCTATCGAGTCCATTCCATATACTGTTGGAATCACATTCCTCATAATAGATATAAAACATCAAATCATAGGGAATAACTTTACAGGAGATAAAGGCATTGTTGCCCTTTGCAACAAAATCCAGCAAATGGCTGACATCCGAAGCCGACATGTGCATGCCTTGCCCGATGAACACATAATTGTGCGTAGAGTCGGTATCCAGGGCCAGGCTGCTACCCAAACTATCGGAAATAACGGTCAATGCTTCCGGTTGGGTATAATCTGTCAGCAAATCAGCAATAATGGAGGTACCGTAAGGTTCCTTGCTGTCCATTTTATACGTTTCCTTCCAGTCATTCTTTTTTCCTTCACCATTAAATAATAAGGCCAACAGAACCAAGATGCCTACGGTAACACCCACAATGATATATATGCGTTTGTTGTCCATAATCAGGATTGGTTGAGTTGTTGAAGAAAGGCCTGGAATTGTGGCTCCAGCATATTAAAATCCGCCTCATCAATGGCGTTGGCTCCATACCAAACCCGTTCAAAAATAAACGTCAGTTGCCTGAAGGTAGGATTAAGAGCGGATGATTGCATTTCATTCAGATAAGCGCGGTTGGTCTTGTCTTTTTTCCACTTGATTTGTTTGAGTTGGGATAGTTCTTTTAGGATATTCAAATAATACAAGCGTATTGCCAATGCGTATTGCTGCTGCTCTAAGGCTTGCCGGATGTAGCGTTCCAGGTCTGTTTCAAGAATATTTTCTTCGATTTTTTCGAGGTCGATGACGCTGGCTTCTGATTTGGTGACAGGCATTTTTTTGGTCCGGAAACCACCATAGCCCAGCAGGCTTCTCAATAACAATGCAATCAGTATTATCGCGCCCAGAATCAATATAAATTTTGCAAAAAAAGACCAAGCCCCAGAACCAAAGGAAATAGAAGGTGGTTGCCGCTCAGTGGGGTAAGATCGCTCTGTCGGCTCTTTTTTCTTCACCTTTTTTTCATCGCTTGAATAGTCGATCCCCTGGACGGTTTTTTCCCAATAATCGTGATTAAGTTGCCGGTTATTAAGTGGTTCATTCAGGTATTGTTCACCTGGCGTTTGTGCCGGAAGCATTAAGGAAAGCAGGAGCATTCCAAGTATTCCACAATAAACCAACCCTCTGAACATATAACTATTCTTTTTGCAAACCCCGGATGCGTCGCTCCGGGCCTATTTGCCGGATCTGGTCCAGCAAATTTGGGGCCGCATTAATTTCCAGTAACGCATAATACAACAATCCAAATCCCAACATAAACATGGTCATCAGAAAGAAAAATACAAAAGTATTCAGATAAGTGAGTAATATAATGCTTAGTTGATCCATGGTATCTTGATCAAAGTTCACGATCCATCCGACAAGAGCGAAGAAAAACTGTACCAATAATGTATCTGTCAACGAAAAAAACAGGATGCCGGTAACTAAAAGTAGCAAAAACAACCCATAGATACGGCTGAGATTTCCACTTACCAAAAGTGTAGTACGGCTCAAAGAGACAAAACTATTTCGGCCTTCTCTAATTGATGTATAGGTCCAGAGCATAATCAATGGAAACAGCAAGAAAATCAGCATCGTATACCAATCATTGGTCATCAGGATCAGCTCCAATAGGACGCCACCCAGCACCGATTTACCCAAAAGACTGAATCGGGCAAGAGGGGTAACCGGCTGCACGCCTTCTTCTTTCATAATGATGCCATAGACTGCATATCCTACAATACCCAAACCTAAGGCCATCAAACACGGAATGAGCACCATCTTTTCGCTAATAAAAAACTGACTAATGACACTCAACGTACCAAATATGCGGTTGGGATAGGTGAAAACCTCACCCGCGGATTGATCTGTCAAAAAAAGAGAGGCTGTAGAAAAAAGAATTGCAGCAAGTAGGGCTGCCAATGCCACCTGGCTTAAATATTTGCGGTAAAATGAAAAAATTTCTGCGAAGATTTCTCCTGAAGACTTGATCCTATGCCAACCTATTTCCTGGTTTTTATCCGGCTGTAATTTGGTTTCCCGCAAGGGCTGATTAAACCCGTGACGTGCTTTATAACTTGGATACCAAACGAAATAAATCAGGATAAAGGCCAGACAAAGAAAAATAAATAGCCCTCTAATAATATCCGGTGTTTCAGTGTGACGAGTGAGGTATCCTTCAATAAAACCCGCAGTGATAATGATTGGTGCGATGCCAACCATGATTTTTATGCCACGCCGGGCAGACCGCTGGAAAGCCTGGAGTCGGGAATAAGTACCCGGAAAAACAAGCCCGCGCCCCATAGTAATGCCCGCCGCTCCAGCAATAACCATCGCCGACATTTCCAGGGTACCATGCACCCAAATAGTCAAAAACGATTCTTGAAATAACCCCTGCTGGATGAAAAAATATTGAAAGGCTCCCACCATGATGCCATTTTGAATGATAACAACTACAGCACCAATGCCAAAAAAAGCGCCAAGCACAAAAATCAACAAGGAAACCCATAGGTTATTCATAGTGATCCCCAGCGACATGCCAAAAGCGCCTCTGTCTTTGTAAACAGCCATCGGGTCACCTGAGTTGATATTCTCTATGGTCATATCTATATAGCTCTCTCCGAGGATTACTTCTGCAAAATCGGGGTCCATAGCACAAGAAAGCACACCGATAGCCACCGATAAAACAAAACAAAAAAAGGAAATGCGAAAGGCATAACGCGACTCGTAAATCAACTGCGGCAACTCATCCGTCCAAAAGCTAAAGATGCGACCGAGGCGGGAGGGTCGATTTTTGTAAATGCTGAAAAACACGCGCTGCGCCAGGCCATTGAGGTAAACCCTGACCGAACGATTGGGATAAAAAGTACGGGAATAAGAGAGATCGTCTGTAATCTGAACGAAGAGATCGTTTAGTTTTTCGGGATCTTTACGCTCACGGTCCAGGGTTTGCTCAAATTCACTCCACTTTTCTTTATTTTGTTCAATAAAGTTCGTCTCGCGCATGCATTAAGCTTGAAAAGACCACATTTTATGAAAATATTTGTACAAATACAACCTGTGTCCTGTTAACTTTGCGGCAATGCAAACAATTGATATTAAAACAACTCAGAATGTAACCATCGAATATGAGCTGGCCACGCTCTGGGAAAGAATGCTCGCCATCATGATCGATGCCATCATTGTAGGCGCTATTTATATGATCCTGGCCTTGTTGCTTTCAGCAGCTTTTAGTGATGGCAATGGCAACTCGGATCTGTCTCTGGGCATGATTTATAGTTTGCTTCCTGTAATTTGTTTTTTACTTTACCAGTTGCTTTCTGAAGTTTTTGCCGATGGGCAATCCTGGGGCAAAAAATCGATGAGCATCAAAGTGGTTCGTTTGGATGGGCAGGAACCGGGGTTGAGTGATTATCTGCTGCGGTCCGTTTTTCATATTGTAGATACCATTTTTTCGGGAGGTATCCTTGCTGCTCTGCTGATCAGCTCTTCCAATAAAAACCAGCGCCTGGGTGATATGACGGCCAATACGACCGTTATCCGCCTGCGTTCCAGTCTCAATTTCCAACTGAATGACATTCTCAAAATCAGCTCTCTGGAAGACTATGAACCTCACTATCCAGAGGTCAAGAAATTGAGCGAATCAGATATGCTGCTGATCAAAGGCACCATCTCCCGTTATCGCAACCATCCCAATGATGCCCACAAAAAGGTCATCGTAGAACTGGTCACGCACCTGAAAGAGGTCCTGGAAATTGAAGATGTAGACAACGATAAAATTGAATTTTTAAAAACCTTGATCAGAGATTATATTGTCCTGACCAGGTAGCTCAAGAACGTTAATAGATATCTAGAACAAATGTCAAGAAGCAGAAAAAAGAAAATTGTGCAGAATGTAAAATTTACCGGTATTGCCGATAAGGGAAAGAGTGTAGGCAGGGATGAGCAAGGCCGGGTAATTTTTGTAGAAGATGTAGCACCCGGAGATGTAGCGGATGTATTGGTATTACGTAAGAAAAAGGGCTTTCTCATGGGGGTGGCTCAACAAATACATCACTATTCCGAAGATCGGGTAGAGCCGATTTGTGCACATTTTGGCGTGTGCGGAGGGTGCCGCTGGCAGCATATTTCCTATGAAGCACAGCTGCGCCACAAACAACAAGTGGTAGAAGATGCCATGCGCCGTATTGCCAAGGTAGATATTGGAGAAACGGAACCGATTCTGGGCGCAAAAGAAACCCAATATTATCGCAACAAATTGGAATTTACCTTTTCGAATAAACGGTGGCTAAGTGCGGAGGAATTGAATACGGATATATCCAATGTAGAAAACGTAGTGGGCTTTCACCGGCCCGGTGCTTTTGATAAGGTAGTGGATATTAAACATTGCTGGCTACAACCCGCCCCTTCCAATAGTCTGCGGGATACCGTAAAAGCCATAGCCATCGAACAGGGCCTCACCTTCTATGATGCCCGGGAGCAAAAGGGGTATCTGCGACAAATCATGATCAGGGTGACGTCTATTGGTGAAGTGCTGGTACTGCTCAGTTTCCACAAAAATGACCCAAAACGGATGAACCCATACCTGGATGCGATCCTGGAGCAGTGTCCCGAAATCACGACCTTGACTTATTGCATCAATACCAAACTCAACGACTTTTTATATGATTTGGATATGATAACCTATTCGGGCAAGGGTTATGTAGAAGAAATGCTGAGGGAGACTCGTTTCAAAATCGGCCCCAAGTCCTTTTTTCAGACCAATACAGGGCAGGCTGTAGCCCTTTATGATACAATAGTAGAATACGCTGGTTTAAAAGGTGATGAAAATGTATATGATCTATATACTGGGATCGGCAGTATCGCTTTGTATATCGCCAAACATTGCCGACAAGTGGTAGGCATTGAAGAAATAGCCGCTGCTATTGAAGATGCTCATGAAAATGCCCAACTCAATGATGTAAATAATGCTGTATTTTATGCTGGAGATGTCAAAGACATTTTAACGCATGAATTTGCTGAAAAGCATGGGCGTCCTGATTTGTTGATTACCGATCCGCCACGGGCAGGTATGCATGCCAAAGTAGTAGAAATGCTGCTGGAACTGGCCGCTCCGCGTATCGTATACGTGAGTTGTAACCCAGCTACTCAGGCGCGGGATTTACACCTACTTTCGGAAAAATACGAGGTTCGGAAAGTGCGCCCGGTAGATATGTTCCCCCATACCCATCATATTGAAAGTGTGGCATTGCTGGAGCTGCGGGAAGGATAATGGGGCTTAATCTTTTATTTTAACCAAAAAAGAGCTACTTTCACCAGATAGTTTAATGATGAGTGTAAAAGGAATCTACGAAGAATTAGAGCAGGTAATTTCACCATATAAAGAAGTATTAGGCAAAGCTGCTGATACCATTTTGGATGAGGATGTCTCCAATTATCCCATTTTCGCGATATTTCACGCTCAACTCGACCTGGGATTACCAATTATAGAAGGAGACGCTGAAGATAATAATGCTTGGTCGATCAATGCAACAACCCTGGAAGAACTCGCTGCCAAAAATGTTATTGAGATGGCGAGGGTGGATAATTTCAGGGCTGTTTACAAAGATCCGAAAGATTTCATTTGTTTATTTCTTGTGGAAGAAGGTACCGCCCAATTTGTTTTTCTACCCAGGGAATAAAAGTTATTAGACTTGATGTTCAACAACCTAAAACTCAACAATACTACATAGGTGCTGTAAGAGTTTGTTTGGAGGTCAGTCCACGCTTGTGCTGAATCCATCGCCAGTGACTTTGCGTCTTGGAGATAGCTTCAGTTCCTTAGTGCTTGTTTGAAGGTCGGCTTTTATAGCGAAAAGTGTCCATTTTTTGATAAAACAAGACTTTTTTTGAAGTTAATACCTTGAGGTACGGACAAAAAAGTAACAAAGTATCATCAAAAAAGGGATTCTTTGCAGCCAATGCTCCTACGTTGAAGCTTCAGCGCAAGCGTATGGTTGGCCTCCAAACATGAACTTACTTCACCGCCCCCCTCTGCCATAGGCTTAAGCGCCTAAGTGAAGGAACCATGAGTATAGGCTGTAAACAAACTTAGAAGGGAAAGATTGGTGGATCATCGCACCTTGGGAAAAAAAGACACGATGTACAAACATTTGCCGGATTTTGGGATCAGCAATAAAATTCTTCTGGTGGAAGATGATCCCAGCTATGTCAGGCTAGTAGAAATCATGCTAGAACAAAGTGATCTTGGTGAATGCGAGATCACCAATGTCTCCACGCTAGCTGATGGCCTGAAAGCGCTAAAGGAGGGGAATTATGCCGCAATACTTCTCGATTTAAATTTACCAGATAGTACAGGCTTCGAGACATTGGAGACGTTTCTTACCCATTATCCAAACAACAATATTATTGTCCTTACTGGCGCGTCTGATAAATACCTTGGTTTGAAGGCCGTTAAAGCAGGAGCTCAGGATTATCTTGAAAAAGGAGAGTTTGATTTTCCACAGCTAGCCAAATCCCTTCGATTTTCCATAGAACGTAGTAATATTCTCAGTCGACTGGAGGATGCACAGCGCATTGCCAAAATTGGCCATTGGGAATGCCGTCTTAATAAGGAATTTTTCTTTGCATCAAATGAAGTATATCGCATTTTCAATTTGGATCCGGTAGAGGCAAAATTTGTGTATGCAGATCTGAAAAATCCTGAAAATCCACTGCATGTGCTTATTCAAATGGAGGAAGAGGCAAAATTGCTTGGCATTTCAAAAAGAGAAGAACGCATTGTTATTCGAAATGGCTCTACCCGCTTTATTTCGCTGACCTGTAAAGCGACCAGAAACAGCCTGGGCCACTACCATTTTAATGGAATTCTGCAAGATATTACGGAACAGAAACGTGCTGAAGAAATGCGTAATGCCCGGGATTTAGCCCAGGAATCTGCCAAAATTAAAGAACAGGTAATCGCCAATGTCAGCCATGAAATGCGGACACCGATGAATGCCATACTCGGTATGACCAATCTGTTGTTGCCAATGGTGAAAGAGAAAGAAGAATACGAGTATGTATATTCCATCAAACAATCTTCTGAAGTATTGCTAGGTATTATCAATGATATCCTACATGTTTCGGCCTATCAAAATAATGAAATCCACTTTTCTTCCAATGCATTCAATTTGACCACTGTCATGCAGGATCTGATGGAGGCTATGCGTCCAAAAGCACAGGAGAAAAAATTGGACTTTGATTTGTTTCTTCCCTCGGGCCTCCACCAGCAAATAATAGGAGACAAGCTGCGACTGAATCAAATATTGTACAATCTGGTTGGTAACGCCATTAAATTTACAGATAAAGGTGGCGTTAAGGTTAAAATTGAAATCCTTCGGCAAACTATTGATTTTCTTGAACTCCGTTTTAGCATAAAGGATAGTGGTATTGGCATCCCTGATTCAGAATTGGAATCGATTTTTGAAACATTTACCCGAATTTCCCGAAAAGACCGGGTAACAGAGGGTACTGGCTTGGGACTGGCCATCACTAAAAAAATAATTGAGCAACAAGGGGGTAAAATTCAAGTCGTTAGCCAGTTGGGTAGTGGTTCCGTTTTTTATTTTGATCTGATGTTCGAATTGGCCCCAGAAACGCAGCTGAAAAACAAACCATACAAGGAAAATAACTCAGCGAAAGATTCTTCTACTCTGTCATTTTCGGTATTGATTGTCGAGGACCATAAAATGAATCAATTGGTGATCCAACGCACCTTGGAGAAGCATTGGAAAAATGTAAAAGTCATTGTAACAAGCAATGGTGATGAGGCTATTGAGGTTTTAGAAAAGCAATCGGTCGATATTATATTGATGGACTTGCAAATGCCTATTAGAGACGGCTTTGAAACCACAAACTATATCCGAAAAAATATGCCCGTACAAATTGCCCAAACACCAATCTTGGCAATGACCGCTCACCACATGATTTCACAGCAGGAAAAGTTCAGCCGATATGGATTAGATGATTATGTGCTAAAACCTTTTGACCCTGAACAACTTTTTGAAAAAATTGAATTTCATCTTGCTAGGAAAGCGTTAAAAAATGCATGACAAGAAGAATCATATTAATTTAGACTATCTGGAATTAATGGCTGGAAATGATCCTCAGGTAAGATTAACTTTACTGGAATTACTGCTTTCGGATTTGCGGACGGGGTTGCCTCAAATGCGGGCTTTATTTGAAGAAAAAAAATGGACAGCACTGCAACAAGCAGCCCACAAAATGAAATCTACCCTTGATTATTCTGGCAATCAGGCCATGCAACAGGCCAACCTCAGTATCCTTAATTATTCCGGCGATCAGCAAGACCCACAGGAAATAGACCTTTCTCTAACACAATTGGAAAAACTCTCTTCATCCGTTTTGATAGAATTGGAAGAGGCAATGATTAAAGTAAATTTTTAAGCACAAGTTTGGAGACCAAATAACTGCCTGAATTATTCTTTATATCTTTGCCCATCTTAAAACGAGCTCTTTAGAGCCGATAACCCTAATACCGAACGGAGAGATGAAGGTTTTGATTTGTGAAGATGAAGAGGTACTAATGACTGCTTTGGAGCTTAGACTCCGTAAGGGTGGTTTTGAGGTTGAAATCATAGCTGCCGAAAATTCCATTGCCGAGTATATCCTACGAGTAGCACCGGCCCTTGTTATTATCAGTCTTGGTACCTTAAAGGAGTCGGCTGCCGATTTATTGATAAATGTCCAAAAAAACCAGAAGCACCCCGTTCCTTTTATTGTTATTGGGGATACCGATCAGGGGGAAATACTGCTCAGTTTATTAAAAAAAGGAGCTAGTGATTTTATGATTAAGCCCTTTAAAACAGCGGAATTAGTATTGCGTATTCGTAAAGTGTTAGACAATTGATTTATATAGAACTACAAACAACAGGAAATGAAAGGCATTATTTTGGCCGGTGGATTAGGCACGCGTTTGTATCCCCTTACTTTGGCAGTTAGCAAGCAATTAATGCCGGTGTATGATAAACCCATGATCTATTATCCTCTTTCGACCCTTCTGTCGGCTGGCATTCGGGATATTTTGATTATTTCTACGCCGGAAGATTTACCTAATTTTCAAAAATTATTAGGTGATGGTAGCCGCATTGGTTGCAATTTTTCCTATATCCCGCAACATGAACCCAACGGTCTTGCGCAGGCATTTGTGCTGGGAGAATCCTTTATCGGGCAAGACGATGTAGCCTTGATCCTCGGGGATAATATTTTTTATGGCGCGGGGTTGAATGAACTCCTTCTGGAAAGTGTAGACCCTCCTGGAGGCGTTGTATTTGCTTATAGGGTTGCCGATCCGGAACGTTACGGAGTGGTGCAGTTTGACCATTCTTTTAAAGCCATTTCCATCGAAGAGAAACCTGTAAAACCCAAATCTCACTATGCCGTGCCGGGGTTATATTTTTACAACAATTCGGTAGTTGATGTGGCCAAACACCTGAAACCAAGTGCACGTGGAGAATACGAAATTACGGATGTGAATAAATATTATCTAGAGGAGGGCGAACTCCAGGTAAAAGTGCTTGGCAGAGGCGTTGCCTGGCTCGATACCGGTACGCATAAATCCCTCATTCAGGCAGGGCAGTTTATTGAAGTGATTGAAGATCGGCAGGGTTTAAAAATCGGATGTATTGAAGAAACTGCCTACCAGATGGGATTTATTGATGCTACTCAACTGGAAAAACTGGCCAACTTTTATTTAAAAAGTGGTTATGGGGAATATTTGCTGGATATACTTCGCGATGAATCGTAGCGGTAAATTATGAAAAAAATACTGGGTACACTTTTTCGGTTAATTCTATTTGGTGGTTTTATTGTTGCCGGCATAATGGTGGTTCGAACGTTGGGTTTTACTTCCCGCCAAATTGCCATAGAAGCCATTTCACCTATCGATATTCCTAAAGGTGCTGCTGATCGTTTGGCTGCAGCACTTACCTTGGCTACTATTTCAACTAATTCCGGAATTGATACCAATGCCTTTTCCCTACTTGATACCTTGATCATAGAGAAGTATCCTTTGGTGGATTCCATGATGGAGAAGATTCCCGTTGTTCCAATCAGCAAAGTATACAGGTGGCCAGGCAAAAATGCTAAGCTAAAACCTATTTTATTTTTGGCGCATCAGGATGTAGTACCGGTGGAAGAAAATACGATCGATAAGTGGACAGCACCTGCCTTTGGTGGGCAAAAAGCTGACGGCTTTATCTGGGGCAGAGGAGCTTTGGATGATAAAACAGCCATCATTTCCATACTCGAAGCCAGCGAACAATTACTCAGCGAAGGCTATGTCCCCGAACGTACTATTTATTTTTCTTTTGGGCATGATGAAGAAATAGGCGGTCAAAACGGAGCCAAAAAAGTGGCTGATTTTTTTGCCCGGAAAGATATACATTTTGAATACATCCTGGATGAAGGCCTATTGGTGCTTGAAAATTCCCTGGCCGGGCTCAGTCAGCCATTGGCAATGATTGGTGTCGCGGAAAAGGGCTACCTGACCTTACGCCTTGACGCCAGACTTCCTGAAGGAGGACATTCCTCTATGCCACCAGCCAACAGCGTGATTGGTATACTCAGTCGGGCAATCAAACGCCTGGAAGACGATCCTTTTCCAGGTAAAATCAAAGGCGCGACCAGGGCTTTATTCGACCACATCGGCCCAGAGATGTCTCCATTGTACCGAACCCTATTTGCTAATTTGTGGCTTACGGAAGGGATTATAAACCACCAACTCAGCAAAGATCCCTCTTCAAGTGCCATCATCCGCACTACGACTGCCCCGACAATAATTGAGAGTGGTTTAAAAGATAATATCATGCCGACCCAGGCATCCGCACAGATCAACTTCCGGATTCTTCCAGGAGAAAGTATTGCTTCAGTGATGGCTCGTGTTAAAGCGGTGATCAATGATGAGCGAATCACGATCACCCCCCAAGAAGGAATTGGACAAGACGAACCTTCATCGGTTTCTGGCGTCGGCACCTTTGGATTTCAGGTCATCCAGAAGTCTATTCAGCAGGTTTCTCCTGAAGTCTTAGTGGCTCCAGCACTTACCGTTGGGCTGACTGATAGCCGCCACTTTAGAAACCTTACTGATGATATTTATCGCTTTCGGCCTTATCAGGTAAGCCGACAAGACTTGAGGACTTTTCATGGAATCAACGAAAAAATATCCGAAGCGAATTTAGCCACCTCTATCCGCTTCTTTCGTCAACTCATATTGAATAGCTGCCTGTAAACGGCAATGCTTTCCTTTTTGATTGCTGCGGCCATCAACTCTGGGAATTGATTTGGGGTACAGGCAAAAGTGGGAATCTCCAGGTTGGCAAACTGCATGGCCATTTCTTTATCATAAATAGGAGCCCCTTGGTCACTTAATGCCAGCAAGGCAATGAATTGAACCCCTCGCTCTTTGATCCGCGCCGCCCGGAGCAGGAATTCCAATTTATTGCCCCCTTCGTATAAGTCACTGATCAACACCAGGATTGTATCCGCTGGATTTTCGATGAGTTGTTCGGCGTAAGCCAGTCCCCGGTTAATGTCAGTACCTCCTCCCAATTGAGTGGCGAACAATACATCTACTGGATCGCCAAGCTGGTCGGAAAGGTCTACCACAGCAGTATCAAAAACGACGAGGTGAGTCCGTACAGAACTTAGCCCTGCCATAATACATGCCAGCACGCCAGAATGCACCACGGAAGAGGCCATTGACCCGCTTTGGTCCTGTAGCATAATGATATGCCGAAGTTTCTGTCCCTTACGGCCATAACCAATAAGCCTTTCTGGAATGATGGCATTAAATTCCTTTTGATAGTGGCGCAGGTTGGCCTGAATGGTTCGATGCCAATTGATTTCGTTGAATTTGGGTCGCAAATTGCGAACGGAGCGGCTCAAACTACCTTTAATGGCTTGTTGCAGCGGATTAGTTAGTTTACGTTCCAGTTTTTCAACCACCTTACGTACGACATTTCTAGCCGACTCTCTGGTTTTGACCGGCATAATTTTATTGAGTGACAAAAGTGTACCCACCAAATGAATATCTGGTTCCACCGCATCCAGTAGTTCAGGTTCCAGCAACATTTGCTCTAGCTGCAGCCGTTCAATAGCGTCTTTTTGCATCAATTGCACCACAGAAGTAGGAAAATATTTTCGGATATCTCCAAGCCAACGGTTAACATTAGGCGAAGAGCTCCCCAAACCAGAATTCCGGGTGCTATCATACAAGGCTTCCAATACCCGATCAATGCCCTTTAAGTCTCCTTCAAGTGAAATATCTCCTTCCGGATTGGCTTTGTCGCCAAGGATTAATCGCCATTTTTGAATGTGATCCTCCAACATTCAAAATGGTTAAAATTTTAGTAATCTAGCCAGCCAAAGCAATACAATAGCTCCACCGGCAGCAGTTATAATGCTGCCTATCATTCCGCCCCCTGTATACACCCCAAGGAGACCAAACAGCCATCCACCCAGGATGCCCCCAATAATGCCTACGGCTATATTACCTAATAAGCCAAACCCTGAGCCTTTCATAATTTGCCCGCCCAGCCAACCGGCAACACCTCCAATCAGTAAAAAGTATAATAAATTCATAATAACAGATATTGGTTCTACCGCTAAAGATAGAGATTTATACAACTTTTTACCTGCTTCGAAAGTCTATTGATAGGTTAATTTCCTAGCTTAAACTGGTCAGGAATTGATTTCACCTAAAAAGTTTGATCTTTTTCCAGGAAACCAACACCTTTGAGGGACTGATATTCAAAAAACGTGCTGGGAATCATAATTATGCTCATTATTTCAAAACAACCTACCTTCTATGAATGCTCTTAAAGGCCTAAATACCCTCTTATTTTTAATCATTGGCAGTATCAGCCTTTTGGCTGGTGGATTGAAAGGTTATATCACAGATACCAATGGCAAAGCGCTGGAATACGCCACCATTTTTGTGCAGGAAACGGGAACGGGAACCACTACTAATGTGGAGGGCTATTTTGAAATACGCCTGGACCCGGGCAATTATACCTTCATTTTTCAATATCTGGGATACGAAACAGTTGTCAAAAAGGTAGCTGTTGGATCATTGCTGAAAGAGTTTAATGTCCAACTGAAAGAACAAGTGCTCGATCTGGAAACCGTAGAGGTCTTTGAGGGCCGGGAAGATCCGGCCTACACGGTGATGCGCAAGGCAATTGCCAAAGCCAGTTACCACCGGCAGCAGATTGATAGTTACGAGGCCCAGGTATATATGAAAGGTTCAGGACGATTGAAAAAATCGCCCTTCTTCCTAAGAGGGGCCATTAAAAAAGAAGGAATTGATTCTTCTATCGCCTTTGTGAGCGAATCGGTCAGTAAAATAGAATACCATCGACCAGATATTTTTAAGGAAACGGTCATTTCCATCTATACTCAAGGCAATGACAATTCTACCAGTCCGAATGAGTACATCAACAGTAGCTTTTATCAACCAGATATTGCGGATGCCATTTCGCCACTTTCCCCCAAAGCTTTTGGTTATTACCGTTTTGAATTGGGGGGATATTTTGTAGATCGGGGTTATGGTGTCAATAAAATACGGGTTATTCCCCGCAGTCGGGGTGAAAATGTTTTTGAAGGAGAAATCTACATTGTCGAGGACCAGTGGAGTATCCATAGCCTTTCATTGAAAACTTATAAAATGGGCATTGAATTCAACATCAACCAAATTTATGCCCCCATTGAAGACAAGGCCTGGCTACCGGTCAGTCATAAGATTGATGTAGAAGGCAGTGTGCTTGGTTTTGCTTTTGAATATGGATACCTGGCTACTGTAAGCAATTACCAAATTGAGCTCAACCCGGAGCTGGAGGCGGATTTTCAGGTAGTAGATGAAACCATTGAAAAAGAACTGGCCCAACAGCTTAAGCAACAAAAACAGGAAGGCAAAAAGAGTGCCGATATCACGGAAAAATTAACGAGCGGTCAAGAATTGACGCGAAAAGATTTGCGTAAGCTGATGAAAGAATATGAAAAGGAAGAACGCAAAGAACAGGAAGAACCGGAGGTTGTGATGGAGCGGGAATATAAAGTAGATTCATTGGCAACCAAAAGAGATTCCTCCTATTGGGCTGAAATTCGGCCAGTGCCATTGACCCTCTATGAGGTACGCGGATATGAACGTGAAGACAGTCTAGCCAAAGTGGAGGTAGCCAAAGCAGAAGGTGATTCTCTTCAAATGGAGATAGACAACAAACGAAATAAACGAAAAAGCGCTGGACTCGGTTTTGTTTCAGACTTGTTGTTTGGGACTAACTTTAAGTTGGGAGAAAAACAATACTTTACTTATGATAGCCCACTTTGGCGTACGCGTTTCAATCCGGTGGAAGGCTTCAATACTCATACCCGGCTGACCTATACCAATAATAAAAATGACCATCGATTTTCGCTTGCAGCAATCCCTCGCTATTCTTTTGCGCGCGATAAATTCACAGGCATGGGAGAACTGAAGTATCGCCACGGAGAAAAACTAAAACAGAGCGAGCTTCTAGTCCAGGGGGGGCGTTATATCTTTCAATACAATGAACAGAATCCCATCAGTCAGATCGTCAATATGTACGTCAACCTGATAGAGGAACGCAATTATATCAGTCTGTATGAAAAGGATTTTGTCAAGGCCGATTATAAATGGAAAGTCAAAGAAAACTGGAGCCTGACCGCCAAAGGAGAATGGGCCAAACGTTATACCCTGAATAACAATACCACACAAACCTGGTTTAACAAGGACGACCGGCAGTATTCGCCCAATGTGCCGCTTAATGACGAAACTATTTATCCATTTCCGGAAACGGAAAAAGCGGCAGTAATTACGATAGGTGTAGAAGGACAACCCTGGCAAAAATACCGGATAAGAAACGGCGAAAAAAGTTTGATTGCTCGCTCTTCACCGACCATCTCCCTGACATACCGCAAGGGAATCAAAGGTTTATTGGAAAGCGAAGTCGATTATGACATGCTGGATTTCACCTTCAAACACGCCTTCAAGATGGGTGCCCGTGGTAAAATCGACTTTAAAGCCAATGCCGGAATTTTTCTTAATGATAATAATGTCGGATTTGCAGATTATAAACACTTTCCCGGCAATAGGGTAGCTTTGGTGATGGCCGACCCGGTAGGAAGTTTCCGCTTGTTGGACTATTACCGGTACAGTACTAAAGATAAATTTGCATCCCTTCACCTGCATTACCAGTTCAGGAAATTTTTGTTTACACAAATTCCGGAAGTGTGGCTGATGGGGCTTAAGGAAAATGTATTTGTCAATTATCTGGCTACACCTAGTTCAAAAAACTATTTCGAGGTGGGTTATTCATTGGATAATATCTTCCGGTTTTTCCGTCTTGAAGCAGCCGTTTCCTTTCAGGATGGCAAATATCAAGACTTTGGAGTCCTGATTGGTGTGGCTTCTAACCTTGACTGGATTTCTTTTGATTAGACCTGAGCGCTAGTTTGGAGGCAATATGTGCATAAAAATCAAAATCAATTTTGTGAGGTCATTTATTTAGTTGAAATTTGTGGCTTTAATTTAAAAATGCCCGAAGAAAAGCAAATGCGATTCTTCGGTAGATGGGGAAACAAAAGGCTTTTTAACCGTTTTTCCAGTAAAGCCAAATAACTGATGAGCGACTTCATTAAACACGAATGTGGAATTGCATTGATTCGTTTGCTCAAACCTCTTGATTATTACCACAAGAAATATGGCACGGCGCTCTATGGCCTAAACAAGCTACAGCTGTTGATGCAAAAGCAACGCAATAGAGGTCAGGATGGTGCAGGCATGGCCACCATTAAGCTAAATCCACAAACTGGCACCAAATACATTAGTCGACGGCGCAGCAATGCTTCCAATTACTTGGATGATTTGTTCCGGCACGTTTTTAAGCGGTTTGGGAAATTGTCCGCGGAAAAACTGAACAATCCTGAATGGTTGAAAGCCAACCTACCTTATACCGGTGAATTACTGCTTGGCCACTTGCGTTACGGGACACATGGCGAAAATGTAATCGAAACCTGCCATCCTTTTCTGCGACAAAATAACTGGATTTCTAGAAACCTTATCCTGGCAGGCAATTTCAACTTAACCAATGTAGATGAGCTCTTTGAGGAGTTACTCGACCTGGGCCAGTACCCTAAAGAAAAGTCGGATACAGTGACCGTACTGGAAAAAATTGGTCATTTCCTGGATGATGAAGTGCAACGCCTGCATACCTGGTACAAGCCTGACGGCTATAGCAATGCCGAAATCAACGACTTTATTTTTGAAAATCTGGATATCCAGCGTTTACTAAAACGAGCCAGTCGGAAATTTGACGGTGGTTATGTAATGGCTGGTCTGATCGGACACGGTGATGCTTTTGTCATGCGTGATCCTGCCGGTATCCGCCCTGCTTTTTATTACCATGATGATGAAATTGCCGTGGTTGCTTCCGAACGCCCAGCCATTCAGACGGCTTTTAATGTTCATGTTGATAAAGTAAAAGAACTGACTCCTGGTCACGCCCTGATTATCAAATGCCATGGCCTGATCGAAGAAAAACCTTTTATAGAACCAAGAACCCGATCGGCCTGCTCTTTTGAACGTATTTACTTCTCGCGAGGCACGGATCGCGACATATATCTCGAACGGAAAAAGCTGGGCGAGATGTTAACCGATGCCGTGCTGAAAGCGGTAGATTATGATTACAAAAACACCGTTTTTTCATTTATCCCCAATACAGCAGAAACAGCATTTCTCGGATTAATAGAAGGTGTAGAAAAGCGCCTGGCGGAATACAAGCAGGAAAAAATCCTCAAACTGGGCAAGGACTTAAAACCCAAAAAACTCGAAAAAATACTGTCTCTCAAACCAAGGGTTGAAAAAATTGTGGTAAAAGACGCCAAGCAACGCACTTTTATTGCCGATACCACTTCCCGTGGAGCAATGGTTTCTCACGTCTATGATGTCACCTATGGCATTGTAAAAAATGAAAAAGATACCCTGGTACTTCTTGATGATTCGATCGTACGAGGCACCACTATGCGAGACAGCATCATTCAGATCGTTTCCAGATTACGGCCCAAAAAGATAGTCATCATATCTTCAGCACCCCAAATTCGTTTTCCCGATTGTTATGGCATCGATATGTCTAAGATGAAGGAATTTGTTGCCTTTAGGGCTTTAGTCGAATTGCTAAAGGAGAAGAAAAAAGAGCACCTCCTTAAAGAGGCCTATAAACGCTGTAAGGCCCAGGAACACTTACCTAAAGAAGAAATTAAAAATGAGGTGCAGCGCCTTTATGATGAATTTCCCTATGAGAAGGTTTCCAAAAAAATAGCCGAAATTATCACACCCGAAGGCATAAAACCTAAAGTGGAGGTCATTTACCAAACCATCGAAGGCCTGCAAAAAGCTTGTCCAAACAATAATGGCGATTGGTATTTTTCGGGGAATTATCCCACTCCAGGCGGCAATCGAATCATCAATCGCGCCTTTATCTATTTTATGGAAGGCAAGGATGTGAGGGCGTATTAGGTAATGAGGTGTCAGGTGTCAGGTGCGAGGAGTCAGGTGCGAGGTGTCAGGTATCAGGAGTCAGGAGTCAGGTGCGAGGTGTCAGGTCAAGATGCAGAATCCGCCACTTGTTCCAACCACACTCACCATTACAAACACGCCGCATTGATCCCCAAAACATACTTTTCCACTACGCCAATAGCTTTGGCGGCTTCATCTCCCTTAAATCCCTTGATGTTGTCATCTTTTAAGCTGGCTTTCGCCAAATGAGTGAGTTGTCGAGCAATAGGGAGATAGGACCAGTGCCAGCGTTCTTCATTATACCCATGTGGTCGACCGGCAGTATAAGGCTGGCAAAAGCCGTATTCTGAGGCATGGTCCTGTAGCCAATCATAAATGGCTTTACCGGCTCCCTGATCAAAATAACTATTGTTAAAGGAGTTCAAATCTATATCCGTACCCCAGTGATGGCGGGAGGTTCCGGGCATTGAGCTATAACGAAGGATGGCCAGCGCCCGTTCTTTGGCTTCAGGATAAGCTTTAGAGGCATTCTCTCCGCCCTCCAGACTTTGATTTCCTTCCCATTTATTTTCCCAGATGCGTTTTTGGTAGTCAAAATTTCGGGTAGCTGAACGGATGATCAGTTTGATGCCTTCTTTTTCAGCGGCGGCATACATTTCCAGGAATTTTTCATAGGCATCTTTACGCAAATACAAGCCGATTTTGTCGGCGTATTGATCATCAATCCTAGTAAAATCGGGATGTTTAGCAGGATCAAAATGACCGGTTAGATAGTCAAGTGTGAAACTGGTGTCAGTAGTTACCACTGAAGGATTATCGACGGCCTTAGCGGCATTCATGGTATCTTGTTTTACTGCGCCCTGATTCGCAGAAGCCCCCGGGTTACTACAAGCGGCAAGGATTAGAGCCAGACAGGAAAGCATGTTTTTCATAGGTTTTTTATGCATTTAATATTGGTTCTTTGACAAATCCAGTGGTCAAAGAAGGTTAATATTCAAACTCCAGTATTTCGCAGGGGTATCCAAACAAGTATTTTTCCTTGATGAGTTTGGCGACTTTTGTGGGAACCATCTTTTCCCATTCGCTGTCTCCATTGCGCAGCATAGTCAACACTTGTTTGGAGAAAATGTGTAGGAGGTCAACATCATAACCCTCAACATCCACAATCTGGCGGTTGTCCAGCAAATGACGATACAAGAATTTCACCCCCTCAGGGATCGGTAAATTATGAGCCGTCATTAATTCAGCACTCCCCTCTTGCATGGCCGGATAGACGTACAGCTTAACGTTGCGGGTAAATAACTCACCAAAAGCGGCTAATAAGCGGTCGTCCATATTCTCGTAATACTTTGCGTTGATCATATCCAGAAGCGGTCGTACCCCCACTACTAACCCCAATTGTTGCACTCGATAATCAGCCAGGTAGCTGATTAGTTTTTGATGCTGCTCACAATCAGAAATAACGACGGTTTGTCCTAATGTATTAAGCAACTCAGCCCGGTCGAGGAAGTCGCGCTCATCTAATTCACCATCCGTACACAAGTTATCCATGGTGATTTCGGTTAGCAAAATGGTCTTTTTGGGATTGACCTTTGATTCACTCCTAAACTGCTGGTAACTGGTTTTGATCATGTCCTGATTGACCAACGTTACCGGACGATAGCTCCCCCTTACGACCAACACATCACGCTTGTACAAAAACTCTGATGCATGTAAATTGCGCCCGTCAGGGCCAAACATGGCGACCTCCGTCAATCCGTGTTTAACCAACCACAGACTAAGCAGCCGGTTGTCAATATGCTCAAATTCCGGTCCTGTAATGCGGATCATGTCAATTTTGACACGCCCTCGCAAGTTGTCCACCAACGATTGTACCAGTATTTCCGGATTGTTATTAAATTGAAAACAGGCGTAAATCAGATTGACGCCCAAAATGCCAATGGCCTGCTGCTGAAGTTGATTGTCGTTGTCCAGCATACGTACATGCAGCACAATATCGTTGGGTTCGCCATCTGGGTCCAACTGAAAGCGGATGCCCAGCCAACCGTCACCCTTGATTGTCCTCTGGAAATTAATGGCAGAAACCGTATCGGCAAACACAAAAAAATTGGTATCCAACCGCTCATTTTGCAGCCGAGAGTGCATCAATTCATATTCATGATCCAACATTTTGTAAAGACGCGCTTCACAAACGTAACGACCACTAGGCTCAGGACCATAAATATTATCGGAATAAATCTTATCGTAAGCCGACATGGTCTTGGCGATAGTGCCCGCTGCACCGCCTACCTGAAAAAAGTAGCGGGCCACTTCCTGCCCGGCTCCAATTTCCGCAAAGGTGCCGTAGATGGCGTCGTTTAGATTGATTTCGAGTGCTTTTTGCTCAGTCTCCAGTAGTTGGCGCATATCTTTTTTCATTAGGATGCAAATTTACTAATTTCAAATCGAAATTGGCCTCCAATCCTGATCTGAACGAAATAATCACCTCTGGCGTTTAAATCAAACGCATCAGTGAAAAAATGCGTAATTTTGCATCCTTTTTAAGATACAACAGTCAAAAATCGTAAATTCAAGATGTTTCCAACATACGATGTCATAGTGGTAGGTGCCGGTCATGCCGGTTGTGAAGCAGCGGTAGCCGCAGCGAATATGGGCTCCAAGGTGTTATTGGCCACTATGAATATGAATACCATCGCCCAGATGTCCTGCAATCCGGCCATGGGTGGCGTAGCAAAAGGACAGATCGTACGCGAAGTAGATGCATTGGGCGGCTATTCCGGTATTGTAACAGACCATAGTATGGTGCAATTCAGGATGCTGAACCGCTCAAAAGGACCTGCGATGTGGAGCCCAAGAGCACAAAGTGACCGTATGATGTTTGCAGCTAAATGGCGACAAATGTTGGAAGCACATCCCAATATCGACTTTTGGCAGGAAATGGTGACCGGCATTGTAGTGAAAGATGGTCGAGCTACAGGCGTACGCACCGGCATTGGACTAGACATTGAAGGCAAAGCAGTGGTACTAACCAACGGCACGTTCCTCAATGGGCTCATCCACATCGGCGAGAAACAGTTTGGTGGTGGCCGTGCCGGTGAAAAAGCAGCCAAAGGCATCACTGAGCAATTAGTAGGCCTGGGTTTTGAATCGGGCCGTATGAAAACAGGCACCCCGCCACGTGTAGATGGCCGCAGCCTGAATTGGGAGGCCATGGAGTTGCAGCCTGGTGATGAAAATCCCAGCAAATTTTCTTACACGGATACCCCAAAACTGGAAAGACAACTGCCTTGTCATATCACATATACCAACACCGAAGTGCACGACCTGCTTCGTACAGGTTTTGATCGCTCACCAATGTTTAATGGGCGCATCCAGGGCTTAGGACCGCGCTATTGTCCTTCTATTGAAGATAAAATCGATCGTTTTGCCGATCGGGATCGCCACCAGTTGTTTGTGGAACCCGAAGGCTGGAATACTTGCGAGATATATGTTAACGGCTTTTCTTCTTCCCTTCCGGAAGATGTACAATACAAAGCATTGCGGCAAGTACCGGGTTTTGAAAACATGAAAATGTTCCGCCCGGGTTATGCCATTGAATATGACTTTTTCCCGCCTACTCAGTTGCAGCTTTCACTGGAAACTCATCTGGTTAAAGGTTTATTTTTTGCTGGGCAAATCAATGGAACTACAGGTTATGAAGAAGCTGCCTGTCAGGGATTGATGGCTGGTATCAATGCACACCTGGCGGTACAAGAGGAAGAACCGTTCATCTTAAAACGCTCGGAAGCCTATATTGGCGTATTGATCGATGATCTGGTTAACAAAGGCACCAAAGAGCCTTATCGCATGTTTACTTCCCGGGCAGAATACCGCATTTTGTTGCGCCAGGACAATGCAGATGTTCGACTCACTCCCCTGGCACACAAACTGGGCATCCGTGGTTCCGAAGAACGTATGCAGCAAGTCACCAAAAAAGTAGATGGCGCCATAGCGGTTGAGAAATTCCTGGAGGATTATAGCGTCGGACCTGATGATGTGAATCCCTTTCTGGCTAGTAAAGATTCTTCGCCGATCAAACAGAAGGTTAAACTGAAAGGGGTAATGCTACGCCCGCATATTGGTATTGCCGACCTGCGCAGTGTACTTCCGGAAGTAGACCAGTTTCTGCAAGCCTACAATGACGAATACATTGAACTGGCAGAAATCAACCTCAAATACGAAGGGTACATCCAAAAGGAAAAAGATATGGTGGATAAGATGAACCGCCTGGAAGAGGTGAATCTTTATAACGATTTTGATTATACCCAATTGGTTTCCCTTTCCAAAGAAGCCCGCGAAAAACTGGCAAAAATCAAGCCGCGAACGATCGGGCAGGCAAGCCGGATCAGTGGGGTCTCTCCTGCGGATATCTCGGTATTATTGGTGCACATGGGGCGGTGATGGTATGGGTATAATGGCGTGCTTTCAATCCTGATCGCACCTTTAAATAGCATACTCTGGATGACTCCTTCCACCGTTTGTAGCGGGGTGCAATTCAATCGACTATTTCAGTTTTTTACCACTGGCTATTTTACTAGCCTGTCTGGGCTTGTTTGCATGGGCCGCGTTTACCATTGAACGGTACAAAAAGGAGGTAGCTATTCGCAATAGTAGTAGGGATTCCCACCCGCCTCATTACATTACTGCGACAATTGATTCAAAAATTCATCCGGTACCTGGAACCCTAGTTTTTTGGCTTTTTGAGCATATTGCAGCGCCTGAGCTTTTTGGTTTTGAGCGGCAAATACTTTGGCCATGCAAAAATTGGCAGTAGGCTGATTACTACTTAGTTGTAAGGCTTTATTACAATCGGTTTCGGCCCCTTTAATGTTGTTTTGGTTGAGGTAAAGGATGCCACGATTGGCATAAATTGCAGCCAACTGACTACCTGATGGTTGTAGCTGGATGGCTTGCTCAAAATCCTGTAGCGACTGGTCAAACTTTTGCATCATCGCATACGAAATCGCCCGATTGAGGTAATAATTAGCATTGTCGGGCTCTAGTTCAATGGCTTTGGAAAAAGCCTGAAGGGATTGTTCCATTTGCCCTTTGGAACCGTAGGCATTTCCCATTGATTCGTGAGCTTTGGCCATAGTTGGATTCACGGCGATCGCTTTTTGTAAATCAACAATAGCATCGTCAATACGACCGGATTTACCCCGAAAGCTACCTCGGTTGACATAACCTTCATCCGCTCTTTCAGGGAACTTTTGGATTACATCTGTCCAGAGTGTTTCGCTATCCTGCCATACCTTATTGCGCTGAAAAGTGAGTACCATCAACAATAAAGAAAAGGCAATGACGCCACCTGTGATCGGTTTTTTCCAATTGGCATTCCGCTCTGTAAGCGCAAAGGCAAAATGAAAAATCAGAAAAAACACTCCTATATAAGGCAGATAGGTATAACGATCAGCCATAATGGCTTTACCAACGGATATAAATTGTAAAACCAGCGCCACTGTGATGAGGTAAAATCCCAAGCCAAAAAGCGGCACACGGTTTTTTTTGCTCAACCACAACGCCCCAACAAGTAATGCGCCCCCAAGCAATGGGCATAGATAATAAAATGCCGGCAGGCTCGCTGCCTGTAGATCGGGATAGGGATAATAGGCGGATAACTGTACAGGTACCAGCGCTTTCACCAGATACATACAAAAGCCATAGGCGGCAAAAATGATGCGTTCAAAAAAGGAGATAGTCGCAAAACCCGTAATGGCTCCTCCCGACTGGATTTTGTAGGCCAGTCCGCCAAAAAAGAGGGAAAGTGCAAAAAAAGGCACCTTTTCTAGCCAAGCTTTTTGATCGTTTTTCCTGCCTTGATACCAATCAATCAACACCAGAATTACCGGAAAAACGACTGCCATGGCCTTTGACAATAACGAAAGTAGAAATAATACCAGCGTGATTATCAGCCATTTATTTTCCTGATTCTGCCGGTAGCGGAGGTACGTGATTAATCCTGCGAGGAAAAACAGCACATACAAAACATCTTTTCGCTCCGAAATCCAGGCTACAGATTCTACATGCATGGGATGTATACCAAAGACCAGCGCTGTAAAAAAGGGCACAAAGATGGAGCTTTTTGGCGCTAACCGCTGGATAAATAAGAAAACCAGAACGGTATTGATCAGATGTAATAGCAGGTTGGTCAGGTGATAGCCAAAGGGTTCCAAGCCGGAAATTTGGTAGTTGATGCCCAGGCTCAACATAGTCAAGGGATGATAATTGAGTGAAAAGGGTTCACTTATCAAAGCCCCCCAGTTGGCGTTGAAGATAAAGCTGTTTTCGGTGACATACACCGGATCATCCCAGTTGGTAAACCCATTTTGTAAGGAAGGGAAGAAGGCAATAAAAGTAAGGACAACTAGCCCCAGTAGATAAAAACGGTATTCTTTTGATAATCCTTTACTCACTGGCCGCTTAGCAGTAACTTTTTTCGTTTTTGTGCCTTTCGTTTTGTTCTTTTTACTCATGGGATTCAGGTCTGTTTTGTCAGTTAACCGGGATAAAAATAGAGAATTTTGGAGAATTACCATTTTCTTACCTTTAGGTTATGGGTAAACCGACAAATAATTGGCAGATCTGGATCGATACCGGTGGCACCTTCACGGACTGTATCGCCTTGTCACCTGGAGGCGAACGGTTACGTGCCAAGGTGCTCAGCAGCGGACGATTGCGGGGGCGCATTAAGGAGAAAATAAGCAAAACCTGTTACCGATTTTCACATAAGTGGCATATCAGTCGGGATATTTTTACCGGTTATCGCTGGTTGGCATTAGAGCATTCGCAATGGGAAACTACGATCGAAAAAATCGATATACAAGAGGGTTTACTTTTTCTAAAAAAAGACCTACCCCTACCCGAAGGCCTCGACTTTGAAATTACAGCCGATGAGGAGGCTCCTATTCTGGCTGCCCGACTAGTTACACAAACCAGTCTCAAGGAGTCATTACCTTCCATTGACATGCGGTTGGGATCAACCAAAGGTACCAATGCCCTATTGGAAAGGAAAGGCGCTGAAGTGACCCTGCTGATCACTAAGGGATTCAAAGATTTACTGCTAATTGGCACCCAACAGCGACCGCATTTATTTCAACTCGATATTCCGGAACCACAACCGCTTTATGCTCAGGTAATTGAAGTGGAGGAACGGCTTGATGCCAAAGGAAAGGTGATTACCCCCCTTAAGCAAATCGAAATTAAAGACACCATCGGAGCTATTGAAACAGAAGTGGTAGCCGTATCTCTAATGCATGCATATCGCAACCCGGTACATGAACGCATGCTGGAAGCCGCATTAAGGGCAGAAGGTTTTCAATACATTTCCCTTTCACAACAGCTAAGTCCGGGCATCAAATTATTACCGCGTACCCAAACCACGCTGGTCAATGCTTATTTAAGCCCGGTTTTGACCAATTACCTCGATAATATCAGCTTGGCTTTGGCCAATGCGAATCTCCTGATTATGACTAGTGCTGGTGGATTGGCCCCTGCGTCTACATTTTTCCCAAAGGATAGTTTGCTTAGTGGTCCGGCTGGAGGCGTGGTAGGTGCCGCTCGTATTGCGCGGCAACTGGGACTGGAAAAAGTGTTGACACTCGACATGGGAGGCACCAGTACCGATACAGCACGATATGATGGCACTTTTGATTACCAATTCACGACCCATATCGAAGCTATTGAGATGCGTAGCCCTTCATTGGCTATTGAAACGGTGGCGGCGGGAGGGGGATCAATTTGTGGTTTTGATGGGCATAAACTGACGGTAGGCCCAGAAAGTGCAGGAGCCTCTCCTGGGCCAGCCTGCTATGGAGCCGGGGGACCATTGACGATTACTGATGTGAATTTGTTACTGGGTAAACTCGAGGTTTCCGAAATGGGTATTCCCATCAATTTGGCGAAAGCCCGTGCCGCGTTATTGGATATACAACAACAAATCCTATTAGCGACTAAAGAGCATTATCCTGAATTGGAACTGCTACAGGGTTTTGAACAGATTGCCAATGAAAAAATGGCCGAGGCGATTCGTCGCATTTCTGTTGCGAAGGGTTTTGACCCAAGAGAATATACATTGTTGGCCTTTGGAGGAGCTGGCGGGCTACACGTGTGCCGGGTTGCGGAATTGTTAGACATTGATACCGCAATTTTGGCTTTTGACGGCGGCCTGCTTTGCGCCTACGGAATCGGTCATGCTAGAGTAGAAAGAATGGCAGAACAACAGATTCTTAAACCCTTAACAGCCGTTGAATCGAATCTCAAATCGCTGGTAGATGAGCTTTCACAAAAAGCACAAACTGAGCTAAAAAAAGAGGGTTATTCCATCGAAAAAACTGAAATCACCCAATGTCTGGTTTATCTCCGGTTTGTCGGACAAGAAAATAGCCTGGAACTGGATTTCTTCAAAACGAATGGCCTTGCCAGTCAGTTTGCCTTGGATTATCAAGAACTCTTTGGACATTATCCTCAACGCTCCTTGGAAGTAGAAAGTATCAAGGTCATTGCGGCTACCCTTCCACCTGAAATAAGCACTGGTGGCATCCCAAAAAAAACGTTTGTTCCCAAGGCAGATAAGACGCTGGCAGTACCAATTAGTGGACATCAGGTCGACGTTTATACCTGGCCCCATTTGGATCCCGGTGCAGTCATCAATGGGCCAGCGATATTGGTCAATCCCACCTCCACAGCATATTTGGAAGCAGGTTGGCAGCTTATCATCACTGCCGGGCGGAATGCTATGTTGCAGCTTGTTGGTAAGGTACGCAAACAAAATAAACACCTTAAAGAGGCCGTAGCATTAGAGCTGTTCACCAATCGGTTTAAGGCCATAGCCGAAGAAATGGGTGCACAATTGCAGCGCACGGCCTTTTCAATCAATGTGAAGGAACGGTTAGATTTTTCTTGTGCTATCCTGGATGCTAACGCTGAGTTGCTGGTCAATGCACCACATATCCCGGTTCATTTGGGCAGTCTTGGTATCTGTGCCCGCCTAGTTTTGCAAAAACTGCCCTTGTCAGAGGGCGATGTCATTATTGTCAATCATCCCAAATATGGCGGCTCCCATTTGCCGGATATCACGCTATTGGCGGCCGTTTATTCCAAACAAAAGGAATTGATTGGCTACGTTATCAATCGGGCGCATCATGCCGAAATCGGAGGCAAACGCCCTGGATCCATGCCACCTGATGCCCGAAACCTGGAAGAAGAAGGAGTGGTGTTTTTGCCTACTTATTTGGCGAAAGCCGGAGAAATTCAATGGTCACTTATTGAAGGCATGTTGATCAATGCGTCTTATCCTACCCGGGCACTTGCTGAGAATATTGCGGATATTAGTGCAGCGCTTGCTTCCTTACGTAGCGGTGCAAAAGCATTGGAAAAATTGGCACAAAACCATGGACTACAGCAGGTCAAACACTATATGCAAGCATTAAAAGAACAATCTGCTGAAGCCCTGGCCAAAGCACTACGTTTGCAAACCGAAGCTCATTTTTTTGCGCAACAAAAACTGGATGACGGACACCTCATTCAGGTCCGCGCTCGCCTGAAAGGAGGAAGGCTAAACCTGGATTTTGCAGGTACCAGTGGGGTACATCCCCGTAACCTAAATGCCAATATTTCCATTGTTTATAGTGCGGTGATCTACGTTCTGCGATTACTTTGTAAAAAGGATATCCCGCTCAATGAAGGTTTGATGCAAAATGTGGACATCAATTTGCCAATCAGTTTTTTGCATCCAGATTTTTCTGATGATGCTAAATTTTGTCCGGCAGTTGTAGGCGGCAATACCGAAGTGAGTCAGCGGTTGGTTGATACCCTGCTGAAAGCCTTTTCATTGGCAGCCTGCAGCCAGGGAACGATGAATAATTTTTTGTTTGGAAATGAACATTTCGGTTATTATGAAACCATCGGAGGGGGAGCAGGAGCAGGGCCCGGCTTTCACGGCCGATCCGGGGTACATCAACACATGACCAATACCCGGATCACCGATCCTGAAGAGCTGGAATTCAGGTATCCGGTACGCTTGATTCGTTTTGCCCTTCGACCGGGTTCGGGAGGTGCGGGGCGATATCGGGGAGGAGATGGCATTATCCGGGAAATAGAATTTTTGAGCCCCATGGAAATAACCATTCTAAGTCAACACCGGCAGGAAGCTCCTTATGGAATGGCCGGTGGAGAACCTGGAAAATGTGGCGCACAATACCTGATTCATCTGAACGGAAGTCATTCCACTTTAGAAGGATTGGACAGTCGCTCGTTGCAAGCCGGAGAAAGGATTCTTATTGAAACACCAGGCGGCGGTGGATGGAGCTTTTGTGACAAGGAGAGTAGGTGAGCGGGATGGGAGCAGTTCCCTATCTCCCACTTACCTTGTCTCCTCATCAATATTAATCTACTACGACAATCTTTTCAATAACATCACCCTGCCGAATTTGATCAATAATTTCTAAGCCTTCCACCACTTTACCAAAACAGGTATGTTTGCGATCAAGATGTGCGGTATTATTCCGGCTATGACAGATAAAAAACTGTGAACCACCCGTATCTCTTCCAGCATGTGCCATGGACAAGACACCCGTATCATGGTACTGATTATCACCGTCCAATTCACAAGGAATGGTGTAACCTGGACCTCCTCTGCCGCTTCCTTCCGGACAGCCTCCCTGAACGACAAAATCGGGAATGACCCGGTGAAAGGTAAGGCCATCATAAAAGCCCTTTCTGGATAAATCCAGGAAATTCTTTACTGCGAGAGGGGCATCGTTTTCATAAAACTCTACCTTCATGGTGCCCTTTTGTGTTTGGATTTCCGCGTGCATATTTATTGGTTTATTTAGGGCAAATTTAAATATTTTAGGGATAAAAAACAGGCTTGTTGAAAAACACCCCTCAGGCTCTGCGTCCAAAATGAGGGACGCAGAGCTTTTGAGAAGAATTGATTGGCTATTTTTCTAAAAGTGACTCCAAACGAGCCAGACGAATTCGCAAACCTTCAATCTCTGCAGCCTGATGGTCGATTTGTTCCTGCTGCCTTTCCATTTGTTGCTGCTGTTCTTGGATTGCTTTAATGGCCAAAACACCAAAACCAGCATAATTGAGGGAATGGATACCCATCGACCGCTCATCCTGGCTTACTTCTACCAGTTCAGGAAATAGGATCATGACCTCTTGTGCGATAAAACCCAATGATTCCCGAGCTGTGGGATTTCCCTTGATATACTGGTAGCGTGAAGGCCTAAGGTCCATCACCTTGGGAAGGACCTGTTCCATATTCCGGATATGCGATTTGAAACTGCGATCAGAGGCCACATATAGTCCATCCAGGTGGGAAAATGATCCGCGGAAATTTTGGTTAAAGTATAGCTCCAAGCCGCCCTGGATGTTATTGGTATACAACTCCCAATGATTGGTGGTGCCTGCTCTTTGCAAGTTAAAACCAAAGTTATTGTGGACTACTTTTACCATGTAGTCACCAGGACTGCCGGGGTTATTATCTCCGATACTGAGTCCGTTTGTCCTCATCTCAATTTCACCTAACCCCAAACCGGCTGGACTACTGGAAATAATCCGCGCCCGGTTGAAAATGCTTGAAGATTCCATACTGATGTCGTAACCAGCTGTGCTACCTACCTGAATGGCCCCTCCCGTGTTGCTTCCAATCGTCATAGCGGGAAGTGCCCAACCATTGTTCAAGTTGCTCCCCAGGACTAAATCTTCATCAGGGTTGACATTGCCGATACCGACCCGACCGGCACCGGTTACCGTCAACATCTTAGTGGAGTTATTGCCATTTTGGTACATGACGTTAAAGAGGGATGAAGCATCAGAAGGTTGTGTAAACCCTTCCAGCGTCCATTCTTTATTGGGTACAGGGCCTGTTTCAAAGGAAAGACGTGCGTAGTCACCATCTCCGTTTTCATAAAGTAGCAGATGAGGCTTAGCATTCGTGGAATTGTGGCTAATAACAGCTTTGCCGCCTAAGGTGTTGCCGCCGATTAAAAAATCACCATTGGTTTTGAGTCGGACACGAGGAACGCCCTGTGCTGACAAGACCAAATCACCGGAAGAGCTGGCCGCGGTGCCCAGTTCTGCATCTATATCAGCATTTGGCGGTGCCCAGAAATAGCCTTTGTAAACACTATTACTATACAGGGATAAATAGGGAGAATTGCCATCAATGCGAACGGCCTCCCCATTTCCGCTGATATGCAAGCGTGCCTGTGGGTCTACACTACCGATACCTACATGGCCATTTTGTTTAAACCACAAACGGGTCGTCCGGGTATTACTGGCATTAGGTTCTGATTGCATCAACAAGTCTGCCCCGGAAGCAAGCGTGCTAAATAACCATTGATTGCCATTATTGGGATAACCTATAGCGAATGAACCTTCATCACTATTCACCCGCATATCGCCGTCAACAACCATTTTAACATCCGGGTTAAAATCACCAATGCCTACATTGCCCGGTCCGGTCACCAGTGCCGGCCCAAAAACGGATTCAAAATGACCTCCGATGCCATTGGTGCCATCTGCACGGCCATAAACACCAAAACCTATATCATTATCTGATCGTCCGTAAACGCCTGCCCGGACACCGGCACCACTTGTAAAACCGACTACTCCATGACCATCTTGCGCAGTACCAATAATGGCGGCTGAGTTGACAAACCCAACTGAAGAGCCAGCTCCCTGCCGGGCTGCAATAGCGGTTCCCGTAGCTGCTGCATTGGCAATATCAAAGGCATTTATATTGGAAATACTGATCAGGTCAACATAAGGTAAGCTTAAACCAAAACCGGGAAACGTAACCATGCCCCCACCATTGGAAAGTGAAAGGGTATTATCGTTAAATGTCAAACTTTGAATTTCATTGGTTGGATCCGCATCGGCGTCAGCCCCCCCGGTAGGGATGGTGACTGAGTTGCTACCTGATATGGCCAGTTCATTGGTTACTGGATTAAAATTCAGCGATTGAATTTCATTAATGG
Organism: Saprospiraceae bacterium; assembly: GCA_021604865.1. Lineage (GTDB taxonomy): Bacteria > Bacteroidota > Bacteroidia > Chitinophagales > Saprospiraceae > BQJU01. The sequence goes on along the minus strand of BQJU01000001.1, from coordinate 185,969 downwards.
GATTGGCATCGGCATCATCAACCTCATCGGTAAAGGAGCCTCCTCCATCGGAAAGGGTTACTGTATTGCCTGACTTGCTGATGGTTTGCAATTCATTACCCGGATCGGCATCGTCATCTATCACGCCATCCTGAACCACGGAGAGGTCGATAGTGCTGCCATCAGATATGCTGAGATTGGTACCTGTGAGGCTGATGTCTTGTAGCTCATTGGTGGGGTCAGCATCGGCATCAGTGCCCCCAGTGGGGATGGTAACGGAGTTGCTACCCGAAATGGTAAGTTCGTTGGTCACTGGATTGAAACCGAGGGATTGAATTTCATTGCCGGGATCCGCATCGTCATCTATCACCCCATCCTGCACTACGGAGAGATCGATAGTACTACCATCGGTAATGCTGAGATTCGTACCCGTGAGGCTGATATCTTGTAGCTCATTCGTGGGGTCAGCATCGGCGTCAGTGCCCCCAGTGGGGATGGTGACTGAGTTGCTACCAGATATGGCCAGCTCATTGGTCACTGGATTAAAATTCAGCGATTGAATTTCATTAATGGGATTGGCATCGGCATCATCAACCTCATCGGTAAAGGAGCCTCCTCCATCGGAAAGGGTTACTGTATTACCCGCTTTATTGATGGTTTGCAATTCGTTAGCGGGATCGGCATCGGCATCTATCACCCCATCCTGCACCACGGAGAGGTCGATAGTACTGCCATCGGTAATGCTGAGGTTGGTGCCTGTGAGGCTGATGTCTTGTAGCTCATTGGTGGGGTCAGCATCGGCATCGGTGCCACCGGTGGGTATGGTGACTGAGTTACTACCTGATATGGTTAGTTCATTGGTCACTGGATTGAAACCGAGGGATTGAATTTCATTGCCGGGATCGGCATCGTCATCTATCACCCCATCCTGAACCACGGAGAGGTCGATAGTGCTGCCATCGGTAATGCTGAGATTGGTGCCTGTGAGACTGATATCTTGTAGCTCATTGGTGGGATCAGCATCGGCATCGGTGCCACCGGAAGGAATCGTGACGGCGTTGCTGCCGGAAAGGGTCAGTTCGTTGGTTGCCGGGTTAAAACTCAGGCTTTGAATTTCATTACTAGGATCGGCATCGTCATCTACTACGCCATCCTGTATGACCGCCAAGTCTACCGCATTCCCTCCCTCGATGGTCAGGGTGGTACCGCTAAGGCTCAATATTTGATCATCCGTGCTGCCAGCAGGAATATTGAGGGTGATGCTGTTGCCTTCCGAAATAGTGATTTGCTGTGTTTCCGGATCATAGGTCAGGTTTTGCAATTCATTCTCTGGATCGGCATCATCATCGGTGCCACCACTATTGCCGGATTTGCGAGCATAAAGGGCATAAGGAACGGATAATAATTGGCTGGTGCCCATGTTGATGTAGTTGGTGCCTCCATCCGGGTCCAGGTCTACTTTCAGATAATAAGCATGGCTGCCCCAGTCGAGATTAACAAAGGTGCCATTCAATACCGTTCCCTGACCAATCTGGATATCAAAAACCCCAAAATCGGTGGTAGTCACCAGGTGTCTTTCTGAATAATCAACCACACCGGAAACCCCATCTCGGATAAGGCTGATGCGTAGGCCAAGGTTTGCATTTTGATAAGGCTGGTTGGAGACATCTCTAGCCACTGCCTGGTATTTAAAACTAAGGGGCGATTGGGCGAAAGCCCCTCCCAAAATCAGTAAAAAGAATAGCAGAAATATTGAGACTTTTTTCATGATTGCGATTTTAAATGCTGGTTTTTTGAATTTTAAAAGTGCGTACAGCTTCACCGTTAAAGCGGAAGGTCACCAGGTAAATCCCAGTCGGGTACGGCGATAAATCCAGGTGCCACCAAGAATCGGTGAAGGAAGCAGCCTGAATTTTTTGTCCTAACAAATTGTGGATCAGGATTTGTTTGTCACCTGGGGCATTACACTCCAGGTTCAGCCATCCGCTAGTTGGGTTGGGAAAGAGGTTGATTGTAAAGGTTTCGCCGTGCTTTTCCCATACAGCCGTTACCAGCAAATCCGTATACAGCTGGTGAAAACCTTGGTCAAGCACAAAGGTGTTGGTGTATTGTTCGACGGCTACTTCGCCGACCGTCCAATGCAGATTGCCGAAGCCGTTGTTTTGGGCGAAAGCCCCAGAGTTGCCTACTACGGATTGGCTTAGATTTTGGGCTGGCAGATTGGTCATTAGTCCGAGACATACCAATATCAGCAAGCCCAATAGCTTGTTGGATTTCATAGACATTTAGTTTAAAAATTAAATAGAATTAGCAGGTATCCGAGAGGTCGGATACAGATAAAAACTGCATAGTGGGAAGGGAAAAATTTAAAAGACCAGGTCGACCTGGATTGAGTTTATCCGTAGGCTTGTAATATACAATCTTTTTTTATCAAAATAAAGAATCTACTGCAAAAAAGGATTGGTTTTCCGTTCCACACCGATGGTGGTTGCGGGACCATGTCCGGGATAAACTTTTACATCGTCACCCAGTGGCAATAGTTTTTTCACGATGTTACTGATCAGTGTATCGTAGTTGCCGCCAGGAAGATCAGTACGGCCAATACTGCCTTGAAACAGGACATCACCGGCAATTATGAAACCACTTTCTTTACAGAAAAAAGAGAGGCTGGCCGGAGAGTGCCCTGGTGTAAAGATAGCCTCTAAGTGGGTATTTCCGAAACTGATGATGTCCCCTTCTTCAATAAAACGTTTTGGCTCCGGGCTTTTACTGCGCATGGCAATGCCATACATCATGGCAATCTGAGGGACAGCTTCCAAGACTTGTAATTCGCCCCGGTGGATCTCCAGGGGTAGATTATAAGTGTCTGAAATAAAGGCATTGCCAAAAACATGATCAATATGGCAATGGGTATTGATCAATCGTACAGGCTTTAACTTCAGCATCTCAATTTTTGCGACCAGGGCTTTTTCTTCCTGAGTGCTATTGCAACCCGGGTCAAAAACCACGCATTCTCCGGTCTCATCGTAGACCAGATAAGTGTTTTCCTGAAAATCATTGAATGTAAGGCCGACAACATCTGACATATTTTTTCCGTTTTGATAGTAGCAATTATACTAGAAAAAATCTATCTTGATTGGATCAAATGTAAAAATATTATTTTGTCGAAACCTTATGGGGGCAAAATTCGTCTTATTATAGTAAGACGTACGTATACACAGTTACCCGGCTTCTGATCCAATTAACGGTCAGTATTCACCAGACAACCAATCAATTATGAAGCAATATATCTACGCGCTAATACTGTTTATGGGTTTAGTAACGCTACTCCCGGCTCAAAGTACCCAAACGACCTTCGGCAAAAACCGAGTGCAGTACCACACTGACTTTGACGAATGGCTTCAATATGAAAGTGATAATTTTATCACTTTCTGGTATGGCGAAGCCCGAAATATTGGGCAATCCGTTGTACAGTTAGCAGAATACGATTTTCAGCACATCCAGAATATCCTCGAACACCGCATCAACGACAAATTGCAACTGATCGTGTATACGGATATTACCGACCTCAAACAAAGTAATATTGGAAGTGAAGAAGCCTTCACCAATACCGGAGGGCTGACCAAGATTGTAGGCAATAAAATCTTTGTTTATTTTGATGGCAATCACAATCACCTCCGCCGGGATATTCGCGAAGGTATTGCTTCTGTTTACCTGGATGCCATGTTGTTTGGAACCAACCTCCAGGAAATTGTTCAGAATGCGGTTATGATGAACCTGCCCGAGTGGTTTAAACAGGGCCTGGTGGCTTATGTAGGCGAAGAGTGGAACACCGATCTGGATAACCAACTCAGGGATATTTTGCTCAATGAAGATTTTAAAGGATTTGAACGATTTGCTGAGGAGCATCCCAAACTGGCGGGCCATTCCCTCTGGTATTACATTAGCGAAAGCTTTGGGACATCCACCGTCTCCAATCTGTTATACCTCACCCGTATCAATCGGAGTGTGGAAAGCGGATTTTTGTATGTTCTGGGCAGTCCTTATGAAATCGTAACCAATAGTTGGGCCAACTTTTTCATGGAACGTTACAAAGCCGAAGTAGCTCAAACTGAGCAACCAGATGGCCTGGAAATTAAATTTAAGAACAAAAGAAAATTGCCGGTCACTCAGGCAAAAATCAGCCCTGACGGACAACAGGTTGTTTATGTCACCAATGAGATTGGCCGGTATAAGGTATACCTACAAGACATAAATAAGGGGGATCGCAAGGTAATTTTTAAAGAAGGCTTCCGCAATGCTTTTCAGGCAACGGACTATAACTATCCACTAATTGCCTGGAATCCAAATTCGCAGGAACTGGCCATTATCTATGAGAAGCGAGATATTATCAAACTCTACACTTACAATGTCCGCACAGGAAAGAGCGAAACAGAAAGCATTTCTGATCAATACCACCGGATCAATAGCTTGGATTTTGTCAATCCATTTACCCTCGCTATATCAGCCACCGTAAATGGCTATTCCGACATTTTTCTGTATTACCCCAAAACCAGACAAACGGAAAGAATTACCAATGACTTTTACGACGACCTAGATGTGGCTTACGTCAAAATGGGTCGCCAACAAGGCCTGTTATTTGCCTCCAATCGTCCGGACTCGATGATAAGTCAAATGCGCCTGGATACGATTTTACCCACCAATACCTTTGATATATTCTTCTACGACCTGGATACCAAGTCTAAAGAATTGGTAAGGGTCACCAATACCCCTTATGCAGATGAGCGCCAGCCGGCCCTAGTAGATACCAGCCATTTTTCTTTCCTCACGGATCAAAGTGGCATTTACAACCGCGAGGCGGGTTATCTGGAGGAGTACATCCACCACTACGATCAATTTATCACTCTGGAAGACGGCTCCGAGATTGTTATTAACGCCGATTCCACATTGGCGAACCTGGATAGTTTGCCCGTTGATACAATCATTATTGTCCCAATTCTCAAACAAAGGGCGATCACCCATCCGGTATCCAATTATTACAGCAATATTATACAGCAGCATACGGCTCCCCGATCGGGTAAAAAGCTAGAAGTCCTTTTGAAAAATGGAGCATATACGCTTTATCGCAATGATATCATGATCGATACGGTGATTCAGCCTTTTATGACAGCATATCAACACTATCGGAACAAAACGAAGGCTACGCCTCACACTGATGTTGATAACCTATTTCCCAAGGTGACGGTTTTAGATGATGTTACAAAAATTACTGTACCCTCGGAGCCAAAACCGGAAACCCCGGTCCAAAACCGGGATACCAGTAAAATAGACATCGACAATTACCTCTTCCAAAGCGAATTTGACGATGATGAAGAGCCGATAATTACGGTAAAAGAAGAAAAACCAAAAGCAGAAATACTTCAGCAAGAAGGGCAGCAAGATAACCTGGTTGTCAGTGATCAGCCTGTGGAAAATAGACAGCCTGCTAATCCGAATCCTCCCGGTTATACAGTAGATGGTGTTTATCGCTATCGCCCAGGACTGGTTACGCCATACCGCCTTAAATTCAGGACGGACTATGTAACCACACAATTAGACAACAGCCTGCTTTTTGAGGGATTGGAAAGTTTCTCTGCCAATCCTAATGGATTCAATTATCCTCCATTGGGAATTTTGTTGAAAACAAACTTTAAAGACCTTTTTGAAGATTATGAATTTGAAGGAGGTGTACGGGTGCCTACTAATTTTAATGGCACTGAGTATTTCCTGATTTTTAAAGATAAAAAGAGGCGGTTGGATAAACAATTTGCCTTCTACCGCAAAAATGTGCGTGAACCCAATGATGATGCCGGTAGTTTTGTGCAGGCCCGTGAGGAATATAATATTGTGTTGGGACAATTCCGGGTGAGTTATCCACTGGATATTTTCAGGAGTATTCGGGCTACAGCTACTATCCGTCGGGACCGTTATTTGTTGCTTGGTACGGAAGGAGCCGTTTTTAATGAGGCTGTACGCCGCGAGCCACGTGGTATTCTCCGACTCGAATATGTTTTTGACAATACGCTCGATGTGGCACTCAATATCAAACATGGAACCCGGTATAAAATTTATGCAGAAGTTGCCAAGCGTTTTAATGTCAATGCAGAAGATGGTGTGAAGTTAAGCTTTAACGATGGCATCATGAATGTAATTGGAATTGATGCCCGCCATTACCAACGCCTGGACCGCAATTCTATCCTGGCTGTACGATTCGCTGCTGCTACCTCTTTTGGCTCTGAGCGTATTCTGTTTTACCTAGGTGGGGTAGACAATGGTTTGTTCAATAATTTCAGCAGGGAAATTCCCGTGCCCAGTGATATTGACTTCGCTTATCAGGTGCCAGCTACCAATTTGCGTGGCTTTCAGGGAAATATTCGCAATGGCAATTCTTTTGCTTTGGTCAATACGGAATTGCGTGTACCCATTTTTAAATATTTCTCCCGACATATCCGGTCTGGCTTTTTCCGCAACTTCCAACTTGTTGGTTTCTTTGACGTAGGTACTGCCTGGTCAGGACTGAATCCATTGAGTGATGAAAATCCGCTTAATATCAGCAATTTCCCCGAAACGGGTCCGCCCAACCCACCAGTTTCTGTTAGAGTTAAATACTTCCGTGACCCTATTGTTGCCGGTTATGGCGTAGGTGTTCGCTCAGTCCTTTTTGGTTATTTTATCCGCTTGGATTATGCCTGGGGTGTCGAAACCCGCACCACTTTGGATCCAAGACTACACCTATCGCTTGGCGTTGATTTTTAAATAATCAATTGTGGAGACGCAAGGAAAAGTATTCTTGCGTCTCTACAACTTAACTAGCTTTCAATCATCTCTTCATTTTTCATCTACTTACAAATTCGAGTGTCAGACAAGCTCTAAAACCTAAACCCAATGTGGAAAATCACAGGACGGATCGTTGATATCCCTAATAGAAGAATTTTTAATGGCGAGCTGACGGTCAAAGATGGCCGGATCGTTGAATTGAACCCTACTGACCAGGTAACTGATCAGTTTATCCTGCCAGGGTTTGTGGATGCGCATGTACACATCGAAAGCTCCATGCTGGTTCCTTCAGAGTTTGCCCGTTTGGCGGTAGTTCATGGCACGGTCGCTACTGTTTCCGACCCTCATGAAATTGCAAATGTCCTGGGTATTGAAGGGGTGCATTACATGATCAATAACGGTGCAAAAACGCCTTTTAAATTTAACTTTGGTGCTCCTTCCTGCGTACCGGCTACAGGTTTTGAAAGCGCCGGAGCTACTATTGATGCTGCTGGTGTCGCTCAACTACTTGAGCTACCAGAAATTCGCTACCTCGCCGAAATGATGAATTACCCGGGGGTATTGTATGACGATGAGGAGGTATTTCGTAAACTAGCTGCTGCAAAAGCCTGTGGAAAACCTATTGATGGGCATGCACCCGGATTGCGTGGAGATCAGGCTAAAAAATACATTTCGGCAGGCATCACCACCGACCATGAATGTTTTACTTATGAAGAGGGCCTGGACAAGCTAAAATTGGGCATGAAGGTGCTGATTCGCGAAGGCAGTGCTGCAAAAAATTTCAATGCGTTGATTGATTTGCTACCACAATTTCCAGATCGGATTATGTTTTGTTCCGATGATAAACATCCAGATGACCTGATAGAAGGGCACATCAACCAACTGGCGGCCCGGGCGCTGGCCCATGGGTGTGATTTGTTTGATATTTTGCGGGCAACCTGCATCAATCCAGTAGCACATTACGGCTTGGAAGTGGGGCAGCTACGCCCTGGTGATCCGGCTGATTTTATCATCACCGATGAGTTGGAACATTTTAAAATTAAGGCGACTTATATCAATGGCCAGTTAGTTGCAAAGGACGGCCAGAGTCTTATTCCAAGGGTTGATGTCGACATAATCAATCAATTTAACGTTAAAGAAAAAAAACCGGCTGACTTTCACCTGACAGCCAAATCGAATCGGGTCAAGGTAATCAAGGCAATCAATGGAGAAATAGTAACGGAAAGTTTTTCCGCCACCATTCCTGTATTAAATGGCGTGGCGACCTCCGACCTGGATCAAGACATTTTGTTGATGGCCGTTGTCAATCGCTACAAAGAAGCCCCCCCGGCGCTGGCTTTTATCCACGGATTTAAGCTCAAAAAAGGGGCCATTGCTTCCTGTGTAGGGCATGATTCACACAATATTATTGCCGTTGGTGTTAGTCCGGAAGCTATCTGCTCTGCGGTCAATGCCATTATTCGTCATCAGGGCGGTATCTCTGCGGTATATGACGACCAGGAACAAGTGCTTCCGCTACCGGTAGCCGGAATTATGAGTCCTGCTGATGGCTATGAAGTTGCCAATCTTTACGCTCGAATAGATCAGGATGTTAAAAAGCAGATGGGATCAGGCCTGACGGCACCCTATATGACGCTTTCCTTTATGGCATTATTGGTCATTCCAGAACTGAAACTAAGCGACAAAGGGTTGTTTGATGGAAAATCTTTTACTTTTGTTGATGTATTTGAATAACAAGGAAAGTTTTAAGATGCTTATGCTGCGACCAATCGCCTATTTTTTTTCTGTGGTTTTCCATCCTTTACTGATGCTGACGTATATGTTGGTATTGCTCCTACTTATCAACCCCTATCTTTTTGGGGTGAGCAACATCCATGAGCCAAGCAGCAAATTGTTGATTTTACGTATTTTTCTAAGCACTTTTTTCATCCCATTCTTTTCCATTTCTATGCTGAGGTTTCTAGGGCTGATTGAGTCAATGGAAATGAAGGATAAGCAGGAACGCATCGGTCCGTATATTATCACTGGCCTTTTTTACGTCTGGATATTCTGGAATTCTTTTAATAGTCAGCAAATACCTACAGCCTACGCTACATTTGTTCTGGGTACGGTCATTGCTTTATTTTTGGCGTTTTTTATCAATATTTTCACCAAAATCAGTGCTCACGCTGTGGGTATGGGTGGTTTGGTGGGCATGGTGATCATTACCATGTTCATGTTTAGTTACGTTACCGATTCTTTCGCAATGGATTTTGGCATTTTAGGGGTATTGCAAATGAATATGACCATGCTTTTGATGGTGGTGCTGTTGCTTGCCGGTCTGGTAGGAACCAGCCGCCTGATATTGGATGCTCATGAACCTGCGGATCTATATGGAGGATATCTGGTTGGTTTATTCAGTCAATTAATCGCACTTCGTTTTTTGTTTTAAGCACAAAATATGGCAAAAGATCAAAAAGTCATCATTGTAGGTGCCGGACTCGTTGGTTCCCTTTGGGCAATTTTAATGGCGCGGCGCGGATATCAGGTTTCCGTTTATGAACGCCGGGGTGATATGCGGAGTGCAGGATTTATCGGAGGCCGTTCTATCAATTTGGCCATGAGTGACCGGGGATGGAAAGCATTAGAAAAGGCTGGAGTTTCTGAAAAGATCAAAGCCGTGGCCATTCCAATGTACGGACGCATGATGCATAGTGAGCAGGGTCAACTAACTTTTCAGCCTTATGGCAAAGAAGGGCAGGCTATATATTCCGTTTCCAGAGGAGGACTCAATTTGGAGTTGTTGCGCATAGGAAGTCAGTTTGATAACCTACGTTATTATTTTAATCATCCGTGTAAAAGCGTTGATTTTCGGCAGAAAACCATAAAATTTGAGGATAAAATAGCGCAGAAAAAAGTAGAGGCTTCTGCCGATCTAATTTTCGGAGCAGATGGTGCTTTTTCCGCAGTACGGTCCAGTTTGCAACGTTTACCTCGGTTCAATTATGCACAAAATTACCTGGATTACGGCTATAAAGAATTACATATCCCTCCCGGGCCAGAGGGACAGCACCTCATTGAAAAAAAGGCATTGCATATCTGGCCAAGAGGGCGGTTTATGCTGATTGCCTTACCCAATCCGGATGGTAGCTTTACCTGTACCCTATTTTTGCCTTACGAGGGGCATGAAGCTTTTGAAAAATTGCAAACCGATCAGGATATTGAAGCCTTTTTTGTCAAACACTTTCCCGATGCACTGGCATTAATGCCGACCTTGCTAGAAAATTTTCACCAAAACCCTACAGGAAATCTGGTTACGATTCGATGCAACCCCTGGCATTTTGAAGATCAGGTATTGTTGATTGGCGACGCGTCTCATGCCATTGTGCCTTTTTATGGACAAGGAATGAATTCTGGATTTGAAGACTGTACCATATTAGATGAAATGATGGATGACTACCAGGAGGACTGGTCGAAAATTGTCCCCGATTTTAGTCAACAACGAGTGAAAGATGCCAATGCGATTGCCGATCTGGCTTTACGCAATTTTGTGGAAATGCGCGATCTGGTAGCTGATCCTAAATTTTTATTGCGTAAGAAAATTGCCAGCCATCTTCAGGATCTTCATCCCGGAAAATTTTTACCTGTCTATTCAATGGTTACATTTAGTCATTTACCCTATAATAAAGCACTGTCTGCCAGCCAGGCCCAAGATCAACTTTTTGAACATATTCTGGCATTGGACGGCATCGAAAATAATTGGAAAAACAATCCCGAAGTCGAACGTATTTTCTTGCAATGGCTTAAAGAACAATAGGCTAAGGGGCCAGCGAAGCATAAGTTGTCTGTTTCAGGTGAGCTATTTTGCCGCCAGCCTAATCACGAAAACAGCGCTTGGCCACCACTAAGCAAGGATTTGAATAACAACGACTGGTGGCATAAGAGCCGCATCAAATGGTAAGTTATTTGCCCCCTAAGTGCCCTCCCTTTATTTACCCCCTCCTGTGCCCTCAGAAAGCTGATGAAAAAACAAACATGAAGGTAATCGTTATATTTTCACCCCTCAAGTAGTAGAATCAGTTATATTTGCTTAGCATTTTTTTTTATTTTGCAAAAAAAACCGGTTTGGGGATGTGACTATATTACTATTTAAAGTCTATTCATTTTGCCTTTAGTTAATGAAGTTGTTCAAAGCCTCCTCGCTTACCTACGTGGAAAGCAGGAAACGCTAAGCAACTTCATTAAATAGATTAACATTTTTGAAGAACCAAAATAATTAAACTTATGAACAGCAAACAGGGTCTTATCATCCTTGCCGTAATACTTGGCATATTATTAATCGGCTCAGGAATTTGGGGTTTTAGGCTTAACAGCGATAAGAAAGAACTGCAATCAGAGAAGGATCAACTCTCTATGGAGTTAGGAGATTTGAACGAATTGAAAACCAAATTGGAACAAGACATTGATAGCTTACAGATAGCCTTTGATGGGCTGGCTACAGAAAATGAATCATTAGAAGGGTCACTGGCCGAAGCACGTACAGAAATTGCTAATAAAATCCAGGCCCTTAAAGCAACTAAAAAATCATCTGCTTCAGAAATCAATAACTTGAGAGCGGAAATCGAAGCATTGATTGATACAAAAACTGCTTTGGAATCAAATATTAATGCCTTACAGACTGAAAATGATTCCTTGCGGGCCGTAACTGGAGTCTTGGAAAGAGACCTTGGCCAAGCCAAATTAGAAAACCGCGAATTGGTTAACCTCAATACCATGATTCAGGATGAGGTCAAGCGATTGACCCTGGCCAATTTTAAAGCCAGCGCTTTTCAGGTTGAACTGGAAAAGAAAAGCTCAAAAGCTACCGCAAAATCCCGCCGTGCCCGGAGAATCAAAACGACTTTCGATCTGACTAATGTACCGGAAAAATATCATGGCGTCAGACCACTCTATCTTGTCATTTCCGACGAAAAGGCAACCCCCATTCAATTAGAAAAACCAATTGAGGCTCGGGTTATGGTAAATGGACAACCTGTAGATTTGATTGCTGCGGAAGCCAAAGAGGTTAATATTGAAACGAACCAGCGGCTTTCATTTACCCACGATTTAGCAGAAAAACTAAAAGCCGGTTATTACCGCGCTGCCGTGTATACAGATATCGGATTGCTGGGGGCAACCAGCTTCCGGTTGCAATAAACAACAAAACAAAACAAACACTATGAACCCGCTATATACTTGGCTCTCATTTTTGGGATTGATATTTTTGTTGTCTTCGTGCGTCAGCAAAAAAAAGCACCTGGAGGAAATTAATGGGTTACAATCTGCGCATTTGCAACAATCATCCAGGCTAGTCAACCAGATTAATAGAGCCAATGAGGTGATAGACACTCTGAAAATTCAATTAGCTGTGCGCCAGGGCGAAAACATCGCCCTGGTGGGCATGCAAAATAAATTGCAGGCTAGAATCGATGAGCTAGAAGGCATGAACACCCAGGCAGCTTCTCAACAGCAAAATTTAGGCGCTACCATTCGCCAGAAAGATGCTGAAATAGAACGCCTTAAACAACTACTGAGAGACGTTGAAACCATTATTGATGTGCGTGATCAGCAAGTAGAAGCCCTGATCACTACCCTGCAAAATGCCTTGGGTCATTTCAAATCCGAACTCTATAGCCTAAATTTTGATAAGGGTAAAGGGACCATTTCTCTTAATACAGATGAGTTGTTTTATTCTGGCAGTACCAGTCGTATTCAAAAAACAGGCCAGGAAATGCTGGCAATCATTACACAGGTTTTATCCGGTTACCCTGGTGTATTTGTTACCGTTGTTGGCCATACCGACAACAAACAACCCTCCTCCAGTTATAAGGACAATTGGAATTTTAGCGCATTGCAAGCAGCTGCTGTCGTGCGAATGCTCACAGATGAGTTTGATATGTCCCGCAATCAACTGATAGCTGCCGGGAAAGGAGAATTTTCACCACGTGCCTCTAATGAAACCAGTGAAGGCCGGAAACTCAACCGACGGATTGAACTAATTATTGAACCAAGAGAGGAAAATCTAATCCGGGAACTGCGGAAAAAGGTTCGGGAGATGGAGATGAATTGATTATCTTTGGTCAAGGTTCCCAATATGCGTTAAGAGGTTTTTTCCAAATTTTGGGTTGCCTGGAACATAGAATCATTCCAAATCAAGGAACTATGCTGGAATCCACGCATTATTTTTCTTCCTTCGGCTGTTTTGAAATCAAAGGCAGTAGCTTGGGCATTCAATCCATTAGGTTAGTCAACAAAAAACCTTGTCCCGCCGGACCGATTCCAAAAGTCTTAAAAAATTGCGTCCATCAGCTAGACGAATATTTTAAAGGCAAAAGACAGCAATTTAAACTAAAACTTGATTGGGGGGATGCCACTGACTTTAACCGGGCGGTCTGGGAAGCCTTGCTCACTATCCCGTATGGCCGAACGACCAGTTATTCCAAAATCGCTGATCAAATAGGCCACCCTACTGCTGTGCGTGCTGTAGGCATGGCCAACCACCACAACCGCTTACCAATTATCGTACCTTGCCACCGGGTGATTGCCAAAAATGGAGATTTGCATGGCTATTTTTATGGCCTGGACATGAAACGGCGCTTGTTGGAACTTGAAAACCCGATGAGTTTTGCCCGGCAAGGGAGCCTATTTTAAAAATATTAAACCTTTTTAATGAATTTTAGCGCAACCTCAGATTTCGCTCAGCAGCTCGATGCCCAGGATACGCTTCGCGATAGTAGACAACAATTTTATTTTCCTCAGCAGGAAGGCAGTGATGTCATTTATCTATGTGGCAATTCCCTGGGATTGCAACCCAAGGGCGTAGAAAAGGCTTTGCTGCATGAATTGGAACATTGGAGAAAATACGGCGTAGAAGGCCACTTTGAAGGGGAATTACCATGGATGTATTATCACCGCTTTTTGCAAGCCCAATCGGCATCAATAGTAGGAGGTAAAACGGAGGAAGTGGTAGTGATGAATACACTGACCACCAATTTACATTTACTCATGGTCAGCTTTTACCGGCCTACAAAAACGCGCTACAAAATCATTATGGAAGCGGGTGCTTTCCCCTCTGATCAGTATGCTGTTGAAAGCCAGGTGCGCTACCATGGTTTAGATCCGGAAGCGGCCATTATTGAGGTAACCCCCAGAACAGGAGAGACGTTATTACGCACTGAAGATATACTGGAAACAATAACACAACATGGCGATAGCACTGCATTGGTATTATTCGGTGGAGTCAATTATTTTACCGGCCAGTATTATGATCTTGAAGCCATTACCGTTGCGGGACATGAGGCTGGTGTCTATGTAGGTTTTGACCTGGCACATGCGGCGGGAAATGTTGAGTTGCGTTTGCATGACTGGCAGGTTGATTTTGCAGTTTGGTGTAGTTATAAATACCTCAATTCCGGTCCGGGCGGGCCAGGAGGTATATTTGTTCATGAACAATATGCGAACCGTCCGGATTTGCCCAGATTTGCTGGCTGGTGGGGACACGATGAAAAAAGTCGTTTTCTGATGCGTAAGGGTTTTAAACCAATGCAGGGAGCTGCTGGGTGGCAATTGAGCAATGCACAGATTTTCAGCTTTGCTGCTCACAAAGTGAGTTTGGATTTGTTTGCTGAAGTAGGCCTGACAACCCTGCGGCAAAAAAGTGAACGGCTTACAGGCTATATGGAGTTTTTACTTAACCAGCTCGATCCGGATAATAAGTTATTCCAGATTTTGACACCTTCTGATCCAAAACAACGGGGCTGTCAATTGTCGATTTATGCCTGGAAAGACGGGAAACAGCTATTTGATTTCCTGAGTAAAAAGGGGGCTATTGTCGATTGGCGAGAAGATAATCTATTGGGAAATGGCGGAGGAATCATTCGCGTAGCTCCCGTACCTCTGTACAATAGTTTTAGTGATGTCTATACATTTGTTGAATTATTAAAACAAGCAGTCAACACAGAACGTTAACCGCGCTATTTTTTCAGGATTAAAAACTCTACCCGCCGATTGAGTTGTCGTCCTTTTTCGGAGGTATTAGCAGCAATAGGAAGGGTGCTCCCATAACCTCGATATAGGGTGCGTTGGGGGTCGATTCCATTTTCATTCAGAAATTGCACTACGGTTTTCGCCCGCCGCTCTGACAGGTCTTGATTATACTGATCATCACCCCGAATATCGGTATGACCGTTGATTTGGATGATCATATTAGGATGCTCCTTCATGATGTGCAACAGCTTTCTAAGCTCAATGTAGGATCGCGGTAGCAGCTCCGCCTGATCCGTTTCGAAAAAGATATCTTTGAGTCGGATCAGTTTACCTTCTTCTACTTTTATGAGCGTCAGATCGTCTTCACTAACAGGAACTGGGAGGATGGGTTCTTTTTTTCTAAGAGATACATCATCGATATAATAATAAGCATAGGGCAGACAATTCTCAGCAGTAATACGTTTGCTGGTCAGGCTATCGGGATAAAAATTGCCAATCAACAGGTAATTGGCGGTTGTGGTTGCCTGGAAATGTCCGGCTATTTTCACCCAGCTATTATTTTTACAATCAACAATGTCTTTGGTGTTAACCTGTGGCGTAAATGTTAACAGATCATCGGTTTTCAGACTAACCATTTCAGTAGAACAATATAATCCCAGATTGTTAATTTGTAGGGAACGGGGTAAATGACTGACCCAAAACTCGGTGTAGTAGTCCTGGCCGACCACCAGGGGTTCCATCAATTCAATCTGTATATACTCCCGGCAATGAGATTTGCCTTCCTCACAACCATAAAGGGTAATACCCACCATTGAGGAACCATTGTGTGGTTTTTGTTTGCCAAAATCCTTTTCTTCCCAGTGTGCAGGGACCCTTACTCTTGGGCCAAAAACATCGGGCGAGGCAGCAGTGGCAGAAGACCAGTATTTCATCACTTTCGTGAAATGCTGCCCATTGTAAAACCAACCTATGGGAGGCGCAGAATAAACTTCAAAACCAGGATTGGGAATGAGATTGGGCTGATATTCAAAACCCTGTGGTGCCTGGGCAAAAACACTCAGTGATAAGCATAAACCGACAATTACAGCAGCACTTAATTTCATTTTCCAGGGTATGATAATCAGCGTACAGTTATCGCTATAAATTTAACGAAAAAGATAGGATCAAGGTATGTAGATGAAAAGACTCTTCAAAAATAGCCCTTTTGTTGCCTCTTCTCAAAGTTATTATATTTAGGGTAATTAACAGTATTAAACAACTATATCTAGTTCAGCACATTATGAGTATTTCCAAAAACAAGCTGGAACTCAACGCCAGGCGATTCTCTGGTGAGGATTATACACATCTGTATGACCAATCCCGACCTGCTCCGCCGGATGCCATATTGCATCAAACTTTAAACTATCTGAATAAAAAGCGTGCCTCAACGGTATTGGATCTGGGGTGTGGCACCGGAATTTCAACGTTGGTTTGGCAACCTTATGCTGAGCAAATTACCGGGGTGGAACCTAGTGGTGAAATGTTGGCCATAGCCCGAAAAAAGGTAAATAAGAATTCGGAGGTAGCTTTTATTGAGGCTTTCGCCAATAAGGTACCATTGCCAGATGCATCGATAGATTTGGTGACCTGCTCCCAATCTTTTCATTGGATGGAACCAGAAAGCACTCTTGCAGAAATTGATCGATTGCTGGTAAACAATGGCGTTTTGTGTATTTACGATGTAGAATGGCCTCCGTTGGTAAATCGGGAATTTGAAATGGCTTACCAGGCGTTATTTGAAAAGGTTGACCAAATTACTCGAAGCCTGGATAAGAAAATTGCCCATAAATGGCGCAAAGACCAACATTTGAGGAATGTGCAGAAGAGTAAGGTATTTCGCTATGTTAGGGAAGCTTGTTTTCACAAAAAAGAAAAAGTCAATAAAGAAGTGCTTGCGGGTATAGCTTTGAGCCAGGGTGGTTTGGAGGCACTATTAAAACGTGGTTTTTTAGCGGAGGAGATTGGGTTGACGGATTTCCTGGCAAAACTGAAAAACATGAATCCCTTAATCTACGAAGAGATCACCTACAGCTATAAAGCTATCTTTGCTCTGAAGTAAGAGTATGTTTGCAGCCCAATGGTTGGCCTCCAAACAAGCTTTAATCCAATTCCCTTTCATAAAATCAACATTTTGACACTACAATATATCAGTTTAATACTTATGGCGGTGTTATATATCCTAGCCGGATTGAATCATTTTCGCATGCCGAAATTTTATTTAAAAATCACACCTCCCTGGGTCCCCGCTCCGGAGAAAATAAATCAATTGGTCGGCATTATTGAAATTTTGCTTGGTGTAGGTTTGCTTATTCCAAGCCTTACCTCTTATGCTGCCTGGGGCATTATTGCACTGCTCATTGCCATTTTCCCGGCTAATGTCTATCATTTTCAAAAGGCCAAAAAGAAAGGAAAAGTAGTGTGGCCTACACTGGTACGGCTTCCATTTCAGGCATTATTGATTTATTGGGCATATATGTTTGTCTAATATCCGGATGGAGAGAAAGGAAGACAAAGAAAGAGGGTGTATGCTTGCGTTTCTCCCCTTTGCCTTGTCTCCCAGTCTTCTCGTCTCTTTTCAATCTACCAACCCGGAATGATATTCAACCCAAATACGCCTTTGGTCTCCTTCAGGAGTGGGAAGGCATAATAGGGCTCCAAAATCATTGCACCGAAAAGGTTTATTCGCACAGAAGCGCCGGCACTAAAAATCGGCTTCACGCCATTATACAATACAATGGGTTCACCGGTACGGGGATCAATGCGGGGATTACCCTCTCCATCCAATTGATAAATATCTCCCTTGAGCTGATCATTTTTAGTCCAGGCCATACCACTATCCAGGAAAAAGTTGAGGTCCGTAAACAAAAACTTGGATTTAAACAGGGCCAGCTGCTCCGGACCAGAGAAGGGGATGCGCAATTCGATATTCCCTACCAGTATTTTACTACCAATCATCTCTTCAAAACTACGGCCATTCTGGAATAAGATATCTTCGGTAGCTGATAGATTGTAACCACGCACGTACCAGGGACTGCCCACATAAAGAGGATAAAGCTGTTCGCTATTGCCGCCATAACGGCCATAGTGCATCATGCGGAATGCCAGCGTCACCGGTTTGAGACGCAAATATTTACGGTAATCGGCAGTAATGCCGGTAAATTCAAATTCTCCGAAATAACGTTCTACACCAAGGCGGTAGCGGTAACCTTGAAGTGGAGCTGCTAGACCAAAGTAGGAATTATCACCTACGAGGGCTGCCTCAACAGTAGCCAGTTGGAAACCTGGAGGAGCTTTTTGTTTCTCCCGTTCCTGGTAAATCAGTTGGCCAAAACTATTGTAATAATTGTCGTATTGGACCACCTTATTGTTGAAAAAGGAGAAAGATCCTCCCACTTCAATTCTGGTGGTCGTAGTAAATGGAAATTGTGCGAAAGCACCAATTTTATCTTCAAACAAACGATTGAGGTTGTAATTCAATCGCTGCGCCAGAATGCCTGTTCCATCATCCAATCGCAGCGTATCCAGGCCATTGGAGTTGACTCGCAGGCTGCGGTAGGGAATATGCGAAAGATACGTTCCCCAACTGATCCGGTGTTTGCGATTAATATAAGCTATCGTACCTCCGAAGTCGGAAATTTCTCCATTGAGTGCAAGGCTGGCAAAAATCTGATTGTTACCCAAAATATCACCAAACAACATATCGATGCCTCCAGCTACTCCCGAGACCGTTCCATAAGTAGGACTTTGCCCTACACCAACCCCAGCACTACCATTGATGTAGTCCAGTTTGAATTTTGGTTTGAATGGAACAGCTACCAACTGGCTATCCGGTAACTCGGTTAGCTGGCTGAATGACATCAGCTGGCTATCTACTTCGCGTTTGACGGTAGGGTTAATTTTTGGCATCGTTGCTGGGCCAAAATCTACTTGAGTCGGGTCTACTTCCTTTTGTAGAAAATCCTCCGGCTTGGCTCTGTAAATATTATAACCATTCTGGGAGAAGTAGGAATAAACCAGGCGATCGCGTTTACCAGCTAGGCTAATAGCCGGAGCATAGGGCGTAATGCCGCTAACCCCGGTAATCAAATCCGTCAACTGATAGATTTTGCCATTACTACGATCGTATTTGTAAATATTTCGAAACCCATCCCGATTGGAAAGGAAGATCAAGTTACCTGCTGAATCTTCGATAGGATTCAGGTTATCTGCTCCGGGAAATATGGGAAAATTTGTGACAACACCACTGCTAAGTTCCATTTCTGCCAGATTGAAGGCCAGGTAACTCGCGCCACTTTCTATACTCAGCTGGTCAGTAGAAAAATATAGCCGTTGCCCATCTTCCGACCATTCCGGATGAAGTTCTGCGGCTGAGGTATTGGTAAGCTGAGTAACTTTGCCACTGCGTATCTCGTAGGCAAACAAATCGGTTTGTCCGTTTACTTGTCCGGTTACCACAATCGTCTTTCCATCAGGTGACCAGGCGGGATTACTAAAGGCAGGGATTTCCTTGATGGTTGTCTCTTTAACCGTTTTTCCCGTAAGGGCTTCTTTAATGATCAGGATATTATCTCCTTTGCTTACCCCAACAAAGGCAAACTGCTTACTATCTGGCGACCAGGCCCCTGAAGATTCAATGAAGTTAAAATCATCTATGTGGCCATCCTTGGTCGTACTAGCTACCTTACGGATAATCTCTCCTGTGCGGGCATCGGCCAAAAAGAGGTCGATAGAAAATAGATCGCGCTCGGAAAGGAAGATCAAATAACGTCCATTAGGGCTTATTTCTGGAGAAATATTGATACTGCCCCCCTTTTCTTTATTGATTAGCGCCTGGCCAATAAAACGTTCCTTCCCATCGCCAATATATTGGCCATAGTGTTTTTTCATACCGCTGACCCACAATTCTGATAGATTTTCTTTGCTCATGCCCAACACCTGTTTACAGGCCACATCCAGGCCATATTTAGCTGTCGCAACAAAGAAGGGTGCAATGACATCATCTCCTTGTAAGCCAGTAAGAAAAGCCCAGAAAGCCTGCCCATAACGATAAGGGAAATACTTAGGATTATCCAACTTCTTAAGACTTGGAAAATCATCATTCAAGACAGCATCTCGCATCCACATGGCAGTATGTGCATCAACACTACCGATCGACATATATTCTGCCAGACCTTCAACCATCCAGAGGGGAAGATTCGCCAGATTTCGGAGTGAGGTTGAGTCTCCGCGGATAATCATGTCGTATTGAAAAGCGTGTACTAATTCGTGACCCAATACGTGACGGGTCTGCTCATTTGTAGTAGCAATGGGAATAATAACCCGGTTTTTAAAGGCTTCAGTGACGCCACCTGTACCACTGCCGATGCTTCCACCTATGGCATTGGTTTGCTGAAAATCGGGGTGATCATTGTACAGTAATAAGGGGTTTTTACTTCCGAATGTGTCGCGCAGAATATGCTGATGCAGATTATACCACTGTTCACTTTGACTGGCTAGTTGTTCCAGCAATTCCGGATTGTTCAGGTAATGATAAATCTCAAAATTCGGGCTCTGATGCACTTCAAAATCAAAACTTTGATAGTTTGGTTTGTTTCGACCGAAGTACTGTGCGGAGAGCGAAGGAATCACTCCCAGGATTAATAAAAAGCTTACTAATAATTTTACAGCTCTCATAGTTTAAGTTTGGATATTACAAAGGATTGTTCATAGACCTAATAGGCGAACCAAGTAGTTCACCCACTGTTATTCAGTAACTTATAACAAATAGAAAAGGAAAGAAGTGCGTTAAAAAGTATTATATCTTGGTTAAAATTATCTTAAACCAAAATCAGACGTAAGCTAGGTGACCAAACATTGAAGAGAAAGAAGACAAAGGCTGGGTTTAGGTTGTTGAAATTGTTTCAGAGCATGTTTGCAGGCCTACCTTTAGGCTGCGAACATGTCCGTATTCGGAAGTGATTTATGAGATAGGCGTGCAGGCTCTTTCTGCTCAGCGTTTGTTTGGGCCAACCTTACGCTTGCGCTGAAGCTTTCTCCGGGCGTCTGCGTAGGAGCATGGACTGCAAAGGATCACTTTTCGCTACAAAAGCCGACCTCCAAACAAGCACCCAACAAGGTTATTTTTTAATTTTACATCGGCGGATCACTTGGTTATTGGCCTTGATAATCAGAAGGTATTCTCCAGCAGATATCTTATTCATATCCAACTTTTTAATATAGGGCCCAGGAGCTTGCCCTTTGAGCAAGGCCCGAGTCACTTCTTTCATTTCCTTATTAATGAGGATGATGGTGACGTCACAGGTAGTTTTTAGTTTATAGTCAACGGATACACCTCCTGTAGAAAAATCAATATCAAGTGGTTGAATACCGGCCCAATCGTCTTTTGCGGGAGGAATATTAGGATTGGGTTTTTTCGAAACCAATAATTCTTGCTGGACGGCTGGTGGCGGTGGATTTGAGTTTAGGATTTTTACTACATCGCCATTGCTAGGGCTCCAAATGACCAGACCGATTGGTGGGTTAAAGATATTATTATGATTGACTTCGGCAACTCTATTCGCGCCATCCGTACGAATGGTCCGTATTTCGATACCATATTGGTCGATAAAAATCCATTTAAATTGATTGAAACTACCACTATCTCGGGTCCATGATTTATTATCATTACTAGCCCGCAATGGGGCACCCCATCCGCCTTCTCCGATATAGACTGTTCCCCGAATATCATCACGAATAAAACCTTCTTCACTACCCGGTTCACGGGATGGGCGGATCGGGTAGGTCCATTTGACTACGTGGGCATCTGATTCGATAGCAAGATTGACCTGGTATTTATAAAACAAGGTTGCCCAGTTGAGTAACAAATCATCTCTTTCGGGTTTACTGCTGGTATGAGGGCGTATCGTATTATGATATTGCGCCAGTTTCCAGGTTATTTGGCTATTGTTTTTTAAATCTTTTTCCAACCAGGCTTTCTGATTGCCACTTGCCGGAAGTAGAGAGTTGAGGGTATAAATTCGCACCAGGTCGCCACCGAGATTCAAGGCGTAATATAACTCTTCGTGTTTTACATCAAAAAGATCAGCAATTGATTGGTTAGAAGCTTCATGATTACCACGAGCAGCAATAATGGGAAACAAACGCCCATCACTTCCTATAGTATATTGCCAGTCGTCAAACCAGTTTCGCCAGGCAGGAGCAGTATCATCGGCGGTCATATCACCATCAAACATAACGCAGTGTGGCCTTAACTTGCTGACCAGCATATTAGCGTTGCAGCGGGCCTCCCTGTGATTGCGGGAATCTCCTCCCGCAATAATGGATAAACGTTTCTCCGGATCATTAGGTACCGTTTTGAAGGAATAACGCTGACTTAGCCCTTCACTATCTTTGATGACAAAATAGTAGACCGTGTTGGGAATCAATCCTGAAAGCCGAACAAAATGATTGTTCATGCCTTTAGCTGAAATCACCTGATCCGGCTGCTTGGATTTGGGATAAGCATTGCAATTGGTTCCCTGATCCGAAGGGCCATAATAAAGAACGGGCCTATTACCCGAAACCTGATCCCAGCCAACCACCATAGTCGTTGAAGGATCATCTCGCCACATACAACGAAATCGAATGCTTTTGGCAGAGAGCACGCTACCAAAAAGAATACTTAAACAAAAGGCCGCTATTATTTTTTCCCGCATCAATAATGGTTTCTTGACGGAATTAGACTCAAAAATAGTAAGATTGATCAAATTTTGGCATAAAGCCAGATTACACAATATACACTTAGAGAGAAATTAATGTTTTAAAGACGAGTGGCTAATACTGACTCCGGCTATAAAAAGGGATTTCTTGGTAGATTTATTGTACCTTTGACCGAAAATTTAGAAAGAGATTTGTCATGGATAATCAAGTATTTACTTTAATAAAAAAAGAATTGGACCGTCAGCGTCATGGGATTGAGCTGATTGCATCAGAAAATTTCACCAGCCAGGCCGTACTTGATGCCGCAGGAAGCTGCCTGACGAACAAATATGCTGAGGGCTATCCAGGTAAACGTTATTATGGGGGTTGCGAAGTTGTGGATGAAATAGAAACGTTGGCCATCGAACGGTTAAAGACATTATTTGGGGCTGAATATGCAAATGTGCAACCCCATTCTGGTGCACAGGCCAATGCTGCTGTTTTTCTGGCTGTTTTAAATCCGGGTGATCGCACGTTGGGTTTTGACCTTTCTCATGGCGGACACCTGTCTCATGGTTCACCGGTAAATTTTTCGGGTAAGGTTTATGATCCTCACTTTTATGGTGTTGAAAAAGACACCGGACTGGTGGATATGGATAAAGTAGAAGCGAAAGCCGAGGAGGTAAGCCCCAAACTGATTATCTGTGGGGCTTCAGCTTATTCACGCGATTGGGATTATGAACGCTTTCGCGCCATTGCAGATAAGGTGGGTGCACTATTGTTAGCAGACATTGCTCATCCGGCCGGATTAATAGCCTCTGGATTGTTGAATAATCCAATGCCACATTGCCATATCGTTACTTCTACAACTCATAAAACACTGCGTGGGCCAAGAGGTGGGATCATTATGATCGGTAAAGATTATCCTAATCCCTGGGGAAAGACCACCAAAAAAGGTACGCCAATTAAGATGTCCACAGTACTGAATAGTGCTGTATTTCCGGGTATGCAAGGTGGACCATTGGAACACATTATTGCAGCCAAAGCAGTGGCTTTCGGGGAGGCACTACAGCCTGCCTTTAAATCCTATGCTGCTCAGGTGATAAAAAATGCCAAAGCCATGGCTGGAGCTTTTGTAGAAAGAGGATATAAAGTTATTTCCGGAGGCACCGACAACCACATGATGCTCATAGATCTGCGGTCCAAAGGAGTGACAGGCAAAGTGGTTGAAAACACGCTGGTAAAGGCCGATATTACCGTCAATAAGAATATGGTACCCTTTGATACCGAAACACCCTTTGTGACTTCAGGCATACGTATAGGCACAGCGGCCATTACTTCCCGTGGGCTGCAAGTCGAAGATTGCCTGAAAGTAGTCGAGTGGATTGATCACATCATTCAGGATATAAACAATGAATCTTTGATTGATGATATCCGCAAGGATATCAATCAGTTTATGGCGGAGTTTCCATTATATGAGCAGAGTCCTGCCAAAATATAACACGATCTGAAAGATTTTGCCGTAAAAAAAGAGGCAATGTTGAAGGATTACTTGTCAAACCAAACAAATAATCCGCCAACATTGCTCCCTTCAAACAAGCGCTTACCAAATATAAGGTAGAAGCCTTTTCGTTCTCTTTTGATATTGCTGGTATTGATCTCCAAAAATCTGAACCAGCGTTTTTTCTTCTACATTTATACGAATGTTATAAGCTACCAGCATCAAAATAAAGGTAAATCCGGCAGCCATCCAGGCTCCAAGAAAAACAGCGTTACCTAAAAATGCCAGATACGCCCCCAAATAACTGGGGTGTCTAATGCTAGCATAGGGCCCTGAAGTAACCAATTGATGATTATCAACCTGCTTGACCGTTGTCGTAAAATATTTACCCAATATCCGGATTGACCAGATGCGCAATCCTAATCCTGCTGCCAGCAGCAGGCCACCAATGACCTCCCAAGCTAAGGGAGGTTCTTTTTCCAGAAGGTATGCCCATTCGTATACTGCGAAACTTACCGAAAAAACCGAAAACCCTAGTACGATGAATACGGAAAATTGGTCTGTGTCTTTTTTTATTCTTGCTTCTGCTAAATCAATCGCCGGCTGAGTCGTCAAAATTAGCCAGAAGTAAAAAATCAGAAAGAGAATTTTATTACTTATTATTAGTTCGGGGCTCCATCCTAAGGGAGTGCAAAAGGCTATTGCCAGGAACACTAGGGCTGTAATCTGTTTCTTCATAAATTGAAATTCTTTTTATTTGTTAGTAAAATCAGGCCACAACAGGTGTCCTGTCCAAAATTGGTTGCGGAATGGGCATTGGAGTGTACTGTCCTGCCACTTTCGGGTAATAATAAAGTGCGTTAAAACGACTGAAGGCTTCTGCCATCTGTTCAAAGTTGTTGCGCAATTGATTCGACAACTGGTTCTGAGTGATGAGCATAATATGACATTTGACATCATCGTAGACCGAGGTGTGCAAGTTCGTAAAACCAAAGCGTTCATAAAACCTACGGTGATTAGGCACACAGGCCAATACAGAGAAATCATAGGCAAAACTGTATAGACATACCGAAACGGCGGCTTCAATGATAAATCGAGAAAAGCCCAGTGAACGATAAGCTGAATCCAGTACCATACGGCTGCCTTCTACCATAGATTTGCCTTCCGAGCAAATGTTTTTATAAAAATCATTTACCGGGCCGGAGTCTTCCAAATGCCCTAGAACAGGATAAGGTGCATTTGGGTTATATTCCAGCTGGTTAACCAGATCGGGATATCCCATCGACAGTTGCCAGATTTCCTTCAATTGTGGGCTCACAGTATCCTGGGCAAAACGAATGTAACCAATGGGCCTTTCAGTTCGGCCATTACATTCAAATAAGCCAAAATGCCGAGCCTGCATGTCATAACCATCTAGGTCGAGACCATGCAAATTCTCATGCATCAAACTGGCACATTTACTCTCAAGATAACCACGGTAACGGAGTTGCAAAAGGGATTTTAGCTCGCTTACGGAGGTAGCCGCGCGAAATACATAATACTTCCTAGGGGGGACCATAATCAAGAATTTAAGTTAATGAAATAGCATTACTGTCACTACAATGGCATTAGTGAATTATATGATAGGCTAGTTCATTAGAAACAAGAAGCGCTAATGGTTAGCAGCTGACTTAAAGCAGGAAAGGGGCATAAATATATTTATGGCCCTAATTTTGTGGATTTGTTTGGACAGGAATTAATTCCTGTTTGGGTATAGAGAAAATGTTGTTAACCCCGTGGAGTAAAATGAACAAGAAGCTAGGGTAATTAATTACTAGCTCGGCATTTCTAGTTCGTTTTCAATAATTCAATATCGAATCCAGCTTCTGTCACCGCATCAATCACTTTTTTGTGATCAATTTGGTCTCCCTTGACCGTCAGCACCTTTTCAGTAGAGTTAAAATCTACATCCCAGGCTGTTAAATCCGATAATTCGTTGAGAAATCCCGAAACTGTTTTTTTACAGTTTTTACAATTTATATTAGTTTTAAAAGTTTGTATCATTGTTTAAAACACCTGAATTTAATCAAAAATGAATAAAATAATTTAATTACTCAACACTTATGGCAAATAATTAGTAAATATTTTCTATTAAATCGCAAAGCTATCTATTTATTTTTATTTCAATTTGCAATCAAGGTTTCACCGGATACAAGCCCGATTTTCGCCCTACGCATTGAACGGCGGCTCGTATAGCCTTTTGTTGTTTTTCAGATATAACAATAATCCGGTTTTGTTTTTGATATTCAATACGGATCATTTCAATTGTGCTAAAGGTCAATCTATAAAACAAATCGAGTGGAATGACACAGGTATGTTGATAAAGCCGCATATTGGTAGTCTTGTCAAATGTACCGTTATCAGGAATATTGTAAACGGCCAGGACTTCTCCGTCAGATAATTTCATCTGCACATTATGGCCAGTTTCAATGGGCTCATAACTGTATTCCTGAATGGCAAAGGTCATGAAGAAACCATTAATGCTGTCATTTTCTGAATAGGCAAAAAGCATTTTCCCTTCTTCGATCATTTTTGGGCCGTCTGTCAATTCATACTTACTTGGTATCATATAACCGAAA
Source organism: Saprospiraceae bacterium (assembly GCA_021604865.1). Lineage (GTDB taxonomy): Bacteria > Bacteroidota > Bacteroidia > Chitinophagales > Saprospiraceae > BQJU01. The sequence goes on along the minus strand of BQJU01000001.1, from coordinate 159,335 downwards.
TTGACGGGATGGGAGCCCACAACACGAGTACTGTCAAAAGGATCTACCTCATCAATAGCTACTTCACATTGGGCCTGTACTGCTGGACCGGACAATAAAAACACACAGGTGAATAGTCCGAATAGTAGTAGAGGTTTCATTGTTTGGATCATTTTTAGTACTTATTTAGTCAATATTTGCGCTACAAAATTTTTTCTTACCACAAAAATAGTAGAAATGCCTTTGTAGATGGCAAAAAAAAGATGCTTGACTTCTAGTTGCCCGTGAATATCTGGAAGATAAACCGATTAGCAACTAAAAATCAAGCATCTGGGTATTTAGTAATTTTTAAGATTGGGCTTTATTTGACAATTCCTGTGGTATTTTCAATCCCAACCTTTCAAATAACTTATGGCTTTAAACTGCCTTTTACATTTAATTCGTACTTATCCAGGTTGTCACCTGTAGTCACTGTGATTTTGAAAACTTGAATCAAGAAGAAATCATCATCACGCTCGATGATAAATACATCACCTTCAGCCAATTTTTCTGTTTGGGTAACATCATCAGCTGTTTCGTAAGCACCCAAAATGGCTTCACGCGAATCCACGTTTTCAAATGAGAAATTCTCGATTGCGTCCACATCAGGTAAACGTAAGGTAGCTCCATTTCTGGGCTGAATCTGCTGCAGCCAGTTTTGAGATACGGGTAGATTAATATCGATACCCATATCGCGCAATTCTGCTTCAGCAGAAGCGGAAGGTACATTGACACCAGTATCCAGGTCCAATCCACCATTACTACCAGCAGGACCGCTAGCGTTATTGACAATTACAGCAGTATACGTTACATCCAATGGAGTAGTAAGCGGTGCCGCAATCGTAATATCGAGAGATATTTCGTCTGTTTCACCTGCCTCATCGGTAACCAGGAAAGAATAGGTAGAGATATCACCTACCACCGTACTAGGTGTAATCGAAAATTCGAAAATAGCGCCATCTTTTGAAGTCCCTGTAATCAGGAAAGGGTTGTTGGAAGTAATCGCACCATTATCAATCGTAAAACGGGCAGCAGCCAGTTTTGCTCCATTTTCATTGATGGTCATGGATTGTAATGGGTTGTCCCCCTTAGAAACATTCACTTTAACAAAGAAAGTTTCTCCTGCCTGTAATTCAGCGTCGGCAGACAAAAATCCTGCTTCATTGGCAAAGCTAATGATCGGGTTCAGCGGATTATCCGGTGTTACAGGATCATCAGTACAGCCAGAGGCAAGAATGAGTGTAAAAAAAACTGCTAATCCTGCGAATTGAAGGAATAACTTTTGCATACAAGTAGTGGTTTTTATTAGGAAAATTTAAATTATCAAAGTCCGGTAGTTGAATTTTATTAATCCAACGCTATTTCTAACCGGGTCGTTGATTACTTTTTTTAGACGTGAATGTTTGTTTTTCGTCACCTAAACGCTTGAGAAGGTGAAAATGTGCCGCAATAATAGAAAAAAAATAAATTTGTATGGATGATTTAACGTAATGTTAACGGAGAAGAGGGGAAAATATTGGCATTGAGTATAAACTCCTGGAGGTTTATTTTTTTACTTTCCCCGATGATTTAGGCGGAGATTCAGAAGAATCGGTCATTTTTTTATCAACCTGTTTCGTCAGATCACGTGCCTGAATCAACCAATCGGTTGGGTCGTAATGTCGAAATTGTGGACCTGCTTCCGCTAAAATTTGTTTTAATTGTTCAGGATTGAAGGAAGCCAGCGTTTCAAATGAATTTATTCCGGCGCGAAGGAGTAATTTTTCAATCTTTGGACCAATGCCCCTTATAAGGCATAACGATTCAGACGTAGAAGGTCTTCCACTCATTGGTTTACCATAGATTTCATTGTTCAATTCCTGGGGAGCATTTTCGGGTTTGGGTTTGGGAATAAGTGCGTTCTTCTTTTTGACAATGGCAAATTTTATAGCTTCCTTCCTCCGTTTCGCCTGGTGGTAACGACGTCGAGCCTTCCTGGTTTTAGCTTTACTTTTTTCTAATGCTTTCTCCAGTATATTGATTTCTTGAAGGATTCGTTCTTGCTTCTTTTTCTTCATAATCACCTTTCCTTTAGTGATACAATTTAAGAAAAAAAATACAAAAAAGAAGGGTTGCCAATAAGAGAGTTGGTACGCAGGGCTCATGACGAGGTTAAAACGGATCTTTTTTTAAATCTAGGTCCGCTTTTCTCCCAATACCATTTTCATATTATCAAGTTTAGAAACTTGGATAAAAAACGCTCTGAATTCATCATAAGATGCTGCTGGTAAGCGGATTGGGTTAACTTCTAAAGAACGGGAATAGATCAATTGGCCATCCTGCTTTTCCAATTTTACCGTATAAGAAGCAAAGTCATTTTTTAACTCGGTCATTGTCTCGGGAAGGCTTTCTATTTCATACCCTTCCGGAATTTTAAAAGTATAAACATCCTGCTCAACATAACCCCGGTTAAGTACAATTGGGAATTTCCGCTGATCGGTTTTAGCAGGCATGTGATTGAAAGGATTGATGGTATTGAGTGGAACAAAAAAGCGTTTGCCTGCTTTAGAACAATATTTGCGTACATCAAGCTGATAGTCCATTTTACTTTTCGGTTCCATTTTTTCGGACTGGATTTGCAATGATTGAATCTGGAACGTTGGGATGGAGCTGTTTTTGATAAACCACTCTTCGCGGTCGCTGCCTGAGGCATAAGTCTCAAGGTTGCGAAGGTGTTCTTGAAAGGCTCCAGTATAGTTGCTGTTTCCTTCTATTACTGCACTTCCGTCAGGCTCAAGGGTAAACATTGCAGTATTTTGTTTCAGGTTGTCGGCCGTATTTAATCGTGGCGTTCTCACCAGTTTGCCTCCTTCTGGGGTGACCAGCAACACATTGCGATCCGAATTGCTATAACCAATAAAATTAGGCGGAGTATTGCTACTGGTACATTCCAGCCAGTAATCTTCAGAAGGAACATATACGATGACGTGGTTGAAGCTTGAGGTCGCGAAGCTTTCTTTCACATCGTAATTTAGCGGGCCATTCTTAATGATCACAGGATACGCCTCAATGTCGGCTTCTTCCAGCATGGATTTCATGAAATTACTCAACGCTTTGCAATCGCCATATTTATTGCGATACACATATTCCGCATCAAAAGGTTGAAATCCACCAATGCCCAACTGTACACTAACATAGCGCATATTCTCCTGCAAGTATCGGTAGAGAATGTTGATTTTTTCTTTGTTATTCTGAACGTGATCGGTCAATTGGTGAACAATTTCGATCATTTCATCGGGTAAGTTGTTTTTACCCAGATAGAGTTGGTATAAAAACGCACCAAATTCTTTCCAACTAGCCATGCTGCCCTGGTATTTGTCAAATTGAAATACGTCAGGAGAAATATTGACCATCGGGAAAATTTCCGAAGAGACCGGGCTAAAATCTTCCTCTTCAATAGCCGGCAAATTTTTGACCTCCCAGGTGTAGGTTTCTCTTTTCCCATCATCCTGCTTTAAGGGTTCGCTATTCGTATTAAGCGCTTCATAAAAAAAACGAGTTCCGGTAGGCATACTCACTACAAATTTGGATTGTTCCACTGCATTATTGTAGCGCTGTGCCTGCCAATCAGGGTAATCAAAAAAATAGGTTCCTTTTAATTTTTTTCGGTATTCATACTCTACCGTAAATGGCAGCGAATGGTGGGTCAGTTCAATATATTTCATCCGATCATCCCGGTAAATAGAAAATCCATCTACTGCTGCCACATCGCGAATTTCCGATTTTTTGACTTTCCGCACCAATTTTCCTACACTATCGTAAATTTTGGCTTCCAGGTAATCAATTTTAGTTTCTTTATCATAACCAACAACTAAAAGGTTGGCTGAACTTTTATTATCCAAAATCGTAATTACCGTATGAAAAGTCAGGTCCCCTTCTTTTTCATTGTTCAGGGAGAATTCCATGACTTCGCTACGGATCACTTCGTGGGCATTCTCTTTAAGGGCTTCAGGGATTAAAAAAGAAGAATAGGCCAGATTACTTTGTGCTAGAAGGTCTAAAGATGCAAATAAGAGCAGGAGCACGAATTGGGGTTTAATTTTCATGACCATGATGTGTGGTTTTATTTTAGAATTCAAATAAGAGGGCTTGTTTTGCGCGTTTAAATAGTATTCATTCAAAAATAAGCAATATTTTTAAATCGTTTGTTTTTTAACTTTTAAAGACCTCAAACAAACGCCCTATGGGTGTGCAGCAACCCAAACATCGCCGTCTTCGAATATTTCTTTTTTCCAGATTGGAACGGTTTCTTTCAGCGTGTCAATTGCATATTCACAGGCAGCAAATGCAGCCTTACGGTGGGGCGTAGCCACTGCAATGATGACGGCTATTTCTCCAATATTGAGGCTGCCGGTACGATGATGAATGACCACCTTTAGTGCCGACCAGCGGTCTACTATCGTTTCGGCAATTTTCTGCATCTCAGCAATCGCCATAGGTTTGTAAGCTTCAAATTCCAGCCGAATAACAGGTTTACCTTTGGTGGTATCCCGCACGGTGCCGATAAATACAGCCGTCCCGCCCGAAGAAGGGTGTTCCACCAACCGGATACATTCCTGCGTATCAAGAGAGGTCGTTAATAGTTGAATATCAATCATTCCGGGTCAATTTATGGAATTTAAAGGCAACAACAAGGAGACCGACTCGCCCCAAAAGGGGAGCGTCCAGCAAAGTGTCTCTACCTCAGCATCTTCAATCCCCAACTAAGGGTATAAAAAATTGGATTTCAATAAATTACTGCGTGTCCCCCGCGCCTCTACGATAAAAAAAATACACTTTCTTGCTCACTCCTAAAAAGTTTACATAAAAAAATTCATCATCATAACTGTTTCTGTTATGCACACTCCCTAAACCTTTCTAAACCTCCTTAAACCTCCCTAAACCTTTCTAAACCTCCCTAAACCTCCCTAAACCTTTCTAAACCTCCTTAACCCTAAACCTTTCTAAACCTCCCTAAACCTACTCAACCTTACATAGCCTCTTTTCCACCCGCCCCTAAATCCTAAAGCCATCTCCACACTCCGTGTCTTCCTCAGCCTCCACTCACTGGTGGAATAATCACAATTTCATCATTGGTGTTCAGGATATGCTCATCCGTCCTATAGGTTTCATTTACAGCAATGGCCAAGGATTTTAGTCGCTTAAAATCCGGATAATTTTCCTGGAGTGCTGTTTTTAATGCACCCACGGAGTAAGCATCGGTTAGTTCTATATCCACTTCATTTCCGCCCACAATATCCCGGGCAATTCCGAATGCCAAAAGGCGGAACTTTTTGGTTTCCGGCTGGGATGATAGCGCTGCTCTACCTTTTCCTTGTTTCATCATTAATAGTTCATTTTAAAATAGTTCTTTACAGGCCCGGTACAAATCTTTCCAGTCATCGCGATCGCGAACAACCGTCTCCAAATATTCCTGCCAAATGGACTGATCCTGAGAGGGGTCTTTAACGATTGCACCGGTGAGGCTAGCGGCTAGGTCATTGGCTTTCAGCGCCCCGTCTCCGAAGTGTACCGCCAGGGCTTGACCACTATTGATTACGGATATGGCTTCAGCAGTACTTAGGGTGCTACTTGGTGATTTTACGCGGGTGCGGCCATCTTCAGTTTTGCCGCTCCTCAATTCCCGGAATATCGTTACCAGTCGCTGGATTTCCCGGACCGGTGTGATTTCGGGAGGCAATTCCAGGCTTTGGCCTATCTTTTCCACCCGGGTTTTTACAATTTCCACCTCCTGTTCCAAACTGGAAGGTAAAGGCAAGACAACCGTATTAAAGCGTCGGCGAAGGGCGCTCGACAATTCATTAACTCCTTTGTCGCGATTATTAGCGGTAGCGATCAGGTTGAATCCTGGCCGGGCTTGCACTTCGGTATTCAATTCGGGGATGGGTAGACTTTTTTCTGACAATAAGGTGATCAGGGCGTCCTGTACATCTGAGGGGATTCGAGTCAATTCTTCTATACGGCTGATTTTTCCATTTTGCATAGCCACCATGATTGGGCTTGGCACCAAAGCCTTCTCCGACGGGCCTTCTGATAAAAGGCGGGCGTAATTCCAGCCATAACGGAGTGATTCTTCATTGAGGCCGGCAGTGCCTTGCACCAGAAGTGTTGAACTACCAGAGATGGCAGCTGCCAGATGTTCTGACACCCAGGTTTTTGCTGTTCCAGGGATACCCGTCAGCAGTAATGCCCGATCGGTGACCAGTGTGGCTACCGCAATTTCAATAAGGCGGCGGTTGCCAAAATATTTAGGCTCTATCTCGGTTCCATCATCCAGTTTGCCTCCCATGAGGTAGGTAACTACGGCCCAGGGTGACAGATTCCAACTTTGGGGCCGCGGATGTTCATCTGCTTTGGCCAATGCCTTTAATTCGGCGGCATAGTCATCTTCGGCATGTGGACGAAGCACTTTGATGTCACTCATTTACTTTTTTTGTAAAGATAGGCATTCGACTACCTATTTGTAAAATGGAAGGATAGTAAAAATAAAGAAATACCCTCAATCAAGGCCTTTCCGCATGGCACTAGGCGCGGTCCCCATTTCCTTGGAGAAGGCACGGGTAAAATAATTAGGGTCATTAAAACCAAGTGCATAGGCAATCTCAGAAATATTGAGGTCAGTGTTGTATAACATTTCCTTGGCTTGTCGCAGCCGAATAGTCCGGATATAAAGTGCTGGCGATTTTCCCGTAAGGGCTTTTATTTTTCTGTACAATTGCGCCTGACTCAAGTGTAATCCCTCATAAAGTTGTTGGGCACCCAAGTTGGGATCGTCAATATTCTCCTTTACAATTTTGTAGATTCTTTGCAGAAAGCGTTCGTCGGGGGAAAGTGTTATTGGTTCCTCGGCTGAATCGGGTATATATTTGCTATAATGTGCTTGTAGATTTTGGCGGAGCTCTACCAATTTTTCCAACCTGATGATTAGTTCATCTCTATGGAAAGGTTTGGTCAGGTAAGCATCGGCACCCATTTTTAAGCCTTCCAATTTGTCTGCTCTGGTCGCTTTGGCCGTGAGCAGAATAATCGGGATATGGCTGGTACGTTCATCTGATTTCAGCATGCCGGTAACTTCGAAGCCATTTTTTTGGGGCATCATGACATCACATACAATAATGTCTGGCAATTTTTCCTGTGCCACTTCAATGCCATCCTGCCCATTGCTGACCACTTCAATGAAAAATTCGGGTTCTAGGCAGCTTTGAATGTAGGTGGCTACATCAGGATTGTCTTCAATGATCAGTAAGAATGGCAACTCATTGTGAAGTGCTTTTTCAGGTTTGGCTTTCTCTATAGGTGCCATAGTTGGAGCACTTTCTGAATGGTTGTTTTTTTTCCAGCTTTGCCAATGTTTGATTAGTGGCAATGGGGCTGGTGTTGATCCTTTTGTAGTTAGGGGCAAATTGACATAGAATTCACTACCCTGATTTTCTTTACTTTTCACTTCAATAAATCCCTCCATGAGGAGAATCAGTTCTCTGGTCAGTGCCAAACCGATGCCGGTTCCTTCTCCGCTATGTGGTGAAGGATAATCAGCCTGATAAAAACGGTCGAAGATATGATTGATATCGGCCTTTGCAATACCAATCCCAGTATCTTTTACAAGAATATTCAGATAGCTTTTTCCATGCCACTGAGTTGTCCGAAGATGAAGGACAACTTCCCCTCTTTTTGGTGTAAATTTTAAAGCATTAGAGAGGAGATTATTAATGATATGTTGGATTTTTTCTTCATCAAATTCCATGATCAATTCATGCACTTCTGAATAAAAAGTAAGGTTAATCTCCTTGGATTCGGCTGAGGAGTGAAAAGATTCCGTGAGGTACTGTAAATAGCTAATAATGTCTCCAGTTACCTGTCTTAGTTCCAATTTTCCAGCTTCCAGCTTCGATAAATCTAGCATTTGATTCACCAGGCGAATCAGGTTTTGGCTATTTCGTTCTATTAGCTCAACTGCTTTTTGGTGTTTGGGCAAGGGACTATCCCTAAAGGATTCTATTATACCCGAAATAACGGTCAATGGCGTCCGAATCTCATGCGTGATATTGGTATACAATCTGGTTTTTAATACATCCAACTCCTTAAGTCGCCGAGCTTCCTCTTTGACCAAATGACGGCTCAAATTAAAACGGTAAAAAAGCAGCAGGGCTCCCAACACAAATAGTACAAAAATGGTTATTGCCCAGAACGTTAAATACCAGGGTGGCCGAATGATGATCTTCATGGAGGTGTAGATTTCATTCCAAATGCCATCGCTATTGGTGCTCTTTACCTGGAAAGTGTACGTGCCCGGATCGAGGTTTGTAAAAGTAGCCGTTCGTTGTTTGCCAATATATTGCCAATCCTTGTCAAAATTTTTCAGCCGATAGGCATATTGTATTTTTTCGGGACTGGTAAAATCAAGGGCTGCAAACTGGAAGGAAAATACTTTATCTTCATAGTTTAGAACAATTTCATCGGTCTCGGTTATTGATTTTTGCAACGGGCCATCAGGGATCTTGAAGTCAATAGATTTATTGAATAACTGAAAGTCGGTAAAGACAACCGGAGGGACAAAAGTTTGGTCTTTTACCTGATCCGGATAAAAAACATTCAGGCCATTGATGCCTCCAAAAAACAGTTCGCCATTCGCACTTTTGGCAAAAGCCAATGAATTGAATTCATTATCCTGCAAGCCGTCGCTGATGTTATAATTACGTGGAATTTTGGTCTGGGGATCAAACTTACAAAGGCCCTGGTTGGTACTCAACCACAATTGGCCAGCATCATCGCTAAGGATGCCATATACCACATCGTCAGGCAGTCCGTTTTCAATTTTAAAATGCTGGAATTGGCTTTTGCCAATATCAAAGCGATTGAGGCCGCCACCAGCAGTTCCGATCCAAAGAATGCCCGCTTCAGTCGGGTCAGGAACAATGCTTCGGATCACATTATGACTCAGGCTGGTAGGGATACTGGGGTTGTTGCGGAAAGTGGTGAAAGTTTGAGATACCGGATCGTAATGTTTCAACCCATCAACTGTGCCCAACCAGAAAGTGCCGTCTTCCGCAGCTAGGAACGAGGGAAAATTACTGAGATTGGTATTGCCAAATTTGGGATCGAGGTAAGGTTTTGCTATAAATTTCCGACTTTTCCTGTCAAAATAACCAAAACGAGTACTTGTAAGTAACCAAAGCTTACCCTTAACATCTTCACGAATGCCAAAAACATAAGCCGACTTGAGGCTATCGGTATCGGAGACCTTTTTTAGAGAAGCAATTTCTGTATAGAATAACTGACCCTTTTTTTCTTGTAACTGAAAAAGGCCATCTCGGCCACCAATCCAAATCGTATCGGTATTGTCCTTGAATATGGTATATACCATTAGCTTTCTATCGCCATACTTTTCATCACCGTATATTGGCGTGATTTTTTGCGTTTTTCTATCGAAGTGAAGCAATTCAAAAGAAGAAAGACTAATCAGTAATTCTTGATCTCCGTAAGGAAAAATGGCTCGCACACTGTTTTTATCCGAGGGCAATCCTTTGAAGTCAATGTGTGGAAACTGGGTTTTATCCGGGGTGCATTTAAACAGGCCATATCCGTTGGTTCCAATCCAAAATACGTCGGACTGTCCTTCAATCAACGATGGTACTGATGGATAAAAATTTCCAGGTAAATTAGTCATCCTGGTATGGTATGCTCCTTCAAATTTCAGAGACTGTGGATCAAAAACGACCATGGAACGGAGGCCATTTACCCAGAGCCTTCCCTTTGAGTCCTCTAATCCACGACCATAGTCAGTGCCCTCTATTACCAAAATTCCATTGTTCTTGGAATGGAGTCCTGGGAAATATTTAAAGGCTTTATTCCCAGGATTCCATTTTACAAAACCTGGGGCAGTGGCAAACCAGATACCGCCATCCTGAGCTTTAAAAAAAGTATAAATGCGTTCATCCCGTTCGTGGCGTTTACCTTGTTGCAGGTATTGATTGATACTCGCTTTTTGTTGCCATTCTTCACTGAAATTCGAAAAATCAAAGGATGCTAGCCGGTATTGATCCGTATTCTTTGTAAAAATGATTTTTTGGATCAGCTTTTCCATCTTAACCCATAAATCACCCGATCCATCTTCAACTACAAACCCCACAATGTCTTTTCCCAATCCATTCTCCTTTCTGATATGAGAAAATTTAAATCCTTGAGGTGTAATGAGCAATTTATTCAATCCCCCACCATTGGTTGAAATCCAAAGCGTTCCATCTGATGCCTGGATAATATCGTTAATCTCCGGATGGCTAAGGCTGTTAGGATCATCAGCCCTGGGCAGAATCCGGGTAAACCGTTCTTTTTCCCGATCGAAAAGGTTGAGGCCATTTATTGTCCCCACCCACAACCGGCCCTCCCGGTCTTCAAAAATGGATTTAATGTAATTATCAGAAATTGAAGTAGAATCAAAAGAATTGGTCCGATAAACCTTAAAGTTGTACCCATCAAATCGATTGAGTCCATCCTTGGTGCCTACCCATAGGAAACCATGACTATCCTGAAACAAACAGGAGATTAATCCTTGAGATAAGCCCAACTCACTTGGGATTTGTTCGAATTGTAAATTTTGAGCATTTAATGAGGAGCAACACAATAAAGGGGTTAACAACAGGTGCAACCACAGAAAATTAAAATTTGCAGTTAGGCGGCTAAATACAGAATACATCATTTGGGCTACTCTAAGAGCATGTTTTGAAGCCAGCCTTTAGGCTACAAACATGCTCGTATGTTCCGAAGGTAACTATTTTTGGTGAAAACCTAAAAATCCCCTTTGGTCCGAAGGGATCAAAGAGGATTCAGGGTGGCTCTACCTAAGTTTAAGTGTTTATCGCACATGACGATGCCGATAGCCTAATCACAGAGATAAGCCTATTTGGGTTTATGGAGTCAGAAGGAAAGGGTGTATTCAATGGATAGATAGCGTTCTCAATAGGCGCTTAATAGCCTGTATACAAATATATTAGGTAAATATTCAGGATACTAGCACTGGATTCTCAATTTATAGCACTGAGTTATATATTATATAGATTGTTTCACTATCAGAACGTCTCGGCTTTGCCTCTGCTGCCAGTTCACTTTGTTGACAGACCATTTCACTGGCATAGATCAGACGGCTTTGATCCACAAGGGATGCTTTTGCGTGCACATTCTAAAACCTAAAATTTAAAGGATAATATTGGGAAATCTATCAGATATTCTGATACTTTGTTCTTCATAATTGTCACATCAACCGGAAAATTCATGCGCATTGCTGTTAATACTCGTTTTTTGTTGAAAGGCCATTTGGAGGGCATCGGTTGGTTTACGGATCAGGTATTGCGGCGGCTGGTGGAATGGCATCCGGAGCACGAGTTTATTTTCCTTTTTGACCGACCATTTGACGAAGCTTTCATCTATGGCAAAAATGTAACGCCAGTAGTTTGTTTCCCACCTGCCCGGCATGCTCTGTTGTGGTATTGGTGGTTTGAATACAGCCTGCCCGCTGCCCTCAAGAGATATGAAGCAGATGTATTGCTTTCTCCTGACGGGTTTTGTTCCTTGCGTACTAAGACGCCAACGGTGATGGTGACACACGACATTGCTCATATTCATTTTCCAAAGGAAGTACCATTACATGGGCGGGTATTTTACCGGTATTTTGTGCCGCGCTACCTGCAACGGGCGGAGGAGGTCATTACTGTTTCTGCATTTACAAAAAAAGACATTCTGGACCATTACCCCGTTGAGGGGGAGAAAATCATGGTAGCATGTAATGGCTGCCGAGAAGACTTTCATCCTTTAACTGAATCGGAAAAAGGAAACGTTCGGGAACGGTATGCTCATGGAGAGGCATTCTTTTTCTATCTGGGTGCTGTTCATCCGCGCAAAAATGTACACCGGTTGATAGCGGCTTTTGATCGTTTTAAACAACGGACTAAAGCCCCCGCGAAATTGCTTATAGGTGGTCGCTTTGGCTGGCAAACCGGAGCGGTAAAGAGCGCTTACGAAGCTGCCGAACACCGAGAGGATATCGTGTTTTTAGGATATGTACCCGACGAAGATTTGCCTCGACTGACAGGAGCCGCACTGGCCTTGGTTTACGCTTCCTTATTTGAAGGTTTTGGGGTTCCTTTACTGGAGGCGATGTACTGTGATACGCCTGTGATTACCTCTAATATTTCTTCCATGCCTGAGGTGGTAGGACCAGCCGGGTATTTGGTGGACCCCTTAATTGTTGATCAAATTGCCATTGCCATGCAAGATCTATGGCAAAAGCCAGCATTGCGTCAAGAAATGGTTCGGGCAGGACGGATACAACGGGAACGATTTAGCTGGGATCGGGCAGCAGCAACCGTTTGGGCAGGTTTGGAGCGGATCGGTAAGAAGGCCTGATAGAAACGATCTCTTCTTCTTTATACGATATCATTGTGGACTGCAGACTGCTGGCTTAGGTGCCTAGAGGGACGCGCCCCAAGGCGCGGGTACGCAGTACCGGAACGAAGTGAAGCCCGGAAGGGACCGACCTTGCCAGCCGTAGCTCGACCTTAGGAGAGCGAAGGCGGGCAAGGGAAGCCCCAAATCATTATTCCTTTAACTTTTCATTGCCAGCATGCCGGGCAGCATCCCGTTTGGTTTTTTTATCCAGATTTTTTTGCAGGGCATCGGTCAGGTCGACTCCGGTTTGATTGGCAAGGCAGATCAGCACAAAGAGCACATCAGCCATTTCATCGGCCATATCAGCATGAGCGGTGGTTGCCTGCTCCGGGTTTTTAAAAGATTGTTCGCCATAAAGTCGGGACATATAACGGGCCACTTCGCCGACTTCTTCCATCAGTATAGCCGTATTGGTCAGCTCATCGTAATAGCGGATACCAATGGTCTTGATCCAGGTGTCGACCGTTTGTTGTGCTTCTGCTAATGTCATTATTCCTTGTTTTTTGAATCGAGAAGAATGGTTACCGGGCCGTCATTGAGCAGCTGAACTTTCATATCTGCACCGAATTCTCCTGTTTTTACGTTATGGCCCGTTGTACGTTCAAGTTGTTTGACAAAAGCTTTGTACATGGGAATGGCAAAATCGGGTTTGGACGCTTTGATGTAGGATGGACGGTTGCCCTTTTTGGTACTGGCATACAGGGTAAACTGACTTACGACCAGAAGGTCGCCGCTGATGTCCACCACTGATCGGTTCATCACGCCTGCTTCATCATCAAAAATGCGCATCCGGGATATTTTATTACACAACCATTCAATATCATCGGCGGTATCGGCATCTTCTATACCCAATAGAATCAAAAGACCATAGTTAATCCAGGAATTTACTTCGCCATTAATGGTGACAGATGCTTCACTGACACGTTGGAGTACGGCTCTCATATAGTATTGTTTTTTGGGTGGTGTTTTAAACGTGTTGATAGGTGATCATCAAAATTAGGGTGTAACTAGAAGTAACAACCTATTGCCAACGCTTTTGGCACACCACCGTTTTTTGTAACTCGGAAGTGGGTGGAAGGAGTAGGTGGACCTTTTCCAATTCCTTTGGGCGACGAAGCTCTGCGAATGCTGAGTAGTCGACCATTTTTTCCAACCCTTTATCGCCTCTTTTAAACAGCTACCTTAAAATCCCGCAGTGCACTATTCAGGGAAACTTTTTTATCAGTGGTTTCTTTGCGTTGTCCAATGATTAGCGCGCAGGCTACTTGATAGTCACCGGCGGGGAAAGATTTGGTATAGGTACCCGGAATGACTACCGACCGGGGAGGAACCATGCCTCGATGGGTGACGGGTTCTGAACCAGTCACATCGATAATATGGGTAGACTGGGTGAGCACTACATTGGCCCCCAAAACGGCTTCTTTGCCTACTCTGACGCCTTCGACCACAATGCACCGTGAGCCGATAAAACAATCGTCTTCAATGATGGTTGGAGAGGCTTGTAACGGCTCCAATACACCACCAATGCCAACGCCACCACTTAGGTGTACATTCCTGCCGATCTGGCCACAGGAACCAACAGTTGCCCAGGTATCCACCATGGTGCCACTGCCTACCCAGGCACCAATATTGACATAACTCGGCATCATGATCACGCCTTTTTCCAGAAACGAACCGTAGCGGGCTATAGCGTGGGGCACTACCCGAACACCTTGTGCAGCATAATTGCGCTTCAACAACATTTTATCATGAAATTCAAATGGGCCTACTTCAATAGTGGTCATTTGCTGAATGGGAAAATAGAGGACTACCGCTTTTTTCACCCATTGGTTGACTTGCCAGTCTCCATCGGCAGTAGGTTCGGCAACGCGAATTTTGCCCTGATCCAGCATTTCAATGACGTGATGGATAGCTTCTATAGTACTTTTTTCCTCCAGCTTGGAACGGTCTTCCCAGGCTGCTTCTATAATCTTCCGAACTTGATTCATGATTGGCTATTTTTCCGGCGAATATAAGGATTAGTACTCAAGTCGAACGAGTTTTAATCGGTTTCGCCGTTCACTGGGAATGACTATCCGGTTGGCATCCACTTGAATCGCATCACGAAAACGGAGGCGCAGTTCCAGGTTTTCGGTACTCAGCAAGCTATTGCGGTCAAAATCTCCCCGGCCATTCACAACATATTCGCTGACAGTATTTTCGGGGCGAATTTCATCATTAAAAAGAAAGCGGAGATTGCTGGGCGTTTTGAATAAAAAATAGGAGGAATACATGCCTTCATCATCCTGGGAATATTGCTTTTTATGCAGGATGGTCTTCCAGTGCTCCTGTCCGTCAGGATGGATAGAGACAACAAAAAGTTCATCATAATAATAATCCGTATTGAACCGCCCCGAATCATAGAAACGTCCCGAATTGCCACCAAGGCGTTCCAAATGTCGGTTTTGTTCTGCAATCAAAAGGATACCTCCATCCCGGCGAAGGACAATTTCCTGAACACTCAGCTCGGTCAATCCCTTGTTTTTATCAACTTCTTTACCTTTGACATTAGAGATGAATTCGGTATCAAATTCCAAGAATTTCAGGGTACGGTCTTTCGGGTTTTTGGGATCTACATTGAGGTAAAACAGTCCCAAGGCCCGCTCCGGATTTTTTTCAGAATAGAGACCACCAGCAACCAGTTTTTTGTTCAGGTTATCATAATTAAAATAAACATCATAGGTCAGCCGGTTTTCCATAGAGACTCTGTAGTTGTTAAACTGAGCGGAACCACCATTGTATTCTATCACTTCATAATGGTGTGGTTTGCGTCTCGAACGGAAATTATCACGACTTAATATCATGTGCATATTCCCGGCATTGTCAACCATCATTTGTTGAAAATCCTGGTTGTAGGAAAAGTCTTCCAAAGGAATGCTTTTGTCCCACAAGAGGTGCATGCTATCCACATCATAGGAAAAAGCCCGAAGTGTTTCCTGTTTTTCGATATAATAAATGAGTGCTTTACTACGGTCTTCCGAGCGGATTATTTCAAAACCGGGTGTGAAGAACAGAAATCCGAAATCGTATATCGTAACCGAATCGATTAGATTGGCTGCCGGGTCGTATTTATGAGCTTTTAAGATAGTATTGCCCTTATCCCTAAAGCGATAAAATACGGTAAAATCTTCCTTAGACGTGGCAATGCCCAACACTTTGGGGCTGCGTTTATCCAACTCGATATCTTTGGTCCAGGTCATGCGCATCTGGTCATTAAAACCCTGAACTTCGTAAGTGAAGTTCTGATCCCGGAATAAAAGCATATTGCCTTTCAGTTCACCAATTAATTCATAAGCGGCATCATTCCGTAAGGGAATATCCTCGGAAACCACAATCTGTTGGGCGAAAAGTACCGATGGAAGAATAAATAAAAATAGTATACCTCGTTTTTTCATAGCTCCGCAGTATTAGTCAAAGAAGGATAAAAATAAGGATAATAATCATAAGATTTGGCCCAATCTTTTATAATTGGCCTCTATCTGGCAGATATCCTATTGGATTTTTATAATTTTGCTGCCCAAACTAGTCAGAGCTTGTTAATCAATGAGTAAGAGAAATAAATTACAGAAATTTTCTGAGGTTCTTTCGTTTCCCAACGTCTACGAGAACTTTGATCCCAAACAACCGGAGTTGATTGGCAAAGATGGCATATCCATAGATTTGCGAGGAAAATGGGCGGAGAAACATTTCAAAAACGACCATCCCATCACGTTGGAGTTGGCCTGTGGCCGGGGAGAATATACACTGGCGTTGGCCCGGCAGAATCCTGAGCGAAATTTTATTGGCGTCGACATCAAAGGGGCTCGTATATGGAAGGGAGCCCGTATTGCCTTGCAGGAGGAACTCGACAACGCTGCTTTTCTCCGTACCCGCATCGAACAGATTGCGCTCTTTTTTGCGCCTGGTGAAGTGAGTGAAATCTGGATTACTTTTCCTGACCCTTTCCTGCGTAAAGGCAAGGCTATGCGGCGCCTTACTTCTGCTCGTTTTTTACCGGAATACCGTAAGATCCTAAAACCTGGCGGATTGGTACATCTCAAAACAGATGAGCCTAATCTCTACGAATTTACGCTGGAAACCTTAGCCGAACATCCAGATATCCCGTTGCTTTATCACGATGATGACATCTATGCGAAACCGCTTCCCATACCGGAATTGGAGCATAAAACCTATTATGAAGATATGCATTTGGCGGAAGGTAAGACGATCAAGTATGTGCGGTTTAGTTTGTAAGAGCATGTTTGGAGGTCGGCTTTGGAAGCGAAAAGCGTCAATTTTCTGATGACTGGGTTGGCTTTATGCCAAAGCATCAAAAAGGACTTGAAGTTCATACCCTGAGGTACGGACGAAAAAAGTAACGAAGTATCATCATAAAAGTGATCCTTTGCAGCCCAAATAGCTTGCCCCGATCTTGCATCGGGGTTGGCCTCCAAACATGCTCTAAAAACCTACTCTCTACGCCCAATAATGTACCTGTACTTTTTCCTCCAACTTCAACCAATCCCGCAGAATTCGCTGCATCACAGCCGGATTGCCTGAGGTATAAAACTTATGCCAGGCCGGGCCGGTGGTATTCAATAATTGTTTTTCTTCGAGGATGTGTTCAAGGTGGCGGGCGATAGCTGGAGCTGGGTCGATGATATTGACCTGATGATTGGTGACTTTTTCAATCAGGGGGCGAATCAGTGGATAGTGGGTACAACCGAGCACCAGCGTATCCACACCTTCGGCACGCATGGGGCCAATGATTTGATGCAGGAGTTGTTCCGTTTCAGGGTGGTCCGTTTTACCGGATTCAATAAGTTGAACCAGCCCCAGACATGGATCTTCCAGCACTTCTACGCCATTGGCAAAACGTTCGGCCAGGCTGGCATAGCGGCTACTTTGAAAGGTGCCGAGGGTAGCCAGGATGCCTATTTTTCCGGTTTGGGTTTGTGCCGCAGCGGGTTTTAGTGCCGGTTCCATACCGATAATCGGTAGTTCGGGCCAGGTTTCGCGTAGGGTATTCAGCGCTGCAGCGGAAGCGGTATTGCAAGCCACAACGATGGCTTTACAGTCCTGTTCCAGAAGGAAGCGTACAATTTCGAGGCTGTATTGCGTGATGGTTTCGGGACTTTTAGGACCATAAGGCGCACGGCCATTATCACCGAAGTAGACGATGTTTTCTTTGGGCAATTGAGCCAAAACAACATTGGCGACCGATAGGCCGCCAATGCCGGAGTCAAATACTCCTATGGCTTTTTTAGTATTGCTACCAGACACGGTTTAAATGCCTAGTTTAGACTTTACCATTGTGCTTACGTCCTGTGCCTGATCGGCGTAGAGCAGGATTCCCTGATCAAAAATGAACTGAAATCCATTTTCTTTGGCCACGTCAGAAATGGCGGTATTGATTTTGTCGTAAATTGGCTGGAGTAATTCGGTGCGTTTGTCCTGCAGTTGTTTGACCATATCCTGTTCAAACTTAGCAAGGTCCTGCTGTCTTTTTTCAAGTTTGGCGGCTTCTTCCTCCTGTTGTTTTGGAGATAAGTCACCATTCTCTACTTTTTTCTGAATTTCAATGTAGTCTTTTTGCAATTGCTCAAGCATACCCTGGCCTTTTTTCTGAAGTTGCTTTTGCAACGCTTCAAGATTAGCATCGGCCTGCTTTACTTCTGCCATTTGATCAAGCAAAGCCCCAGAGTTGACATATCCAAACTTCTGCGCTTGCACTGCACTTACCAGGCAGAACATAGCTATGAAAAAGCTACCTAATTTCAAAATTTTCTTCATCTTTCAATACGTTTAATTTATTTGAGAAGTAAAAGCGGCTGCAAAAGTACAGCTTTTCTTTGATTCTACTATTCCTATCTATTTCATCCTTTTCAAAATGTCGTCAGTTTTATCATATTCCGGGTTGGAAAAAATGATTCCTGAGGCACTAGATTTGTCAAAAATAAAGTCATAACTTCTTTCCTGAGCATAATCTTCGATAGCGGCATAGACTTTATCCTGAATAGGGCGCACCATATCCTGGCGACGTTTGAACAACTCTCCTTCAGGACCAAATTTGTCTTTTTGCAAATCCCGTACTTCTTTCTCTTTGCTCATAATTTCTTCTTCACGATCTTTGCGGGCCTCGTCACTTAAAAGGACTTGTTCAGCCTGATATCGGTTGTACATACCTTTGATTACATCGTATTCTTGTGCAATCTCTTGTCTCCACTGTTTAGACAACCGATCGATTTCAGTTTGTGCATCCTGATATTCCTGGATGGTTTCCAAAATGCGGTTTACATCAACAGAGGCAATACGTTGAGCACTGGCAGTAAATGCCAAGAACAGCGAGAAAGAGCAGATTGCCAGCGCTTTCCTGGATAGAGTAGCCATGTTTTGATAATTCATAATAAGATTGATTTTGTAGTATTTGGTACAGGTTCAAAATTACAAATTCTTTCACCCATTTCGCCTTTTAGACTACATCCTCCTTTGGATGTAACATGCCTCAAAATCAGATGCTCAGGCAAAAAAGATACTTAAAATTCTGTATTATAACGAGTTGTGTGGTCAAAATGCTTTTTTACTAGTGGGTGGTTTAACTAATGTTTAACCGCTTTTAAAGTATTTTTAACGAAAGTGGGTTTTAGATCGCTGCGTTGTCAGACCGTCTTGGCGATGCCTTGACTGTCAGGGGTGTGACTAAATGTTCGGGAATATATTTTCTAAACACAGAATTTTAGCTAAAAAAAAGGTATTTATCTGCGACTAGTATAAATTCGCCCTCAATTCAGGTCCTAACCAACTATCATCTAATGAAAAAAACGCACTTTATTCATCCGGATTATCTCGAATTGCATAAAATCCGGGAAATAACTAAAAAAAATTACTCCCTGGCCTTATCTGAGGAAAGCAAAGAAAGAATAACGCATTGCCGGAGCTACCTGGAAAAGAAGCTGGAAGAGAGTGAAGCAGCCTTTTATGGGATCAATACAGGTTTTGGCTCCTTATATAATGTACGCATTTCCAAATCGGAAACAGAACAGCTGCAACACAATCTGGTGATGTCCCATGCTTGTGGTACGGGTGATGAAGTACCCCAGGATGTGGTCAGATTAATGCTATTGTTAAAGATTCAGAGCTTGTCTTATGGATATTCTGGCATACGGACGGCATTGGTTGAACGGCTGATTTATTTTTATAATCAGGATATTCTTCCGGTTATCTACCAGCAGGGTTCGTTGGGTGCTTCCGGTGATTTGGCTCCGCTGGCGCATCTGAGTTTGCCGTTGATTGGATTGGGAGAGGTTTATTACCAGGATCAAAAACAGCCGAGTGCCAAGGTATTGGAATCATTGGCCATCAGCCCGTTGCGGCTACAAGCTAAAGAAGGATTGGCCATGCTGAATGGCACTCAATTTTCTACTGCCTATGCCGTTTGGTGTATGCTACAGGCCGATAGCTTGTTTGAAATGGCTACACATGCTGCGGCGCTTTCAGTTGATGCTTTTAATTGCCATTGGTCGCCTTTTGAAGCCCGTTTGCACCAGATCCGCCCGCATAGTGGCCAGCAGAAGGTAGCCGCTGATATTTGTGAATTATTGCGGGATAGCCCTCTTTACCAATCGGAGAAAGAACACGTTCAGGACCCCTATGCCTTTCGGTGTATTCCGCAGGTGCATGGGGCTAGCTGGGATGCCTTGCAATACATTAAGGGGGTAGTGATGACGGAGGCCAATTCGGTGACCGACAATCCCAATATTTTTCCGGATGATGATTTGATTTTATCCGGTGGTAATTTCCATGCTCAACCTATCGCGCTGGTACTCGACCATCTGGCCATTGCCCTGGCAGAATTGGGCAGTATTTCCGAAAGGAGAGTCTATCAGTTGATTTCTGGAAATCGGGGGCTGCCAGCTTTTCTGGTTAGAAGGCCCGGGATCAATTCCGGATTGATGATCCCTCAGTATACCGCCGCCTCGATAGTGAGCCAAAACAAACAATTGTGCACACCAGCCTCAATAGATTCTATTGTTTCCAGCAATGGCCAAGAAGACCATGTGAGTATGGCGGCCAATGCGGCGACAAAAGCTTATCGGGTAGTAGAAAACCTCGAGCGGTTGCTGGCCATAGAATGGATGACCGCTGCTCAGGCGCTGGCTTTCAGGCGGCCGCTACACACTTCTCCTCAACTGGAAAAGCTGATAGAGAAATACCGGAACCTGGTTCCCGTTTTGGAAGAAGATCGTATCTTGAGTGAGGATATCCACAAAACAATCCGCTTTATTCAATCGTTAGAGCAAAAACGTTCGTTATAAAATAACTTTCTAATTAGAACATTAAAAAATATCACAACATGCGCGTATATCAGTTCCTTGTTTTAGTCGCCTTGTCCTTCACGCTTTCTTTTGCCGGATGTGGAACGACTGGTGGCGGTGGCGGGTTTAACCTTTTCTCTCCTGAACAGGATATCGAATTGGGAAAGGAAGTCGAACAGCAAATCGCTAGTGACCCCAAAACCTACCCCATTTTACCAGAGGCTAGCAATGCTGAAGTGTACCGGTATATTCGGGGCATCACGACAAAGATTCTGAACTCTGGCAAAGTAAGTTACCGGGATGAATTTGCCTGGCAAGTGAAAATTATCGACGATCCGGAAACCTTAAATGCATTCTGTACCCCTGGTGGCTACATCTATGTATACACGGGCCTGATCAAATTTTTGGATTCCGAAGACGAGCTGGCAGGTGTAATGGGTCACGAGATTGCCCATGCAGCCCTGCGACATTCTACTCGGCAGATGACGCAAATCTACGGTATTTCGGCATTGACCTCTATTGTGACCGGCAAATCTGATCCCGGCCTAATTGAGCAAATTGCTTTGAGTCTGGTATCCCTCAAATTTAGCCGCAGCCACGAAACGGAAGCGGATTCCCATTCCGTCCTCTACCTTTGTAGCACGGACTATAATGCCGATGGCGCTGCCGGTTTTTTTAGAAAAATCGAAAGCAAAGGTGGTGGAACGCCAGAATTTTTAAGTACCCACCCCAACCCTGGCAACCGGGTGCAAAATATCGAAAAGGAAGCCAATGGTATGAGCTGTGGCGTTGGCAAATCCTATGAATCGGAATATGCACGGATTAAGCAGTTGTTGAGGTAACATAAGAGAAGAGGAATATGGTGATGAGGGTGATATGGTGAGAAAATGATATGGTGTGTGAGTGATATAGTGTCATTGAACTCACCACCCACTCACTTTCTCACCACATCACTCATTTGCTCACTTGCTCACCACATCGATTTTCACTTTCTCACTATATCGTACATCCCTTGCCAACCTTTCGCACCAGAATCGCCCCCACGCCTAGCGGCTTATTACATGCCGGCAATGCGGTGTCATTTATAGTGACCTGGGTTTTGGCTCGGGCCAATAATGGGCAAATTTTGCTGCGTATCGACGACCTGGATGCCGACAGGAGCCGACCTGAATATGTTGCCGATATTTTTAAGACCTTAGACTGGCTCGGTCTCGACTATGACGAAGGGCCGTCGGGTCCGGATGACTTCTATACCAATTATTCCCAACAACTGCGCCTGGAGCACTACCATGACGTGTTGGGAATGCTAAGAAATACCAGCCACCTCTTTGCCTGCACCTGTTCGCGCCGACAGATTCGCCGAAATTCGCAAGATGGCCGTTATCCCGGGACTTGTCATAACCTCAACCTCGATTGGTGGGCACCTGAAACTGCCTGGCGTGTTCGGGTACCAGATACGACAAAGGTGTCATACATGGAATGGCAACAAGGCCAAAAAAACAGCATGATCGGTCAGGGCATGGGCGACTTTGTGTTGCGCCAAAAGAATGAATTCCCGGCCTATCAACTGACGTCCTTGCTAGATGACCTGTATTACCAAATCAATTTTATCGTCCGCGGTCAAGACCTGCTGCCCTCCACCGCCGCCCAGCTTTATCTGGCACAATTGCTGGAGGAACCGGCCTTTGCTCAGGCGACCTTTTGGCACCATAGCCTACTCACCGGCGCTGATGGTGAAAAACTGTCGAAATCAAAGTCGGCGATGGCCTTGAAAGTACGCCGAGAGGCTGGTGAAGGGCCTGAGGGGTTGTATCGGTTGGCGGGGGAGTGGTTTGGATTGGGGGGTTGCAGTGAGTTGAATGATTTGGTGGAGGGCTTGCGGTTGAAAATGGAGAACTGAGTAAAGCTCCACCTCAAGGGAGTGCCCAGCAAAGTGTGTCTACCTCAGAATCATCAATTCCCAGCAAGTGTATAAAGAATTGGATTTCAATAAATTACTCCGCGAAACCTCAGCGTCCTCCGCGCCTCAGCGGTGAAAAAAAAACACAATTATAAAATTCTCGCTCGCGAACGTTTTTAACGCGATGTGCAATATCATCAAGTCTCCCGACTTGTATTTTCCTTTTCTATTTTGATGAAAAGCTGGTTGTTTTAAAGGAAATATTCCAAAAATTTAAAATTTCTCATGAAAATTTAAAGTAATCCTCCCACCCGGTCGTCTTCAATAGTATAATCACTTAGACATTCATAAAACCTACTGCTTTGATGAAATTAATGATGGAAAGTCAAGCTTTATCAAAGGAGTACAAAATCAAAAATCATGCGACCATTCAAATTCTTTTTTATGCTTTCTCTGGGCGTATTTGTCTTCTTTTTTCTAGCCCGTTTTGTGATCGGGGCATTGTTTGTTGCAGCGATCTTAAGTTTTGTCTTTTTCCTGGGTAGGAAGCTGCGCAACTTTTTCCACAGGCTGGATTGGGAGGAATATCCCCAAAATGATCGGTTTGATCATCACTCGCGCCGGGCACTGAAGTCCTGGCTATATGAAAATGACCCTTTGACCGATACGCTGGAGCGTCCAGTGGAATTGGTGAGTCATTATCGGGTCATTAAGATTCAGTAAACAGGTATCAGTATTCAGGTGGCGGAACATACTGCCCCTGCGGAACAACTCTAATATTTACATTTAAAACATTAAAATTATGTGTTACAACAAAGCATATCATCAAAAATGGGGTGGACACTCCAAACATGCCTTTCGCCACTTTGCCCGGGAGAAATGGGGTGGTCAATTTCAACATAAGTGGCAACAAGTACCTGTCAATGTCAGGGAAAATGACGACAATTATGAATTGTATGTCTATGCGGCCGGTTATAATAAGACCGACTTCGAGATCAAAATGAAAGACAATGTCCTGGTCATTACCGCTAAGGGTCCTGAAATTGTTGAAGATGCTGGCTGGAGCCGTCAGGAATTCACGCCAGTGGTTTTTGAAAGACGGTTTGAGCTGAATGAGAAAATCGATAAGGATGCCATCAGTGCGAAGTATGAAGATGGCATTTTGAAGGTGACGTTGCCCAAGCTGGCGGGTTTTGAGTCTATGAGTAGCGATATTGTAGTGGATTAAGAGCTCGCTTTGCTCTCATTTTGATGGGTTTTGGACGCAGAGGTATCAGAGAGGTAGAGATAGCAGAGATTTAGATTTTCTGCCGCTTAAATAACTTTGCGTCCATTCATCTTTTAGTTTCGGATTTAACAGAATAGGTATAATATTTTGATTGTTAGTTTTGAGGCAGCCTTTTGAGGTTGTCTTTTTTGTTATACCTTGAAAGGAATTAATGCAGGGACTTTTTTTTGACAGGATTAACGGGATTTACAGGATTTTTCTTGGATTTGCATCCTGTGAATTTTGTAAACCCTGTCTGTTTTTTGACTGATAATATAAATCCATAACTTTGTTGAAAAAGCAACATGAAAGTCCTCCCTAACTCCCACAACAGTCTTTTCTATTTATATTTCATCGCAATTTTTCTGATTAGTCTTCCCTCTGGCTGGGCGCAAATGGTTCATGTATCCCTATCGGAGCAGGAGCAGATCATTGATGGCTTTGGGGCGCATCAGGGCGACAATAGTGTCAATCAAAATTGGTGGCAACAGTTGTTTTATAGCGATATGCGGGCGTCCATTTACCGGGTGGATCTTACGCCGCAGCTGGTTTCACCCTATTCCGATCTAAGTGTATATTCTCCCTGGTTTATGGGGTCGGGAACGGATCATGTATTTAATCTGGAGGACCTGGATAATCCGGATGGGCCGGAGGGAAATCGGGTGCGGACTTATACCGGACCGGAAGATTATTCCCGACTTTTTGGAGGAGAAAATGCGCCCATTGCCGTCATGGGGCCGGATATTGATTTTAATGTCGACTATTTTACCTATAGCGAGGATGGAGCGATTGATGTAGGGCTGGCACAAATGGAAAACCTTGGCGATTTTAAGTTGATTGGGTCGTTCTGGTCGCCGGTGCCGTGGGTGAAGGTTTCTTCTGGGAATGCCTGGAATCAGAACTGGTGGCCGGGCCCAGTGCAAGGCGCGGAATGGCCATTTATTTGGGGAGGCAATTATGCTGGTGGACGACTTGATGTGTCCGGTACGCCGCTTGCTGTTTTTGATGATTCTGCTTTAGGAGGGGATGGACCTACCAGTTCAATAACTCAGTTTGCACGTAGTGCAGCGGCCTATGTACGCGGCTATCAGCAATACCATAATGTGCCGTTTTATGCCATCAGCATTCAGAATGAACTCAATTTTGAAGAATTTTATAATAGTGCCACCTATCCCTTATCGGCACAATATATTGCGGCTCTAAAAGCAGTTCGGAGCGAATTTGATCGGTATGATGACCTGAAAGATATCCGCATCATGGGCCCCGAGGATCTATTGGGCGGAAATGCTTATGGCATGTGGCAGTACGGGAGCGGCGGGGATATCATTCACAAAAACTTGCAATACCTACAAAACCTGGATGCCGATCCTGAGGCGATGGCGGCCATAGATTTTTTCTGTATCCACGGGTACGGCAGTGATGGTGTTAGCGCTTCCGGGGCTACTTCTACGCTGTGGGATTGGTGGGTCAATGGCTGGGAGGCTAGTCCGGCACCGGGCATTCCAGGCAATGTAGCTGGTTATGCTTCCTTCAACAAAAAATCTTGGATGACAGAAACTTCGGGTGAAAATCCCAGCTGGCTTTTTCCTGCCAACGGTTATCCCAATAATGGCGGTTGGAGTGTAGCGCTGCGTATTCATCAGGCACTCACCACCGGCCGGCAAAGTGCCTGGGTTTACTGGACTTTCGCGGAAGACGATAATGGCAATCCTTCTACTCAGGCATTAACAAATCAAATACTAGGCGCCAATTCGCCCAAATACGTGGCAGCTAAACATTATTTTCGCTACATTCGACCCAATGCCTATCGGGTAAATACAACAATTTCAGGGGCAGAGACACTGTTGGCAAGTGCCTATGCGCACGATATAAATGGCTCGCTCACCATTGTTTTAATCAATACTTCAGCAAATGCACAAACTGCTTCCCTGGAAATTCCAGAGATGCTGGTTGGGCCTGTTAATTTTGAGGTGTTTACCTCCAGTTCCGGTAATTATTGGCAAGAATCGGCAATTACATTGGATGATGGAAGTGGCGAAATTTCCGTACCTGGATATGGCGTAGTTACACTTTATGGACAAGACGCAATTGCTACTGCTGTTGAAGATCCAGTTGTTGTTCCGCTAGCGCAATTGTTTCAAAACCAACCCAACCCATTTTCTGCTTCAACTTCGATTCGTTTTAATTTGAGCCAGAAAGAATGGGCCGAACTTAGCCTTTTCGATGCCAGAGGCCGAACATTGAATCAGCTGGTGGATGAGGTGAAAACACCGGGTAGCTACGAAATTCCGATTGATGGTGTTACCCTAAATCCAGGGGTTTATTTTTATCAGCTTAAAGTGGGGGCTTTTATTCAAACAAAGAAAATGGTGGTGCTGAAGAAATAGGGTTTTCAATTACAAGGTGTTTTTATTTCCCCACTACCAATTTCTCTACCCCAAAAAAGCTTTCTCCCTGCAAACGGCAATGATAAACCCCTTGCGGTAAGGTTTTCAATTCCCAATACATTTGTTGCGAGCCAGCGGGTAATTTCCCGGAAAATAACTGTTGAACCAAGCGTCCTTCCCTATCATAAAGACTGATTTCCACCAATTCACTTGCTTCAAGTTCAAAAGCGAGATTAAACTTTTTCGCAGCAGGATTTGGACTTAACTGCATTTTTATTTGCCGCAAGGCCGGGTCCTGAATAGCTACCGGGCCTGGGTTTTCAAACAGAATAATGATATCGTCCCCTTCGTCAGTACCGCTGATATCGAGGTCGCCATCATTGTCGCGGTCATGCAGGATAGCACAAGAGGCGTGATTGGGTGCGGTAAGGATATCGGCAGCAGAGAAGTTGCCTGCGCCGTCATTTTCAAAGACCACATAGTTTGTGGAATTATAATTACTGCTGACAAAGTCCAGATCGCCATCACCGTCGATGTCACCAACATCAATGGCGAGAGGGAATTGTACACCAGGAACAGTATAAACATCAGGAGCACTCAAGCCACCCATACCGTCACCAAAACAGACAACAGTCGCATTGCCCAAAGAATTGGCAGAAACCACATCAGGATGACCGTCATTATTAAAATCTCCAGTACCCAACATCCAGGGATTACCGGGTACGGCGGTACGATCGCTGATATTGAAAAATCCTTCACCATCACCGAGGAAAATTACGATTTCCTGGCTAGTATACATGCCGATAAACAGATCGGGAATGCCATCGTGATTGGCATCCGCTACAGATACGGCTGATTCTCCTTCACCATCGGAATTGAAACCCGATACCGTGAAATTACCAGTGCCGTCATTGGTGAGAAGACTCAAATTGCCGGCAATGCGGTTGGTGACAAAGATATCGTCGTGTGCATCGCCATTACAGTCCAGCACAACCAGCCCTCTGACACCCATATCGGTGTGATACGTTTCCATAGGTGAAAAATTGCCCTGGCCATCGCCAAACATAACCCGCACTTCATCCTGGTGAGCCGTACTCACCGCAAAATCGATTTCACCATCATTGTTGAAATCACCCCCTTCGTTTGGACTAGGGGATAGATTCCCCATCGGATAGACAACAAAATCGCCATAGTGACCGGTGCCATCATTGAGCAGGATACGTAAATCATCGGAAGTTTCATTGACCACCACCAGATCGGAAAAATTATCATTGTTAATATCACCCGCATAGGCACCATAGGTTTGAATCAAGCCTTCATCTGGCCTCCGCAATTCAATGGTGCTCTCATACTGCTGCACTAAGCTACCTGGATTTGTTTTAGCCCAGAATTGATGGCTATAGCCAAACTCCATGGTTTCTCCGTCCAGCCCCCGAATGGTTTTTGCTAGAGTAACAGTGACCTGCTCCCCGGCAGAAAAAGGTTGTGTAGGATGAAAGCGAACCTGATTAGCATTGGGTAATACCAGGAGTTCACCAGCCATAGGGCCCGACCAACGACCAAATACTTTGATGGAGTTGCTATTGATGCTTTCCTGGTCTGGAGTAACATTGAAATTGATAGAAATATCCATATCAAAATCGGTAGCAATTGTATTTGCATCCGGCGTAATGTCGACCACTTCCAGGTTTTGACTATAAACAAAATTGCCACATAACAGTAGAAATAAAAACAGGTAAAAACGATTCATTCCAGGCGGGTTTTAGTTAGGAGATAAAAATAGGTAAAATGCCTGTGAAAAGGCGGTTCCTTGCTTTTTGGATTTGTCTGATGGTTTACTAGAGTTGTTTTGCAGGTATTACAAATGCTGTTCCAAATCGGAATAGCTGCCAAGACAAATGACTTGCCAATTGGTGAGTACTTCGCGAGCCTCATAGATATTGCGGGCTGCGATAGCAATGTGCAAACTGGAGGTTTCTGTTGAAGGGAGAATAGAAGGGTCATAATACTCGGGGATATCTCCAGCTTTTTGAGTGTTGAAAATTCGGCTTGCATTCGACCACACTTCAAAACCCAGGCCTGCATCCTGACACAATTGTTCCAACAAATTGATATCTTCTTTATCAGCTGTGGAGATTATACATGAGTAGGAATGGAAATAGTTTTTTTTAAAAAGCCCATATTCGTCATAAATGGGTACCCGTCTTTTTGCAACGATATTGTACCCGGAAATTTCTTTGTCATAAAGCACGATATCCCGAAAGGCAAAGCCAGAGCCAGGATGAGGAATGCTGCGAATTTCAGCCTGCGCCGGTCCTTGGGTCCGTGCCCAGATGATCTCAAATTGACCATTGTACTGAATGCGTAAGCAGATGGGTTTTGGGGTATGTTTTTTTAAATCAATACCGAATTTGTTCCATACATTGCGGGCAATACGCCATTTTTTTAAAGCCATTGCGGCCATGCCCAATGCCCACCAACCTTCTGGTTTTCCAATATCCAGCGCTAATGCTTTTTTTGTGTAATAGAGGGTGGGTTTCCACTCCCGGCGGCTTTTGTAAATTTGGCTGAGCTGCCAATAGGGCTGTACCCATTCGGGGGCTTTTTTGATTACATTTTTGAACAACTTCACAGCATTATAGATATCCCCCTGCCTGCGGTAAATCACAGCCTTCTCGTACAATTCCACGATGTCGAAAGGGGGTGTTGCCATTTGATGGTATGCTATTAGTCCGCAGCAAATATACAGTTTAATTGCATGCGACGAAAGAGGGAGGCGGTGAGAAGGTGAACGTAGGAGTATTGGATCAATGAATGTAAACAAGCAAATTTTGCTGTAATAAGTTTTGGAAGAAATAAATAAAATCCCCTTCTTTGTCCATGCTAATGGCCCATTAATTGCGGGTTTATTACCTTCCGACCGCCAATAAATCACCATTCCGTAATTTTATAAAAAGTTAAACTATAGCGCAATATTTTACCTTCTCAAATTATTATATACATTTATATGATATTTTAAATTTCGATAGAGTATTTTTTTCTATTAAGGCTATTTACTTACGCTTCAAATCAGACAAAATGAAAAAATCCCCCCTTTTTCTAGTGCTGCTCATCTGGATGAGCGCCTATGGATTTGGCATTGCCCAAAATAAAACCAGTAATGGCTGGATTTATGAAACGCTGAAAGAGGGACATGGTTCCCAATTGAACAGCGATCAGGCCGCCCTGACTCACAATCGTCTCGTAGATGAAAATGGCAGGGAATTGGTGTCCACCTATGCTATTGGTGTGCCGGATTACCAGATTGTCAGTGAATTATCACAACCTTTTCAGAATGCCTTCAGCGTGATGCGGGAGGATGGCAGGTACAAGTTCAAAATTCCTATTGAAGATTTCAAAGCAGCTGCTAAAAGTGGGTCGAAACTCAAACTTCCAGGGGAATACCTGACTTGGGAACTGGAACTGGTGAAAATATTACCTCCATTGCCAGATATTGCCAGGGTAGTGAAAGAAGCCTACCAAAATGGAGGCATTGATGGTGCTTTCCAGGAATTTCAAAGCCACAGCAACAGCCGAGGCAGCGAAGTGTATATGGGCGAATGGGAGGTCAATGAAGTAGGCTATTTCTTCATGAGCAAACAAAAACCAGAATTGGCGATTGAAGCTTTTGAATACAATACCCGCCAAAATCCCCGCTCGGCCAATGCTCACGACAGTTTGGCGGAAGCTTATCTAAAAACCAACCAAAAGGAAAAAGCAGTACAACACTACCGCCAGTCATATAAACTCAACCCGCAAAACGATAATGCGCGGAAAATGTTGAAAGAATTGGCAAAAAATTAAGCTATGCGACTGTTGCAGTTTTAGACCAGGATATTTCGAGATTATTTGATTGTGGTTTTAATTTTCCAATTCGAATAATGTCGGGTATATTTGGGGCCTAAAACGAAGATTTATGTCGGACCATAAAGTAATCTTTTCGATGGAGGGGGTATCAAAGACCTTTCCTCCGAGCAAGAAGGTGCTCAATAATATTTGGCTCAGCTTCTTTTATGGAGCCAAAATCGGTGTGCTCGGCCTCAATGGCTCAGGAAAATCGACTTTACTGAAAATCATTGCTGGACAAGACCCCAACTATGAGGGGCGCATCAGTTTTGACGGTAGCTACAAGATCGGACTACTGGAGCAGGAACCAAAACTGGACGAAAGCAAAACGGTACGCCAGGTAGTAGAAGAGGGCGTGCAGGAAATTGTAGACTTGATGGCCGCCTACGAGGAGATCAACCTCAAGTTTTCGGAGCCGATGAGCGATGATGAGATGAATAAGTTGATCGAAAAGCAGGGAGAAATGATGGAACAATTGGACCACCATAATGCCTGGGAACTCGATAATCGCCTGAATACAGCTATGGAAGCCTTGCGTTGTCCGCCGGATGATGCATCGGTTAAAGTGCTGTCGGGTGGGGAGCGTCGCCGGGTAGCCCTGGCACGGCTGTTGCTGAGCAATCCTGATATTTTGCTACTGGATGAACCTACTAACCACCTGGATGCCGAATCGGTAGACTGGCTGGAGCAATACCTGAAAAATTTCCCCGGCACGGTGATTGCCGTGACCCACGATCGGTACTTCCTCGATAATGTGGCAGGCTGGATACTCGAGTTAGACCGTGGCGAGGGCATCCCCTGGGAGGGCAACTACTCTTCCTGGCTGGAACAAAAAGCCAAACGCCTGGAAATGGAAGAAAAAACGACTACTAAACGGCGCAAAACACTGGAACGGGAGTTGGAATGGATACGTATGGCTCCGAAAGCCCGCCAATCCAAAGGGAAGGCTCGTCTGAATGCTTATGATAAACTAGCCGGTGAAGAGGCCAAAGCACAGGAGGCCAAGCTAGAACTCTACATCCCTCCCGGCTCACGTTTAGGCGATGTGGTGATTGATGTCGAAAACCTGACCAAGGGATTTGGCGACCGCCTATTGTTTGAAAACCTCACGTTCAGCATCCCCAAAAATGCCATCGTCGGCATCATAGGGCCAAACGGCGTGGGAAAAAGTACCCTCTTTCGTATGGTTATGGGCCTTGAAAAACCAGATAAAGGCGAAGTAACTATTGGCAACACCGTAGAGCTTTCCTATGTAGACCAAAGCCACGAGCAGCTGCAGCATAGCGAAAAAACGGTATACGACGTGGTCTCGGAAGGTAATGACTTTATCCAGATCGGCAATGCTACCGTCAATGCTCGGGCATATCTGAGTCGTTTTAATTTTGCCGGTGCAGATCAGCAGAAGAAGGTTGGCGTGCTCTCCGGTGGGGAGCGCAACCGGCTACACCTGGCTATGACCCTGCGTGAAGGAGGTAATGTACTGCTGCTTGATGAACCAACCAACGATATTGATATCAATACCTTACGCGCCCTGGAAGATGCACTCGACAATTTTGCCGGCTGCGTGCTGGTCATCTCTCACGACCGCTGGTTTATTGACCGCCTGGCTACCCATATCCTCTCTTTTGAGGATGAAGCAGAGGTGGTTTTCTTTGAAGGCAACTACTCCCAATATGAAGAAGTGAAGAAGGCGAAATTGGGAGATGTAGCACCTAAGAGACCTCGGTTTAAGAATGTGATAAATCGGTAAAAGGGCGTGCCCCCAGGTAAAGACACAAAACCTTTGTCGGAAAATGAGATCATTCGTTATGGTGTCTTTACCTGGGGTCGGGCTATCCGCTATAATGTACTCGCCTTTGGGGGCTCCGTGCATTCCGCTCCTATCCCTCACGCGGGCTTGTGTCTGAGTTTGTAGTTGTAGTCAAAGTGACATACTTTGAACACCCTATTTCCAAATGATTGGTCGGTTAAGTTTCCAACAGAACCTACCAATTACTAAAAGTAAATCTCTATTTTTACAGCGTGAATAATCTGGATACTCTGCTGGCCCGTTATCGTAATGATAAGCGGGTGAAGCAGCTCAACGACTTGTTAAAACAAGAAACGCCTGCCCGCCTGCAAATATCCGGTATGGTGGGGGCACAGGAATGTTTTGTCCTGACCGGAAGTTATCAGGATCAACCACGTGATCATTTATTCATTGCTATCGACAAGGAAGAAGCTGCGTATATACAAAATACATTGGCAGGACTCTTCGAAAAAAAGCCCGTGTTATTCCTCCCTGATTCTTTCAAAAGACCGATGTATTTTGAAGCACTGGAGAATACCAATGTCCTCCAACGCACCGAAACCATCAATAAAATAATCTCTTCGGGAGCGCAAGGGGAAGTCGTAGTGACCTATCCGGAGGCCTTGTTTGAGCAGGTAGTGGCTCCGTCAGTGCTGGATGAAACGCGCATCAATATTACCGTCAAGGAAATAGTGGATGTGGATACCCTGGTTGAAATACTGGTAGAATATGGCTTTCAGCGGGAAGATTTTGTATATGAGCCCGGCCAGTTTTCCATCCGTGGTGGTATCGTTGACATTTTTTCCTATGGCAATGAATATCCTTATCGGATTGAATTGTTTGATGAGGAGGTGGAAAGTATCCGCACCTTTGATCCGATGACGCAGTTGTCAAAACAGAATATCGGAAGGGTATCTATTGTACCCAATATCAATACCAAGTTCAGCCGTGCTCAAAAAGTACCTGTCTTTCAGGTGTTGAAAGACAATACGGTGGTGTGGGTAAAAGATTTTCAGGTCTTGCTGGACAAATTGCAACAGTGTTTTGAAAAAGCAGAGGCTTTCGCCGAAACGGTCTCCCTGCTGGACGAAAGTGAGCTAGCCGAAGTGTTTCGCGACCGTGCATTTATCCGCCCTAATGAAGTGATGCATGACATTGATCATCAGTCCATCATCTCTTTAACCAATAGTGTGCAGCCCATTACTTTTGATCAACATATCAGTTTTGAGACCAAACCCCAGCCCAGTTTTAATCGCAATTTTGATTTGCTGATTGAAGACCTGAAAAAAAATACCGCCCAAGGGTTGGAAAACTACATCTTCACCGATAATGCCAAACAAATTGAGCGTTTCTACGCCATTTTCGAAGACCTGGAAGCCTTTATTCAGTTTCATCCGGTGATTAATGCCATCCATCAGGGGTTTATAGACAATGAGTTGAAAGTAGCCTGTTATACTGATCATCAGATTTTTGAGCGTTTTCACCGCTACAAGCTCCGCATGGGGTTTACCAAAGATCAGGCGATCAACCTACGGATGTTGCGAGAGTTGCAACCGGGGGATTTTGTTACACACATCGATCACGGAGTAGGTCGATATTCAGGTTTACAAAAGATTGACATCAATGGACATATCCAGGAATCAGTGCGCCTGATTTATAAAAATAATGACATCCTATACGTCAGTATCAACTCGCTACACAAGATTTCCAAATATGTAGGCAAAGAAGGTACAGAACCAAAACTGAGTAAACTGGGGTCCGAAGCCTGGAAAAACCTAAAGAGCCGCACCAAAAAGAAAGTTAAGGATATTGCAGGTGAGTTGATCAAGCTCTACGCCAAAAGACGAGCTTCCAAAGGACATGCTTTTCCCCCGGATGGTTACCTGCAAAATGAGCTGGAAGCCTCCTTTATCTACGAAGATACACCTGATCAGCTGAAGGCTACCATTGCCGTAAAGGACGATATGACCAAGGATTACCCAATGGATCGGCTGATCTGTGGGGATGTGGGTTTTGGCAAAACAGAGGTAGCGGTGCGGGCGGCATTCAAGGCGGTCGTTGATGGAAAGCAGGTGGCTATTTTAGTGCCGACTACTATTCTGGCCCTCCAACACAATCGTACTTTTAAGGAACGGCTGGAAGAATTTGGAGTGACTATTGATTATATTAATCGCTTTCGAACAGCCCGAGAGAAAAAAGAGATATTTAATAAATTAAAAGAAGGCAAAATCGATATCGTTATCGGAACCCATGGCCTATTAAACAAGGAGGTTGGTTTTAAAGACCTGGGTCTGCTGGTTATTGATGAAGAACAAAAATTTGGGGTGGCTGCCAAGGAGAAACTGCGCAACCTAAAAGTAAACGTGGATACCCTCACGCTGACGGCAACGCCTATTCCACGTACGCTACAATTTTCGTTGATGTCGGCCCGGGATTTGTCGATTATTCGCACGCCTCCCCCTAACCGGCAGCCTATTCATACTGAAGTCCGCATATTTAGCGAGGAGCTGATCAAGGAAGCCATTTATTATGAAGTGAATCGGGGTGGACAAGTCTTTTTTGTACACAACCGGGTGAAAACCCTGGCCGATATGACGGCGATGATCCAACGCCTCTGTCCGGATGTCGAGGTGGCCAAAGCACACGGTCAGATGGAGGCTAAAACCCTGGAAAAAACACTACTGGAATTTATTGACAAGCAGTATGATGTACTGGTTTGTACTAACATAATTGAGACCGGTCTCGATATTCCGAATGCCAATACCATGATGATCAACAATGCCAATCAGTTTGGCATGAGTGATCTACACCAATTGAGGGGCCGGGTAGGACGCTCAAATAAAAAGGCATATTGTTACTTATTTAGCCCACCTATGTCGGTATTAACTTCGGATGCTCGTAAACGGCTGCGTACCTTGGAGGAGTTCTCCGAATTGGGAAGTGGTTTCAACATTGCCATGCGCGACCTCGATATTCGGGGTGCCGGAAATATATTGGGCGCCGAGCAAAGTGGTTTTATTGCTGATATCGGCTTTCAAACCTATCAGCGTATCCTCGAAGAGGCTGTCCAGGAACTTAAAGAGAATGAATTTAAAGAACTCTTTAAGGAAGATCTGGAAAAGGAAAGGGCCTTTGTACGCGACGTGCAAATTGATGCCGATGTAGAAATGTTGGTCCCCGATGATTATGTGACCAGTATTGAGGAGCGCCTTAAAATCTATACCCAGCTTGACGACCTGGAACGCGAGGAAGAAATTGTACAATTTGAAGAGATGCTCCGCGACCGATTTGGACGTGTACCTCCTGAAGTCAGTGAGCTATTTGAGGGCTTGCGCATCCGCTGGATCTGCAAGGAATTAGGTTTTGAACGGCTCATTCTCAAAAACAATAAATTACGTTGTTACTTCGTCGATAACCCACAGTCGCCTTTCTATGAAAGTAACCGGTTTCAACAAATCATGCAACTCATCGCTACGGAATCCAAGCAACTCGGGCTGGCCCTCAAACAATCACCGCGCCACCTCATCGTAGTTCGCGATGGCGTAAATAGCCTCCCGGCTGCCAAGAGCGTATTGCAGGCACTATTGGATCGGGTGGAAGTGTTAGCTGAGGTAGAATAAGTGAATTTAGCTTTGATCCGCTTCTTTGAAGGAGCACTAGAAAATTATAGCATTAGATTCTTTTAAATGGACAACAAAACGCTAAAAACAGTCGCCCAGCAACTTCGTAAACCCGAAGGAGAATATGCCCTTCAGGTAGCCGAAAAAATGAACGAAGGTAATGCGCTGATCAATCGATATACTATAGCTTTTCTGGATATTAAGCCTGGAGAGCATATTTTGGAAATTGGGATGGGCAATGGATTCTTTGTGCCGGAAATACTGGGGATTGCTCCTGACGTTCAGTATACTGGCTGTGATTTTTCGGAAGCCATGATTGAAGAAGCTAGCAAAAGGAATGCCGCTTTCATTCAATCAGGTCAGGCAAAATTTCATCTGTCTGAAGCCGCGAAAATGCCACTGAAAAATGATTCTGTTGATAAGATTTTTACCGTGAATACACTCTACTTTTGGGAAGACCCTGAAGCCGTTTTTGCAGAATTCAGACGGGTAATGAAACCACAGGGGCAACTGGCCATTGCCGTCCGTCCCAAATCGATGATGGCTAAATATCCGTTTGTACGAGTGGGTGGATTTCAACTGTTTTCTAAAGATGAATTAATAGACCTGGTGACCCAAAATGGGTTTACGGTTAGAGAGGTTTTAGAAAAAGAGGAACCTGCTCAGGTGGTGAGTGGAGAGAGAATTGAGGTGAGTAGCCTAATTGTGAAAGTGAGTAATAATTAGAGGTATAAATTCCATCCACAAGCCTGCGGTCTAGAATTATTGGACCGATACCACAAGGTTGGCCTTCAAACAAGCTCGTAATTGTTGATGGAGAAAGTCTGCGATAAGGAAGATAGGTGATCGCGCCTCCTTCCCCATTCCTACTACCCGCCAGTATAAGCAATCCGATAAATCACATCCGCAAAATCATCGGACACTAGCATAGATCCATCAGGCAAAAACTCCAAATCAACGGGGCGACCCCAAGCTTCATCTGTCGCTTCATCAAGCCAGCCATCGGCAAATGGTTTGTAGTCGGTAGCTTGCTGATTTTCGTCCAGGGTAACGAGCATCACGCGGTAGCCGATCTTTTTGCTACGGTTCCAGGAACCATGCTCAGCAATAAGGATTTGATTTTTATAGCTTTCCGGAAATTGGTTACCTGTATAGAATTCTATGCCTAGGGGAGCTACATGCGGCCCCAATTTGCGTGCTGGAGGCGTAAATTCGGAACAATTTTGACCTTCTCCGAATTTGGGGTCGGGCAGGTCGCCCTGGTGGCAGTAGGGGTAGCCGAAATGCATACCATCTTCAGGGGCACGATTGAGTTCACAGGCAGGCACATCGTCACCCATCATATCGCGGCCATTATCCGTAAACCATAGCTCCCCGCTTTGTGGGTGCCAGGTAAACCCAACCGTATTGCGTACTCCGTGTTGAATCACCTCCATGCCTGTTCCATCGGGGTTCATGCGGGTTATTGAGGCAAAAATCGGCTCTTCAGATTCACAGATGTTACATGGAGCACCTACCGGCACATAGAGTTTCCCATCAGGGCCGAAAGCGATAAACTTCCAGCCGTGATGCGTTTCTGTTGGATATTGGTCATAAACAACTACCGGTTGGGGTGGATTGGCAAGTTGGCTTTCAATATTTTCGTACTTGAGGATACGGCTAACCTCAGCCACATACAAATCACCATTGTGGAAAGCAACGCCATTAGGCATTTTCAATCCTGTAGCAATCACATACCGCTCATCAGCTTTGAAATCACCATCCGTATCGCGTAAAGCGTATACCTTATCTTCTCCTCTGGTGCCGACAAAAAGGGTACCGCTAGGAGATAGGTCCATCGAGCGGGCATTGGTCAAACTATCAGCAAAAATGGTTATTTTGAACCCATCGGGAAGGTTAATACGTTCCAGAGGTAAATTGCTTTTGTCGACGGTGTCATCTTTAGGTGGGTTGTAAGTACAGGCACCACAAAGCAGAATAATGCATAAAAGGCAGCATAAGGATTTCATGAGCAGGGTGTTTTATTCATAACGAGGCCATGTCAAAAGTGTTCGTCAACTTCCACAATAAGTAGCAAATTCTATCGCTTTTCACTGACCAATACAAATGCGGGTGGCACATTGATCGGAACAAAATTAATATCAACATTGCCAAAAATATTTTCGTAAACATTTTTTGAGAGCAATGAATAGTGGACCTGAATAAATAGGCCTCCTTTCTTTAGGTGATTAAAACATTCCTGGATAATGGTATAGCCAAGTTCCTTAGGCAGTGCAACAAAAGGAATAGCAGAAATGATATAGTCTACTTTGTTTGTCCCCAATTGTTCCAGGTGTTTACCCAGGTTTTCAGCAGAATCCTCTGCTACTACTAGCCGATCATCGTTAATATCCCGAAGCTCTTCGCAAAAGCGACTATTTACCTCAAAGGTCAATAAACGAGTCTTGCCAGTCATTCCTTCAAGAATATATTTTGTAATGACCCCATCGCCAGCGCCTAATTCAACAATAAGTTCAGCGTCATCAAAATTAACGTGCTTCACCATGTTTTTGCACAAGTACTTAGAACTACGGGTAAGGGTTCCAACGGTTTTGAGGTTTTTTAGACCTTCTCGCAAAAAATCAATATGCTTCATTTCAACAAATTAAGTTGGAGGCAATCATCAAGAGGGCCGAACCAGTGGTTCATTAGATCATTTGATGATGGCGCTCCGATTAAAACCAAAAATCTTGAATAATAGAGTTGTAAATCAACTATGTGCTTCTCGGCAAACATACCTCCAGGCTGCCTTTCAGAAAAGCGGAAAATGATTTAAAAATTGCTATAAGATTGAAAGTCAAGTCCTAATTTATCAGGCCGGGACTTCCGTACCGTTTGCAAAAATAAGCTTTTTTCTGAATCCTACAGGATGGATTATTCACCGAGGTACTTTCTTAAGTCAGGGAAGAGACCTACGGATCGTTTGACTTCGTATTTGTCTGCACGCCGTCCATAGAGGTAAGGTACGACATAGGCGCCGGAAAAACCCGCAGATAGAATTTGTCTCCGGAAGGCATAAGCTTCTGCATAAGTTGTAAAAGCGCCCAAGGTATAGCGGTAATAATCGAAGTCGGGAACTTTTTCTACCATAGCATTGGGATAATTATTGAGTGCCTGATTGGAGAAGGATCCTTTTAAAGAGGCAATCTGCACTTTATAACACAGCGCCTGATTAGTGGTTAATCCCAAAACAAGGGATTGATATCCATCACCAATGACTGGTACAGCAGAGGGGTTGGATAAGTCCAGGGTATTGGTAAACCCAAATTCCAGACCCAATTTGGGATTAGATGAGGCATTTCCTTTGAGTGCCCGCATGAAAATTTGTTTAGCAGAAACACCTCGGTTTAACAAATATTTCGAGGCATTTTCCGCAGCAGTAATGGCATCAAAAAGTCGGTTTGTCAGAGGAGAGTCGCCATGGGTATAGGCGGTAAATACCAGATTCAGGTTTGGGTTTTGAAGCAATATTTGAGCGGTTCTATCCAGCGTTTCCTGACCTTGAGTTACTACTTCCGATACATCATTAAAGTTTAGTGCTTTGAAGCCAGCTGGCTTTGTAACTTTCGGTTCAGTAATGATGACTGGTGGTTCTGGTATCGTGCTTGCCTGAAATGTGTCTTCATTATTAAACGTAGGCGTATCAAAGTCCGCCGGAGGAGTTGCCACAGAAATTGGCTGTTGCTCAGGCGTGATTTCGGGCTCGTAATATACAATCTGAGGCGGTTCCATTTCTGGGAGAAAGTTTTCAAAATAGGCTACATATAAGTCACGTTGGCCGAAACCATCCTTGCGAGAAGAGGCAAAAAAGGCCGAAAATCCATCTCTACTAATGCGAAAATGGGTGTCATCCGAACTGGAATTAATAGGCAAACCAAGATTAAATGGCGTAGTCCAACGGTTAGAACGTCCATTATAAACCGATTTAAAAACATCAAATCCACCAATACTCAGGTGGCTGTTGTTGGAACTAAAATAAAGGGTAATACCATCCCGTGAAAGGAAAGGGGTACTTTCATCAAAAGGCGAGTTGACATCTGGCCCCAGGTTTTCAGCTGGAGTCCATCGCCCATTAACCAACGAAGAACGGTACAAGTCATAACCGCCATAACCACCGGCCCGCCGACTGGCAAAAAACATCAGGGTATCATTGTAAAGATACAAACCATCATCCCCAATATTTGAATTTAGCTGGCTTTGTAAAGGAGTGGAACTGAGGGTACGGGTTTCAACCGTTTTAAAAGTATCTATAACAATATCACCGTTAATCAAGGACCAGCTTTTGAAATAAAAGAGCACACTACCATCGCCATTAAAATCTAGCAAAACTTCATTCTTTGGGCTATTAAGCAGGTAGTGCAAAGGTGTCGTAGCTCCCCAGCCATTGGCGGTAATCTGACAGCTAAACATATCACTGAAAAAATGACCGAGCCGGTCATCAGGACGGCCATGTTCATTGCGGGCTCCGCCGGTATTACCTTGGCGAATAGACGAAAAATATATTTTATCTACAAAATTGGGGCTCAAGACGGGGGCAAATTCATCCCCGGAAGTATTGACGCCCGGGCCCAGGTTCTCTACTACGGCCAATTGCTCGTGGTATTGCAGTTCCAAACCATTGGCCGCACGCCGTATTTCCTCCCGCACCATATTCCGGTGTGGGTGGTCGGGACGAATGGTTTTAAGATACAATTTATAGTAGCGGGATGCCTCATCAAAGCGATTTTGGGCATGATAAATTTTCCCAAGGTACAGCCAGGATTCCGGATAAGGAGATCGTTCTTCTTCTACTTGTTGTGTGAGGGAGGTCAGGGCTTTATCCAGATCATTTAATTGGTAATAACAAACGGCAATCAGGAAACGACCCTCTTTATCGTTCCGGCTAAGCTGCTTGGAGCTGGTCAGCACCGCCAGGGCATTATCGTAATTGGCGTGATAAATAAATTCTTTGGCCTGACGCATTTTTTCCGATGCGCTTTGGGCCGATAAGGTGGTGACTACCGTCAGAAAGATGAAAATAATCTGGAATCTCCTCATATTGTTCCTTTAGAAAACTATAAAATGGGAAAGATGTCGTGATCACCTCATGACATCTTTCCATTATTCTATAGACACGTTAAAAACGTTGATACATTACCTAATATTTTGCTCAAAAGCAAGTTCTCAAATGCACCGCTGTTTTCCAGCTATCAAATTGTTCGTGTTGGATCAAAAGCTTCCAGGTAATCGCCTACTTTGCGCAAGAAAGAACCGCCGAGGAAACCATCTACAACCCGGTGATCATAAGACAGGGAAAGGAACATCATGTGGCGTACCGCAATAAGGTCACCATATTCTGTTTCTACTACTGCCGGTTTTTTTCGAATGGCACCAACGGCCATTATTGCTGCCTGAGGCTGATTGATAATGGGGGTTCCCATCACATTGCCAAAGGTGCCTACATTAGTCACTGTAAAAGTACCGCCCTGAACTTCTTCAGGCTTGAGTTTATTATTTCTGGCTCGACCTGCCAGGTCATTTACCGCCTTGGTCAGTCCTAGCAGATTGAGTTGATCAGCGCCCTTGATCACCGGTACAATCAAGTTGCCAGTTGGTAAGGCCGCAGCCATGCCAATGTTGATGTCTTTTTTGCGAACAATCGTTGATCCGTCTACCGAAACATTAATCATTGGAAAATCACCAATCGCCTTCGCAATGGCCTCAATAAATATCGGTGTAAAAGTGATTTTTTCACCGTGTTGTTGCTGGAATGAGTGTTTTACCTTATCCCGCCATTTGACAATGTCCGTAACATCGGCTTCTATAAAAGAAGTCACGTGTGGAGAGGTGTGTTTGGACATCACCATGTGATCGGCAATAAGTCGACGCATGCGGTCCATTTCGATGATTTCGACATTCCCCTCTGTGCTGATAGCAGGAGCTTGTTTTTTGACAGATGCTGCTGGAGCTTCCTGGCGTTGAGCGGGCGAAGACTGAGCCGGGCGCGTACGGTCTTCTAGGTAAGCAAGGATATCCTTTTTGGTAACCCTACCTTGCAGGCCGCTACCCTCCAGTTGTTCCAATTCCCCCATACTGATCTTTTCCTCTTTGGCGATATTCCGCACCAGCGGAGAATAAAATCGGCCACTGGGAGCGGATTTTTTCACCGGGCCTCCCAAGGTAACAGCTGCTTCCAACACCGGAGCATTTACATTGGATTCAATTCCATTATTTTGGCCATTTTTTTCCTCTGTGGGGGCTTTTACTATGCTCGGACTTGGTTTTGCGCTTACGGATTCTCCTTCGGTAGCAATAATCGCAATGACCTTGCCGATTTCTACTGTCTCGTCTTCCGGAAACAGAATTTCTGCAATAACGCCATCTACTGGAGAAGGGACTTCCGAATCCACTTTGTCGGTGGCAATTTCGAGGATGGTTTCATCAGCCTCTACTTTATCCCCTACTTGTTTGACCCATTTCAGGATGGTGGCTTCCATGATACTCTCCCCCATCTTGGGCATAATTAATTCTACTTGAGCCATAATTTCTTCGTAATAATTGTTCTTTGCCAAATAGTGTGTTCTGAAGTCAGCTACTAACCACCCTATTTGTCAAAGAAGGGTAATAATTGGTTGTTTTGGACCCTCAGGTCCTTGGTTAGGCAATTCCGCTGCAAAAATAGTTGAATTTAATGGCACGTACAAGCGAGGATAAAAAAGGAGATAAAGAAATACCAGAAGCTACACATGAAGAAAAGCCTGATCCTTTGCTTTTACCAAAAAATAGTACAAAGTAAATTTGTTCTTATACCTGCTCATAATTATCTTCGTGCTCGTATTTAAAAATCGAAAAAAGAGCCCTTATAGTTTGTTTGGAGACTAACCCGATGCAAAATTGGGGCAATCTATTTTGGTCGCAAAAGATCACTGTTTCGATGATACTTCGTTGCTTTTTCGTTCGTCTTGGGTGAACTTAGACGCACTTCAAAAAAAGTATTGGTTCATCAATCGCGGCCAAGCAGAGTAGCTTCAAAAGTCGACCTCCAGATCTTAATCCCAAAATTTTTAACCAAATTCACTACTATATTATGAACCGATTTTTTCAATTCTCAGCTTTCCTGATTTTATGCTCTCTATTCTTAGCCACTTCCTGTAAAAAAGATGATGATGGTAGTTCTTGTGGAGACAATTTTAATTATGCGCTGGAGCTACAGGCAGAATCTAGCAACTTATCAGCAGCAGCTCAGACTTACGCACAAGACCAAACTCAAGAAAATTGCGAAGCATACAAAACGGCCGTTCAAAATTATCTGAATGCCGCAGCAGATCTCGATAATTGTGTGCCGGTTGGAGACCGTGCAGCTTATCAACAAGCTATTGATGACTCCCAGGATTCTCTGGATGCACTTCAATGCTAGATTTGAAGGAGGGGAGGCATTGAAGTCTCCCCAGTTTGTTTTTTTAATTTTCCACTTCCTTCAAAAACCGTTCCTTATATACCCGTCCAATGGGAATTTCCAATTCATTGATTTCCACATCATGAGCAGTATACGCAGTGATTTTATTTTTGGCAACAACAAAAGATTTGTGTACCTGTAAGAACCGATCTTTGGGAAGATCTTTGAAAAAATTGCCTATGGACACCTTGGTAAGGATTTTTTGCTTGGGCAAAATGATTTTGACATAGTCTTTCAAGCCTTCAACATAAAGAATCTCGTCTAATAAAATCTTGACCGTTTTGCGATTGGCTTTGACAAAAATGCAACTTTCTTCTTCTATTAGTGGCAGTGTATTTGTTGGAAGTGAATGTTCGAGGAATTTGTCGATGGCTTGCATAAACCGCTGAAAAGGGATGGGTTTCACCAGATAATCGAGCACATTTAGTTCGAAGCCTTCCACGGCATATTCCCGATAGGCGGTGGTGATAATAATTTGTGGTTTGTTTTGCAAGGATGCGATAAATTCCAGACCGGTGATTTCCGGCATTTGAATATCAATAAATAGTAGGTCGGGCTGCAATCGTTTTATCTGTGTTAAGGCTTCTATCGGTTCGGTAGATTTTCCACAAACGATAAACTGACCGAATTTTGATAAATGTTTTTCAATCACATTCAGTGCCAGGGGTTCATCGTCCAGGATATAGCAGTTAAATTTTTTCATTCCTATTTGAAATTTATGTTCAAAGACACTTGGTATTGCTCGGGAAGATCGCGGATATTTAATTGGTGATTTCCTGGATACAACAACTTGAGTCTTTGCCGAATGTTATCCAATCCAAGGCCTCCATTCACGGTAGATTTGACTTTGTTCTTTTTCTTACTGTTGGTAATTTTAAAAACGAGATTTTGGTCATCTGCATATAGTTTGATACAGATTTTAAATATTCCTTCCGAACCGACACCCCCATGTTTGAAACAATTTTCTGCAAAGGGCAGCAACAAAAGTGGGGCGACCTGCAAGCCTTCGTTTTGAAGCTGTACATCCGAATTGATTTTTAACTTTGCGCCATAGCGCAATTGTTCCAAGCCTATATAATTGTCGAGTAATTGCACCTCTTTTGATAAGGGAACCATACTCATATTCGCCCGATATACCAGATAATCCAGTAATTCTGTCAGCTTGAGAATGCTTTCGGCGGTCAGCTCAGACTGCATCAGCGCCAAACTATAAATATTGTTGAGGGAATTAAACAGAAAATGAGGGTGCAATTGGCCTTTGAGTAATTTGATTTCCGCCTCTGCCTTGGCTTTGATCAGCTGTTCATTGAGCTTTTGTTTTTGGCGGTAATCACTGATGATATATACACAAACGGCCAGGGCAATAATTGAATAATCACGAATGATGTTTTTCAACACCTTGGCAACAGGTGTTTTATAATAATGGCCGGCTTCAATGTAGATCAACAGTTCCTGCCACTTAATGCGCGCAAAAAAGACAAAGGCCGCCACA
This sequence comes from Saprospiraceae bacterium, assembly GCA_021604865.1. Classification (GTDB taxonomy): domain Bacteria; phylum Bacteroidota; class Bacteroidia; order Chitinophagales; family Saprospiraceae; genus BQJU01. Next base: position 114,690 of record BQJU01000001.1, on the reverse strand, counting down.
ATGCCGATCCAGAACAGGAATTGTGGCCACTTATTTTTCTGCAAAAAACGAGGTACGATAAAAAGGGCAATGAAATAGGTAGCAAAAATCAATGCTGGTAAGGATAATAAGGTAGCTCCAAAAAAACGAGATAAATTGCCCGGTTGTAAGTGCATCATATTCGCCAGATATTCGGAGGCTACATACAATAACCAAAACAATGCGTGAATGAATACAAGCCGTAGATTTACCTTGTCGATGTTCATTTGCCTAAATCCAGGTTAAGAAATTTGAATTTTTTACCAAAGTTAAACCATCAAAAGTGGTTTCTCCTGATAGAAGTAGACCAACATTCTATTTAGGTAGAGCAACGACTGTGTTCTTCGAATTAATAGATCATTCAGCTATTCCTACCCCTTATACCGTCGTTGCTCTACTTCCCCTCTTTTGCTTGCTGAATGCCTTTATGTTTGTAGCAATTCTTTACTAAACTAAAAAATCATGAAAAAATTATTGTTCTCCCTTAGTGTATTATTTCTAACCTGCTCCTTTGTATCAGGTCCATCAGCAACTCAGGTTTCATTGGCCACAGCCGAACTAAAAACAATGCCCCCCGGCGGAGCTTACGCCATGTTTGCCGGTAAATTTGGTGGAGAAGTCAGTAAAAAAGAAATTGCCAGTCACCAAAAACTCACAGTTGAGGGTTGTGCCAGAGGTTCCCGGATATTTACCTTCACCTTGGACATTACCAAGAATGGAAAGACCAGCTCTTTGAACACTGAATCAGATGAATTGACTAAAGAAATGTTGACTAAACTAAATGCACTCTCCACCGGCGATACTTTTATATTCAGAAAAATGAAGGCTTATCTGCCCAATGGCAAGGATGTGGTGGATGTGCAAGGCCGGAAATTTACTGTGGCATAAACAACACTTAGCGGTCAGCAAAGAAATCACCCAAAAGTGAGTCCAAATCTTTTCAGGAAGGTTTGGACTTCCCCTGTTTTATATAAGTGCAAATAAGGTCAATCCAATACCATCACCTTTACAACCTGTCTTCCACCTTTAGTTTGCAATTGCAAAAGATAAACACCCGAGGTTAGCTCAGGAAGTGGAAAACTCAACGTTTGAACTCCTTGATGCAGTTCCTGTGTTCCCATTGATGCCACTAATTTCCCTTCGAGAGAAAATAGTTGAAAAGTCATGGTTTCAAGCTGATTAGTGGTCAATTGCAGGTGCAGGTCTTCACCACGGTGCAATGGATTTGGATATACGGAAATAGCCTCGATGAAATTAACCTCCTCATTGGCAACGGTAGATTGAAAGCCAAACTGGAACGGTTCGATTTTTTCACCGCTAAAGATACCTCCAGTGAAAAGGCTTTGTCCACCTGCATCCTTGAGCTTATAAAAACCGATCCCATAGTCACAGCAGATCCCATCGCCATAATCGTCTAGCATACGAAAATAGTAGCAACCTTCTGCCGGTAAGGTGATCCATTCGGTGATGTTTTGATTATTCCCGTATGCTCCTGGATTATCGGGATGTGAGATTTGTTGTCCACCGGTTGTTGCTCCAACGCTTAAATTCCCTCCACTGGCAATGATGTCACCTGCCTCATCGGTTATTTCCCAATAACTTTCATAACCATAATCATCTGTGCGCAAATTCACTTCTATCAGTTGGGAGTTGGTTTGAGGAGCGCTCGAAAATTCAAAAGAGACATGATTATTAAATGCGCCTTCATCCGGATTGTCATTTGGACTGGCCAACACCACATCAAGTACATTGACCCCATTTTGATCAGGTTCAAAATAAATTGAAGGCAATGTGATGGTTTCACTTTCAAAGGTGTACAAATTTCCTGTCCAGTTATATACCTCTGTTGGTCCTCCATTAACCTGATATTGCACCTGGATAGAGGTTAAAGGTTCATAGCCATCATTGCGAATAATGACTGACGGATTTAGCAACTCGCCGCAAACCACTGCGTCTGTAGCTGCCAATATTGCATTTCCATCGTGGGCGTATGGAACTACATAAGTCGGTTGAATACGGATACCGGTCAATATTCTCTGTCGGCCTTCACTAATAAATATCCCCAACTCCAGCTTGGATGGATCAATGGGTATGCCACGCACCTCACTGGGCAAAGAGTAGGTAATGGTTCTAGCTTCAAAATGTCCCGTTGTAGTAGGACTAACATTGGTTCCCCATTGTCCGGTAATCATATCCCGAAGCATGTGGTTGTGCACATATTCATTGCCCATTCCTCCACCTAACTGTGGACCTACAATTTCATTTTGTAAAAGAGCGATATTTAATTTGTTGATATCCGTGGTACTATTTCCTGTGTAATAAATTTCCACGTAGATGGTCATTTCTTCAGTGGTCAGGTCCAAACTAGCCGTAGCGGCCAGATTAACGGGGGAAGTCTCCTCTAGAATAGATTCTACCGCCCAATCCCAATAGGAGCGATTCAAAGCAGTAGTATTGGGCTGTCCTTGTTCATACCCTGCAAAAACCCTTCGGTTGATCGTACCCGCTGGATATCCATTTAAACCAGTTTGACTGGCCAGGCTTTCGCCAAAATCAGTACGATAATCCGGTGCCCCAGTCAAAGGATTGGCATAAGGCCCCTCGTGGATATTGATAAGCACCACATCGTTAGGGTGGTTACTACAAATAACACTAGCAATGGCATTACCTTCAGGGCAATAAATACAATAAATCCCACCATATTCTTCCAATACTGCGTTCCTGTTTTCTACAGTTGTACTAACAATCGTCTGTGCTACAACAGGGGCAAGTAATAGCAACAGCATACCAATTATCAGGGGTATTTTCATTTCTTCGATTTTCCTCATAGGCGGCACCATACAGCATGCCTACCCTTTCAAACGCTTACAAAATTACAGTATTGTTAGGGGATGAGCTTGCCTTTTCTAAGAATGTGCTTCAAATTGCCAAAAAATGTCCGATTCTAATCGCTTTCTGGGGTTTTTATTCGAGCTGGGAGCCATAATGTCTCAATCATGACAGTGTAATGGCCTGACTGGGCCGTATTTTGCGCATGCTTAATTAGAGAGAATGAGAAGATGTGGAGTGGTGTCTACTTGAGTTTGGTGGAAATTAGGAATGAAAAGTGAATCAAGTGGCAGGTTTTACGACCTGGCATTTCTTCTTTTAAGCGACAAAGCCTGGGCGATGTTGTTCTGGTTTTCGATTCTTGCTTTCCTTTCAAACCTAAAGCAAAGCCTAACTCCATAAAATATGTTTATCTTAGGATTTGTTTGTAAAACCATATAATATACCAGCCAAATGCACATCGCTATTATAGGGAACGGGATTGCCGGAGTAACTGCCGCTCGATTTATCCGCAAACTCAGCAATCACGATATTACCCTGATTTCTACCGAAACTGAATATTTCTTTTCCAGAACGGCTTTGATGTATGTCTATATGGGGCATATGCGTTTTGTGGATACGCAACCTTATGAGCCTTGGTTTTGGAAGAAAAACCGGATTAACCTCAAACAAGCTTTCATCGATAAAATTGATGCGCCCAACAAACAATTGAAGACCCGGAATGGGGAAACGATAACTTACGATAAGCTCATTATTGCTTGTGGGTCGAAGTCTAATAAATTTGGATGGCCTGGTCAGGATCTGGAGGGAGTACGCGGCCTGTATAGCTACCAGGATCTGGAATATATGGAAGCCCACAGTGAAGGATTAAAACGGGCGATAATTGTTGGTGGTGGTTTGATTGGCATTGAGATGGCAGAAATGTTCCATTCCCGGCATATTCCGGTCACCTTTCTGGTACGGGAAAACAGCTATTGGAGTATGGTGTTGCCCACTGAGGAATCGAACATCGTCAACCGACACATCCGCGAGCATGGTTTCGATCTTAAACTCGAAACGGAACTCAAAGAAATTGTCGATGATGGCAACGGGCGAGCGGTGGCTGTCGTCACTAATAAAGGGGAACGTATTGAGTGCGGTTATGTGGGCCTGACAGCAGGGGTTAGCCCTAATATTGGCTTTCTGGAAGGTAGCGGAATAGAAACAAAAAGAGGTATTCTGGTGGATCAAAACTTGCAAACAAATATACCAGATGTTTACGCGATTGGCGATTGTGCGGAATTGCGAAATCCACCTGCCGGTCGCCGACCAATTGAGGCAGTGTGGTATGTGGGGCGTATGATGGGTGAAACAGTCGCCCACAATGTTTGTGGCCAAAAAGTGGACTATGCGCCAGGTTTTTGGTTCAACTCCGCCAAATTTCTCGATATCGAATACCAGGTATATGGCGATGTACAAGCCAAAGCACCTGAGCACCATAAATCCCTGTATTGGGAACATCCGGATGGAAAAAAATCTATTCGGATGGTTTATGACAAAAACAATGACCAAATACTCGGCTTTAACCTGATGGGCGTAAGATACCGACATGAAGTTTGCGACAAATGGTTAAAGGAAAAAGCATCGATAGAAACCGTATTGCAAAACCTGGGATTGGCCAATTTTGATCCCGAATTTTACGACGAATATGAAAACGCCGTCGTAGCATTGTATAACCAACAATCCGGTAAAAATCTACAACTCAAACAAAAACGTGGTCTAACCGCTGCACTTCGTTTTTTGCGGGATAAAATTGCTTTGTAACCAGCCACCTTCTTTGAAAACACCCAAAAATACAATTGTCAAATATGGGATTTATTAAATATATCGGATTAGGACTCTTCATTATTGCATTGAGCATTTTCACCCTTTCCCTTGGGCTTGATCATTATCAACTTACTGCCGAAAATATTAGCGCGGATACGGATTATCATCGCGAGGCGATCCTCGAAGCAGCAAAGGGGAATGGCATGCTCGACAAGGAATATGCCACCAATTTTGCTTTCATTGCAGACTTCAAAAAGACGCTCCTTTCCGCCCAGGAAACCCTTGACCGACAGGCACAGGCAAACATCCCGGAAGGTGTCGACGAATGGAATTTTCGTCTGGGCGAATGGAAGTTCAAAGATTACACCTTATTAACCACTAAACATTCCAGTACCGGCCCAGTAGCCGACCATCCGTTCTTGTTTTGGTTGCTCACTATTGGCTTGGGTATTCTGGGTGGACTGCTTTTTATTCTGCCCGATTTGCAAAACATTCCCGGTATTAAAAACAACCGCATTTATCACCATACTATGACCCGCGGACTCAAGCTGGGGTGGAGGGGTGTGTTCCTGGTAACTGTCATCGTGGGTTTGCTGTCTTATGGGGTATTTTATATGGGCAAATCTTTATTTTATCCAGCCCTTACCCTATTGGTCGTCGGGTTGATTACCGGACTCGTCTTTTTTTATGAAAGATCCATCAACAATACGCCTGCTCGTAGCGCCGGTCCCGAAAATTGGACGGCCTGGCTCGGCATTTTTACCGGTATTTACCTCATAGGCTTTTACCTGCTGTTATACTGGGCACCGGAATATATCACCAGCTGGATTGTACTTTCCGATCCTTTGAGTTATTTACTCAATGGTGGTGAGGCTAGCCGCTGGTTCGTCTATGGTATGTTGTATACTGTAATTGTCTTGACTATGGGGCTCCGCATGTTGGTAAAATACCGACACAATATGTATCAGGTGGTGCGTACTACATCGGTCATGTTTTTTCAAACCGCCTTTGCCTTTCTTATTCCGGAAATTCTCATACGACTTAATCAGCCCTATTTTGACTTCAAAAATATCTGGCCACTGGATTATGATTTCTTTTTCAAAAATGAACTAAATATATTGATTGACAATGGCGGCATCGGTATTTTTATGCTGGTTTGGGGCATCCTTTTGATTATTGTAGGCGTACCTCTTTTTACCTATTTCTTTGGCAAACGCTGGTATTGTTCCTGGGTATGCGGTTGCGGAGGCCTGGCTGAAACCCTCGGCGATCCTTATCGCCAATTGTCTGACAAAAGCCTGCGGGCTTGGAAATTCGAGCGCTGGATCATCCATGGCGTCCTGGTTTTTGCTGTGGTGATGACTATCCTGGTTTTATACACCTATTTTACCGGTAGTTATACTGTTTTGGGATTCAATAGCGATACGGTACGTACTTGGTATGGCTTTATTATAGGTTCTGCTTTTGCAGGTGTTGTTGGTACAGGGTTCTATCCCCTGATGGGTAATCGGGTTTGGTGTCGTTTCGGATGCCCACTGGCGGCGTACCTCGGGTTGGTACAGCGTTTTAAATCCCGTTTCCGCATTACTACCAATGGCGGCCAGTGCATTTCTTGTGGCAATTGTTCCACCTATTGTGAGATGGGTATAGATGTGCGTCATTACGCCCAACGCGGGCAGGATGTGGTGCGCTCTTCCTGTGTTGGTTGCGGCATTTGCGCGGCGGTTTGTCCTCGTGGTGTGCTGCGTCTCGAAAACAGTTCTGAAGATGTTGATTCCCGCACCGAACAGATACGTACCATTATGATCAGTGAAGATGAGGTGCGGTTGCTGAGTTAATGATGTTGTTGCGCAGGTGGTAGCCATGGGTGGCCATCTGATTTAATTTTTTATCCCCCTGCGCAACAACGCTAAGCGCTTGTTTGGAGGCCAACAATACGCTTGCGCTGAAGCTTTCTCCGGGCGTCTGCGCCATGCTCCTTCGCTGAGTCCTTCGCCGTAGCTTCGCGAAGGCAGCGTAGGAGTATTGGCTGCAAAGGTTGCCTTTTCGATGATACTTTCCCGACCTAGCGGCTTCCCTTCGGCGGGACAGACTGTTACTTTCCTAGGCCGTCTCGGCTGAGCCGAGGTGAACTTTAAAAAAAGCCTTGTTTTATCAAAAAAAATGACACTTTTCGCTACAAAAGCCGATCTCCAAACAAGTTCTAATAAATCGCAATCGGTATAATCCGAATCATACCTTCCAGAAAATTGATTTTAACCTTTTTGTAGGCTAATTCAAATTCATTCAATTGCTTTCTGAGCGCCCATGTTCTTTTTACCGAAGGTTGTTTATCAGATTGAGGATTACTGAGTTCTTCACGACAACGCTCTAACTTGGTTTTTAGTAGGGAAATTCTTTCTGCCATCAAGGTTTGTAACTCCTGATAGGCACGGCTAAAATTATCATCTCTTGCTGACAGTGTCGTGGTACAATTATTATGCAGTTTTTTCAAAAGATTAAACTCTTCTTGCCAAAAGTCGATTTCCATTTGCCACTGTTGAAGGATTTCCATCCATTGATTGACAAGAGATTCGTTTGCCCCTGGCGTATCCGTGTACATGGGCTTTAGATTTCGAATCTTTTGGTCGGAGGTAAGCATGAGGACGTTTTTATTAGGGATCATCATAGGGGGATTTTGGATAAAAAATATAGTTGCTACTTTTTGTAATTCCTTGTTTGGTGGGTCTCTACTTTAGTCAACGGCATTTTAACAGGCAATGTTTAGTTCACATAGTTAAGATTTCAAAATATTTGGAGAAACCCAACTTGTGATAGGCAAATGGAAGTGAAGGAAAAGTTTTGGAAGCCAGATAGGGGGCTCATATAGCTACACGCATCTATGAGTTGAAAACAATCTACATATACAGATCGCCAGAGCAAAATGAATTTTTTGTTTCTGGCGGCCTTTAGAGTATGTTTGGAGTGATGTAACCGGCAATTTTATATTTGATCAGGTTTCAAGTTGCCATTTCACCAATAAAGAGATTTTATTTTGCCAAAAACGCAACTCATCGATCATACTTGTGCAAGTCAAGGTCTTCGATCATCCGAATAAGTTTATAGGCATAACGTTTATCTGTGGCATATCCAGCACTTTTCAGGCCATGTGCCCATCCTTTGTAATCCGATTTTTTCAATTTGAAGAGGGAGGCGTAACGTTTATTGAGTTTTAGTAGGTTACTATGGGAGCGGAAACTATCCCAGGAGTTGCCGTATTTGCGGAAAAAATCTTTGTGGGAATCATCGGTAAAATTAGAGCAATGGCCTTTTTTGCAGGAGCGTGAAAAACACTTGATGCCAAAGTGGTTGTTATTTTTGGTGGCCAGACGGCTTTCACCAACATTACTTTCCAATAAACCCTGTGCCAGCGTAATACTGGCTGGAATACCAAATTTGCGCATTTCAGTTTTGGCAATGTCAGCATACCGGTCTACATAGGCAAGTTGTTTACGGCGCTTTTCTGCCCGTTCCTTGGCTTTCTCATCATCGTCGAAGGACATATTGGAAAAGGTGTTTGCCAAATTGGGGTCCTGGACGGCTTTGGTCGCTTTTGCAGCAGGCCTGGTCTCCTGATGGTTGGCTACTGGCCGGGCTTTATTCAACAATGAAGTATTCATAGGTCGAGCTCCGTTTTCGCGATCAGTAGCATCGGCGGTAGGAGACTGGCTATAATAGGGTGTGGCAACACTGTTCAGGTCCAGGTTAATGCTCAAATCTTTTTGCAAAACCATATAACCCACAATGCCGATCAGCAGGGTTTTAAACCAGTACTGCTGGATCAATTCCGTGGAATGGGTCTTAGCATGTTGAAACTTATACTGAACGAGGCTTTGTAATTCTTGTATTTTTTGGTGCATCATCTAACCTTTTGTGTCAAGATATACTGCAAATTAAAATTAAATGTTTTAAAAAACCAAACTATTTTAAAACATTTTGTTTTTAAACTTACAAAAAAGCCTCCTTTTTGATTTGATTATGGATTTATTAGCATAGTTCCGCTGTGAGGGCTACCTTTGTGGGAAATTTAAATAGACTATGAAGAAATTCACTTTTTTGTTGGCCTTAGTGCTTTTAGCTGCAAGTCCAGTTATGGCTCAGAAATATGGTCACCTCAATTTTGGCAATCTCCTATCTATGATGCCAGAAACGAAGGCAGCTGATGTTACACTGGAAGCTTATCGCAAACAGTTAATTACTAAGGGAGAAGAAATGGCTACAAAGTTCAGGACTAATTATGAAAAGTTTGTCACTGACATAAAGGATAAGTCGCTTACTCCAAAAGTTCAGGAAGCAAGAGAAGCTGCACTTGGTCAGGAACAGCAGTCTATCATGGCCTATGAACAGGAAATATCTCAAAAGCTCCAGGCTAAACGCCAGGAATTGTTGAAGCCTATTGTGGAAAAAGCGGAAAAGGCCATCTCAGATTTGGGAAAAGAGAAAGGCTACCAATTCATTTTTGATACCAGCACCTTTAATGCGGTTTTATTTGTCCGTGATTCCGATGATGTCACACCCTTGATAAAGGCAAAGCTAGGGATTAAGTAAATAGAAACCAGACTGGTTTTACTGATGTGTTTCCAAATAATGATTCACTCCTGCAAAGTCAAGGACTCCAATTACTTTTTGTTTTTCCACTACGGGGAGAAGCCAGCAATTTGAGGTATACATCTTTTCCACGGCTTGTTTGAGGTTGTCTTCTGGTAGGAGGTGGACATATTTCTGGTGCACGTAATTGTCGATGGGTATTATCGATGAATTTTCAGCTTGTTTGGCGGCCTTTAGAAGGTCCTTTTTTAATAAGATTCCTTTAAGTGTTTGCCATTCGTCAAAGACCAGAAAATGTTTTTCCAGGCCGCTTTGCATTTGATTAACGGCCATGTTTAGCGCATCCTTTTGGTACAATTTGGTAAAGCGGGTACGCATAGCTTCCCTGACTGAGCCTTTGGCCAGGCGATGATTTGATCGTACTGCCCTCAGTTCGTTAAAAGCAGAAAAGAAGATAAAAATGCTGATGATAACAATCAGCCAGTTGTTAAAATTAATACCATAGAAAAATAGTGCTGTTGCCGATACCTGCGCAATAATAGTGGTAATATAAGTCGCCCGTACCCGCGACAATCGAATTGCCAAAAGGGCACGCAATACCCTGCCACCATCCATCGGAAAAGCGGGAAAAAGATTCATCAGGGCCACCGCAAAATTAATGGCTACTAATCCCACCAGAAAGAAGGACCAGAAACTGATATCGGAATAAAAAAAGCTATTGCCATCTGGGTTGAGCAAATAGGCTGTAATTTCCTTAAGGTGATGATTAGGCAATAAGAGTAGAAATGGAGCAAACACAGCTGCAAGACCAATATTAACCAGCGGACCGGCAATGGCTACATAAAATTCCTGTGCTGGCTTTTCAGGAAGCCGATCCAGCACTGCAAGACCACCAATAGGCAGCAACAAAATATTACGGGTGTCTACTCCAAATCGCCGTGCCGTAAGCGCATGCCCCAACTCGTGAAGCACCACACAGGTAAATAATGCCAATAATGAAAATCCGACAGCCAAAACAACGGGAAGGTTTAAGTTTCCATTTTTTCCATAAGTAACATAACCTATCCAGACAAAAACCAATAGAAAGGTCCAGTGAATCTTCACCGGAATACCAAATAGTTTAGCTATCTGTAAAGATCCGCTCATGCTTTTAATTTAAATCCCTGCTTCATAAGAGTTCTTTTACGAAAGAGATGGCCATTCTGTTCCAAAGGTTCTAAACAATCATTCATTCATTATGGTTTAGAGCTAGTTGGAGACGAAAGGATGGCTCCATACAAGCTCTAAAACCAAGAGATGCAAAAAGGCGAACTCCTGGTGGGAATTCGCCTTTCGTTTTTTCATACTAGTCCGTCCTTTTCGTATTAAGCTTGCTCAAGAAAGTTGGCCCCAAAGATAGGCACGTAAAGCTGACCTTTGAGAATATTTCTCGAAATCACAATGCGTTGCACTTCGGAAGTGCCTTCGTAAATTTGTGTAATTTTTGCATCCCGCATCAGTCGTTCCACGTGGTATTCTTTTACAAAACCATAACCACCGTGTATCTGTACTGCTTCAATCGTATGACGCATGGCCACTTCGGAAGCAAATAATTTAGCCATTGAGCCGGCCTGATCATAGTCCATGTGTTGGTCTTTCAACCAGGCGGCACGATAGACCATTAGCTTAGCAGCCTCAATTTCGGTAGCCATATCTGCCAATTTGAACGCAATGGCCTGGTGCTTGCTGATTGGTTTACCAAAAGCTTCCCGCTCTTTGGAATAAGCCAGTGCCAATTCATACGCGCCACCAGCAATTCCCAATGCCTGAGAAGCAATGCCAATACGACCACCTGAAAGGGTTTTCATGGCAAATTTAAATCCAAACCCATCCTCTCCAATTCTATTTTCCTTTGGGACTTTCACATCGTTATACATAATGGTATGTGTATCCGATGAACGAATGCCCAACTTATCTTCTTTAGCACCAATTTCGACGCCATCCCAATTGGTTTCTACGATCAATACATTGATACCCCGATGGCCTTTGTCAACATCCGTCTGGGCAATCACCAGGTGAACATTTGAGGTTCCACCGCTAGTGATCCAGTTTTTTGTACCATTCAAAAGATAATGGTCCCCCTTGTCGATAGCTGTGGTGCGCTGGCTTGTAGCATCACTGCCCGCCTCTGGTTCCGAAAGGCAAAAAGAACCAATCCATTCTCCGGTAGCCAACTTTGGCAGGTATTTTTGTTTCTGTTCTTCCGTCCCATAAGTTTCAATGCCCCAACATACCAAGGAATTGTTGACTGACATGATCACAGAACAAGAATTGTCAACCTTTGAAATTTCTTCCATTGCCAATGCATAAGAAACACTATCCATGCCACCACCGCCATATTTTGGTGCGACCATCATGCCAAGAAAACCCAACTCTGCCATCTTGCGTACCTGCTCAGCGGGATAAATCATCTTGCTATCCCGTTCTATCACACCTGGTTTGAGTTCCTTTTGGGCAAATTCCCTGGCAGCATCTTGTACCGCCAATTGTTCTTCCGTTAATTCAAATACCATTACCAATTGTTTATTTCGTTAGGACTGAGAGCATGTTTGGAGGTAGCCTTTCGAACGCCAAACATGCATTGAGATCGAAATTCGACTCAAAAGATTCAGCGAAATTACGCTAAAAATCTCAAATTTACAATTTGCAGCAATCTTCGATTTTAAGTTCATGTTTGGAATTCCGTCACTGGCCTGCAAAAGGTAAATTTTCTATACATTGCCCACATTCGGATGTAGAATTTGCCTTGATGGAGACAAAATTTGTTCATTTTCGACCTCAGCATGAAAATCCCGGCATGCGCTAAGATTAAATTTATGCCAATTTAGAACTAGAAGGCAATACAAATAGTTACTTTAGTTAGTAATAAAGTTGTCGATTTAAATTCTTATTCATTTTCCGTATATGAGCAAAAAAATTACAAGATGGATTGCCATCATTCTTGCAATCCTGTTGATAGGTGTTTTTATTCTTTTTCAATCCGGTTATTTTTCGAAAATAAATAAGGAACCAGGTACTGATGCTTCTACAGCTCAGGTGGCTTCATCAGCTGGGAATTCATCCATACCAGTTAAGGCACAACGCATCATGGCAAGTGAACTCAGTGATTTTATATTGGTCAGTGGTTCTACTATGCCTGCCGAGGAAGTGATGGTGAGTAGTGAGGTTCCTGGCAAGGTAAAAAGTATTCTTTTTACAGAAGGTGATTGGGTAAAAAAGGGGGCCATGTTGGTCCGGCTGGATGATGAAGAGCTTCAAGCCGACCGCAATCGGCTACAAGTACAAGCCAAACTCAATCAAAAAATTGCAGAACGTTTTAAAGGCCTTTATGAAAAAGAGGGCGTAAGTCTTCAGGAATACGAAGTTGCACAGGCAGAATACGAGAAAGCCCAGTCAGAACTTGTGCTGGTTGATGCACAGCTGGATAAGCGGATTATACGGGCACCTTTCAGTGGTCGCCTTGGTCTGCGATTGATCAGTGAGGGAAGTTACCTGGCACCCGGCACACCAATTATTAAATTGGTTAGTAGCAATCCCATAAAATTAGAATTTTCAGTTCCCGAAAAATACAGCAGTGCATTAGGAAGAGGTACTCAGGTCGAATTTCAGGTTGAAGCCGTTCCTGGTAAATTGAAGGCAACTATTGAAGCCAGTGATCCCAATATCGATCCTGCTACCCGGACTTATCGGTTAAAAGCCAGCGCGCCCAACCCCAGTGGAAAGATTTTGCCTGGGGCATTTGCCAATGTTCAGGTCAACCTCAGGGATTTTGACGCTACCATCATGGTCCCTACTGAAGCCATTGTACCCGAATTGGGTGGCAAAAAAGTATACGTTTACCGCAGCGGCAAAGCTGAATCGGTAGCTGTAACTACCGGCATCCGCCAGGAAGCCAACATCCAGATAACCGAAGGACTAAGCCCTGGGGATACACTGATCACAACTGGGGTGTTACAAATCAGACCCGGTGCAGATGTGAATATTACTGAAATAGAGTAGAATCCGGATGTTTTCGACCCATATTTGTTTCCTGTTGTTTTTTATACTTTACAATCCTTTTCACAAATGAGTCTATCTTCAATCAGTATTCAGAGACCCGTTTTGGCAACTGTGCTTTCCATCACGATTGTCTTATTTGGTTTTATCGGACTCAACTACTTGGGTATACGCGAATATCCCAGTGTCGATCCACCCATTATCACGGTATCGACCTCTTATGTTGGGGCTAATGCCGACATTGTTGAATCGCAAATTACGGAACCGGTAGAGGAAGCCGTAAATGGCATAGCAGGTATTCGTTCCATCTCTTCTGTCAGCCGTGATGGCCGGAGTACACTTACGGTAGAATTTAATCTGGATGTAGATCTGGAGACGGCGGCCAATGACGTGCGCGACAAGGTCTCACAAGTAGTGCGCAACCTGCCTCCAGATGCTGATCCACCGGTGGTGTCTAAAGCGGATGCCGACTCCCAACCCATCATCTTCCTGAATATTCAAAGTGAGCAACGCTCCTTGTTGGAGCTAACTGATATTGCCGATAATGTGTTTAAGGAACGCTTGCAAACCATTCCCGGGGTGAGTGAAATTCGAATTTGGGGTTCCAAGACCTACTCCATGCGTCTTTGGATTAATCCAAATAAATTAGTAGCCTATCAGCTGACACCACTGGATGTGCGCGATGCACTTCTGAGGGAAAACATCGAATTACCCTCCGGAAGTGTTGAGGGTAATTATACGGAATTGACGGTACGTACTGTTGGCCGATTGGATACGCCTGAAGAATTTAATAACCTGGTTTTGAAAGAGGAAAATGGAAATGTAGTGCGCTTTCGGGATGTTGGTTTTGCCGAACTTGGGCCAGAAAACCTAAGAACTGTGCTAAAGCGTGATGGTATACCGATGGTCGGTAATGCCATTATCCCACAACCCGGCTCTAACCATATCGAAATTGCCGACGAATTTTACCTCAGGCTTAAACAAATCAAGAAAGACCTGCCTGAAGATATTCAGCTAGGAATCGGGTTTGACAACACTGATTATATCCGTGCATCTATTGATGAAGTTGAACAAACGATCTATATTGCCTTTAGCCTTGTTGTGCTGATTATTTTCCTTTTTCTCCGCGATTGGCGTACTACACTTGTTCCTGTTTTGGTGATTCCAATTTCATTGATTGGCGCATTTTTTGTGATGTATGCAGCGGGCTTTTCCATTAATGTATTGACCTTGCTAGGCATTGTATTGGCCATTGGCCTGGTGGTAGATGATGCCATTGTTGTTTTGGAAAATATTTACACAAAAATAGAAGGGGGAATGCAGCCATTGCAAGCTGCTTTTGCAGGTTCCAGAGAAATATTTTTTGCTGTTATAGCGACCACAGTATCTCTTGCAGCCGTATTCTTACCGGTGATATTCCTACAGGGTTTAACGGGCCGTTTGTTCCGGGAATTTGGGTTCGTCATTGCAGGTGCAGTTATCATCTCTTCTTTTGTAGCGCTTTCGCTCACCCCTATGCTAGCTTCCCGTTTATTGAAAAAACGAGCTCGCCAGCCTTGGTTTTATCGGGTTACCGAACCCTTTTTTATTGGACTTAACCGGGCTTATGTCAAAAGCCTAAATGCTTTTATGTCGGTCCGTTGGCTGGCATTTGTCATCATGCTGGGTTCAGGTGTTGCCATTTATTATTTAGGTAGCGAATTGCCATCTGAATTGGCGCCTATGGAAGATCGGGGGCGTTTACGAGGATTTGCCAGTGCTCCGGAAGGGTCAACCTTTGAATATATGGATAAGTATATGGATGATTTGATAGGCCTTACCGAAAAGGAAGTTCCTGAATTGGAAGGCCTGATTTCCGTTACTTCACCGGGCTTTGGTGCGTCTTCTTCCGTCAATTCGGGCTTTTTGATCGTCATTTTAAAAGATGCCACGGAACGGGAGCGCTCCCAAGCTGAGGTCCTGGCAGGATTGACTCCAAAAGTACGAGACCTGACAGGAGCAAGAACCTTTATTTCCCAGCAACAAAGTATTGGCAACCAGCGAGGAGGTCTTCCTGTACAATTTGTAATACAGGCCAATAACCTGGAAAAGTTAAAAGAAATCCTTCCTGTTTTTATGGAGGAAGTAAGCAAGGAACCCATCTTCAACTTTTCAGATATAGATTTGAAATTTAATAAACCGGAAATCAGGATCGACATCGATCGTCAAAAAGCTCAGGATTTGGGAATATCTGTACTGGACATTGCCCAAACGCTACAATTGGGATTAAGTGGTCAACGTTTTGGTTATTTCATCATGAATGGCCAACAATTTCAGGTCATAGGCCAGGTACAACGACAGGATCGTAATGAACCTGTAGACGTTCGCTCTTTATATGTTCGCAACAAACACGGTCAGATGATTCAACTCGATAACCTAGTTACACTTGTGGAACAGACTACGCCACCTACCTTATATCGCTTCAACCGTTTTGTCTCCGCTACTGTCTCTGCTGGACTGGTTGATGGAAAAACGATTGGTGATGGCATTGAAGCAATGGAGGCTATTGCCGACCGAGTATTGGACGATAGCTATATCACGTCACTGACGGGACCTTCCAAAGATTTTGAAGAGAGTTCTTCCAGTTTGGGTTTTGCTTTTGGGTTGGCATTATTGCTGATCTATCTGGTACTTGCCGCTCAGTTTGAAAGTTTCCGTGACCCCTTAATTATTATGTTTTCTGTACCACTAGCCTTGGCAGGAGCTCTATTGTCTCTATGGTATTTTGGTCAAACCCTGAATATATTTAGCCAGATTGGGGTTATTATGCTGATTGGGTTGGTGGCTAAAAATGGTATTCTCATCGTCGAGTTTGCCAACCAACGCAAGGAAGCAGGACTAAGTCGATTGGAGGCCATCAAAGAAGCTTCTGCATCACGTTTCCGACCCATTTTGATGACGAGTACGTCGACAATTCTGGGGGTATTACCCATCGCATTGGCCTTGGGTGCAGGCTCAGAAAGCCGTGTTTCTATGGGTATTGCCGTGATTGGAGGGTTACTCTTTTCCACTTTGTTGACCCTTTACGTCATTCCGGCCATTTACAGTTATTTGTCTAGTAGAAATGCCAACGTTATTGTGGATATTGAACAAGTGAAGGAGGAATTGGAACCGATAAACTAGACGCTATTAAAAACGCCCAGGTTCTGCCTCAAATATCAGGTCAAAGGCTGCTTGATAAACGTCTTCGGCATTGGGTTTGGAGAAATAATCACCATCAGAGCCATAGGGTGGACGATGGTCCTGAGCAGAGATGGTTAGAGGTTTCGAATCAAGGTAGCGGTAGCCATCCTGTTTTTCCAACACTTCCTGTAACATATAGGCTGAGGCTCCGCCGGGAACATCTTCGTCAAGAAATATGACACGATTGGTTTTCTGTAAAGATGCGACAATGCGGTGTTCCAGGTCAAAAGGAAGAAGTGTTTGCACATCAATCAATTCTACCGATATACCGTCTTGTGCCAGCAATTCAACTGCTTCCTGTGCAATTCTAACGCAGGCACCATAGGTTACAATGGTTAAATCTTCGCCTTCCAGCAAGACCTCAGGTACTCCAAGTGGAACGGTAAATTGATCAAGATTTTCCGGCAACTTTTCTTTTTGTCGATAGGCATTGAGGCATTCAATCAACAGGGCAGGATCATCGGATTGAAGTAGTGTATTATACATCCCTGCAGCCTGAACCATATTGCGGGGCACCAGAACATACATGCCACGAAGCCCGCCCAGGAGCATGGCCATTGGAGAACCAGAGTGCCAGATTCCTTCCAGGCGATGGCCGCGCGTACGAATGATAGCCGGTGCAATCTGAGTGGCATTGGTACGATAACGTATGGTTGCTAAATCATCGGAAAGAGGAGAAAAGGCATAAATCAGGTAATCGAGGTATTGGATTTCAGCAATAGGCCGCAATCCACGCATCGACATACCAATAGCCATGCCAATGATGGTCCATTCCCGAATGCCGGTATCAAAAACCCGGTGAGCGCCATATTTTTTTTGTAACCCTGCGAAACCCTGATTGACTCCTCCAATTTGTCCGACATCTTCACCAAAGGCATACAAATTCGAATAATTGGCCAAAGCCTTATCAAAAAAGGAATTGAGAATTTCATAACCACGCAGCACCTTAGCATCAGCAGAATAAACGGCTGGTATTACAGGCACCTTCAAAGCTGATTTACTGCTTTCACTGTAGAGATGGGTATGATACCGCCGGTCCATCGTTTCTTCCACATCGCCTAAAAAAGCACGATATTTTTCTACCTCCGGTAAGTTTTCTTTGCGCAAGGTATAAAGCAGCCGACGCAAATTACGGATCAGATCGACCCGTACCGGATTGACCAATGCTTTCAATTCCATAAGCAATTCGTTGACCCGTTCAGGCTGCTTACATTGTGGAATGATGGAAGTATAAGATGAAATCATCTCCTGCCATACTACATTGATAGGATTGTAATAAGTATTCCAAGCACGTTTTTGAGCCTCTTTTACTTCATTTTCTGCTCTTTTTTCAAGGGCTTTGAGTTCACTTTCTGAGGCATAATTATTAGCGAGTATCCACTTGCGGAATTGTACATTACAGTCGTGCTCTTTTTCCCAGGCCAGCCGTTCTCCAGATTTGTAGCGCTCGTGTGAGCCTGAAGTGGAGTGCCCCTGAGGTTGTGTCATTTCATCCAGGTGGATCAAGGCTGGTGTGTGTGTATGTCTTACCTTCTCGCTGACATTAATATAGAGTTCACATAATGCGGGATAATCCCAAGCCTTCACAAGATAAATATCCAGGCCCTCACCATCTTCGTTTTCCTGGAAGCCCTCCAGCACTGTTGAGATACTTTCCTTAGTCGTTTGCTGTTTTTTGGGAACGGAAATTCCATAACCATCGTCCAATACTGAAATAATCAGAGGGATCTGTGTTACTCCGGCAGCATTTACCGTTTCCCAAAATGCCCCTTCCGAAGTACTGGCATCACCAATATTGCAATAGCAGATTTCATTGCCCCCTCTCGAGAAGTCTTGATCTTGCAATTGGGTAGCTTCCCGATAAACTTTGGAAGCAAAAGCTAAACCATATCCTCTGGCCATCTGGCCCCCTGTCGTAGAAATATCAGAAGATAAATTGTAACGATCATAGTGAGGCAGCCATTGACCATCAGCATCAACCAATGGAGTGGCATGATGGTTATTCATTTGCCGGCCGGCCGAAAAAGGATCATTATCACTATCCGCATACAGTTGAGCGTAGAGCTGATCAACCGTTGCAATGCCCAAAGCAAGTAACAAAGTATGGCCCCGATAATAATCCGCCCGAAAATCGCCAGGCTGAAAAGATTTGGCCATAGCAACCTGGAACAGCTCTTTCCCATCATCAGAGACCCCGAATTTAGCCCGCCCTGAAAGTACGGCCTTTCTAATGCTAAGGCTATACGAACGGCTAAGACAACAGATAAAATAATCATTTAAGATTTCTTCTGTTATCGGTAAAGTTGCTACGGTTTTCTCTTTTGTTTTCTTCAAAATGGGCAGTTGTCGCTTTTGTTGGCAATAGGCATTAGTGACAAATATACGATACAATCATGGCTCCTACCTAAATTTTTTACAAGTTTGCAATGATTAAGTACTAAATTTTTAATCTGGCATGACAAAAGCCCCTAATATTATTTAATTTTAAAAAAAACAAATATCCCCTTGTTGATATTTATAAAATCATTATCTTTGGCATCGCGTCATGAAGTCCAAATCTAATTTTCAGAGATCTTCTATATACCATGAAATTGACGCAAAACTTCAGTTAATTAGATTTATAGTATTTCCTTCCCAGTGAAAACCATTGAAATGAACTGACAGCGGGTGTTTTTTGCCTGGATTATTGTTTTGATCCACGCTGTCTGAAATTACTTTTAGTCCGAAACTATCCTCTTTTTTATAATCCCCCCAGTTAAAAGCTAACTGTTACTCAGACATATCTCCCATCAAATGGCATGGTATGTTTAGTATGGTAATTTGCTTTTTATTCATATAAAATCCTTTACATGAAACTTAATTCATCCCAATTATGCGCTACCCTGTGCATAATGCTGCTTTGGAGCCCATTTATCAGGGCCCAGCAGCAAACCGAAAGAACTTGTCACACAATGGAAGCCGATGAAAGGCTCAGAGCCCAATATCCTGAATTAGGGACATTGGAAGCTTTTGAAGAATGGTTAGCACCTAAGATCCGGGAATATCAAAACTCCGTCCATTCCCGCGCCACGACTACCATTCCCGTTATTTTCCACATTATTCACGACAATGATCCACTAGGATCTGGAGACAACCTGAGCGCAACCTATGTCAATGCTCAGCTTGACCAACTCAATAATGACTTCCGCCGCATCTTGGGTACCTCTGGTTACAATAACAATCCAGTAGGTGCAGATTCCGAAATTGAATTTTGCCTTGCAATGAAAGATCCTTCGGGAATTACACTGGCAGAGCCGGGAGTTAACCGAATCAACCGGAGTTCTAGAGGTTGGTCGGCACCACCGTATGGTACCTGTATCGCAGGCAACTTCGGAGATACCTATATTGAAAATACCATTAAACCACAGTCTCAGTGGAACCCGGACGATTATTTGAATATCTGGGTAATGGATATTGCGTGTAGCATCCTGGGGTATGCCCAGTTTCCAAGTTCTTCTGGTTTGGGTGGATTAAATAACAATGGAGGCGCGTCTAGTACAGATGGCGTAGTTTTGTTGACCAGCTCTCTTGGAAGTTCCACAACTCCGAACCCCAATGGAGGCGTATACAATGCAGGCCGGACCGCTACCCACGAAATTGGCCACTTTTTTGGTCTTCGTCATATTTGGGGAGATGCTACCTGTGGTAATGACTACTGTGCCGATACGCCAACCCAGCAAGGGCCAAGTAGCGGTTGCCCCAATACCACCACTTGTGATGGTGTTCGGGATATGGTAGAAAATTATATGGATTACTCCTATGACGATTGTATGAATGTTTTCACTGGCGATCAAAAAGCAAGAATGCAAACGGTTTTGGCCAACAGCCCCCGCCGTGGCTCACTGGGGAACTCTACGGCTTGTACTACTGGTGGAGGCGGACCAAGTTGTAGTGCGACCATCTCTACTTTCCCTTACACTGAAGGTTTTGAAAGTGGCATCGGAGCCTGGACTCAAGCTACTAGTGATGATTTTGACTGGACTCGCCGGACCGGCAGTACACCTTCTAGCAATACCGGGCCTGCTGCTGCTGCGTCAGGATCTTATTATATGTTCGTTGAAGCATCCAGCCCTAATTATCCTTCAAAAACGACTATTTTCAATAGCCCATGTTTCGATCTTTCGGGTGCAGCAAATAGTGGTCTGACCTTCAAGTATCACATGTATGGAGCCACAACTATGGGTGACCTTAGTTTGCAAGCCCGCTCTAATGGTGGCAGCTGGACAACGGTTTGGTCGCGTAGCAACAATCAGGGCAATTCCTGGGAGACAGGAACTGTTGATTTGAATACTTATAACGGCACCACTCTTGAATTGCGTTTTGTAGGAACCACAAATAGTACCTGGCAGGGCGATATCGCTATTGATGATATCAGTCTGACCACCACTAGTGGTGGTGGTGGCGGATGTGTGGGTGGCATTACTGCCTTCCCTTATGGTGAGGGCTTTGAAAGTAGCTTTGGCCAATGGACTCAGGGCAGCACTGATGATTTTAACTGGGAACGTAGGTCTGGCAGTACGCCTTCCAGCAATACCGGACCATCGTCAGCAGCAGCGGGTTCGTTCTATGCCTTTATGGAATCTTCAAGTCCTAACTATTCTAATAAAACAGCAATTCTGAATAGTCCTTGCTTTGACCTTTCAGGAGAGAGCACTGCTACGTTTAGCTTCCAATATCATATGTATGGGGCTTCAAACATGGGTAGTTTAAGTCTTCAAGCCCGTGCCAATGGTGGTAGCAGCTGGACTACCTTATGGTCCAAAAGCAGTAATCAGGGCAATAGCTGGCAGACTGCCAATATCGATTTAGCTACTTATACCGGTGATGGTGTTGAGCTACGTATTGTAGGAACCACTGGAACGACCTGGCAAGGTGATATGGCTATTGATGCCCTAAGTTTATCTACTAGTGGCGGTGGCAGTGGTTGTACGGATGTAACCGTAAGTATTACGCTGGATAACTATCCGGAGGAAACGAGCTGGGAAATCAGAAATGCTGGTAATACCCTGGTTGCTTCTGGAGGAACCTATGGATCTCAACCTGATGGTTCAACAGTCAATATTACAGAATGTCTGCCTGATGGTTGTTATGATTTCACCATTTTTGACGCTTATAGCGATGGTATTTGCTGTGCTTATGGCAATGGTTCTTATACCGTTAGTGGCGGTGGTTCAACGCTTGCTTCAGGTGGATCATTTGGTGCATCGGAAACCACCAATTTCTGTCTCAGTGGCGGCAACCTTTCGGATGAGAATGACAATAGAGCAAGTAATACCTTCCAGGACAATCTTGATCAATTGGATTGTTTCCCCAATCCGACCAGGGAACAACTGAATATCCGTTATAATAGTGAAACGGAAGGTTTGGCACAAATGCAGATTGTCGATTTACTTGGGCAGGTCATTCGCCTGCAAAGCTGGAATATTCAACCCGGTAAAAATGAACAACAACTGGATGTCAGCCAATTGAATGGCGGCACTTATCTGATACTAATCCACCATAACGGACAGCGTATCAGCCAACGTTTTGTTGTGGTCAAATAACAACATTTTGTTGTGTCCCCCCCCCATTTCTAGCCAGGGTCCCGCTTCGGCGGGGCCCTGTGTTGTTATAGGGGCAGATGTGTAACAACCCTATTCAAAGACAAGTTCTATAGGAAAGCGTTTTTCGAGTTTTTTCAAGACACTAGTGTCTTTTGTCAACCCCAGCATATACCCGCCACCACCGGCACCACACAATTTCAAAGAAAAGTCCCCGCTTTCAATACCTTTTTTCCAGAGGGGTGCTACTGTATCAGGGATCATATCTCTAAAGTATGTCCACTGGAGCTCACTAATTTCCCGAAATCGTTTAATAAGCGATTTCCATTCTTCTTTGAGGAAATTGTCGATGGCTTCTTCTACAGTAGGTACGAGCACTTTTTCTATTTTTTTGCAATATTTCTTCTGCTCATAATTTTTTAGGAATAGGTTAACTAAAGGTTGGGTCTGACGGGCTTTTCCGGTATTGAGCAGAAATAAATGGAAGGGTAGGTCTTCGGTGTCCGGAAACTTTCGTAGCCGTACCGGGCGTTTTCCACCGAGCAAAACAGGCTGTTTGAGGTAACATATAAAGGGGTCTATACCGGAGCTGGAACCGTGAAAAAAACGTTCCATCCAAGCCAGAGACTCCTTTAATTCCGGATAGTTTTTGGCATCTTTCCGATGATAGGGGTCTAAGGCATACCGGTCGTAAACCGCTGCACAAAGTGCCCCTGAGCTGCCGAGTCCATAACCTACCGGAATATTGGATTTGAAATAAAGGCCTTCTTCCAGGTCTTGTTCCAACAGATCGATATCTAATTGGACGATTGGGTTTTTTGAATCCATGCCTTTGGATAGGTATTTGGCGAAAGCCACCAAATTTTTTTGCCTGTCCTTTTTATCAGGAGCGTAACGCCAGGCACCTTTGAACCGCGAAAAAGGAATAGCCAAAGCTTGTGAGCCATGGATAATGGTGTATTCCCCGAAAAGCAACAGCTTAGCAAAATATTTCATGTTGGTCTATTTCCCAGTAAGCAACATATCACTATAGGACACTTCGATTAGATTTTCATCCTTGATATCGAAAGCCTGCAAATAGTGCTCGCACTGTTTTCTGATTTTTATTTCTCCAAGGGTTCCATCCAGATCAATGGCTTCAATTTCTATAAATGTACCGAGGCTTTTCACCTCATCAATATGAAACTTTACATTATCAATAAAATAGATTTCGCGAAGCTTATCAACAATAGTCAATATCCCATTACCCGCCTCCAATGTAGCCTTAAGCGACGAGGTATTGCTGACAGCATGAAGGGTTACTTCTGATCGTTTAGGGCCAGCCTGATTGCCTCTATGGTAATGAATGAGGTTATTTTCAATATTGCCTTCTCTCAATTTCAACCGGCCATTTGGTACTTTAAAATAGGTATCCACCTGATGATCCTGACCCATGAAACGCGCATTCCGTTTCTGGAGAAAATTCCGAATAGGCTCAACATTTGTACATTTTGCCTTGATTTCCACAATTATATGGCTCATGATTCAACTGATTCATTCGCAAAATAAAAAAAGCCTTGCAGCGAAATGCTACAAGGCTATATTTTTTACAGAAATTAATGAAAATTAATCTTCTGTCTCTTCTTTCTCGTCGTCATCGGACACCAATGATTGCAGATCAGCAAACACGTCCAGATCACCAAGGGTGCTCTTTTCAACGTTAGATTGCTGACGCTTAACGGCAGAACGGGTAGCTTTCTTCTCTTCTGTTTTTTCTTTCTTCACCACTTCGTCTGCTTCACGGCGGATGTCGTCCAGGTAACGCAAGTGTGATACCAAGATACGTTTGTCATCGCGGTTGAATTCAATCACCTTCACGGTCAATGTTTCTTCCACTTCCGCTAAGGCGCCATCATCTTTTCTAATGTGTTTGATTGGTGCAAAAGCCTCCAGTCCATAAGGCAACTGTACAATGGCACCACGGTCATCACGACGCAAAATAGTCGCTTCGTGGTAAGAACCTACAGGGAATACATTTTCGAAAGTATCCCATGGATTTTCTTCCAGTTGTTTATGGCCGAGTGACAACTTGCGGTTGTCCTTATCAATATCGAGGATAGAGATGTCAATTGTTTCTCCCACTTTGGTAAATTCCGAAGGATGAGAAAAACGCTTGGTCCAAGACAGGTCGGAAATGTGTACCATTCCACCGATACCTTCTTCCAATTCAACAAAAACACCATAAGGCGTCAGGTTTTTCACCTCTCCACTGTGGCGGCTTCCTTCTGGGAAACGAGTCTCGATATTGCTCCAAGGATCTTCACTCAATTGTTTGATACTGAGTGACATCTTCCGGTCTTCCCGGTCGATTGTGACCACTTTTGCTTCGTATTCCTGACCCAGTTTGAAGTATTCACGGGCATTGATAGGCTGATTGCTCCAGGTTACTTCTGAAACGTGGATCAAGCCCTCAACACCTGGCTGGATTTCAAGGAAAGCTCCGTAATCCTCAATATTGACGATTTTTCCTTTAACCACAGATTCTTCTTTGATCTCGCTGCTGAGCACTTCCCAAGGATGGGGTTGCAATTGCTTAAGACCCAGAGAAATCCGTTTTTTGTTTTCGTCAAAATCAAGTACCACGACATTGATCTTCTGGTTAAGTGCCAGTACTTCGCTTGGGTGGTTGATACGACCCCAGGAAATATCAGTAATGTAAAGCAGACCGTCCACACCACCCAGATCGAGGAAGGCCCCGAAATCGGTAATATTTTTGACCAATCCTTCCAGTACCTGACCTTTTTCCAGACTGGCGATAATGGCTTCGCGTTGCTCGGCCAGATCGCTTTCGATCAGTGCTTTGTGTGATACAACGGCATTCTTAATGGCTTCATTAATTTTCACCACCTTGAATTCCATCGTTTTACCAACGTATGAATCGTAATCAATAATTGGCTTGATGTCAATTTGGGACCCAGGTAAGAATGTTTCCAAACCACCGGTATCAGCAATCAAACCACCTTTGGTTTTGCTAATAACCGTACCTCTGATCACTGTTCCGTTCTCATAAGAATCTACGATGCTCTCCCAAGCACGAAGTAGTTTTGCTTTGCGGCGAGAAAGTACCAATTGCCCACGGGCGTCTTCCTGCTGCTCAACATACACCTCCACTTCATCACCTTCGGCCAAATCTGGGTTGTCACGAAATTCTGAGAGTGGTACTAAACCATCCGATTTGAAGTTGATGTCCAATACGACATCTCCGTCATGGATAGAGGTTACTTTACCTTTTACAATCTCATTTTCTACTACAGAGCTAAGTGTTGACTCATACTGCTCCAGGTAAGTCTCAATTTCAGATTCGGAATACGGCAAGGCATTTTTTCCAGTCTTTGACCAGTCAAAATCATCATGAGCGGTCTGCAAAGCAGAATCGTCATCCTCAACCAGCTCTAGTTCATCCTCGTCTTCGTCCTCGTCTTCTTTTGACCCTTCTGTATCTGTATCTGTATCCTCGTCCTCATCACTGTCACTGTCATCATCAGTTTCAGTTTCTTCCTCTGCTTCAGTCTCAGCAACAGTTTCGGTTACTTCTTCCACTTTTTCAGCGGCAGCTTCGGCTTTTTCCTTTACTTCCTCAGTATTGGTTACTTCAGCCTGCAATTTGGTTTCCTCCGTTGACTGTTCTTCCGGAGTTGACTCCACATTTTCAGGGGTTTCCTGCCCCTCTTTTTCAAGTTCTTTATCATCTAGCATTGAAAGAATGCTTTTGAGTCTGTTCATATAACAGACAGGTTAAAAAATATAGTTTTAATACGCTCAATAAGAAGGACTTAGTAAAGCCCTACCTAAATTGCCGCGCAAAGGTATGCATATTATGGGAAAATTTAAAAAAATCAATAAAAAAGTCGCGTATTTTAAAGAAAGGAAACACCAATTCAAATTATGTTATGCTGAAAGGTAATCGAGATTGAGATAAAATTCGGAATAATCTTAAAATTTGTAAATTTAGGCACTTTTAGTTATAGTGGTGCTGCGCAAGACAGGGCGATGACATGACTGAGTGATCCAACAAGGCAAATGTTTGGCAGACATTTGAGTGAAGGAACGGCTCAGCGATGGGAAGCCATCCGATTTAATCGCGTCCTGCGCTCTGCAAAACAACTTTCATAAAACTACAAATGGAATTATGAGTGAACAAAGGCCATGGTTAACCCATTATCCAAGTGGAATACCAGCAAATATTGACCCTTCTAGTTATGAATCTTTGGTTGATCTTTTTACCGAGATTTTTGAAAAATACCGGGACAAACCTGCTTTTTCCTGTATGGGAAAGGAGCTTACTTTTGATCAGCTTGATCGGCACTCCAAACAGTTTGGTGCCTACCTGCATTCAAGGGGGCTTGAGCCCGGCGACAAGATTGGTCTAATGATGCCCAATATGTTGCAGTACCCAATTGCGCTATTTGGGGCACTTCGGGCGGGCCTGGTAGTGGTAAATACGAATCCTTTATATACGCCACGGGAAATGCGTCATCAGTTTACCGACTCAGGTGTTAAAGCAATCATCATCGCCGAAAACTTTGCAGCCAACCTGGAAAAAATTCTGGGAGATACCCAGATCAAAACGGTTATTGTAACAAGTATTGGAGAAATGCTCGGAACCGTGAAAGGTTGTCTGGTCAATTTTGTGGTACGTAAAATAAAGGGCTTGGTACCCAAATATGATATCCCTAATACGGTTAGCTTCACCGAAGCTCTAAAACAAGGCAAAAAGTTTACCTTAAAATCCTTTGAGGCATGTGCCGACGACGTCATTATCCTGCAATATACTGGAGGGACTACCGGAGTGGCCAAAGGAGCGATGTTGACCAATCGGAATCTGGTTGCTAATATGTTGCAAATCCGGGCCTGGATGAAGCCTTTTCTGGAGGATGGCAAAGAAATTGCACTCTGTCCACTACCGCTGTATCACATTTTTGCTTTTTCGGTTAATTGTCTGGCACTAATGAGCATCGGCACGTTATCTGTATTGGTTACGAACGCACGGGATCTTTCATCGGTAATCAAAGCCATGAAGAGTTATCCTATTTCTTTGGTCACAGGGGTAAACACCCTGTTTAATGCATTGGTCAATCACCCAAAATTTAGCAGTATTGATTTTAGTCATTTGAAAATAACCGTTGGCGGCGGCATGGCTGTACAACGTCCAGTAGCTGAAAAGTGGCAAAAAATAACAGGCTGTTTTCTGAGTGAAGGCTATGGCTTAACAGAGACTTCTCCGGTAGCTACCACCAACCCTCTGGATGGAACAGGACGCCTTGGGACAATCGGATTACCTGTGCCTTCTACGGATATCAGAATAGTCAATAAAGAGGATATGCCGGTTCCTGTTGGGGAGGTGGGTGAAATTCAGATAAAAGGGCCACAGGTCATGAAAGGTTATTATAACCGGCCAGAAGAAACGGCAAAAACGATTAGAAATGGTTGGTTATGCACTGGAGATATTGCCAAAATGTCAGAAGACGGATTTTTTGAAATTGTGGATCGTATAAAAGATATGATTCTGGTATCGGGCTTCAATGTATACCCCAATGAGGTGGAAGAGGTTATTGCCGCACATCCGGATGTATTGGAAGTTGCAGCGATTGGTATTCCCGATGAAAAATCAGGAGAAGTTGTCAAGGTTTTTATTGTAAAAAAGAATAAATCACTGACTGAAAAACAAATTATCAGCTACTGCAGGGAAAATCTCACGGGTTATAAAATTCCGAAGGTAGTAGAATTCCGAAAGGAGCTACCCAAAACTAATGTAGGTAAAATTTTGCGCCGGGCATTGCGGGAAGAACAAAGTTAAACGCTTGTTTGCAGGCAGTCTATGATGGACTTAAGGGTAATGAAAATTGCTTCACGACCCTCCGCCGTCACTAGTTGATCCTCGTCTTCAGCCAATGCGTCTTCGACAAAGGCCAGCAGGTCTTCCTGTGTGGTTTGGTCAAAAAAAACATCCAGGCGGTCCCGGAAACGGCCACCACGTACCTCATTAATCAGGGTCCAGTTTTTTTCATCGGCTTCTTCTAATAAGGCTTCAGTAATTACGGGAATGGTGCCATGTACCTTTTCGTAGGAATACCAAATAACCAACAGTAAATACAGCATGAATTCTCGTTCCTCCTGGGTGAATGCCTCAAAGTTCTCAGAAAACAGATACCCTAAAAGAATGGGCTGGTGTTGTTGCAATGCTTCAACTGCCTTTTCATAAGCTGCCCCATCTTCGCCAAACTGCCCGGCAATGCCATCAATAATTTCTTCACTAACAAAAGCCATATTGTTACATCTATTTGCCGCAAAAGTAGCAAGTTTTTTCGGTAGCGTTGCTTCAAAGGGGCATAACGAGGTTAAAACAGGTGGTTTCCCATCGCTGAGCCGTTTCTTCACTCAACTAATCAGTTAACTAAGGAATGGCTCTGTCATGCATTGGCCGGCCTCTGTGCAACAACACTGGTGTTTTAAGTCCTCTTCTTTTTACTTGGACTTTTATTGATTCTTTTTTCTGCATCAGCATCGTCACCTCCACTTCCAAAAATCAGATCAGTACTGGAAAAGGTGGTTCCAAAATTATTAGCCAGATTAACGACCTGTTGCAATGCATCAATAAATTGAAAACTGGACAATTCTTTTAATGGGTGTGTGAATACACTGATCACAAATCCTTCATAAATACTATACTTGGCATCCAGCGCACTATGAAAATTGGCTTCTAACATAGCGATTAAGATGTCTTTTTCCACTTGCCGTTCTTCAATAACCGGCGTGAAAATACGCATTCGATTATTTTCAGGATCCGTGACCACCAGTAACATGTGATTTCTATATTCCACTTCCCAAAATCCCGTTTCTCCAGTTACTTTCTCCGTTTCTGTATCCAGGATTTCAGCTAAACGCTCATTATCCATTACCTGCTGTGCCGAAATGGGTATACACGCTAACCCTATCAACAATATGACCATTAATTGTTTCATAACTGTGGAGTCTTGCGGTGAATCAATAGCAGAGTTATTTCCAAGGGGAAGTAGAAAATGGAATACTAGTTTTTACCCCTTTCGAAACATGCTCTAATATCCAATTTAAGGGAAATTTAGGAATAATGTATATTCCTTTATACGAATAGGAGTAAGGAAGACATTTTCGAATGGTGTCAATTAAAGACTTGTTCACTTATTTGAATCGGGCCCAAAGAGCGTAAAAGGCTTAGTGCGTTGGCTTGTCAGGCGCTGGAGCACTGGCGTGATATCCTTGAAATACCCTTTCAGCATAATTGTCCAGAAGTTCCAGGATACGTTCCCGCCGATTTGAGCGAATAATCAACCCTACGTGATAATCTTTGTCCATACGCCAAACAATTTCGGGGTCATCAAATGGTGACAAATCCGGATGCTGGAATCTAGACAGGGAAACCAGAATCCCTGCGTAATCATTACGTACGGGCGGCAATTGGTAAGGTATATCCTGGGCCATAGCTGTTTCGATCCTCGCCCATTCCCACCACAGGCTGATTCCGGACGACATTTCCACCATCTCTGCAACGTGAGCGCCCCCTACTCTGGAGGAAGTTTCCAGGAAATAAAATTTGTCATCTTCCAGGGAACGAATAAACTCAGTATGTGAGGCACTGAATTGCATGCCAAATGCCTTCATCACTTTTTCATTGAATTTTTGTACCGCTTTATCATCTTTACTTCCAAATTCTACGGTATGGGAGCGGAAAATTCCACCACCATGTGCTACCTCAAAAGGCGTATTCAGGTATTGTGAAACGCGACAAAATTTCACTTTCCCATCTATGGTCAGGGCATCGGCGTGATACACTGCTCCCGGTTTAAACTGTTCAATTAGGTATTTATGCCGGTCATCGCCCAAATCATTTAATACCTGCCACAAAGCTTCTGCCGAATTAACTTTTCGAATACCTGTTGCTGAGGCTTCTGCTCTGGGTTTTACAACCCATGGAGCAGGCACTTGCTCTACGAATTTGCGGATATCGGCATCATGAAAGAGTGCGCTGAAAGGAGGTACAGGAATACCAGCATCAGCTGCCATAATTCTCATGGCCAGTTTATCGCGAAAATAGCGTGCTGTAGTTTGCCCCATACCCGGAATGCGAAATTCTTCTCTTAGATAAGCTGCTTTTTCTACATCAAAATCGTCCAAGGCAACAATGCGATCAATTTTTTTGGTACGCATTAACCAAGCCAGGCCTTTGGCCATATTCGCCATGTTTTCGGGTGTATTGGCGTCACTTTCCATGAAGAAAAATTCCTCTATTGATTCTTTTGGCCAAGGGGAATTTTCCAGGTTTTTACTGGTCAGCAAATAAACGGTATTGCCAATTTTTTTGCTTGCACGCAGAAAATCACTCCCTTTAAAATAGCAGGAGATACAGAGAAAAACAAGGGGTTTTGACATAACTAGGTGGATTATCTTAGATAGTTGTTAATTTATCGTGTTATTCGTTTTTCAACCCTTCCCTTGTTCCCCCAGGAGTTTTACAAGTTCTGTCAATAATCTGACGCCATAGGCGGTAGAACTTTTCTGGGTAGAAAATTCCGAATCGTTAAAAGCAACCCCGGCAATATCCAGGTGCGCCCAGCAGGGATGCTCACCAGTGAAAGCTTCCAAAAATTTGGCAGCCATGATTGCTCCGGCCAGAGGCTTTCCACTAAAGTTGCGTATATCAGCTACATCAGATTTCAGGTCATCTTTATAGATATCCCAGATTGGTAATCGCCAAACCCATTCGCCACTACTTTCACTCACCTGGCTAAGTTGGTTGGCCAATTGATCATTATTGGAAAACAAAGCTGCCACCTGATAGCCAAAGGTGCGAACGGCGCTACCGGTTAATGTAGCGAGGTCAATCATAACATCGGGTTTGAAATGCCGGTTCATATAGGCAAGGCCATCTGCCA
Source organism: Saprospiraceae bacterium (assembly GCA_021604865.1). GTDB lineage: Bacteria > Bacteroidota > Bacteroidia > Chitinophagales > Saprospiraceae > BQJU01. The sequence goes on along the minus strand of BQJU01000001.1, from coordinate 83,666 downwards.
GGATCAAGCGTCCTTCAGCATCCGTATCAATGATTTCAATGGTTTTGCCGCTATAAGATTCGATTACATCACTTGGTTTGATAGCAGTGGCGTCAACACTGTTGTCTGTGGCCGGAACAATGCCAATCAGGTGAACTGGCAATTTCAGCTTGGCGGCCGCCTCCATCGCACCAAAAACAGCACCCGCTCCGCTCATATCACTTTTCATATAGTGCATATTGGTCGAAGGTTTGATGGATAAACCTCCTGTGTCGAAGGTCACGCCTTTGCCTACCAGGCCTATTTTTTTGAGTTGCTTAGCTCCTTTAGGTTTGTATTCCATTATAATAAAGGATGCCGGATATTCACTGCCCCGGTTGACGGCCAATAAGGCATGCAGGCCAACTGCTTGGATTTTTTTCATGTCGAAAACCTCCACAGAATAATTGTATGCTTTGCCTGATTGCACGGCCCAGGCCGCCAGATCACTTGGCAGCTTTTTATTACTCGGAGCATTTACCAGGTCAAATATTCTGAGTTGCGTTTCCGCAATAGCCAGCCCTTTATCAGCAGCCTCTCGTGCCCGATCTTTGTGAGTTTCGTCAATATCAAACAACAATTTTGACTCTGGCACCGCCAAAGGATGTGAGTTATCTTGTTCCGATTTGAATTTCCCGATTTGATAAGTGCCCAGCATCAATCCATTTGTAATCGCTTCAACCCATGCAGGAAAGCCGGTGGGCAGGTTCTGATGTTTAAAACTTACGCCAATTATAGGCGTTAATTTTTGCCGGGTTTTGTGGGCAAAAGAACGGAATACTTTTAAAATTTCCTGAAAGGAAGGTTTATTGCCTAATCCCAGCAGGTAAATACGTTTACCTTGCGCAAACAGAGGTAATGTTTCTCCAAGTTCAGCCTTGAAACCTTTTTCGATTAATGCAATCTCCAACTTTGTCATGGCAGCTATTGATTGCAGACTTTCGTCATAATGGTTATCATTAGCTACGGGGATTAGCAAGATTTCTGGCTGCTGTCGGTCTAGGGTATTAAAAAAGTCAATAGTCATGTTATAGGTGCCTTTTGGGATGAAGCAGGTTATTCGTGTTAATTTAATCGGTTAAACGCATACCTCACCTTTTGCCTAAATTATTAAAAAACAACCATTCCACAGCCTTGGGGAATTCTTCTCCCCATCGAGCTTCATTGTGTTGGCCTTTAGGGTCTATTGAAAGGTTGAAGTCAAATTTCCTTGCCTGCCCTTGTCGATTTATAGTTTCTCTAAAACGCTTTAAATTTGGAATCATACTTTCCCCCTCTGCTGCTCCTCCATAAAGGTAGATTTTCATATCGGGTATGTCTTCAAAATTAATGATTTGAAAGGGTACCGTTGGGCTGACCCACAAAGATGGTGAAAAAATCATCAATTTATTATATACCTCCGGATACATAAATCCAGCATAAATACTTATCAAGCCTCCCATTGAGCTTCCTCCGATACCTGTGTCTTTACAACCTGGCTTGGTACGGAAATGTTTGTCGACGTATGGTTTGAGCGTATTTGCTAAAAACCGGACATATTTCTTACCATCTCCCCGGCCCAACTTGGTATTAAATGAAGGCGTAAATTCGGCAATTCGATCCTCTTCTGCATGATCAATGGCAACGACAATAATATCGCCAAAGCCTTTTTCCGTCAATACTGCTAATTTTTTATTCACGGCCCAATTCCCAAAAGGAGCAAAATCATCAAAAAGGTTTTGTCCATCCTGGAGGTAGAGCACCGGGTAGCGCTGATCGGTTTTATGATAATTGTGGGGCAATAAAACTGAAATCCGGCGAGTTTTGATCAATTGCGGGATTTCAAAATCTTCGGACAAAATTTCTATAATGGGCAATTTATCAGCTGGATAATCCAGGCCATCTTTTTGCCATTGAGGTACATAATCAAGAACACGATCTTCTAACGACCAGAGTTGCCGATTAGGCGTTGTATTGCTGTATTCATCCAATTCCACCTGTTGCCAGTTTCCACGTAAGTATTTGTACTCCAAAGGAATAGGCAATATCTCTCGATTGGGGAATACAAAACGATAATGTCCGGCATCAATTTTCTTTAGTCGGTAATTTTCATCCGGGGCTTCCCAATTATTAAAATTCCCCGCGAGGTAAATTGGTTTATCGTTATCCGTTGCTGTTTTCAATTCAAGAATCAGGCCAAGGCCAGGTTTAACCTCCTTAATTGATGCTTTATTTTCTGTCATAGGTACGGGAACACTGGTTCCGGTAATCAATTCGCTATAAATAATATGGCGTAAAATTACAAAAAGTCACAGGCTTTTGATCTTTAAGGCAAAGTTATTATCAGAATTGGAAGATGGATTGATTATTGGGCCCCAAAATTTATGAATTTAGGGAAAGCATACTAACTTTAACTTTAAATAAAAATTATGCAAAGCATCTGGGGAATCGATATGGGAGGCACCAAAATTGAGGGTGTAGTTCTTGAACCGGGCAAAACGGGTTTTCGAGAATTGGCCCGACAGCGCATTCCAACTGAAAAGGAAAAGGGATACGATCATATTATTCAGCGTGTAGGTGGATTGATTGATCAATTAAAAGCCCAAACCGGTCTACAACCCAAAAAAATTGGCATGGGCACCCCTGGTACGCTGGATCCAATTACCCAACTTCATAAAAATGCCAATACAACTGCCTTAAATGGTCAGCCATTTAAAAAGGATTTGGAGGAACGCCTGGGTTTGTCTTTTACATTGGCTAACGATGCGAATTGTTTTGCCATTGCCGAGGCCAAAATGGGGGCTGCTGTGGAGGGCGCTCCCGGGGCTAAACTTGTTTTTGGAGTGATTATGGGCACCGGTGTAGGAGGAGGCATCGTTTTTGACGGTAAAGTATGGAATGGCAGACAAGGAATTGGGGGAGAATGGGGGCATTCCTTTTTAGATGAATCCGGAGGGGTCTGTTATTGCGGAAATTTGGGTTGCGTGGAAACCGTAATTGCCGGTCCGGCACTGGAGCGTTATTATCGTGAATTATCCGGACAGACGTTATCCTTGCAGGAGATCGTGAACAGATATGGAAAACAACAGGATGAAATCGCGGATAAAACGATAAAAAGGCTGATACATTATTTTGGCAAAGGCATGGCCAATATCATCAATACACTTGATCCGGATGCCATCATTCTAGGTGGAGGGCTTGGAAACATTAGCCTTTTATATACAGAGGGGCTGGAAGCCATAATGCCATTCTTATTTAATCCCCGGTTAGATACCATTTTTCTTCGGCCAAAACTTGGTGATAGTGCTGGTGTTTATGGAGCAGCAATGTTGGTCGCAGACTAGAAGTGATATTTTGCAATTTTGATTACTAATCTACAAATACTACATACTTGTGTAGGTGTAAACTCCGCCATAAGGTATTAGCTTGGCATTGCCTATTACGGAAATCACCTGTATGAAATGCTTACCCTTCGGTTTATTCCTTCTTCAGTGGGAAGTAACCGGCTACCAATGGTTGATATATATCGGCATGCTGCTGCTTGTCATTCTTTGGTGGTATATATGGAAAAGAAGGGAAGATTTCAGGCTTGAAAAATTGCGTAAGCAAATAGCCAGGGATTTCCATGATGAATTAGGCACACACCTGTCGATTATCCAGATGTATAGTCAGCTGGTTCGGCAGGAACTGGATGAGCAGGCAGATCACACTACGGCTGTTCACCTGGAAAAGATTTCGCAATCTTCCAAAGAAATTTATGAAGCAGTGCGGGACCTGATTTGGGCTATTGATCCTGGACGGGATGCTGTTGAAGACCTTCTGATTAGGATACGGGAAAGTGCGGATGCGATTTTTGAAGATTCGGGAATTAATTTTACTTTTAAGCAAAAGGGCAATCAAAGTAAGAAATTACTACCAATTGGTGCCAAAAAACAGCTTTTGCTGATTCTTAAAGAAGCTATGAATAATGTGCTAAAACATGCTGACAGTAATGCTGTCAGCCTGGATGTCAGTTTTCACAAAAACAGACTCTGCTTTAATTTGTCTGATTGTGGCAAAGGATTTGACACCACTCGCTCCTACCTCGGTTCCGGTTTGAAAAATATGCAAGCCCGGGCCGCAACCATAGGAGCTCAGCTCACCATAACTTCTACCTCAGTCGAGGGAACCAGTATCAGCATTGAATACATAGTACCATAAACAGCATTTAGTATGTTTATTTCGTTCTCATTATGAATAAACAATTAATAAACTGTTTTTTAGAACTTTTAAACAATAAAAGCGGCAATTTTTTGAATTATTTATTAATTAATTTTGAAAAAAAGTTAACAAAAAGCAACCATACATAAAATAGACTGTCTTTAAAAAAGACGACCCCAATTCCAAAAGAAATATTTACTTAAGCTAACATCTCGCCACATCATCATCATCACTCAATGTTTAGCTAAAGTAAATTGCCAAACAGGTAAAATCTATTTGGTAACGGTTTGTATTTCATCCGACTAAACATAAAAAAATGATCACTGTAGCAATCGTTGATGATCAAAGAGACATCAGAGAAGGACTGCAGAAACTGCTTGACGCCGCTGATGGATTCCGGTGTTCCGGAACATATTGCGATGCAGAATCTGCTCTTGAAGAAATTCCGATCCTCTGCCCTGATGTTGTATTAATGGACATAGAATTACCTGAAATGTCAGGCATAGAGTGTGTCAAAATACTCAAGCAGACACTTCCGGATTTAGATGTCATTATGCTTACTGCGTATACTGATGACGAGCATATTTTTCAAGCCCTTAAGGCTGGTGCTTATGGTTACCTTTCCAAGAGTATTTTTCCATCGAGGCTATTGAGTGCCATCCGGGAAATTCGCGTCGGTGGTGCACCAATGAGTACTTATGTAGCTCGCAGAGTTGTCTCTTTTTTCAGTGCTCAACAAAACCCATTTCCTCAACTATCAAAACGAGAAAAAGAAGTACTTGACCTTCTTTGTGAAGGCCAAAACTATAGGGACATTGCAAAAAACCTTTTTGTAAGCCCGAATACTGTGCGGTTTCACCTTAAAAATATATACAAAAAGCTACAGGTGAATAGCCGTCATGAAGCCGTGCTCAAAGCAACAAGAGTCGGACTAGCTTAAGTTGTTGTAGCCGAAAAATCATATCGGCAGAACAACTAATTCAAGACTCGTCCAAAGGGTAAACGCACCTTTTGGAGCAAACCCTCTATTGCTTATAATCAACTGTTTATCAATTGTTTATTTTGAATATTTTTCAAAAAACTACCCAAATGGGCAGTTGTAGGAAGTCGGCTTTAGACCTACCTTGCATCCTGAAAGATAACGTGTGTGGAATTTAAATATGAAGAGTTGCCGAAAGGGCTGGCAACTCTTTTCCTTCGGAACTAATGAGAGTTTTTTTCATACTAATCCAAATTTTCGTTGTCGTGCATTTAAAACGATGCACGACAACTTTTTGTAACACATTCTGTTAACACCGCCAAATATCAAAACAAGCTCCAAATAACTGGTGATAAACTGCCTTTCTCGCCTCTTCATCAAACTATTTCCAAAAAATTCAGGGCAACCTGAATCATTTTAAGCTAACTCTACTAGCCGGGATATTTCTGTCTGGTTAGTTGATTTTTTATTGCAATGGAATAAATGATCCTCCTGCAAAGGGGATTGCTATATCTACATTTTCTTAACCTTAAATATCTTAGCTATGAAAAGACTCCTGCTGATTTTTAGCTTGGTCTTATTTACGGGTGCCCTGCTTATTGCTCAACGAACAATAACCGGAACCCTAACCGACCAAAAAGGAGAGCCCCTAATTGGGGCAAGTGTGCTAGTAGAAGGTACAAGCACCGGTACTATTACTGATTTTGATGGGAAATATAGCCTGAATGTTCCAGATGAGGCAACGACTCTGGTATTCAGCTATACGGGTTATACTTCCCAGGAAATTGAAATTGGTGTTTCAAGTGTGATTGATGTAGTTCTGGAAGAGGGTATTACCCTGGAAACTGCTGTAGTCACCGCATTGGGCATCGAAAGGGAAAAGAAATCCCTAACCTATTCAGTAGAGCAAGTTGAGGGTGATGAACTCATCAAGTCCAGAGAGGCCAACATTGTGAACTCGCTTGCCGGAAAATTCTCTGGCGTCCAGGTGACTAGTTCCGGCGGTCAGGCTGGCTCTTCTTCCCGGGTAGTTATTCGAGGAAACTCCTCCTTCCTGGGAAACAACGAACCGTTGTTTGTCATCGATGGTGTTCCTATCGATAACTCTCAGACCTTTGGTGGTGGCCAAAATGATAGCAATGGTCGGGGCAATGGTGATTCTCCGCTTTTCTATGGAGGTACCAGTAACCGGGGTGTCGATATCGACCCAGCCAATGTAGAATCACTTTCCGTACTAAAAGGAGCCAGTGCTACTGCGCTCTACGGATCAAGGGCAGCTAATGGCGTGGTGTTGATTACCACCAAGAGTGGTATTAAAAATGCCAAACCACAAATCACTTTATCTTCCAATTACGGGTTTAGTGAGGCGCGGTTACCGGAATTTCAAACCAAGTATTCTCAGGGACAGAACGGCACTTATTTTAACGGTAACAATCCGGGGCAGCTCAATAGCAATTCCTATGGAGCGCGGATTGATACCCTGCGGGTTGATGCCAATGGGGATTATGATCCAAATGGCCAGCCTATCAGGACTTACGATAATGCAAAAGATTTTTTTAGAACAGGTTCCAATTTTGACAATTCATTGTCTATTTCGGGTGGAGGAGTCAATTCCAACTACTATGTATCCTATTCTAATAAGATAGAAAAAGGTATTATTCGGAATAATGATCTGGACAGGCATAGTTTTTTGGCTAAATTCAGCAATGATTTTACAGATAAACTTACCATTAGTGCCTCCATTAATTATACTCAGACAGACCTTACTACCTCTACCGAAGGTAATGGGCGGGAATCCTTTATGTGGACTGTATACGGTGCTCCAGTTACCTACAATATGCAGGGAGATGGCCCCGGGGATTATCTAAATCCCGATGGTACTCAGCGTTTGTATCGAACCGCCAGAAACAACCCTTATTTTCTGGTAGATAATAATAACTTAAGTAGTAAAGTCAATCGTTTTCTGCCAAATTTATCAGTAAGCTATCAATTCACACCCTGGTTAAAACTGATTAATAGACTTGGTGCAGATGTTTACACAGATCAGCGATTGCTTCGTCAAGTTAGTGGCACCTTGGGTAGTTACCCAACAGGTCGCGTATATGAGGATGACATTAAGTATCTCCAGATCAATAATGACTTCTTATTGCAGATGAACAAACGCTTTGATAATTTTGATCTGGACGTGATTTTAGGATCACAGATCAATGACCAAAGAACAGATCGCCTATTTACTCAGGGCGTCGAACTTTCGATACCCAATTTTTTCAACCTATCCAATGCTTCTACAGTAAGTGCTTCGCAAAACTTGGATCATCGCCGTTTAATAGGGCTTTATGCGACGGCTACTGTAGGATATAAGAACTATTTATACCTGACAGCTACCGCTAGAAATGACTGGTCATCAACCTTGCCGGTAGATGCAAGAAGCTTCTTCTATCCCAGTGTTTCAGCTAGTTTTGTAGTTACGGATGCTATTCCATCCCTACAGACTAGCAAGGTACTTTCCTTCCTGAAGTTCCGTTTGGGTTATGCTCAGGTGGGTAACGATGCGCCTACTTATGCTACACAACCTGATTTATATGTACAAAGTAGTGTAGGTGACGGTCAGCGCGGTAACATCATTTCCCCCTATCTAGGCCAGAATGGTTTTACAGTGAGTAACATCATCGGAAACCCTAGCCTTAAGTCGGAGTTGACTAACGAAATTGAAGCCGGTGTTGAGTTGTTTTTATTCAGAAACCGGATTCGTTTTGAGGGGTCCTATTACAATCGTTTATCCGAAGATCAAATCTTCCAGGCACCGATTGCAGCTTCATCTGGAGCAGTTGCCCAGTTAGTGAATGCGGGTTCTCTTCGCAACAAAGGATTTGAGATATTGGTGGAATTTACGCCGGTCAAAGTAGGTGGATTCCAATGGACGATTGGCGGTACTTTTTCCAAAAACGAAAGTACTATTGAAGAGCTGACGGAGGGTGTTGAAAACATCCGTTTAGGAGGTTTTACCAGCCCGGGTATTTACATTGTACGGAATCAGGGTTACGGTGTAATCTGGGGCTCTCAATATAATAGAAATGATGATGGGCAGGTGATTATCAATGATAACCCTAATTCAGCGTTGTATGGTTTGCCAGCTACTGTTAACCCTAGTTTGGGTGTGATTGGCAGTACACTACCTGATTGGATTGCAGGTATTAAAAACGGATTTTCCTATACTACAGATAATTTTGGATCTCTTGGCCTGAAAGTGCTTGTTGATATCCGCGAAGGTGGTGATATCCTTAACCTGGATAACTTTTACCTCAACGGATATGGTGTGACGAAAGCTTCTGAAGATCGCAGCGGTGAAAATAGTTTTGTCTATCCTAATGGTGTGCTTTCCGATGGAACACCCAACAACATTGAGGTACCTTATGACGAAACTTATTGGAGATTCAATTGGGGACGCGCTCAAGAAGAATGGGTGGAAGATGGCAGTTATGTTCGTCTTCGGGAAGTTACATTATCGTATGCTTTGCCCTCCTCACTGTTGAAGGGAACCTTTATTCAAGGACTTAACCTATCGGTAACCGGACGTAACCTTTATTTAAATGCACCTAATTTCACAGGTGCAGATCCGGAAACGAGCCTTTATGGAAGTGCTAATGCTCAAGGGTTTTACAACTTTATTACCCCAGGTACAAAAGGGTATAACGTAGCGCTTCAAGTTACCTTTTAATGATTATTAAATTAAAAATGATGAAAATGATTCATAAATCGATAAAATTTTTACTGCTGATTAGCCTCCTTGTCGGACTGGGAGCATGCAGTGATTATCTGGATATCAATGTCAGTCCAAATTCACCCGAAGAACCCGGTGATCTGGACCTGCTGATTGCGGATATGACCTCCACAACTTCATACAATTTAGTGGGTGGAGGTAATTGGAGTCGCTTAGGAGCACAATGGATTCAACACATTGCCAATAATGCTAATGCGCCTTCTAATGATACTTACCGCATCAACACTTCGGATATGAACAATGAGTGGGCTTTTTATTCCTATGCCGGAGTTTTGATAAATGGTAAAAAGACCATTGAATTTGCGACAAAAACTGAGCAGTGGCATCATATTGGCCTTGCCAAGTTGTTGATGGCACACAATTATGCATTGCTAGCCGATATGTGGGGTGATATCCCTTTTACAGAAGCACTGGGAAGGGAGAATAACATCAAACCTACCTACGATGATCAGGCTACCGTATATGAGGGGGTGCAAACCTTATTGGACGAAGCGATTACCGAATTAGGCAAAAGCCCGGCTATTACCGTAGGGGGCGGAGATTATTATTTCGGTGGTGACCCGGCAGCCTGGATTCAGATAGCTTATGCGCTAAAGGCACGGTACTACATGCACCTGACCAATGTCAAAGATGCTGAGGCACAAGCTACCCTTGCACTAGAGGCACTAAATAAGGCCATGACTGGCCCTGAAGCAGAGGCCCGCTTTCCCTATTCATCCGATTCGGGGTCTGAATCACCTTGGAACCAATGGATTACCAAGTTTGCAACAGCTATGCAAGTCAGCAATCATTTTGTTACTTTGTTAAAATCCAAAAATGATCCACGGTTGCCAATAATGGCAGATATGAACAATGTTGGTGAGTATGTAGGGCATGTCAATGGGGGGCCAACAACCAATTCTCTTGGAGATAATTCATCCATTGGCACTTACTTTCTGGATGCCGATTTGGATTTCCCATTGATGACTTATGTCGAGCAGAAATTCATTGAGGCAGAAGCACTTTGGATACTCAATCGTCAGGATGACGCACGGGCAGCTTATGAGGAGGCTATTCGTATCCACATGGGACAATTGTCAGGTAATGGTGAACTAAATACGGTCATCGATGAAGCCACACAGGATGCTTATCTGGCCGCCAATCCACTCAATAGCCTGGACGATCTGATCACTCAAAAGTACATTGCAGGTTTTGTGTTTTCTTCAATGGAAGCATATAATGATTATCGTAGAACGGGTTTCCCTTCTACACTGCAACCGGTACCTAATGGCGATGTCAATCAGATTCCGACGCGCATGATTTATACGGATACAGAGATTAATAACAATATCGAAAATGTTCCGGCCGGTATTACATTGACCTCAAAAGTATGGTGGGATCAGTAAATCTTGAATGATGATATTTAACATGGAGCCTTTCTATAAATAATGTTTAATGAAAGGCCCGATTAGGGGCGCTTCAGTAATGCATAAAATTGCATCTTGAAGCGCCTCTTTATTTACCATTCGACCACGAATATGGCACAGCATTTTTATCCGAAGCCCACTTAACATTGGGTTTTGGTCCCATTTCAAAAATCAACGCTCCGCCTTTTTGAATCTGGTGATGGTCAATCCAGCTTTTGTTGTAGGCTTGCCCATTGAGATTTCCCGTTTGGAGGTAAATATTTTCTTTGGCATTTCCCTTGGCCGTAATCGTAAACAGCTTCCCGTCTTCCATGGTTAGGGTCACCTTTTTAAATAGCGGGCTACCAATTGCATACTGTGTCGTACCCGGACAAACCGGATAAAAACCCAGCGCACTAAAAACGTACCATGCTGACGTCTGCCCATTGTCTTCATCACCACAATATCCATCGGGTGTCGGGGCATAGAGTTTATCCATGACCTCTCTCACCCTCCGCTGTGCTTTCCAGGGCTGTCGGGCATAATTGTAGAGATATATCATGTGCTGGATAGGCTGATTGCCGTGGGCGTAATTGCCCATATTGGCGATCTGCATTTCCCGAATTTCGTGGATGGTAAAACCGTAATAGGAATCATCAAAATCAGGGGGCATGGTGAACACCGCATCTAATTTTTTGGCGAAAGCCTCATCCCCTCCCATCAGATTGATCAAGCCTTGCACATCGTGAAAAACCGACCAGGTGTAATGTAAACTATTACCCTCTGTAAAGGCATCACCCCATTTAAGTGGATTGAAAGGCGTCTGAAATTGACCATCTTTATTTTTACCCCTCATCCACCCACTTTCCGGGTCGTAGAGATTGCGGTAATTCTGAGCTTTTTTGTAGAATAATTTTGCCTCTTTTTCCTTGTTCATTTTGCTGGCCATCTGGGCCACGGCAAAGTCGGCATAAGCATATTCCAGTGTTCGGGCAGCATTTTCGTTGATGCCCACATCATAGGGCACATATCCAAGGTCATTGTAAAAATCTACGCCCAAGCGGCCAACGGAATTGACTGGACGACCATCCTTGATTGAGGCGTTTTTAAGCATTGCTTCAAACAAGACCTCCGCATCATATCCACGGATACCTTTGACATAGGAATCAGCAATCAGAGAAGCCGAATTAGAGCCAATCATACAATCACGATGACCAGGGCTTGCCCATTCCGGCAACCAGCCACTCTCTTTATAGGTGTTGACCAATCCCTCCATAATGTGGCTGTTAAGTTCGGGATACATCAGTGTGAAAAATGGGAAAACGGCCCGGAAGGTGTCCCAAAAGCCATTGTCGGTAAACATGTAACCGGGTAATACCTGACCATTGTAAGGACTATAGTGCACGATATTCCCCATCTGGTCATATTCGTAAAATTTCCTTGGAAACAATAACAACCGATATAAGCAGGAGTAAAAGGTTTTGATATTATCGGGATGATCATCTTCAATCTGGATACGGCTTAATTCTTTTTGCCAGGCTTGCCAGGCTTTGGTTTTGGTCTGTTCAAAACTATCGGCGCCAATTTCATTCTGTAAATTCAGCTCGGCCTGTTCCGGACTGATAAATGAGGAGGCTATTTTTACGTGTACCTGCTCGCCTTTTTTGGTGGAAAATCCGATAACGGCGCCTACATGTTCTCCTGAAATGCTTGTTTTGTTTTTTAATAAGGTAGAATCGCTCCATACCTGACTGATTTCAAAGTCATGGTCAAAAACGGCAACAAAATAGTTGTGAAAATTGTCGGGAACACCTCCATGATTGTTGCGGCAATAGCCGATTATCTTGCGTTCTTCTGGAATAATTTTCACCATGGAGCCCTGATTAAAAGCATCCAAAACGATAAAAGCTTCGTCGTTTTCTGGAAAGGTGAAACGAAAGTGTGCGGCTCGTTCAGTGGGGGTTATTTCTGTAATCACATCATAATCGGCAAGATATACCTGGTAATAATGAGGTTTTGCCACTTCGGCTTTATGAGAAAACCAGGAGCCGCGTTCATCCTCTTTGAATTTCAAATTTCCCGTTACTGGCATCAAAGAAAAGGCTGCATAGTCATTGATCCAGGGGCTGGGTTGGTGGGTTTGTTTGAATCCTCTGATTTGGTACGCATCGTAGGCGTAGGCCCAGCCGTCGCCCATTTTAGCCGTTTGTGGTGTCCAGAAGTTCATGCCCCAGGGTAGTGCGATGGCCGGATAAGTATTGCCGTTTGATAATTTAAACTCTGAGTCGGTACCCATGAGCGGGTTGACGAGGTCGACAAGGTCTTTATCTTGAACGGATTGTGCGTAACCCATGATTTCTACCATGAGTATCAACGTAATGGTCAGCAAACGATTGATCAACATTGTTTTTCAGCTTTTGTTATTGGAAGGCCCTTAGGGTCAGCGCTTAAATTCCTGCAAATTTGTGGCAATACTCAAGTGGTGCATCGAATACCCGAGATGAAAGGTCGTATTGGCATAATCGAGGCGGAAACGATTAATTTTCAAGCCAAAGCCAAAGGAAAAGCCCGCCAGGCTCCGAAAGTCTTCCAATGATAATTCTTTGCGCATAAAATGGTTGTACCCCACCCGAAGTCTCAGATTTTCCTTCCTACCCAACAAGAATTCACCTCCAAAAATAAAGTGTCGGAACAGGTTGTCAAAAAAGATGCTCGACTCACTAGATTCAGTAGGTGCGTCACCGAAGGAAAGTGTAGATTCTTCTTTATTAGGGTCATCATAAAGGACATTCCAGCGATCAAAGTGGTGATAGGTTATAGAAAAACGGAAAGGCAAATATCTCAAGCGTTTGGATAGGCCAATTTGGATTTCAAAGGGCAGCGGTTCGAAGTTGTCAGCACGATATGTACTCAGCTGTGTACCAATATTTTTAAAGACGATGGTGGCATTAAAACTTTTGGCGGTATCATAATAGATGGCCGCAATGTCGGAAGCCAGGCCCGTGGAATTGTAACTTTCAAAACTGGAAGTGATAAATTTTACATTTGCCCCTACGGCAAGCCTGTCGTAAATCGGGTAGGCAGCTCCCAGGACAATGGCATTTTCTGAAGCTTTAAAGGTACCTTCTACATCCCCTAACTCATTGGTAGCGTTAAATTCTCCATAACTGACATATTGCACACCTGCCTGAAAGGTTGTATTCCATTTTTCGACATGATGTCCATAAGAGACATAACCAAAATTGATGCCCGCCACATGGAAGCTATGGCTAAAGGAAATTTGTTGATGCATAGCATCATTGAGCAGTGACGGATTGGCATAGCCCAGGTTTACATCATCGTCACGAACAGAAATCAAATTACCACCCAGGCCGGAAATCCGGGCCGATGGCGACAAGTTCAAAAATTCGTAGGTATTGATGCCTCCAATCTGAGCTGAAGTGCCATAAAGGACAAACAACAAGGAGAGAGAAAGTAGATGTCGAATCATTAGTATTTATTTTGGCAAACAGTATATATCGGTCACTTCTTCTTTTCCCAGACCGTTTTGCAGATGCCGTATTTACAGTCCATTTCTTTGATCAGTTCACCCGCTTCATCATATATTTTCAGCGGCCCTTCTTCATTGTCGCCATTGCGGTAAGCGCCTTCAGTTTTCAGCTTGCCATTTTTGTGGTATTCCCGAAAAGGGCCATTTTCTTCATTATCGACAAAAGTTACTTCTTCCATGAGCTCTCCTGTATCGTAATACTTGATCCACATACCCTGCATGGCATTATCTATGTATTGCCCTTCTTGAGCTAGTTGTCCGTTTTGATAATAGGCTTTATAAGGGCCAATAAAAACGCCCATTTTATAACGCTCCACGTATTGTGTGTCACCGGATTCAAAAAAGATCACCCGGATACCATTCAGGCTATCATTGGTATATTCTGCTTTTTCTACTACCTTGCCTGACTCATTTACTCGGGTGTAGGTACCTTCTTTAGCAAAATCGGTGCGACGGCGGTAGTAATGCTCTGTATAACCATAGTCGTCTTTATTTTCCACCATTTCCAGATTGGCCTCACTTGGAGAAGGGGAAATCTCCACAGCGCCTTCTTTTTCGTCAGCTGCTCCACCTTCTTCACCACCACTACAAGAAACAATTCCTCCAAGCAAAACCAGAAAAACGAGTTTCCGAAACATGTGTTAAGCGTTTTGTAAATTATTATTATTTAACCTTGCTTGCCTACTATGCTCTACCATAACCGTAGCGGCTACGCAAAAGCGAAGTGCGAAAAGTAGGATATTCTAAACAACTTCTTTATTAACGAGCAAAGGTAAATCTACGTATGTTTTCAATCAGCTCTCTTTCACGATTGTCGTCAAATAGGCTCAAAATTTCCGATTATCCCTCTTTGTTTAATTCAGCATAAGTTTGAAGCCCCACTGCTGAGCGACCTACACTTTCGTAGTAAAAGCCATTTTCTACCATAAAGTCTAGTTCATAAAGATTTCTTCCGTCAAAAACTACAGAGGCTTTCATCAATTCTTTCATGACTTTGAAACTCGGAGTTCTGAAAACACTCCATTCGGTAGCAATAGCGAGGGCATCGGCGCCAATCAAAACCTCGTACTGATCTTGAGCAAAATAGATACGGTCGCCATATATTGCTTTGACATTATCCATGGCTTCGGGATCAAAAACACGGATATTTGCCCCGGCTTCCAGCAATTGGTCGATCATATATAGGGCTGGTGCTTCGCGGATATCATCTGTATTGGGTTTGAAGGCAAGTCCCCAAATCGAGATGGTACGCCCCGTCAAGTCTTCGCCAAGCCTCTTCTTGATTTTATCTACCAAAACCACGCGCTGCCGGTCATTGACCTGAAGTACGGATTTGAGAATCTTAAAATCGTATTCGTATTCGTTAGCTGTTTTTTCCAGAGCCTGCACATCTTTTGGAAAACAACTGCCACCAAAACCAATCCCAGGAAATAAAAAGCGTTTGCCAATCCGGGAATCACTGCCGATACCCATGCGAACCATATCTACGTCTGCCCCTACTTTTTCACAAAGGTTGGCAATTTCATTCATAAAAGTGATGCGGGTAGCCAGATAGGAATTGGCCGCATATTTGGTCATTTCTGCCGAACGCTCATCCATAAACAGAATGGGGTTACCCTGGCGGACAAATGGTTTGTATAGTTGATTCATCAACTTTCGAGCTCGCTCCGAGTTGGTGCCTATGACTACCCGGTCGGGTTTAAGAAAATCATCAACAGCAACACCTTCACGCAGAAATTCCGGATTACTCACCACGTCAAACAGACGCTCGTCCAGTTTACTAGCCAGCCGGGCATGCACTTTTTCAGATGTCCCTACGGGTACGGTACTTTTATCGACGACGACTTTATAATCTTCAATAAGATTTGCGAGGTCATCTGCAACTTTCAAGATAAAGGATAAATCAGCCGAGCCATCAGCGCCAGGAGGGGTGGGCAGGGCCAGAAAAATGATTTGTGCGGTATTAATGGCTTCGGCCAAATTGGTCGTAAAGGTCAATCTTTCCTGACGAGTATTGCGCTCGAAGAGTAGTTCCAACCCCGGTTCGTAAATGGGAACTTCTCCATTTTGCATCTGTTTCACTTTCTCGGCGTTAATATCTACACAAGTCACTTGATTTCCGGTTTCCGCAAAACAGGTTCCTGTAACTAAGCCTACATAGCCGGTGCCGACAACTGCTATATTCATCGATTGTTGGATTTTTAGCGTTATTTTGCAGAGTCGGTGATAATTTTTCGAAGTAAACTAACTACCATCATACCCTTCAAAAGAACTCAATTAAAAAAAGCGCAAAGTTAGCTAATTTTTGTTTTGTTTTGTAAAGACGTCTCACTGGTTAATGTCTTTAAAGCCTGTTTGGAGGCCAACCTTATATACTACAAACAGTAATCGTTCGAAGATAGGAGAGATGTTTCTAATAATTTAGGTGAATATTAAATATATAAGCTTAATGTCAAAATTTGAACAGCAAGTTATGAGCAAAGGAGCTAAATTCCCTAAAAAACGGTTATATTTTCAGCCTTATGATAAAATGGTTTAGCAACATTTTCTTTTCTTTTCCGGTGCAGTTAATTATTCTACATCTGAGGCGTAATCTGCTGCTGATTGCCAGTTGGCTTTTTTTGTTGTTGCTGATGACTGGTTCATTGGGCCAGCGACTGGGATTGCAGTACCTTTTCCTCGATCCGGAATATCTGGGGGCTGTCAACTTTCTCAGTTTTTACATTGTGGGCCTGGCTTATGGCGTATTTTTTATGAGCTGGAACCTGACGACGTATTTATTAACAGCACACCATTTTCCGTTTTTGGCTTCCTTGTCGCGCCCTTTTACCAAGTTTACCCTCAACAATTTGCTGTTGCCGCTCAGCTTCTTTCTTTTTTACCTGATTCTGATCGTTTACTTCCAACGGATTTATGAGGGGCTGCCTTTTACGGTTATTTTATACAATGGCTTAGGTCTGCTAAGTGGTACTTTGTCTACTTTGTTTTTGTACAGCTTTTATTTTCAATTTACCAACCGCGACATTTCCTATTATCGCAGGCGAAATCGCGTGGCACCTGACAGGACAAAAAATTTGGTTCCAGGACGCCGCAATGTCAATCTGGACTACATCAAGAAAGATGAAAATCGATGGAAAGTCAGAACCTATCTCAATGAGGCATTGCGTCCACGTTTGGTGCGTAGTGTAGCCCATTATGAAGCGAAATTGCTAAAGAATATTTTCAGGCAGAATCACCTCAATGCTTTATTGTTGCAGTTGCTGAGTATGATGCTTTTACTCATGCTGGGTTATTTGATCGATTATGCACTGTTTCGCATACCGGCCGGGGCGAGTGTTTTTATTATTTTCAGCATCATTGCGGCAGTGGTGGGTGCCGTGACATACTGGTTTAACGAATGGAGTTTCGCTACTTTTATTTTGTTGCTGGTAGCGCTGAATTATTTCACCAGTTTTGATTTTTTTAATCGAAAAAATTTGGCTTATGGATTAAATTATGAGACCGAATTAGCCCCTTATAGCTATGACAAATTACAGAAAATATGTATCTCCGACCAGGTAGAAACAGATAAACATCAAACGATAAACATCTTAAATAAATGGAAAAAGAAGCGAACAAAAAACGAGAATGAGCTTCCAAAACTAGTGGTGCTTAGCGTGAGTGGTGGTGGATTAAAATCGGCGGCTTGGACCATGAAAGTGGTGCAAACAGCTGATAGTCTGCTGGGAGGTAAACTGATGGATCACACCATGTTGATCACCGGAGCCTCGGGCGGCATGTTGGGAATGGCATATATGCGAGAATTGTACCTGCAACAAAAACTGGGTCACGATATTAATCTTTATGATCAACAATATATTCACAATATCTCAAAAGATCTGCTCAATTCCATTGCTTTCACTATCGTTTCCAATGACTTGTTTTTGCCCTGGACTAAATTTTCCGTTGGAGAGCACACTTACCATAAAGACCGGGGTTACATTTTTGAACAACAGCTCAATGAAAAT
Organism: Saprospiraceae bacterium; assembly: GCA_021604865.1. GTDB lineage: Bacteria > Bacteroidota > Bacteroidia > Chitinophagales > Saprospiraceae > BQJU01. The sequence continues at coordinate 65,767 of BQJU01000001.1, read as the reverse complement.
ACGGATTCTATTTTTGATAAACCGCTCTCGGCTTATCGGCAAGTGGAAGAGGAAGCAATTATCCCCCTATTATACCTTACCCCCTCCATACTCAATGATGGCCGGCGAATGGTTATTTCTCCACAAGGGGTAACGTTTATGATGTTGGCACCTGTTGGGACAATTAGAAGCAATTCGGTGGAAGTAGACGCAGTGGATTTCGGCTGGCTGTATAAACAGCAAGGAGCAGATAACCTGAAATTTACCACTGCGCTGCGCATGAATGCGACTTATCCCTATGTCTTGCCCGTTGTTCATCTACCGAGTACACCGATGCTCGAAGTGGTGGATGCCGGTTTTCGGGACAATTACGGCATTCAAACAGCTACACGCTTTATCCAGGTATTCCGGAAATGGATCGAGGAAAATACCAGTGGCGTAGTCCTGGTGCAAATCAGTAGTTCCGAAAAAATTGAAATCATCAAACCGGATCGCCAAACCGGTATTATTGAAAGTCTGATGAATCCGCTCGGAATCGCCGGGATGGTCTTGACCACCCAGGAATTTGAACACGATAATAGTCTGGGGTTTATTTTTGACCTATTGGGCCCGGAAAAGTTTGAAGTCATCCGTTTTTTGTACCGTTCCAGCTCAGAAGGCAAGTTGGATGCCTCTGTCTCTTTTCACCTTACCAACCAGGAACGGGAAGATGTGTTAAATGCTATCTATTTGCCGCAGAATCAGTCGAGCCTACGACAGTTAATCAAGATTTTGGGCCCTGCTAAAAACTAATCATTGGTGGGTTTCTTTTTAGTGCAATGAGGCGTGGTTACTTTTTAAAAATACTGCGTCTCAAAAAAAACTAGAACAAACTACTCCCCAATATGAGAAAGATCAGTAAAGAGGTTTTGAATAGTGCGTTAACCTATCCAATGTATAGGGAATTGATAGAGGGCCTTTTGTCGCAGAACAAAACCACTGGTGCCGACCATAGTGAATCGATGCTGGATTATACCCGAATAAATGGGGTGCGTATGAACCGCCTGGATCGCACGACCAAATTGACAGAAACAACCATAACGCTCCTAAAAGAAATCCAACAACCAATGATTTGGCTGGTGATTACTGAAGGCTGGTGTGGTGACGCTGCACAAATACTGCCGGTGATGCATCATATTGCGGAAGCGAATCCAAATATTGAACTAAAACTGATTTTGCGTGATGAACATCCCGAAATTATGGATGCATTCCTGACTAAGGGAGCACGTTCTATTCCCAAATTAATTATCCTGGATGCCCATTCCCGGGAGGTACTTGGTTCATGGGGTCCACGCCCAGCTGAAGTACAAAAAATGGTCATGGATGCTAAAAAGAAAATGCAAAAAATCAGTGCCCAGGAAGAAATAACTTCGTTGAACAATCAGGTGAAAATTGACACGCAAAAGTGGTATATCAGCGATAGAACACAGCGAATTCAATCGGAAATCCTAGAAGCAGTAATGGCTGTACTTGCCCCGGCCCTGCGAAACAACACTATTCAATCTCTACCGTAAAATCTACCTCAATATCCGTTTCTCCACCTGCATTAGTAAGGTCTCCATTGGCAACACCACTAGCATCTTTGTCCGGTTCATGACGAAGGGTAACACGCAAGGCTCCCGTGCTGGTGTCGCCAGTAAGCAACTTAATTGAAAGCCCAAGTGGGTTGCCATTATCATCCTGGTCGTTGTACGCAAAACTGATGTTGAGTCCGGTGGTTGTGGCGAAAAAAAACTGATGTTCAAGGCTTTCAGCTTTTACTTCAGCTGCGATATCTTCGGATGGGTTGGCCGCTTCATTCAACAGGCTTATTTCACCGGTATAGGTGGTATTGGCAGCCAGCTTGTCGGCGGTAATGATCGGCGTGTTACCCCCGTCGCCATCGAGGTCGCGAAAAACGAAAGCAGCAGGAGTTCCACCCCCATCTGGCGTTAACACCAAACTAAGGGTAGTGATTAACTCTTCTTCATTTTCCTGTACTGGATCATCCTTTTTACAACCGGAGAAGACCAAGAAGCTAACCCCTGTTATCAAGAACAATGAGACACGCAAAAACAGTTTCAAATCAAACATATTTCAAAATTTATATTGGATGGAAAATTCAAAATTTCTTCCCGGACTATCAGCATAATACCGTAGCCGATCCAGGTAATCCCGATACGCTGTATTCAACAGGTTCTCCAATTTCAGGTGAATGCCTAGGGTCTGTTTGCCCAATAAAACATTCCCACTTATTGCTGCATTTACCAGGATAAAACCTTGAGGTGATGGCGCGTAATCCACACCCTCCGGCGTCCGGTTTTGTCGGCTGGTATGTTCCAGTCCACAACTAAACTGAATATCTTTTAGGTGGCTATTGGTATGGATAGCATACAAGAGACTTCCTTCCACCCGGTCTGCCGGGATGTAAATGAGGGGCTGGTCTTTTTCTACATCTTTTGCACGCACCCAGTTGCCTTTTATCCGTAACAATAAATCCTTATATACTTCCAATTGGCCGGTAAAGTCCACGCCCCACAACCAGGCATCTGTTTGCTGGTAGGAAAATACGGGAAAGGCACCCCGAATAGTCAAGCGGGGTGTCGCGTCCGGTTGCAAAAAAATATAGTCATTGATCAAATGAAAATAGGCATCTATTTCCACCTGCCAGGGGTCTTGCTGGAATTTTAGCGAATTGATCCATTTCCAGGCTTTTTCGATTTGCAAATCCGTTGATCCTTCCTCGATGGCTGCGACAGCGTGATGCAGGCCATCACTAAACAACTCGCTGATATTAGGTGGCCGAAAAGTTGTGCCCAGATTGGTGCTTAACATCCAGCGGTCACCGGGTTGATAAAATGCACCCAAATTGAAAGTAAATCCATTGAAATCTAGGTTGATGGTTTGTAAGTTTTGTTGTTCATCAAACCGTTTCGCCTGAATGGTTTTGTAATCGTAACGCAGGCCTGCTTCCACTTGCCATTTATTGGCAATCCATTTTTCGATCCAGTAAATGCCGAGGGTAGGGCTATTGTACCAGGGAATGAGTGGTCGAACCCCGGTGCCAGGGACATTCCGGTTTTGCTGGTACAAACCACTAATGCCCATTTTACCACTCAGGTGTTTTCGCCAGGGAAGATGTGCAAAGGAAAGCGCTATGCTATGAGTTGTCAGGTCCAGATCAATTGCAGGAATGTCATCCCTACCACCTCGTCGCAAGTCAAACTCCTGACGATGATTGAACTGAAAACCATAAATAAGCTGGAGTTTACCTATGTTTTCCCAATTTCGGCTGGCCTCGAGTTTAGCTAGATGATGCCGTACGAGTTGTTTGGGATTTTGAATTTCATAAGAAAAGTCTTCAATAAAGAGAGGTCGTTCACTTTGCAAGGCGGCTTCCAAGTCGGTCAGGTTACCAATGTGTGCACTACGCAGAATACCAAGAGTGGTTTGAAAATAACTGTAATAGGTCTTCCATTCCAATGCGCCCGTTTGGCTACCAGCGGCCAGGGAAAAACTACGTTCCGACATAGCCGTATTGGTTAGGGAGTATGCCGGGGCCTTTAAATCACCACTTCGCCTTAGCGAAGCCTGTAATCGCCACCCGAAATTCTTCCATTTTTTCCATCCCCCCTCCAGTTCACCAGCCGCAATGCCCATATTACCGTTAGATCGGCCAATCAAATGAATTTGACCTCCCATGGTATTGTTTTTGGGTAGTGCTGCGGGTTCAATCAACACTACGCCACTCATGGCCCCCAAGCCGTATTGTACCGCCGCCGCACCTTTGATTACGGTAATTCGGTTGGCGACAAATGGGTCGATTTCCGGAGCATGATCGCTGCCCCATTCCTGCCCTTCCTGGCGAATGCCGTTATTCAACAAAAGAATTCGGCTACTATGTAATCCATGAATAATAGGCTTGCTGATGGTTGGGCCCGTTTTTAAGGTATTCAGTCCGGCAATAGATTTCAGGGATTCTCCCAAAGATTTCCCCATCAAAGCATCGAGTTTTGCCCCCTCCAGTGTTGATTTGGTTTGAGTTGCCGAGCCCTCTACCCGTTTTGATACCACTGTTATTGATTCCAACAATTCTACATGATGTTCCAGCTCTATTTGCAGTGTCGTATCTGATTGTATATCAAATTTGAGTCGCAAAGTCTCACAACCCAAATGGCTAATGACCATCTCTAAGGGACCCGGGCATATTTGGCTGAGCACAAAATGACCAGATTCATCGGTAATCGTGCCTATTTGCTGAGGGGCCGCGATAACATTGGCGAAAGCCAAAGCCTCACCATTATGGGTGTCAACGACTTTACCCTGAAGAAGTAGATTGCAATGCTGCCCCTGAGCCCAACTAGCTAAAGGCAGCAGGATAAACATTTCTGCTAAAAATAGAATCCAAAGAAAGGATCGGTGAAAGATTCTTTTCTGCAACATAGTTGCAAAAGTAAGCACAATTATTTTTAAATGCAACATTGTTGCAAATACAGTTTATTCTAATTTTAAAATTACTCCCTGCCAGGGATAAAGCCGGAAGGAGAAATGATTAGTAAATGGCCAACTTTGCTGACTTAAAACATCCATAATTGTTTTTGAAGTAAAAGCAGTAAGGTCGAGCTTCCCTGCATTAACCATATTGCTATAATTGACCAGAACGATCCGGTGTTCTTTGCCCAGAGACCAACGCCAGGCGAATAGAGATTCGGGCGTATTGGCAATGGAAATGGATGTCCAGTTTCCCTGGCGTAGTATCGGTTGTTTCAGTATGTTTAACAAGCGTTGGTAGAAGGCGTATGTACAGCGACACAAGGGCCTCGTGGCAAAATCCATTGGCCCGGGCATCACGTCAGAAGATACGCCGCAAAAACAGCCTGTTTCCTCAGGTTCGCGCCCCAATTGTACCGGCAGGCGAATGCGTCGGCCTTCCCATTGCCCCCAGTTGAAAAACCGCATGCCTGGAATTGTGTAGGTTATCAAAGCCATTGCTTCGGCTTGTTTGCTGTGGAACCGGCTGAGGATCCTTTCTTCATCGTGGTTTTCCAAAAACCGCACTGATCGGCTCTGAAAATCCAGATCAGCACGCAGGTGATCCCGAATAGGGATGGGGTGGGCTTCTTTCAGGCGATCCAGAAGGCGTTTATCATAAGTATAGTCAAAACCTTGCTGCTGCAATTCCCATTCCAAGTCCCAGTAAGCTTCCGCAATGAAGAGGAAATCCGGATTGGTCTCTTTTATTTCATTAATGGCTTGGGGCCAAAATTCCTGTGTGCCCTGTGCCTGATGCTGAGGCCAGGTTCTTGCAAAAACACTATTGAGCGGAAGCATGGCCATATCACAACGTATACCGTCACAGACATCCGCTAGTCTGGCGATTTGTTGCCGCATGAAGGCCCGTGCTTCCGGGTGGTTGTAATTAACCTGAATGGTGTCTGTCCAGGCTGCAAAATTAGGGTCTTTCCCATGGGCGAATATCTGATTGTTGCCCAGAGGGCGATAATAAGTATCCGACTGGGTCACCAAGTCTTTTTCACTGCCATTCAAAAAAACCGCTGGATGTTTTTTGATCAGACTGCTTTCGGCATTAAAGTGATTAGGAACAAAATCCAAAATCAATCGCATGCCCAATTTTTTTAACTTTTTGCGCAAGCGGGCCAACTGATCCCAATTGCCAACCATCACATCGGGTTCATAACAGTCAATGGCATAGGGTGACCCAATTACATCTTTGGGTTGCCAAGCATTTAATGATGCGCGGTATTCACGTATCAAATCTTCGGAAAAGGCATAGCGTTGTGTCGCCTCTGCAACGGTCTTCCAAATGCCCATCAGCCAAATATAATCCATACCCTGTTCCGCCAAAAATTGCCAATAACTATCGGGTACATCATCAAGGGTTGCCTGTTCGCCAAAACGACGAAGCCAGACACGGGTATTTATCTCGTAGAGATTGTAATGCATTGGGTTTGGTGTTTGGTTGTTGAGAAACTAGTATTGTTTACTATCAATTAACGAAAAAGCGCCAATATCAGTTTATAAAAGAGTTGTCTAAAAATCCCATGATTGGACGTCCAACTTTCCCCTGGTGCCAATTTCGGACGAATCTATGCTCAAGAAAGCCTTTTTTTGAACCCGATTAAACCCAGGAATATTACGATTCAAACTTATCAATTGACAATTCATCCTGAGCGACAAGCGAGACACTTTCTTTTTAAGGAGGTTTGTATAAAAAAGGAAAAAAAGACCATGAAAAAATTGATCACCCTACTATTGCTATGTTTTGGTTTTATAGGCATGTTTCCCGGGCACGGGCAAAATGTTCTGGACCAATACCTACAAACGGCTCTGGAAAACAACATATCTCTCCAGCAGAAAAATTTATCCTACGAAAAAAGCCTTGCCGTATTAAGAGAAGCAAAAGGCATGTTTTTTCCGAAGTTGTCTTTGGAGGCTAGATTTTCGGTAGCTCAGGGAGGACGATCTTTTGATATTCCTATCGGTGATTTGATGAATCCAGTGTATCAAAACCTCAACCTCATCAATAACCTCAACCAGGAGGCCAATCCCGATTATCCGGTGGTTCCAGAATATCAACAAATCGAAAATGAGCGCATCAAATTCCTACGACCTACAGAGCAGGAAACCAAAGTGCGGGTAGTTATGCCGGTTTTCAACACAGCCATTCTCCAAAACCACCGCATTCAACAAAATAGGGCGGAGGCAGAAAAAATCTCTGTTGAGGTATACCAGCAAGAATTGGTGCTGGAAGTCAAAAAAGCCTATTTCAATTATGCCAAAGCATACCAGGCTCACGAATTGTTTGCCAATACCCTTCTCTTGGTCAAAGAAAACCTACGCACAAGTGAGAGCCTGCATCGCAACAACAAAGTAACATTAGATGTGGTTTATGCTGCGGCTGCACAGCTTGAGGAGGTGGAGCAACAATTGGCAGAAGCCAGAAAAAATGTCAAAGTAGCGGAAGCCTATTTCAACTTCTTACTCAACAGAAATTACGATACTCCCATTGAATTGATGGAAAATGAGGCCGTAACAAAGGTTGTGCTTTCTCCCGATGCTGCACGCCAGCAAGCCCACCAAGGCAGAGTGGAGTTGCAACAACTTAACTATTACCTCTCTGTAGCCGACAATAATGTGCAGCTCAAAAAAAACAACTATCTGCCCACTATCAACCTGGTTGCTGATTACGGTTTTCAGGGCACCCAATATTCCTTTGGAAAGGATGATGATTTTGCGATGGGTTCAATTGTGATGAGTTGGAATTTATTTGATCCTACCCATGGGGCCAAAGTCCAGCAGGCAAAAATCGAACGATTGGAGTTGGAAAAGCAAAAAGAGCAACTACACCAGCAAATCGGATTGCAGGTGACCAGTGCTTACTACAACCTCGAAGCTGGACTACAACAGATCGAAAGTGCCACTGCCGAGATTGCTGCTGCCGAAAAAGCCTATCGCCTGGTGGACAAAAAGTTTAGCCAGGGTCAAGCCAATCTGGTAGAACTTACAGATGCCCGTACCCAATTGACCAATGCCGGGCAAAAGCAAATCATTGCTCGCTACGATTACGCCTTTAAGTTGGCGGAATTTGAGCGTGCTATCGGTAATAAAAAGTAATTGACTTTTAATGTTAAATAACGAATCATGAAAACGCTAAAAAATATAATTTCTGCCGCACTTTTATTAGGCCTTGTAGCGTGCGGAGATGCAGATAAGCAGCCTGAAAATACCACCTCTATAGTCAACGATCGCCGTGTAGAAACCGTGCAAGTGGAACAGGTGGAGCATCAGCAAATCATTTTTGCTACTGGTAAATTATCCTCGAAAGAAGAGGCTAAGTTGAGTTTTAAAACCGGCGGCATCGTCAAAGCCATTTACGTACGGGAAGGACAGACTGTAAGCAAAGGCCAACTGTTGGCCAAACTGGCGATGGATGAGATCAATGCACAAGTTCAACAGGCCGATATCGGTCAGGATCAATCCGCCATTAACGTAGAGAGTGCCAAACTGGCGCTACAATTGGCGGAACGAGATTATCAAAATGCCAAAGGATTGTACCAGGATAGTGTAGCCACGTTAGAGCAACTTGAAAATGCAGAAATCCAGCTCAAAAACACCCGCAATCAACTGGAAGCAGCCAAAAAAGGATTGGCTTTTAGCAAACAGAATGTAGAAGTGGCCAATTTCAATCTAAAATATTCAACTATTGTTGCTCCTTCTACAGGAACAATATTCAAAAAATTGGTAGAAGTCAATGAATTGGTGGGCCCAGGAACGCCGGTAATCGTTTTCGGATCAAAAGACAAAGCCCAGATAATCCGGGTCAATATCACCGATAAAGACATTATTCACCTGAATCTGGAAGACAAAGCAGAAATTCTATTCGATGCTTATCCGCAGCATAAATTTCAGGGTATTGTAAAGGAAGTTGCCAGTACGGCCGATCCCTATACAGGCACTTATGAAGTAGAAATTGAGGTTTTATCTGAAGGCAAAAAATTGCTTTCCGGTTTTATCGGCCGGGTAAATATATTCACCCAATCCAGGGAATCATTAATGAGAATACCTGTCAATGCACTCTATAGTGCTCATGGGCAACTTGGTGAAGTTTTTGTCCTTAGTAATGGTAAAGCCAATAAAACAAGTGTCTCGATTAAAAAAATTGAAGGGGATTACCTTTTAGTAAATAAAGGATTGAAACCCAGCGATGAAGTTATTATCAGTGGTGTAGGCTATCTGGATGCCAATCAATCTGTAAGCATCAGTCAAAACAAATAGGCCATGAATATTCCAAAGTTATCTATAGAAAATTATCAATTTACCTTAACGGCTTTTGTCTTGTTGCTGATTATGGGTTTGGCTTCTTTTTTCGCTATGCCCCAGCGGGAAGACCCTGCGCTTGACATTGCCAATGTCCTGGTTGTAGCCGTTTATCCAGGGGCTAATCCTGAAGATATAGAAAGTCAGGTGGTCGATATCATTGAAGAGTCGATCAAGGAACTGGACGACATCAAAGAAATCAGCACCGTCATACGTGATGGTGTGGCTGTAACTGAAGTGGAGTTTTTCTTTGGTGTTGACCCCGATGAAAAATACGACGAAGTACAACGTCAGGTTAATGGTGTCCGCAATGAACTTCCTTCGGAGCTTTACGATCTGGATGTGTTGCGCATTTCTACCAATACTGTTTCCATTTTCCAGATAGCCCTGGTATCTGAAGAGGCTCCCTTTTGGGTCATTAAGGAAGAAGCAGAAAGGGTTAAAAAGGAGATGGAGAAAGTGAATGGTGTTCGAAAAGTTGAAATTCAAGCCTACCCAGAGCGAGAGATTCGGCTGGCCCTTGATCCTGTGAAGATGACGGAAATGAATATTTCTTTGGAGGATATCCAACGGGCCATTCAAAGCAATAATGCTAATATCCCGGGTGGTGCCGTAAAAGTTTCCAATCGTTTGTTCAACGTCAAAACCTCCGGGGATTATGACAACCTGGAGGAGATTAAAAATACGGTTGTCGGCTCTGTGCAGGGTAAACTCATCTACCTGAAAAACATAGCAGCTGTTTATGAAGATTACGAAGATGAAAGGTGGCTGGCTCGGTTTAATGGAGAAAAGAGCATTTTTATTACCCTTCAGCAGAAAGACGGATTTAACATTTTTGATATTGCCAATCCGGTAAAGGAGCGCTTGTCAACGATGGATTTTGGCCAGGACATTCACCTCGAATATGTTTTTGATCAATCATTGGGCGTAGAAGACCGTGTGAGTGGGTTTATTAGCAATTTGTTGCAGGGGATCGTACTTGTGGGCGTGATTATTTTTTTATTGCTGGGGGTTCGTTCCTCCAGTATCGTGATGATGGCTATCCCTCTTTCCATTCTCATTGGGTTATGGGTGGTAGGACAAAATGGCTTTGCATTGCAACAGATGTCTATTGCCGGGCTGGTGGTGGCCTTAGGTTTGTTAGTAGATAACTCTATTGCCATTATCGAAAATATTGAGCGCTATCTGGCTATGGGGTATTCCCGTAAGGAAGCAGCAATTGAAGGCACGCAGCAATTGATTGCCCCTATTACCAGCGCTACCTTAACCACAATATTGGCTTTCATTCCTATTGTAATGATGTCTGATACTACGGGTGCATTTATTAAGGCGCTCCCGGTTACGGTCATTGCTACCCTTTCGGCCTCGTTGCTGGTCGCTATTACTTTGACGCCTTTTGTCGCCAGCCGGGTGTTGAAGGATCCACAGAAAGCCAAACCTAAACCCACCTATCTATTCCGCAAGATCAACAAATTTGTGGAAGGACCTTATCGGCAGGTATTGAATTGGGTTTTAAACCATAAATTCCTCGTCCTTTCTATGGCAATACTCAGCTTGATTGGGTCATTGTTACTCTTTCCATTGGTCGGCTTTAGCTTTTTTCCCAAAGCTGAAAAACCTCAATTCAGGATTACCATTGACCTGCCCAATGGCAGCAACCTGGATGCTACCGACGACGTAGTGAGGTATGTGGAAGGAGTACTGGATAGCACGGAGGCTGTGAAATATTATGCCTCGAATGTAGGTCATGGCAATCCACGCATCTATTACAATATAGCTTCAACTAATTATTCCAATGCTTTCGGAGAAATATTTGTGGTGCTGAAAGAATATAAGGTAGCTGAATTTTACGAATTGCTTGATGAGTTGCGTGACAAATTTGCGGATTATCCGAATGCAAGAATTAACGTACGCGAATTTGTTCAGGGGCCGCCTTCTGAAGCACCGGTTGCGATCAAAATCAATGGTGATAACCTGGATCAGCTTCAGCAATATGCCCGACAAGTGGAAAATATTGTAGCTACTACAACAGGAGCAATCAATGTAGAAAATCCATTGCGGACCAATAGTACGGACCTTTATTTTAAGATCAACCGGGACAAAGCCATGATGTTAGGCATCCCCATTCATACCCTTGATCAAACCATTCGCAGTTTTGTAAATGGAGCACCAATTGGCAAGTTCCGTGATGCTGATGCCGAAGAGTACAATATTGTGATGCGTTATGATTTCACAGAAACATTTCGTTTGGAGGATTTTGATAAAATTACGGTAAAATCATTGTCGGGCCGTTTTATTCCTCTAAAGCAGTTGGCTGACATCGAGTTTTCTGAAGCTCCCAGTCGTATTTCTCATTTGGATAATCAGCGGACAGCTACTGTATTGGCCGATCTTGAAAAAGGATATAATCTGGATGATGTCATTCAAGCCGTACAGGTACAGCTTGACCAGATAGAATGGGCCGAAGGTTATAATTATGTATTTAAAGGGGACCTGGAAAATCGGAATGAATCCTTTGGCGGCATGGGTATAGCCTCTTTGATGGCGCTACTGCTTATTTTGGGGGTATTGATTATTCAATTCAAATCATTCATCCAGCCATTGATCATCTTCTCGGCTTTACCATTGGCGATCATCGGGTCGGTACTTGCACTTTTTATTACGGGCATCCCATTTTCTTTTACTGCCTTTATTGGTTTGACCAGTTTGATTGGAATTGCCATTAACAACTCCATTGTGTTGGTGGATTATGCCAATAAAATGATGGATGAGGGGCTAAGTGTTGCGGCGGCTGCTTTGAAAGCCGGAGAGGTCCGTTTTGTACCTATTGTGGCGACTACTTTAACCACTATCCTAGGGCTTTTACCCTTGACCCTCAATGGTGGATCGCTTTGGGCACCGATGGGCTGGACCATTATCGGAGGATTATTGACCTCCACTACCTTTGTTTTGTTGCTGGTACCTTTGTTGTATAAATTATTTACGGTGGAGAGAAGGGACCTAGAGTTGGGGACCCAGGATTGAGAAAAGAGGTAGATTTTGCCTCAAGACTCTATTGTCTGAAGGTATGGGGGCTGCTTCCTAAATCCTATTTTTATCAAAGAAATATAAGAGTATGTTTAAATTTTATTCTCCTGATAACCAGTATATAATGAACCTGACTTCAAATTAGCTTAGTCACTTATCCCGATAAACTCCTTCGCTAATTCTTCCTCAGAACCATTATCTCCTGACTATCAGTTCGGTAAAATTTTAAACATACTCTAAAAGTCATGTTAATTGAACTACATTCGGCTTCGCCTTCGGGCGGGGCTTTTTTTTGGCCATTCCTGAAAATATATTTACCTTACCATCTTTCTGAATATTACTATTTATGAAGGCAATCATCCCCGTAGCGGGTGCCGGCACCCGGCTTCGTCCACTTACTTACACACAACCTAAGCCGCTCATCCCCGTGGCTGGCAAACCTATTATTTCCTTCATCATTGATAAATTGGTAGATGCAGGCATTTACGACTTTATATTTATCATTGGTTATCTTGGTGAAAAGATCAAACATTATGTTGAAGCTACCTATCCAGAATTAAATAAAGTATTTGTCAATCAAGAAGAAAGACTTGGCTCAGCCCACGCCATCTGGGTGGCTCGCGAACATTTTAAGGATGCCGACGAGATTTTCATATTTTTTGGCGATGCGATTATCGATGTAAATATGCGTAGTATTGTTGATCATCCAAATTCTTTTTTGGGGGTCAAAAAAGTAAGTGATCCGCGCGATTTTGGAGTCGTAGAACTCGACAAAGAGGGGCGGGTTGTCAAAGTGGTAGAAAAACCGAAAATACCAAAGTCCGACTTGGCAATGGTCGGGATTTATAAAATCAAAGAAGTCGCTGCATTGGTCAATGCACTGGAATTCAACATTAGCCGGAATATCCGCTCCATAGGGGAATTTCCCCTGACCGATGCCCTGATGCGTCTGCTAGAAAAAGGAATTGTTTTTGATACCATCACCGTCGACAACTGGTTTGATTGTGCAAAAAAAGAGGTCTTGCTTGAAACCAATGCCTATTTTTTGGATCGGGAAGGTTATGCGTCTAATGAATTGGCATCTCACTACAATTCCATCATCATTCACCCTGTCAGTATCGGTCAGAATTGTAGCATCAGCAATTCTATCATCGGCCCCCACGTCACGATAGGTAATAATGTAATAATTCAGAATGCCATTCTCAAAGAATCCATCATTGGTAATTTTACCTCTATCAAAGAAGTTATCCTTCAAAAATCAGTAGTGGGTAATGATACATCCATAACCGGCCTACGCCACAGTCTAAATATTGGTGATAACACGGAAATTGACTTTAGCCTGCCAAAGGAATAATGCTTTGTAATGAAGCATTCTGCCCAAATTGTAACCTTCCTCTTTTTTACCGGCTTCTTTTTATTGGGGATGAAGCTTGTGCCTGATTATGGCATATCCTACGATGAAGATTCCCAAAGAAGTTATGGTTTTATTGTCGCTCAACACATCAATGAATGGTTTCCTTTTTCTGAAGAACAAATAGAAAAACGCAATCTCCTGGATTACGATAATCGCTACCATGGCCCGATTTTCACAACGACGGCTTATTTCCTGGAGCAGTGGCTTTCGCCCAATGATTACCGGGAAAAAATGTTGCTGCGACATCGCATGACTTTTATACTCTTCTGGTTAGCGACCTTTATTTTTTATCAATTAGGGAAATTTAGGTTTGGCGACTGGCGATGGGCTTTACTGGGATCGCTATGTCTGATTTTGAGCCCCCGAATCTTTGGCCATTCCTTTTTCAATCCAAAGGATATCCCCATGCTCTGCTTATACCTGCTGGCTTCATGGACACTTTTGCAGTTACTTAAGCAAAAATCCTGGCCCTTATTGGTGCTGCATGCTTTGGCTTGTGGCCTGGCCATTAGTATGCGCATTACGGGCCTGGCATTGGTAGCACTCACTTTGTTTTTTTTAATCTTGGATTGGGTGAATGAAGGTTTACACCAAAAAACACTAATGAAGAATAGCCTGATGGTGATGGTATTCCCGTTGTTGGCGTTCCTATTTGCTACGGCTTTTTGGCCAACATTGTGGAGCCAACCGCTTTATCAAATGGGCCAAGCCTTTACACACATGGCTAAATTCAATTGGGAAGGCAATATCTTATTCCAGGGGGGCTGGGTTAAATCCACTGAATTGCCCATGTATTATCCCCTTTGGTGGATGGTGATCAGTATTCCGTTGATTTATCTGTTCTTTTTCCTAGTTGCTTTCGCAAAAACGATTTATTCCACTGGTGAAAACCTCTTTCAAAAGCAAAAAATTTACCGCAGTGTCGACCAGCAAACCGATCTGGTTTTATTAAGTCTAATCGTTGTCCCGCTGCTGGCTGTGATCATCAAACGCGCCGTGCTTTATGATGGATGGCGGCATTTGTTTTTCATTTATCCGGCTTTATTAATGTTGGCGCTGGTTGGTTTTCGTTCCTTTTGGCAACAATGGCTATCTACTGCAATGGGGCGACAAATGGTTCTTCGCTTCAGCTTTTGGGTCATCAGCGGCCTTTTTCTCGGAAAGGTCGCCTGGGATATGGTATACATGCATCCTATGCAATATGTTTATTTCAATGAACTGGCAGATGACAAAGCATTTGGCAATTATGAAATCGATTACTGGGGGCTTTCTTACAAGCAAGGGTTTGAAGCCTTATTGGCCAGTGATCAACGAGATAGCATTTTTGTGGATTTTGGAGAAGGTCCGGTCTGGCCCAATTATTTTTTGCTGGCTAAAGCGCAACAAAAGCGGATTTTCCTAACAAAAGACCGGTTTAAGGCAGATTATTATATCACTAATTATCGGTATTGGAATGATTGGCGGGAAGCATATCGGAATGGTAGAGATCCGTTTACGAAAGACATGCATCTTAATCTGAGTGTAAAAGGACAAAAGGTGTTGAGTATATTCAAGGTTACTTCTTCTAACAGTACAAAATAATTAATCTTACAGCTCTTCCGCCAGCCACACCAAAGCCGCCGCTTGAGCTATCTTCTCTTTGGCCAATTCCAGTTGGGCGTAATGGTGCAGACCTTCCAGGGGTTTTTTTGACCTTAAGATAGCGGCGACCTTTTGTTCTTGCCGTATGGCCGCAATTTCAGCAGTAGAGGGTGGCTCGGTCATGGAGGCGAGTAACCCGAGGTGATTGCCAGTAAGAATCCTGCTATTACGAGCGGTTAAAGGCAGTGCTGAATAACCAATACCCAGTTTATCGACCGGTTGAAAAATGGTATGAATAGCTTCTCCGCTGGCCCGCACATAAAAAGCCCTGCCCATGCGACCCATCAGGTCAATTTTATGCGGATTAATTTTTCCGGAATCATCAAGAATCGTCTCGTCCAGGTGAAGGCGAAGGATTTCGCAGATAATGAGATGTCCGGCCCCGCCTTTTTCGCCCAGCGGTAAGATTTGCTGGACTTTACACTCCATTTGTACTGGCGATTCTTTTACCCGAAAGGGTTTTATTAAGTCGGAAGCAATAGGTGTTAGGCCCGATTTTTCAAATTCACTGACCTCGCTTGGATATTGGATGCTGGCCAAAGCCATCTGGCGTACAATCGAATAATTGACCACATTGATCACGACTTCTCCTGTAGCTTGCACATTGTGCAGGGTATCCTTGGTTGTATTATCGCCAACTCTACGGTTGGACGAAAAAACAAGGATCGGCGGATTAGAGCTGAATACATTAAAAAAGCTATAGGGAGCGAGATTAGGCCGTCCTGTTTCATCAAGAGTACTGGCAAAAGCAATCGGGCGGGGAGCTATAGAGCCTACTAGATATTGGTGTAGTTCTGGAGTAGCGGTCGTTTTCGGATCAATACTTATCATGCATGGTGATTTTTTCAGAACATGCAATTTATGTTTTTTATCCGGTTGTTGAAAGGGGGGAGCGGAATAATGGCGAATCACGCCTCTTTGGAAAGTAACTCCATATCTCTGACCAACATTCGTCGGCGGTCGAAAGTCAGAATATTTTTATTGCGTAAATCATTGAGTACTGTGGTAACGGTCTGCCGGCTGGTTGCTGTAAGGTTGGCAATTTCCTGATGTGTCATAAATTTCCTGACCAATTGTTCATAACCTACTCGTTGCCCTTTTTTCTCGGCCAGGTCATATAGAAATTCAATGATGCGGGTTCGGGAATCCTTAAACACCAGAGATTCCAGGCGTTGTTCCATCTCCAGCATACGGGAGCCCATGATTTTCATCAAAAACAGACTCAGGCCGCTATGGTCACGCATGAGTGATTTCATGTCGGCTACGGAGAGCACACAGGCAATGACATTTTCCATTGCATAAGCAAAATCGTGCCGCTTGACTTCCCCAATCATCGACAATTCACCAAATACTTCCCCTTTATTGAGAATGGCCTTGGTCACTTCTTTGCCCGATTCCCCATAGGTGCCAATTTTTACACGGCCTTCGGTCAGGAAATAGATTTTATCGGCACTCTCTTGGGGCAGGTAGATATATTCTCCTTTTTTATAATGTTTGTGAGGCTGGTTGTCTAAATCTCCCCTCCCAATCTTCTGGGGACAAAAAATTCCAGTAACATCGATGTTTTCTAGATACCAAAGGGATTGATTGGTGCTCATTAAATTGAAAAATTTGATTCAACACTAGAACAAATATATGAAATACCAGTTCTGTGTTTTATTTTTTATCCTGGTGAACTGTCCTGGAAATAACATTTTTTTTTCTAAAATGTTTGGAAACAAATCACGAAGGACTTAAAAGGTGCGTGTTTTGAGTTAAAGATTGATTCTTAATGCTCATCCGGGCGAAGTTGGAAACGAGTCATCAGCTCGTGTACATTGGGATTATCTTCTCTCATCAGCAGGAATTTTTCCTTTGCGGTGAGGTTTTTTTTCGGTTTTGGTGGTGGGTCCTGGCGTTTGCTCTCGTCCCTATTAATGGTCATGGTCAGATTGCTGGCCTTCAACTTTTCTCGCATGAAGTCCATCAATTCCCGTTCATCCCGAATGGTATTTTCTGCAAGAGCAGAGCCTATGGTTACGACCAGATTTTGTTCCTCCAGGTCCAATTCAGCCAAGCGAAGGATACTTTTAACCCCTTCTTTATCAATATGATCAATGTATTGCGCCCACACTTCTTTTATGCGATCCAGGTTCAGTTCATCTTCTGAAATGAGGTCTGTATCTGTAGCTTTGACTTCAGCCAGTAAGTTGCTTAGACTTACTTTTGACATTTTGTGTTTCTTGGCCGGTTTTGCAGTGCCATTGGCGGGAGTTATTGCCGGTTTATTGGCATCACTTTTAGCCGTTTCCGACTCAGGAGGACTAACCGTTTCCGGTTCAGGAGTTGTTTCTGGTGCTGAAACGGGGGGAATGGCAGGTGTAGCATTGGATTCAGTCAGTTCAGCCGTTTTTTTTTCAGCTAAATCTCCTTGAGTTATGGGTTGTTGATGCTGGTGCACCATTTGTTGCACATAACTCATTTTCATCAGTGCAATTTCAACATGTAGCCGTTTATTTCGAGCCATTTTAAACTCGATATCACAATCATTTGCCAGGTTGATTGCCGTAAGCAGAAAGCTTGCAGGACTAATGGCCGCTTGTTTTTGATAACGCTCACCGAGTCCCTCACTAATTTCCAATAAGCCGATGGTTTGTGGATCTTTGCACACCAGCAAATTGCGCAGGTGTTCTGCCAGCCCATTGATAAAGATATCCGGATCAAAACCTTTGCGCAAAATATCATCGAAAATGAGCAATACTTTGGAAATATCCGCCACCAAAAATGCATCTACCACCCGAAAATAATAATCGTAGTCGAGTACATTGAGGTTGGTGATGACATCTTCATAGGTGATTTTTTTTCCTGAGAAGGCTACAATACGGTCGAAAATCGACAAGGCATCACGCAGCGCACCATCGGCTTTTTGTCCAATGATATTCAAAGCATCAGGGTCGGCCTCTATGCTTTCTTCCTTGCAAATATTTTGTAAATGCGCCACCATTGCCGGAATCTGAATCCGACGGAAGTCGAAAATCTGACAACGGGAAAGAATGGTGGGAATGATTTTGTGTTTTTCGGTAGTCGCCAGGATAAAAATGGCGTAAGGCGGTGGTTCTTCCAGCGTTTTCAAAAAAGCATTAAAGGCCTGCTGGCTCAACATGTGTACCTCATCAATGATGAAAATCTTGTATTTACCTTGCTGAGGTTGAAAACGAACCTGTTCGATCAGTGCCCGGATGTGTTCTACGGAATTGTTGGAAGCGGCATCCAGCTCTGTGATATTGAAGGAAGCATTTTGACTAAAGGAAGCACAGGAGCTACATTCGTTACAGGGTTCAAAATCTGCTGTAGGGTTTTGGCAATTGAGTACTTTGGCCAATATTCGTGCGCAGGTTGTTTTGCCTACTCCACGCGGGCCACAAAATAAAAAGGCATGGGCCAGGTGGTCATTTTGCAGGGCATTCTTCAGGGTCAACGATACGTGTTCTTGCCCTACAACATCCTCAAAACGATTGGGTCGATACTTGCGCGCAGATACAATAAATTTACTCATACAAGCTTCCTCCGGTTAAAATTCTGATCGTTGACAAAGATACGAAAATATACCAGGATTTAATTGAAAAACAAAAAGCCCGGCTTTACCAAAGCCGGGCTTTTTGTTGTACTTCTTTACTGGATTTGTCAAAAGTCCAGTTAGTGATTTCCTTCTTTTAAAAGAGAAATCCTATTATTCGTTTAGAACCACGTGGTGTAGAAACCTCCTTTTGACTTTTGCCATAGTAGCAGTCTACAAAAATAGTATAGCCTTCTTCGGGCAGGTCTTTAAAAATGGTTTGGCCTCTAATATCCGTTTGGCTGCTAAATAGCGGTTTTTGATCTCCGACTTCAGTAGTTCCCACAGGATACAACGACACCAATGCGCTATACACAGAAGAGCAGGTAGTACCTTCGCCACAGTTGCCATTGCTAGAGTTGCCGCCATTGGCTTCCTGCAAGAGTACCTCCACGGTAATAGACGCTAGTTCATTGCTTTGCTCAATGCCTTGGTCTTGTATGGAAGTGGAAAAGTCCTGCTTTTCACAGGCGCATAAGGTTAAGGTAAAAACAGCTAGGTATAAAAGGTGCTTCATGGTTTGAGGATTGGGATAATCAAATGAATGGACACCCAATAAATTTACGAAAAAAAACCATGAGTTGTCTGTAAATGTAGGGAAATGTCAATCTCTATGCAGTATGGCGAATGAGCGCATTTCGTTTTATGCTTGTAAAAGCTGGTTTTCGTTTTGCACGAATGAAAGAGTAGTGAACCGGTCGGTATCAGTATGTGAGATTCTTAGATTAGCTCCGTGGTTTTCTCTCGCGGCGTGTGAGGTAATACTCGACGCCATTGAGTTCTACTGTAGGGAAGTGATCGAGGTTGTCTAGTTGATATTTTGCTTTATCAACAAGGGTAAAAGCTACCCCTTTTTTCATGTAAATGTCGCCTGCTTTGTAACGTTTCTTTTGCTCGGTTTTTGCTTCTACTGGTTGCTTAGTTTCCGCCTTTGTAGGTTTCACTTCATCCTCTGTATGCTCTTCAGCGGTGATAACGGTAGTGCTGAGGTTGTTGCCCAAAAATGGAAGGGTTTTAAGGCTAGGTAGGTTAATACGAAATACCAGTACAAGGATAAATACGCCAACCATAGCCACCATGCTAAACCTCATGAGAAAAATCTTCCAGGAAAAACTAAAGTAAGCCCTGGATGTTTCGGTACTTTGCTTGGAAAGTGACCCGATCATATTAAAAAATCCGATGATCGCGATCAACATGATTCCAAGCATTGGTAATGAATCTTTCATGCTAATCAATTTTAAATTAGTGAATCGGATTAACTATCTAAAGATCGGTGAAAATTAATTATCTTAAATTATCTGGAATTAAATTAATCGGGATTTTAAAATGCAATAAGAGGATAGTTAGCATTTGTTGAACAGAAGGTATTCAACATGCATAGGAGGAATTCCGTTGACTCAATGTTTTAGGATAAGTGCTAAATAACAGTAGTTATTTTTTTGGGCTTTTGGTATGATTATTCTTCCGAAGAATCTGACTTATCCCCGAGATTTTTTCGAAGCCTTTAAAAGTGAGGTTCTGCCATGCAAAATAAAAGCCACACCAGAGTAGTACACAAAATAAAGAGAACAGAAGTGCTTCTTCAAAACCAGCACTTTTTGCTGCCACCAAGTAGACATTTCCTCCAATAAAAATAAGAACCACATCAATCAACCATCCCCTACAGATACGCATGCGACTACGGCCATATTCAATCATATCGACTAGTGGGGAGCTGTTGGTGTAAATATCCACAATACCTGCCAATACAAATTCCCGATCTGAAAAAACCTTTTTCCGGATAGCCGTTGTAGAACGACTCAACATCCGATCCGCCACTCGGTCAATAATAATGCCAATGGGATAAACAATAGCGATTCCAATTGCGGTCAACAGCAGGCTATTAATCTTCGCAAATGCCCCTAAAATTTCCAGATTGGAGTCAAAAACCGCTAGCAAGAGTAGGCTGATGCCCAAAGTGGCACCTATGCCAATTACGATAAGTTCGACGAAGAGGGAGGTGGTTTTCATGGTTGGTTGTTTTCCAAGTACTCCAAAATATCGCTTGAAGCACGAATAAAGAAGAAGATTTTTTCACGGTCTTCATAAAAGTAACCAATTGCTTTGAGAAAATAGTGTAGGCGCACCATGTGAAATTGGCGGAGGATGCATTGGGGTGGTATTTGGTCTCCATAATTTTCTTTCAGGAATTGAACAATCCAAGTCTGCGCTTCGTAGATTACCTGGAGCGCTCTAGGTGCTTTGCCTAAGGGAACTTCTTGCATCCATTTTTGGTGATAATCCATCCATTGTGCAACCGCTTTCGGATTATTAAATATAAGTTGGCCAGGCAAAATGGAAATTTCAAAATCAGTCGAAAGTTTCCCTACATCCAAAAAGGCATGTTTAATCGGTTGTTCGGGAACGCTGACTAAATCAATGAATACGGGGTTTATCCCATCCTTATCGACCAAGGCATTAGCTGAATGAAAATCACCATGGACAAATCCTAATAATACATTTTCAGAGGTGAAAGCTGATTTGAAAGGTGGCCTGGCAAGGTCATAAGCAAAATCGAGATATTGATTCAGTTTTTCTATAGCCTTGTCAACCTGATATTTTTGTAGTTGGGATTTCGGGCACCTTTCTGTTATCTTATATAGAGAACGTTGGACCTGTAATACAGTAGGCGGTTTTAATTTTAAGCCTTCATATTCTAGCCTGTCAGCAAAAGGCTTGAAAGAACCTCCTTTGTAGGGCGATAAATTAAAGCTCAGGAATTTTTTCTGATTTTCTACCGCCAATACCTTGTAGAAATGATGGTCAAATTTTTTAATTGTTTCCTGAATTGCCGGTAGAATTTTTGAGTTGGGATCCTTTATCTTTTGTTGTAAATAAGCTTTAAGTGTGCCTTTGTCCTCAAAATCAAATAATAAGCAGGACCACCCATTGATATAATATTTTTCTTTCTGGTTGATAGCGGTTATAAAAAGCTTTCCTAGTCTTGCTAGTTTGGCTAGTTTCCCATTTTTTCTTTCTCTCTCAATTTCGGCATCATCTTTGGACATTTTTAGCAGATAAAAATCCGTTTTATTGTTTTTAGTACAGCTTATTTTGAGTACAAATGCACCTGTAAATCCTGGTGTGAGTACATCCACCAAATAGTCATCATAGATTTCTTCCTCTAAAACGGTGCCAATAATTTCACAAAGACTTGCCTCATTAATATGATTCATCAGACTCCTTACATTCCAATCAAATTGATCCTCAAAAGTAAAGCGCTTAATTTTGCGGTAGACAGTATCTGATTTTAACTCTCTTACCCGGATGGGTTCTTCAGTTTGCACCAGGTCTAAAAATGAAGTAAAGAGGTCAACTTTATCTTCAGGGTCCAGGCCTTCATATTTTTTCTTGGAATTATCGTCTGAACTCAAATAAATGAGTCCTTTTTTCTTTAAGATTTCATATTGCCTTTTTAGTGCTGCTCCGGTTCCCAACCCAGGAGGGGAATTGCCGTTTTGACTCTTCTCCAAGTGAAGAAAAATAAGTATCGGAGTATCCGGGTGAAGGTTATTGATTAAATCATCGAAATGACGGTTATCTACAGCCCTGATAAATACGCCCTTTTTATTATGCTGGTGTAAATTCCTGTTGGGAAATCGCTCCATTTTACTATCAATGAAAATATTGACCTGTCTGTCTGAAAAGGTGGTGGCACTAGATTTTGGCATCACTAAAGTATTTATAAAATTCACATTCAGTAGAAAAAAAATTCAGGATAAGGCTTTTTATGCTTGCGCTTAACTCTGTCTTAAAGCATGGCAAACAAAAGTCATTGATAGGGTCATGATTTAGAATTACATCTATTAAATCTGAGAAACATTCGTGTTTTCTATTATAGATATGACTAAACAATTGACTATGATCAACTTCAATATGTGCTTTGAGAATGTTTAAGCACTTTTGTATGGATAATAGTGGAAACTGCAATGCTTCATCGCGAATTTCTATTAATTTATCAAACTCCTGAGCTTGCAAATGTTCAACTAGTTTACCAAGACCACCATACATATATTTATCATGCATTTCGGGTTTATTCATCAAGCATAATAAATACCAAATTATTGCTTTGGCCTTTTTAATTAGCGAATCTTCTGATAACGGTTTTTCTATTATACCCTGAGGGGTGTTAAACTGAGTGAAAGGCCGGAATTTCACCGGAATCTCATGTAGGACAGCCTCGATGTCCGGATGGTAGGAAGGAAGCATTGAAACCAAGATTATATTGGATTGGATAGTATATGGATGAGTCCAAATTTTTTTTAATTCTCTAAGCCCCTGTAGATATGAATTTTTCCTAGTCGTACCGTTTTTAAGATCGGCCCATAGGTATAAAACCTTATATTCCTTTTGGGGCAACGTTATTTTGTCATTGATATAGGGGATGACATCCAGTCCTCTGTCTGCACACAAATATTTAGCGTAATCTCCCGGGTTACAGATTACCCCTACTTGCGACTTTCTCCGAATATTGCCATGTAAAAATGCTTTCATATTGACAAGTATTATTAATATCACACAAATCTAAAAAAGGGCGAGTTGTCTCTGGTTAGCTATATAGATAGAAGGAGGATCTAAGAGCATGTTTTCACTACAAAAGCCGACCTCCACATAAGCTAATCAAAAGACTCATACAATTGCTGATAAACGCCACTCATCTTTATCATTTCAACTATCGGTGCATCCTCGCTTGACCCTTTTCTTAAATCCTCGCTTGGCCCCAATTTCAAATAACAGAAAAATGCTTTCATAAAGGAAGCCAGGAACTCAAAATCAACCGGATCTTTTTCATTATAATGGGCAGCTTTGTGACGCATTAGGTAAAGTTTTGCGCCCATTAAATCTCCTCGACTTCGCATAATAGCAATAGACACATTGTTATCAAAAGACGCTGATTTTCCATGAATATTTTCAATCATCCTGGCAAAACGAACAATGACACCGCTTAACCAAAAGCTTTCTTCCAACGCTGTATTATACCCTTCCCCAATAAGTTGGTTTTGGAGGAAAGTCCTGATTAGCAAGAGGCCTTGATCAAGTTGTATGAAGAGTTCCTTTTGATTTACATTTGTAATGTGGGCTGGAGCATTATGGGTAGCTGACCAGATGTAATTATTCCACCAATTTTCCTCATTTGCCAGTTGATCCAGTAATTGTTTGCATATTTTCAATAGTTTGAATTTAGGACCGGTGAGTTTGGCAACCGAATCAAGCAGATTTATAACTTTGATCATGCTTTCCTGGGTATTGAGCTTTTTTTCAATAGCTTCTTTAATCCAGAATGCATCACAACCAAGTTTTCGCAACGCCCTTCTGGTTTCTGCTTTGTTAGAAGCCGTTGTTATAACCACCGGCAACATTGGGTATCGTTTTTTAATTAAATATAATAATTGCGCCCCACGGGTCTTTTCTATTTTTAGATGCCGGTCTTCTTCTCCCAGCATTAGGTCAAGCAATAAGCAATCAAAAGAGTCATCAATCTGATCAAGCACAACATCTGCAGATTGTTGATAATCGAGGACATGTACACCTTCCATTTTACCAAAAAACAAAAGCGAGTGGAGGTGCATCCAGCCTAAATCCACGCCTTTCATAATTTGCAGTGCTTGGTCATCAATCATGCCTATTTTTCTATTAACGGTAGCCCCACCAGGTGAAATGGCCTGAAGGTGACTCCTGCCAAAGTCAATTTTTTTTCTGAACCGGGTTAGTTTTTTTTCTTGAAGAGCACCTGTAAGGAATTCAGCATAAATGAATTGAGCATCTCTGGCTTGAGGAGTTCGGAAAGTTAAGAATTTGTGCATAATAGGATCATGCCGATCATAAGGATAAAATGCGAAATAATGATGCAAAAACCGGGTTGCAGCCCACCAATTGGCATGACCATGCCGCTCTTCAACTATCGTATCACTCACCTTAAAATAAGGTTTAAGTACTTCAATGTTTTGCAATTGTTGTTTGGCCGTTTTTTCAAATTTGTCCTGGTCTATTTCAGTTGGTAGTTTTATAAAGGTTGTTCCTGGAGATAGAATGATAAAAAATTTGGGTTCTTGCTTTTTTAATAAATTCTCAACGGAAAAAGTTGAAAACAACACGATGTGTACTTTCTGAATGTAAGATAATTGGTCGTAATATTCATTAATTCTAATTTCCTTCAACAACTCGATACCGTAATAAAAATCTTGAGAGTTGGCATGGCGAATGTGGATATTCAGTAATAAGAGTAGCGATTCTTCTCCATTACACATTGCATTAACTTCTCCCGCTAGCTCAAATGCCGTTTTATTATTATTTTTAGGAACCCAGTAGTTTTGATAATTATATTTCGGCTGGCTGATTTGCCCGTTAATGGCTTGACTTCCGATGGTATCGATGATAATGA
This sequence comes from Saprospiraceae bacterium, assembly GCA_021604865.1. Taxonomy (GTDB): domain Bacteria; phylum Bacteroidota; class Bacteroidia; order Chitinophagales; family Saprospiraceae; genus BQJU01. The sequence continues at coordinate 40,834 of BQJU01000001.1, read as the reverse complement.
TTTTCATAGGATGAATTAATTATTCACCCAAAAGTAGGTGGCCAGAAGTTATCTGGAATTAGCCTTTCACAATTGAAGAAAATAAAAGCTGGATAACTCTAGATAACTTTTCTCAAAATATCTTAGTAAAAATTGTATTTATGCCGGATTCAAAAAGCCAGAATGCTCAAGCCACATTGTCTCATCTGTCGGAATATGAATTTTGTAAGATGAAACAAAAGCTAGAAGAAGCTATTCAAAAGGCAGATGGGAACTTTGAAGGCTTTTTAAAAAATAAAGATTACGATTTTGATCAATTTGTCTATCGCGATCTGGGGATTTGTGGTGGCGCTTATGTTTTTGCTGATGCCGCAAAAAACCAATTGGTTTATTTGCATAACAAAAGTATTCAAACAGGTCTAGCCAAAGAATACAATGGAATACCCTTTATTGAAATTCCATACAACTATTATGAATACGATCAAGTGTTTTATGGGGCACACCAAGAGCAAATCAAAGAAGCTAGGAAATTTCATGAATTATTAGATGCAATGTACATTGGTCCAAGGGACCGCCAACCTTTAAAAAGTCCCAACCTGCCTTCTCCGGAGTTTTACCTCAACCTACCTCATTTATCCTCTGAGGACAAATTGAATAAACTTTTACCATTTGAAAGACATTTGTCAAAAAACAAATTTGAAGTCATTTATTGTACCGTAGGAGAAGTTCTCTTTAATCTAAGCACCTGGCGTATGTTAGTTCGCCATGCACAATTACGTGGCTTAAACAAACCGGATAGTGTCATCAATTTTGATGATGAATACGTCGATTATGCCTATAAATATGACTTTTGGGAAGAAGTTTTAAAACATTCTTCTTTGCCGGAAACCCAGTGGCTGAAAGACATGGAGATCAAAAAATTTAGTCGGTTTAAATTGTTTCCCATTTGGAAAGAAATTAAAAAATTTATTGACGAAGATCCGGTGAAATCTCCGGAAGGCTATAGTTCTTACGATGAATACTCCCGGTTGGGTATGGTAGATAGTAAGGGCATTCTTACTCGAGATTTTCTTTCTTTAGTGCGTTATGCTATTCATGTAGCTGAAGTACACCTGGAGTGGGAAGCCTATAACATTGACAATTATCACTTGCCTTTAGCAACTGTCGAAAAAGATCGAAGCAAAAAGGTTACTTCCAATGAACACGTACTCTCTAATCTTTACATTTTAGAACGACGCCTGGATATTTATTTTCAGGAAACCGAATCACCCCATCGAGATTATATCCCTTATCTGGATCTAGTTCGTACGGAATACAGTATAGCAGAATGTTTAAATCGGGTTATACGGGGCTATTTATCTAAAATGTCGACCTCAAAAGAAAAAGAAAAGATTGTTAATTTGTTAACTGCCTTGCACCAACAATGCCGATTTCCTATTTTACCTTATTTCTATGAGTTGGCGGCTGGTGAATATCACCAACCAAAGGAACACCTGGTCTTTTGTATCTGGCATTCCAACCAAAATAAGATTCCATTAAGATTAGCTAATGGTGAAGAAAAAGAAGATTCCTCAGTAGGTTTTGTATTGCTCACCCTTAGCCCCATCTGGCGGATAGATAAAAAAGCCCACTTTATTAAAGATGGCAGAAGTATTCATTGTTATAAAGAGTTATCTGAACTCGCCTATTGTCGCTTATTCCGTATTTATGATTTTTTTAGATTCCTGGCCAGACCAATTATCGATACCGTTTTTTATAGCCGGTTAATTAAAAAAGCAATTGAACGGGATTATTTCCGAGACTACATCAATGCTTTTAGTCATGAATTATCAAAAGTAACCGACAATATTTTTGAGTTATCAAATTTATCTATTGAAGAATTATTCAAAGATAAAACAGACCGCGTACTTTCTTTTGCCAAAACAATGATTCCGGAAGGCTTATCAGTCTCCAATGAAACGCTTAAAAAATGGAGAATTATCCCGTTTGTTGATCGTTTCCAAACCTGGTCATATACGTTAAGAGTATGGTCAGGACGTCGAGGCAGGCAGGTGTTTGATATAAGCGAAGATGCTACATTTCATGAAATCTTGGAAAAATGCATGGAGCTATCTTGCCAAATGCGGGTTGGTGAATTTTTTCTGCGTGCAGAACGGGTTACCTCATTAAAAAACATTATAGAATACGACCGTACTTTTCGGGAACTCTATGAACATGAAAAAGAGAAAAACAAAATTCATCTTGAGATGCCCCGCGAAATTGCCAATCTGAAACTCATCAAAAGTGATAAAGATGATATCATTTTTGCACAAAATGCACTATTAAGGTTACTCCTCGCAGCAATAACTAATATTTTAGAACATACCACTGGAGATTTTCATCTTAAAGCCGATTGGGCTCCTCAAAAGGTTGAAGGGAGCCCATGTCTACGTCTCGTTTTAGTTAATTCCTGTGAAGCTAGAGAAGAGAAGCCGAAAAAAAGTTTGGGTACTAAACCTGTGATTAGTACCTGCTTGAATTTTATCAAAGGGGACCTGGAAAATTTCGGTCTTTTTGAAGATAACTCCGATACACAAAACCGAAAAGAATTTTGGGTGAAAAAATTAAAGTTAGACATTAAAAAGGACGACCTGTGGGAAACTAGTTTTCGGTTTCCTATTAAAAATATCTTTTTTGAAAAAACTTAAACCCTACTCTCATGACAACTATTTACGAAAAACCCAACAAAACTTTAGCACCATGTATTCAAATTCTTCCAACTATGAAACCTGCAAAAAAGAAATGGATTTTGATCGAGGATTCGGCTGAAAAAGCAAAATACATCCTCGCAAACGTATTGCGTCTCCATCCTATTGATGAATTGATCTGGTTGTACCCGGAAAATGAAAACCCTTTGCCTCCTACATATATAAAAGAAATTGATGGCAAAGGAGCTGCCTGTTTTGAAGGAGAAATCAAATTACCCAATCTCGAACAAAAGGTTATTACAGGCAAGCTTCGCTTTCATTGGTGTCGTACCAGGCAGGAATTCTTTGATGCTTTCAACGCCATCAATGATCACAATGGAATTATTCTGTTAGATGTGCAACTAACAACCCTAGGCAAAAAACACTATCTCGATGAGCAATTAGCAGGCAAGATTCAATATTTTCTTGAGGGAGGTCCGAAAGATGCTCAATCACTGATTACGATTATCAGTGGTATAGCTGCTCACGGCAGAACCAGAGATGACATCGCTCCTGAAGATGAAAGGGTGTTGACTATCGGGGGCGGACGATGGTCTTTCAGCTCCCGAAGCAACCCCAAAGACAGTGTCGAAGCTATTGAAGAAAGCCAAGAAAACTGGGATAATCTTTACGGCAATCCAACACTCAGTATTTCTGATTTTTTGGAAAAAATGGCAGAATTTGATCAACATGAATGTCATAACTGGCGAGATGAAATTCCTTCAGAATTGATCAAATACAAATCCAGAGGGCGTTGGAATGACAACTGGAAAATGCCAAAACAATTAGGCTATCTGATTCAATTATTGAAATATGATCCGGATAAATTTGTAAAAGAATTCAACCTCAAAACCAAAAAGGGTTTTTTTCGGGATGGTTGTGATATCTGTGAATGCATGAAAGTTATGGGCACAAAAGCTAAAGCCGATGATCCGGAAAGTAAAGGGACAGAAAGCTTTAGTTTGTTAGGTACCTTATTTGTTTGTTGGGCAGCTTATCGAAATGTATTTGTTAATAAAGCCAGTCGGCAAGATGCCCTGTTTATTGAAGCTATTAAATCGTGTAACAGCAAAAATATTGCCAGGAATAGTAAAATAACGCCTCCTCAAACTAATGAAACACTCAAAAAAACAATTATTGCGCTCTATGATATGATGTCTGTTTTGTATAAATCTACGATCAAGAAGGGTAAGGGAAAGGACCTGCTAAAACGCATAAAATTGGATAAGGGAGGATTAAATATTACGCTTGAAATAGATCCACAAGGATTGTTTGATGGCATAAAAAGCGCTTATGAAAAAAGAATCTTTCAATTCGAGGTAGAAGGCGGAGGCACGAGTAGCAACAAAATTCTTAATTTTTACCAACAGACCAATTTTTGTGATGAGCTGCAAATGGATAAAAAACCATTTTTAGGTTCGTATTATGGATTTAAAGTAATGGCCGCAGGAAAAAATCCCCAAAACGGCATTAATATAACATTTGGAAATGGATGAAAAAATAATCGTTATTGATGGTGATAATGCAATCCGGTGCGAAGCAATTTTATCGGCATTTAAACCATTTGCCAAAGTGTTCCGATACAATTGTGATCAGGAAAGAATTGAAACGGAACTTGCCGACGAACCGGGTGTCTGGGAGACAACCAACCAGAATGGAACGAATTTCCTGATTGGTTTGATACACGGTGGGGACAGGGAACACTTAAAAAAACTAAACGTCCAGCTAAAGGTATATTATGGAGGGGTAGAAGGACATGATGCTCGGCCGCCTGCAGGTGAATACCAGGTGCATCGAAGCATTCTTGGTATATCCGATTCCATCACACAAGAAGAAGCACAAGCATTAATAGCACTGGCCAAAGGGCAGATTGATCCACCAAAATTTCTTTTTGATCCACTTTTTAATCCGGAAACAGACCATTTGATCGATATCTTTCACGATGAATTATTGGCGCCCCAAAAAATAGAGGATTGGCAGAAGTTGAAGGAAAAACACCAATTGAAGTTTAAAGAATATTCAGAAGAATGGAATCAATTTATTAAAAAGGTTGTAGAATTAAAAAATAGGATAGGTGCTATTAAACAGAATAACGAAGAATACAACCTATTATTAAACGCATTAATCGACAAGATATTCCAATAGATATGCAGGTTAATTTGCTAATAATATGTAATGATCAAAACAAGTCTTATTATAAAAATCTGGCCGAAAATCTGACTAAGTCGGTATTATATCTTTCAAGGGATAAAGGTTTATTAGATTACCTTCAAGACGGAGAGCTTGAAGAAATTGACCTTTGCATCATCCAGGTAGAACTTGGTTGGGAGAATCGCCAACCAGACAGTTTTTATGGTTTTGAAGTAGCCAAAAAATTGCGTAAAGCAGGCTTAAAAAGCATCATCTATTTTCTCCATTTTTTTCCTGAAGATCGATTTGATCCAGTTAGAACTCGATATGCACTTCTTAGGGTCAATACGTTCCACAAATTGATAAAAACTTCCGCAAATACAGAAGATATTGCTAGTAGACTTCAGCCCCAAAAGATGTCTTTGTTGCAATGGGAAGATATTTCAGAAACGCTTTTAGGCATCCGTTCCCTGGTGCAGGAGTTGATCCATGATTTAAAAAACCGCGTGATTCGTTCGGGTAAAAATGATGAAGTAAAAATTGAAGAAATCATCGATCAAAGCTTTCAGGAGTTATTCAATTTGCTTTCAGATCAAACTACAGCTCTGTCTCAAATCAGAAAAAATTTACTGCTTGAAATTTCCGATCCCAAGAAAGGCCTGAGCCCTCAGGAAATCGTCGAAAACTTCGCTTCACAAATTACCAGTCTGGCGCCTATAGAGGACAAGGACGATGATGAAGTTAACTTCCCACGCCCCCCCTGGAAAGTGCTATTGGTTGAAGATGATTCCAATGTTACGGAAACCTTGAATGACGGATTTGAACGCAATAATATTCAATATGAAAGTGTCTATAGCGGCTCAGAAGCACTTAAGATTTTAGCAAACGACAAAAAACAATCCATTGCCGTCTTATTGTGTGATCTGCGTCTTAAAGAAGACGATTCCAGGTATTGGCAGCCGCTTCAGGGCTATGATATAATTGAACAGGTTCGCAAAGAAAATACATATCTAGGTGCCTTTTTTGTACTAACTTCTGCAAAAAAACGGCTCATCAATCTGACCAAAAACTTTAAAACTAATATCACGGCCGACCATAAAAGTTACGTGCTTAGCTCGGATGGTGCGCTTAATTTGTTCATTCAAAAGCTTCGACAAAGTGGGGATGAGTTTTTTTTCAGGGTCAGAAGTCGCCCGCGTCTTTCTGCCTGGAATAAAAAGACCCAACGCTTTTATCAGCCACTTTGCCAATTTTATCGGGCACATATTTATTCCCTTGATTATGACCTGGCCGAACAAACCATTAATCAGGAAGCCCAGGAATATGTGGAAAAGATGGAAGCCGGCCTCTTAAAAAAGGGAGAAGCGGAATTTAACATCACGATACTGCTAAAGGAACAAAAGAAAAAACCAAGCAAAGAAATAACCGAGCAGCAAATTAATCAGGCTTTTGATAAATTCCGCGATCATATCCTGGTAGGCCGAAGGGTTGCCTTAGCTCTTTTTTTAAAAGGTTATAGCGAAGATGAAGTTTTTGATTTTATGCAGCCTGGCTCAGATGCCAATAATCGAAAAGCCAGTAAGGATTTGTTATTCAAAACGACCCTTGCCCTTTCCTTCGCTAAAGATTTTCCTGACCCAGAAGACATTAGGCAAGGTAGGTATCTTAAATCCAACTTGCTGTTGGAAGAGATCCAATGGCTGATCGAGTTCTACCAGGCCGACTTTGATTTGGATCAGATTCGCGTCAATGTAGTTGATGCCAATACTGTTTGGGGCATTTTAGATGACATTCGTTATAGCATTAAGAAAAAGATTAATGGCCAAGCCCTTTCCTTATCCTCCAAGCAACAAAATTTTCTGGACAAAGACATCAAAGAGATTACTACCTTGAAAGAAATAAAAGGTTTGCTGCAAATAGTTAATGAACTGGCCGGACATTTTGGCTTGAGCAAAGACTTCAATCTATTAATCAAAGAAGAATTAGAGACTATTGAAAATCCAGAGGTAAAAAAGATTTTGATGGATCGGGTTTTGTAAGATACCTACTGCCATTGTTATAAATAATCCATTCCCCCCCCTCCCCCAACCAATCTCCCCCAAATTTGTTCCATAATAAACTACAATTCATGACTATCGACCCATCGTCCATCAAAGTTGTCAACAACCCGGAAAAAAAACGCTTCGAAGTAGTAATTGATGAGCACGTAGCAGTAGCCGAATACATGCTGGTCAAAAACAAGATTATTTTTACCCATACTGAAGTGCCTAAAGAACTTGGCGGCAATGGCATTGGTTCCAAACTGGCGAAAACAGGATTGGAATATGCCAAGGCGGAAGGTTTGGAAGTGATGCCGCTTTGTCCGTATATTGCCGGGTATATCAAAAGGAATCCTGAATATATTCCACTGGTCCAAAAGGGGATTAATATCAAATAGTAGTATGCAACGTATTTCTTTGATCGCAGCAATGAGCGAAAATCGGGTGATTGGGAACCATAATCATTTGCCATGGCATTTGCCGGATGACTGGAAAAACTTCAGAAAGGTCACTGATGGGAAAGCATTCCTCATGGGGCGTAAAAGTTATCAAGCAGAGGATGCCCTGGTGTCGGATTACCGGAATATCATTGTCACCTCCAAAGAAGACCTCGACCTTTGTAGCCATTGCCAACGGGCCGAAAACTTACCCGCTGCTTTCGAGATGCTAGCTAATGAAAAAGAATTTTTCATCCTCGGAGGTGGCTCCATCTTTGAACAAACCATCGACAATGCCAATTACTTATACCTGACCATTGTACATCAGACTTTCAGCGGGGACGCTTTTTTTCCTGCTATAAATTGGAACCTCTGGAATAAAGTAAAATCGGTCTACCACGAAGCAGATGAACAACACGCCTTTGCCTTTTCGCTAAACGAATATGAGCGAAAATCAATCTGAGAGCATGTTTGGAGGTCGGGTTTGCATCGCCGTCGTCGAAGCTTTTGGCGCAGACACCCGGAGAAAGCTTTAGCGCAAGCGTAAGTTTGACCTCCAAACAGGCACTCAGGGAGATCTACCAACTAGCTCCTCCACCGCCACCACCTGAGGAACCGCCACCCCAGCCACCGCCACCACCACCACCGCCAGATCCACTGCTGGAGGTAATGCGGGGAATAATCACCAGATCACGCTTTACATAATTGCAGTTTTTGCACTCATAAAGCCGTTCCTTTTGGCCGGAATTGTGACTGGTGGCATGGCGCAACGTGCGGGTATGCGTATGATGATACGTTCGGAAATGACATTTAGGACAGGATGAATATTGCGAAAAGCGTTTTTTATACGGCAGGATCACCACATCCTCCATATCGTCAGATACCCATACGTCGTAATCGATGGTGCCCAATAATTCTTCTGCAATTTGCCCCTTTTCCAAAAAATCATCTTCTTCCTGCTCCGTTAGCTTACGCATAGGAGCCCCATTTAATTTACTGAAGCGCGGCTGGTTGCGCAGGCGTTTTAAAACCATTTTCAATCCAAAAAAGACGAGTAGATAGGGGATGGGGAATAAAACCAAAAAGACAATACTATACACGTAGCGAATATGGCGATACTTGTCATAAAGCTCTTCTTTATTGGCAAGGGTCACCGCCATCCAGACCACAACACCCAGGCAAAAGAGTAGCGCGATCACTGCATACCAATAAATCAGCGGTGGAATTTTTAGGCCAAAAAAATGGTAATATTTCGGTTCTGATTCTGCCCGGATTTCTTCCAGTATTTCCGGATTTTCCAATAGCGTTTTCACCCGGCTAATGGCTGCCACCACTCCAGCACCATAATTGCCGGCCTGAAATTGCGGTACCAACTCTTCGATCAATATCCGGTAACATATAATATCGGGCAACACACCTTCCAGCCCATATCCGGTCTCAAATTCCGTGCGCCGCTGATCCATCACCACTAATAGCAACAACCCATTGTCATTCTCCTTCTGCCCAATGCCCCAATGGGCAAACAACCGGGTGGCAAAATCCTTTGGTACTTCCTGGCCGATGGATGGTAAAATAGCTACTGCCACCTGCGCTGTGGAATTGCGTTCCAACTCACTGATTATCTGGTTGAGTTGTTGCATTTCACCTGAACTTAGGTAATTGGCCGGGTCACTGACATAACCATTGCCTCCTTGTTTGGGATCGGGAACGGTCTCCGGGGTATAGCTGCTTTGACCATACAAGTCAGTAATCAGTAGCAAAGCCAATAAGCACAGCAAAAAATCCTTTTTCATGCAGTTAAGATAGTAAACTGTCGAATATTCTTGACAATTTATCTTCAAATCTCCATTTTGCAAAGGTTATCTAAACAAAAAATAAAAAAGAATGAACGCACACGAGATCGACTACAAGATCCACGGAGAAGAAATGCAATTTGTAGAAGTGGAACTGGATCCCTATGAAACAGTTGTCGCCGAGGCCAGCTCTTTTATGATGATGGACGACGGTGTTGAAATGAAGACCATCTTTGGTGATGGCAGTGGGCAGGATGACGGTGGTATCTGGGGAAAAGTATTTTCTGCCGGCAAACGATTATTGACCGGGGAAAGTCTTTTTATGACCGCCTTTACCCATGTTGGCCAGGGCAAAAAGAAGGTTTCCTTTGCCTCCCCTTATCCGGGGCGTATTGTTCCGCTTGATCTAAGTGAGTTGGAAGGTAAAATTATCTGTCAGAAAGATGCTTTTCTTTGTGCAGCACAGGGCGTTTCCATAGGGATAGAGTTTTCCAAAAAATTGGGGCGCGGCTTTTTTGGTGGAGAAGGATTCATCATGCAGAAGGTAGAAGGCGATGGACTGGCCTTCTTACATGCAGGGGGGAATATTATAGAAAAAGAACTTCAGATCGGAGAAGTGTTACGCGTTGATACAGGCTGTCTGGTGGGTTTTACCCGTTATGTTGATTATGATATCGAGATGATAAAAGGCGTTCGCAATATGCTTTTTGGTGGTGAAGGCTTGTTTTACGCACGGCTGGAAGGCCCCGGCAAAGTATGGATACAATCACTACCCTTTAGTCGACTGGCCGACCGGGTGGTATCCGCCTCCCGCAAATACGGCAACAAATCAAAAGGCGAAGGCAGTATTCTCGGCGGTATTGGTGACTTGCTGGGTGGAGATAATAGTTGAGAATATGGACGCAGAGCTATTGGAGAAAAATTTGATTCTTCAAGTATCATGTTTGGAGGCCAACCTTTTCGCTACCCATCGGCTGCCATAGGTTTGCCGAGGGCGATGCAAAGCCGACCTCCAAACAAGCTCGTAAGTCCCCCTCTTCTTCCTGTTTTTTATTCCGACAAATGCCGGCCCATCATCCTTTGCCACAATAATGCAAAGGTTTCATTCACATTTTCCGGAGCTTCCCGGCTTTGGTAGGCTTGAAGTTCTCCGTCTACTTCATGCAGGTAAAATTTGAAGACAAAATCTGGTTTACTACCCGGTGCTGCTTCGAAACCACCAAAACGCATATCGTTCATCTCCAGGTTGCCATTGGGTTGTTGTTCCACATTGAAGTAACCTTTGGAAAACCATTTCAGAATTATTATGGATCTTTCCGTGGCGTAGGGTTCCAATAGTTCATGGCCCTTGGGAATGACCGTAAATACCGGAATATTGGGAGGTTCATCAAAAATGGAATAGCTGGCCTGGTAAAAGGCGGTATCTCCCTCTGCAACCCCTTGCCAAAGTACATTATTAAAAATGGTAGGCGTGGTCATAAACCGGTGATAAGGGATCGATTGAGCCTGTAGTGATTGTTCAAAAATACGATCAACCCGCACCTTGTTAATAAAGGTAAAAAGCATATAAAGGCTACTGAGGCCAATACCCAGGTAGTTGATGTAACGCCGCCAGGGCGCTTTCCTCGAAAAAATAGAAGCGATAATCACACAGATCAAAAAAGGAATGGTGTAAATCGGATCTACAACTGATATATTGTTGAAAGCAACACGATAATCAAAAAAGGGTTGGAAAAACTGAGTGCCGTAGGTTGTACAACAATCCAGTAACGGATGGGTGAAAATAGCCCAAAAAAACAACCAACTCCAGGACTTCCAATCGGGATTTTCATTGCGGCTGGGTTTTTTGCGCAGCAACTCCCGGAAAAATACAATCAGCGGAAAAACCAGGATCCCTGTACTAACAGTCAAAGCAATCAACACGATTTCTTTTATCGGAATAGGCATCACAATACTACCCAGGCCGATCAAGACGACGAGAAACAGCCAGACTTTGGCCATGTCTATCGGAATCTGCTTTCGCAAACCCTGCTCCGTCTTACATTTATAAATTCGGTGTATAAGCCATCCCATAACAAAGGGTGTTGCGATGGCAAAAGTGGCCGAATGGGTAATGGCCCGGTGAAAAGCGAGGGCACTGATACTATCGGCGGAAAAATTGGCCAGGACATCTAAATCGGGAATGGTGCCGGCGATAGCACCCCAGACCATAGCCCGGTTACCAGCTTTTCGGCCCAAAACAACTTCGCCTACTGCGGCACCTAGCGTTATCTGTGTAAGAGAATCCATGTAATGTTTTACTGCTGTTTCTGAGTTGAATGTATATTCGAAGCAAGCTACGAACATGCTTTAAATTAACCCTTGTCATTCTAGGAAGTTCAGCGCGGGTCAATTTTTCTGCTAAAGTAATCATTACCATGGACTAAATATCGGGTCAGTCAACTTTTGGCTTTAGGCTAATCAAGGTCACCTGGGCCGCCGCACACAGCTTTTCCTGGCCATCTTTAATAACAAACACATCCGCCCGGCATACGGTCAGGGTTCTTCCAGTTTTTAAAACATAGGCTTTTGCAATAAGCAGTTTGCCCTGGCCAGGAGTTAAAAGGTTTACCTTGAACTCTACAGATAATACTTCGTGTCCGGTCGGCATCAGGGTAAAGGCGGCGTACCCGGCTCCTGAATCGGCGATGCTAGTAGTGACAGCCGCGTGGAAATAACCATGTTGCTGGGTGAGGTCGTCTCGAAAAGGCAAATGAATCTCACAATATCCGGGCTGTACATCGACGAGTTTCGCGCCAATGAGTGACATGAATTTTTGATTGGAAAAACTCTCTTTTATCCGATTGGCAAAATCCGGATCAGGTGGATCAAAAGGTTGTTTCAAAATAAATATTTTACATCTGATGGATCAAAAAATTATTCGTCGCCAGGTGGTGGTCATCGTGTTCGGCTACAAAATATAGGAGATCAATGATGCGCATAGGCGTTTTTAATCGTGGATGCAATGCAGAGGCTGTCCATAAAACATCATAATGTTCTTCACATAATGATAATAATTTATTACGATTGGCGGTAAAATTTGACAGCAATTTTGCCATTGGTATCAGATCATGCCCAGCTTCATGAGATTTTTTATTGGTCAGATCCGCAGGACGCATAGTGGTTTCACCATTAATAATATCAATAATGCGGCCATGCCAAAGCGGTTCCAGATCGTTGAGGTGACCAATGTTCTCCTGAACCGACCACTTTCCTTCAAACTCCTGAGTAAGCTGTGCAGCAGATAAGTTGCGAATTTGCTCCTGTACACGAAGTGGCGTAAAACGCAGCCTTTCCATCAATCCTTCTGCGGTAGTACTCAGATTTTCAAAGTCGAACTTACGTTCAAACCATTGTCCCGGATGTGTGGTGCTTTTCATAGTTAAATTTTTTCTTTGATGGCGTCCATGAATTTCCAATACCCGATCCAGAAAGGATTTTTTTAATAAGGAAGCTTCAAATTCATTAAATCCTTCCCAAAAATCAATTTGCCCCTCCGCACCTATTTCTTCAAATGCCTGCCGCATGTGATCCCATATTTTGGTCAATTCAGGCACCTTTTTTCGTGCGGTTTTTGATAATCTGACCAGTCTTAGCCGCCCGTCGGTTTTACTTTTTGCAGAAACTACCCAATCGGTCTTTTCCAACTCTTTCACGTATTGAATGATAGTGGGATGTGCTAATCCAAGACTGTTGGACAGTTCCGTAACCGTCATTTCTTTCTCTTCCGACAAGGTGTAAATAATGGTAAACCACTTGGGCTCCAGGTCGAGATCATGGGCGGCATATAACGCCCGTGCATCATGTACAAGCAAGTCGTATAGCCGCTTCATACGGGTACCACAGGCCAGGATGCCGATTTCATTAATATTTTTCATGTTATACAAATTGCTTTTTTTCTGAACCAGCAGTAAGTTGAGTAAATAATTCATAGGCACTCCTTTCGGCCCAGCATTCCGCTAGTTTGTTGCCGCGAATGGTCCAAATGGCAATGCCTGAAAAGGAGACAAATTGATGATCTGGTTCGAGACCAAATAGGCCATTGTTTCTACCCGAACAAATCCATCGGGAAATTACGGTACCTTTTGTTTCGTCAAAAAAGATTTCTTCGCTTTCCGTTTTGGCGTCGAGCAATAATTGTTGAAACCTTTTCACCCAATTCTTAAATGCGTCTCTTCCTTTTACTACGCTACCGGCAGTTGTGATGGTATAATCTTCTGTCATCATTTCATCAATCGCATCTAATTCATGCGGTGAGTGCCAAACCCGGTCAAAAAATTCTGTGATTAGCTTTTCAGCTTTTTCATGAGTGGATAAATCTGATTTTGTAGTCATGTTTTTTGTTTTAGAGCCTGTTTGCAGCCCAAAGGTTGGCCTCAAAACAGGCTCTTAGTTCAACCATTTTTCAAAACTAAGCACTTTTACGCCCTTAAAATGCTGCCCATTTTGGGTGATATCCTGAAAGCCAAATTTTTCATATAAAGCTTTAGCCCTGGGCAGAAAAGTCGTCGTCAACAAATGCATCCGTTGATGCCGGTGCTGTCGGGCGTATTGCTCAATAACTTCCAGGAGTTTTCGGCCGAGCTTTTTGCCCTGAGCCACAGGCAGAACGGCCATACCCGTAATGTAAAGTCCATTATCGGTATAGGCAATCGATCCGGTACCCATTATACTTTGCTTTTCTTCAATTACCCAGGTAATCCCTTCCGTCATTCGTTTTAAAACACCCTCCGGTGTGAGTACAGTCAAAGCATAAGCATCATCAGTATAAAGTGACTTGAATGGGGAAAATGCGCCTTCCAAAACAGCCGCTATGCATTCACAATCTCCTGGTGTAGCGATACGGATTTTCATGAGTCTGGTGATTAATGTTTGTAAATACGTAGATGCCTACAAAAATAAATCATTTTTATTAAAAGCGCAAGTAGGAAATGCAATTCGGGTGTAACAAATGCCAGGTAAAAAACAATAGATATCAGAAGGAGTGTTAAACGGTAAGTCGGTCTCTTAACGATTGATTATCAGTATTTTTTGCAACACATCTCAAAAAATGTTAAATTGGATATATTCTACCTCAAAACAACACCCAATGAGATTCTTTACCCCTCAGCTTGCTTTTTTATGGCTATTTTTCCCTTTTTTGCTAACTGCCCAGCCATATCCTATCATCGAAATTCATGGACGATTACTGGAACAAATTGACTCCCAGCGTAAAGGCATTGGAGGGGTTAACGTATATATTTATGAAAATGGTCAAACCAGGAGCAACATTCAAACAGAAGGAGACGGCCGTTTTTCTTTTAAGCTGGCGGTAAAAAAGAGTGAATTCAAAATAGAAATTCATCCCCAGGATTATCGCATTGTCATTCCTCATGAGGGCATCCTGGATATGCCTACCAGTGGAGGTAAAGTGGAAATTGAAATCTTGGTAGTGGGGCACAACACTACTCCAGAGATGGAAAAAAAGATGGAAGCGTTGAGCAGCAAGGTCAGCCGACTAAAAGCTAAAAACCAGTTGTCTCAACGACAGATAGACGCCTTGAGCCGAACGATGCTGGATACCATTGCTTTTTATGAAAACCAAAGACTAGCCTACGAAAAGTCAATTGAACAACTAAAAACTAAAGTAGCGGCTGACCAACAGATCAAACAAGCCTTGCAGGATTCCCTGGTGCGCAAACAGCAACAACTCTTAAAATTACAGAGCCAGGTTGATCAGCTCACTCAGCAATTATTCATCGCACTAGAAGAACAATACCTACGGCAGAAGAAATATTTTGATGACATTTCTTCGGGATTGTCTAATTACATTATCCACCTCAAAGACTTCTGGGATTTATTGCCCAATGTAAAATATTACTTTTCCAGCAATGAGAGTGCTCAAATTTATAATGCTACGGCCAATCGCTACAGCAACTCATTTATCAATATCAATGACAATTACCAGGCCTATCTTGAAGGTGTAAAACGCTACTGGAAGCCTCCAGAGGTAGGTCGTGAATTAAGCGCCACCTTTGATTACCTCTTAGTGAAGCTACATAAAGAAACTTTATTACCGGCTACAAAAAATATGAATAATTTTCTTCAAAACAGAAACTTGAACAAAGCACAAAAAGCCGGAGCAGAAGCCTATGAATCCTTAACGCCAATGGTAGAGAAATTGGAAAAGGACATTGAGCTTATCATTGCTAAGTTGGGCGACAAAATGTAAAAAAGTGATCCTTTTTTCTTAACTCCAAAACCTATAACAATGATTAAATTTTTAACACCCATTTTATTGTTCTTCTCCATACTCTTGGTACTGAGTTGCAATCCAGATTGTGAATCTTATGGAGTGCTCAATGCTGAAATTGACACCAATGTTAAAGAAGTAGGCAGCGAGGTATTGATTAAAACGCAACCCATTGATTTTTTGGCAGATCGAAAAATTTATATGCAGAGAACCATCAATGGGCAGACTGAAAATGTTTTACTGGACTCCCGGTTCGAAACAGATTTTGGTGTCGTGACTACGTTAAAAACCGACATGACAGGCGATTTTCAACTATTTACAGAAGATCCCGATTGTGGCGGGCTCATTCCCATTTCTGAGCTAAGCGTAAGAGAACATAGCTTTTTTGTAAACCATCCAATTTTTATGACTCCGGCACCACCCTTACTCATCATTCCAAGTCCTATAATCACCACTCCGGCTCATATCTTTAATGCTTGGTTTAGCCCCAACAATCCGGAATATTGTATTTGGTTCCAACCGGATTCCATTGATGTTCCTGGTCCCAATGGCGATACCATACGCCAAGAGTCTATCCAATTGGTTCCGGGAGATGTGACTACACCACCTAGTCCGGGCAATGGCAGCTCTCTTGAATTTAGTGCTGGTTGTAATGGTTCTCAAGAGGATGATCTTTTCCACAATAATCCGGTCACAGGCATTATAGATAAATTCAATAATGTCATTCAAATTCAAATTGACCGTACCTCTAAAGGTTTGGGCATAGAAGCGTTTCGTGGAGAATTTATTGGTTTCAGCAAACTACCCGGAGGCTATAACCGCTCTGCGCCTTGTGGTGGTGATGAAGAGCAAAAAACTTTTATGCTACTCACTTCCCAAAATACGGGTAGGCAGTTGATTATGTATAGGAATGAATAATCCCGTACCTGCCAATTTAGCTTGATAGGCTCAAATGAAAAAAAGCCTCCCAATTCAGATATCGGGCGGCTTTTTTTCATTTGAGCCTATCAGATGCTACATACAATCTACGACGGCATCCTTTAAAGCATTACCCGCAATCCAATACTCACCAGGGTATAACTATTTCTGACCTGTTCAAAAAACAAATTACTATTATTCAGGATTAGTGGAAATGCCAGACTTCCGTTGATACTAAAACTAGTGCTTGGCTGAAACTGAATACCCGCATAAGCGAGCAATTGATCGCTAGTTTTTACTAAAAATTTTTTGCCATACACTGGTGGTTGGTACGTCAGGTTATAGGATAACCCCGGATAGAGGACCAGTTTTTGTCCAAATGCCAAATGCACCAGGAAAAAACTTACGCTGCTATTGTACTGCCATTTATTGTCAAATCCGCCAGGTAGCCAAACGGAGGTATTCGCCAAAAAGTAATAATAGGTATTAGGGTTAAGGTCTATGTAGTAGGCTATGCCGAGATCGGCGATGTCCCTGTCAGCGTTTAAGCTCCTCCTTTTCGCTTCATCCTCCGATTTGATGACGGCTAACGTATAACCACCATTGAGTGTTAGTGAGGGCACACTGGGGATTGGCATAAACCTAAGCCGGGCACCCACACTGTTTAAGCCGTGGTAGGTGGGATCCATTTGATTGCCAATCTCTGTTTCACTGGTAGATTGAAAAACGCGAAAGGGTGAACTTCGTGCCTCATTATCCTGGTGGAACCGAGTGTATTGAAGCCGCAATCCCAAGTCCCAGCGCTGGGATTTGGAAAAGCCGAAATAGCCTTCCAAAGTGGCAACAAAATTGGTGACTCGCAACCGATCTCGTACCGGCGAGTGCTGCCCCGATTCATGGACTGCCAGCCAATAAGAATTCAGGGTACTATAAGTCAGGATCTCTATGCGGTCTTTAGGTAGGATATTAGCCGCAATGCCGGAAATGAAAAAAGACAAATCCAGCGTATCCAATGGCCGATAAAATTGCTGCCCATGCAATGGCGCCTGACTCAGGCAGCTCAGCAGCGGAATAATCAGAAAAATTTTCAAAAGGTTAATTGGCTGTTTCATTTTAAAGGGTTTGGTAAAGGTTATTTTTAATAGAGATGTAGTCGTTAGGTTGTCCAGGAGTTAAATGGATGGGAAAAAAGCCCATACTCCATGACTCCCATAAATTCGCACGCTTACAAACAATTTCACCAACACACCAACATACCAAAACTCAATTACTCAATCCTTTCGCTTCCCTGTCCACTTATAAGCCTCATCCGGATTATCCATACCAAAATAAGTCCCTGAAAAGTTATTTTTATCTTTTCCCAGAGTTACCTCAAAATTCCCTTCCGTGACGTTCAGCACTTCCTCATATTTCCATTTCCCCTTCAGTACTTTTCCATTTTTTGAAAAAACAATGTTGTACAAGCGGTTTTTGACAGCAATGCCATTTGGGAATTTTGACTCAGACATTCCGACAACCTCATTTTCTTGTATTTCAAATGTAACGATGCCATCAACATGAGTATCCGGTCCAATCTCCACGTTTTGTTCCCAGGTTCCGGCCCAACTATTGAGGTAGTTTTCCGGCGCTGGAGTTTTATTTAACCCTAAACGCCCCTGAATAAAAAGGATAGCGACAACCATGGCCAGCAAAAAACCGGCGCTCATCACCAAGGGCCATAAGCTTTTTTGTCTTTTCTCTCGCCTTATTTGTTTTTTGACTTCTTTTTCTGTGATTTCCTCCAGCCGAACCTGGTCGATGATCTCCAACAGATTTTGATTGATCTCTGCGGAAATGATGCTGGAATTTTCCCGTGAAATACTTCCTAAAGACATATTTTGTCTGAGTTTCCGGTATTTATTAGAGGTCAGAAAAATCAGGCTTTGTACATCTTTTTGCTGGTATTTGGCAATGGTTAACAAGGCTTCCATGACCTGGTTTTCCTTGCCGGAAGCGATCCATCCCACTAAGTCATCTTTGGTGAAATCTGGTGTCATATTCCTGGGTTATTAAGTCACAACACTTACTGAGATGGCTGATCAGGGTAGTAAAAAGAATGGAATCTATTCAGAGTTGAACTCCGGGGACTGTACAGGAGGAACTCCTGAAGATTGGTAGTTGCTTTCATTCGGTTTGATTTTTTTGGTCCTTCAAGTTAAGCTTTTTTTGGGTGTCTACAAAAGCTTTGGTGAGAATTTCGTTTAGGAGCGAAATGGGGGTCAGGGGCAAGGAGGCAGGAGTCAGGATAGAACTTCCACCTATTTCCCGGACTCCTGGTGCCTAAAATCTGGCCCCTCATTTGATTACAATCAATCGAGTTTTCTGTAAAAGACGATTGCGACCATCAAACACTTCGACAAAATAAGAGCCCGATTCAAAAGACGATAAATCCAACTCAAGCCTGCTTACTCCAGCCAGTATTGATAGCCTGATTTTGCCAGTGGCATCCACTACTTTGATACGGTTATAGTCTGGCAGATCGCTCAGGGTAAAATGACCACTTGAAGGATTGGGAAACACCATAACTTCACCAACGGAAAAATTGGGATTTTCAACCTTAGTCTCCAGACTAACATCGTGGAATCCAGCCAATAATCGAATATAAGCTGCCTGATAATAAATAGCCGGCTCCGACAATTCCCAGGAATTATTCGGCCAGCCGTCGTTGAAGTCGAGGTAGCTTTTTTGTGCAGGCTGATTAGCAGGAGGGGAGATGGTGCCTATCGAAAAATTGGCATTGGGGCCACCCACCAGATAGCCGGGAGGAGGACCATATACCGACGTCTGGCTGTTGTCCCAATCCGTGCCGTCAGCAAACCAGGTATGATAGATTTCATCCACACAGCGATCACCGCCCAGGTCGTACATATTGGACAAATAAACCAGGCCCAATGGATTGACCCCATGTAAAAAGTGCAAATGCCCCAAAGCATTGAGGTGGTAAGTGGCGCTATCACCCTGATCATATCCATATTTAACAATCACCTGATTCAGGTTTCCATAACCCGCTTGCACGGAGTTGCTGCCCCAATGGTAAGACCAGCTGGGCATATAGGAGCGGTACAAATCACCTGGATTAAAGCCAAAAAAGTCATTCCAGTTGTTCGACACTGCCGTTTGAAATGAAATGCGAATGTTATCTGCTACCATTGTGGGTACGTTGGGTAATGTGGCTAATTGCAGCAAGGCATCCGTAAGCGAAGCTTTATAGGGCCCCCAGAAATCGTTGGCGATCGGTTCGATTTCCTGGTAGTGAGTCGTGACATAATCCAAATAATCCTGATCCTCCGTCAACTCGTAGAGGTAAATGGCCGCTGCAACGGCTTTTTCTGTTTGTGTATTGCTGTCCCAGTCCGCATCACCGGCATTAATGGTACCATCGTCACAGGCTTCATCCAGGTTGTTGGCATTAAGTCGGGGCAGTACGTGTTGCCAGGCCGTTTCAGCACGAGTCTCCAGCAAATCGGCATAAGCTTGTAAACTGGAAAAATCCCGGAACACCAAAGCCGCATGTGCAAACATACCTGCTACTGCAATAGCCGCCGAACTACAGGTGGGGCCATAATAACGCCGGTCAAAATTCTGGCTCGGCGGTGCTGCCGCATTATCACCAAAATCAATGCTACCCATTTTGATGTGGGTAGAACCATCGGCATTATTCATCTTTAATAACCAGTCCAATTCCCACTTGATTTCATCAATAAGATCAGGCAATCCATTACCCGATTCTGGTATATTATTGGCATCCGAAAAAGCCTGCGGATGCTCCCGATACGCCCAAATCAGGTTGTGCATGGCCTGCTCGGCAAAGGTGACATATTTGTTATAATCACCGGCATCAAACCAGCCACCACTTAGGTCTTTTTCTAGTGTCGTATTGCTTGGATTGTAAACGTATCGGCAATTGGCATCCTGAAGAGGGTTCAAAAAGGAAGGCCCATCCGTCCAACCCGGTTCGGCATAAGGAGCCGTCTTGGCCGCATTACACCGATTGTAATAAAACATGCGAAATGCCGCCTTCAACACCGAAGCATATATCGCCGGTTTCACCTCAAAATCACCGGATCGCTCCCCTGTACCAGGATCATAAACGTAATAAGTTCCTGGCGTTGTCACCACTGAAAAATCCAGCCACCAACCCCGGTCGCCCGAAAGGTTGTGGGTAGCGCCATTGTTCCAGGCCTCCGGGGCCGCTGAAAAAACGACATTGCCACTGCCTGCTTCCCGCACCTCTATTTGTGCCGAAGGCGAATAGGCCATGTCTGAATTAAACCCGGTAATGGGATCGGATAACACAGCCACTTTGGTTGCTTCCGGTTGGTAGCCAAATTGATCAATATGAATGAAAGGGCTGATTTCCTGAGCAAATATTAGCTGCATCAAACTCAGACCCAGAATGGTGAAAATGGTACGCATAAAAGCGGTTTTTGATTGGTGGAAATGGCAAAAATTGGACCCCAAAGGTAAAGAAAATTGAAGCCTTTTTTGAATTCCTCAGCCGTTTGATTAATTCAAGAAGTCAACTTATTCAAAGCCCTATGACCTGAACTTTCGATACTGCCACAAAAAAAATAGCCCGAGCCAGCAGTTAGCATTGGCTCGGGCTATTTTTATAAAAACCCTTCTAATAAACTCGTTTGAAACCCTATTCTACCTGTTTGGCAATCATATAAAAGCCCAGTTCAAGTTTCGGGGCATAAGGAATTGCTTGACTAAACGGCTGGAAATAGCCTTGACTCGCTTGTCTTATATAAAATTTCTTGCCAGAACGAGTTTTTTTGGATCCAAAAGTAATGCCTTCGTTGCCTTTCCCATTGTCATCTTTGATCCATTCAAGACAAAGCAATACATCATTATCGGTAATGATATTATAAGCGGAGAGGTCGACGGAGAGGGTTCCTTTTTTTTGAGCAGTGGCAATGATTACATTTTCGGGAACCAGGTTTTCTCTGATCCGCCCATCTTTAAAATCGAAGATATTAACTCGAAACAAAACACTATCCCCATTGCCATGATTCAGAATAAAATGAGCACTTTTTAAGAGGGTTTCTTTTTCAATTTCAATATAGGCGGCTACTTCGGTCCCTAATTGCTGACTGCCAAAACCGACGCTGTGGTATCGTTTTTCGAATTTTTTTCCGAGGATTATTTCTGGTCCAAATTTTCGGGAACTCAACTCCAGCTCTTCAATTTCATAGACTTTGGGATCTAAACGTATCTCACCTTCTTTTAACAAATTGGCAGCTGACAATGCTTTCGTGCTATACCCGATGGAGGAAAAGGTGACCTCATCCTTTTTATCAAGTATTTGTAGTCGGTACCATCCCTTTTCGTCACTAACGGTACCGATCCCTTTTGCTGCAATTCCAACATTGACAAAAGCAATCCCTTTGCCCGTATTTGAATCTAAGATTTTCCCTTCAACAGAAGATTGTGCCAATCCAGCCGGGCAATAAATGGCCAGACACAATACCAACAAAATCCATCTCATTTTATTCATATTAAACCCTCTTTGGCAAATCCCATGGACAATCTGAAGGAGGTTGCACGTTGAGTACTTGTTTCCTAAATCTTGTTCACAGGGTTTGTCAAAGATCCTTATTAAATAAATGTCAACAAAACGATCTAAGGCATTGTTTGGACTTTTCTCCAGAAATAAAGTAGGTTACATAGGTTGCCCTAAGTGATAAACCCAATGAATCTTCGAAAAATCGACCCAAACAAGCCTTAAATCAAAAACTATGACAATGTTTATACAGTGGGTACTTCCAGGTTGGATTGAACCGTTTCAAACTGGAATTTGACAACTTGCTCATAAAGCATTCCTTCAGACCAAATATAATTGGACCGGCCCCATCGTGCAGCGCTTTCTATATCCGGGAAAAAGCCCGAGCCGTTTAGGTTTGCACTGGTATTACACAATAAGGGAATTCCCGTTATAGCACGGTATTCGGTTAACAATTGCCAAATGGTTTCATTTTGTTCTTTATTGACTGTTTGCAGCCGGGCAGTTCCATCCAGGTGTACAATGGCCGGAACCTTTTCCTTCCATGATTCGCGGACTTTGTGGTCAAAAAGCATGTAGGGATCAGCATCCCCGGGATCGAAAACATCGGCGGCATAAGCTTCCAAACAAATTGGCGCTACCGGTCTGAATTCTTCGCGTAATTTGGCACAATTGAGTTTGGCCTGCATTTCCGGATGATTGGCCGGTGCCAAAATACTTCGGTTGCCCAACGCTCGTGGGCCCAATTCTGCATTTCCTGATAGGAACACCAACGGTTCATCAATTTCTGCCAGGAAAGCAGCTAATTCCGGAATATTGCAAGGGCGTTTTTCCCAACCTCCCTGAGGTTCATTACTCCTTAATTTTGGTCCGGAATAGACTGTCCAGTCAATGGAGAACCGACCGGTGAGTTCAGCCATCGCACTACATGCTGCACCAATAGCACTGCCC
The DNA here is from genome assembly GCA_021604865.1 of Saprospiraceae bacterium. Taxonomy (GTDB): domain Bacteria; phylum Bacteroidota; class Bacteroidia; order Chitinophagales; family Saprospiraceae; genus BQJU01. Next base: position 18,045 of record BQJU01000001.1, on the reverse strand, counting down.
GCGTCATTTGGAACTGGAGGCACCCAAATACCGTTAAACAACCCCATATCCCGGATTTTACTATTCCACTTAATATTTAAAGCAGACCCGCCAGAGAAACAAAAGTTTCGCTTAAAGTCAGGATACTTTTTGACTTTTTTGGCCAGGTTTTTAAGTAACATTCGCTCCAGAAAAACGTGCATAGAAGCCAGCACCGACGCATCGGAAAAGCCCTTTCCTGCTACGTAATCGCTTACTGCCGTCATAAATTTATGTTCAAACAGATTGGAGATCTCCAGCTCTTTTTTGTATATCTTATCCAGTTCCTGGATGAGTGTTTCATCCGGTTCGCCAAAAGCAATGTAGGACATCAATTTGCCGGCGATGGAGTACCCTCCAAAATAACCCTCGATGGTCATCTGTTCGCGATCTTTGCGCAATTCTTCTTCCGATTTTTTATAGGGCCCGAAATAATGCCCCATCACACTGTACATCGTGCCGAGGATGAAGAAAAGGTGTCCCAGGTTTTGTATCGTTCCAGCTTCTGGATCCACATAATAGAGGCGTGGATACTGCCCGCCGTCCCAGACTAAAACAAAGCTTGGTTCGCCATTCTTTGCGTAAGGACTGGTGGCATAAGTCGAACAAACATGGCCCGCAACATGCATATAGCTACGATAGTCGTAAGTCTTTCCCTGGATCGAAAGGCCTCCTTCAAAAAGGTGAGGTTTTAGAATGTTATCTGTCAGGACTAATTCATTATATGGAGCTACAGTGACCTTTAGTGGGGTGTCTCCATCAAACGGTTCCAGAACGGGTTCGCCACGCCAGTGAGCACCGGTGCCGTGCCAGCCATCTACAACAAAATGGTCGACCATATCTGGCGAATAACCGTATTCTGCCAGCAATTCAGGAATTTTGGATAAATCTGTCAAACCACTATAACGGTGGTTGTTATTGATTTTTTCCATTTCAATGCTGAACTTTAATTCACCATTATCAATTAAGGCAATTCCTCCGTCATGAGTGACTTTTATTCCACAAATAATCATGTTTTTTAGTTTTAAAGTGAAAAATCCCCATTACCCTAAACCATTTGCAGGCATTGATATCCATGCAAAGGCTTAGGAATAAAGGGTATTAAAGGACAGGAAATTCCATGGCCTAAAACTAGGTAAGAACAGCACTACCTTTATATTCTATTATTTTTTCTCCAAAGAGCCGTTCAGGCACGATGTTTTTTGATTTACAGTATTCCAATAGCTTGTTGGATTCCACGATAGGTTTTGATTCGTCGGTATATTTGATAGAGCTGATGTATTTCAACCAAGGTTCAACGCCCATCGCATAGACAAACACATTTTTTGGATTGAAGATATCGACCAATGCTTTTGATTCGTGAAAGTCACAACCGGCCAGTCGTCTGGATTCATCCATATCCCTGGCAAGCGGTTCTGGCATGATTGGTCCATATAACCAGGAAAGAGGAGCACCCTCACATTCCATTCCCAGAAAAATGACATCGATATCCCCTACCACGTCATGGATACGTTTGTACAATGGTGGCGACACGTTGCAGGAATCCGCAGCGAACAACATTTTAAAGTCATCTTTGAAACGAACCATGTGGCATAGTTTACTCCGGATATCGAGATCGCTATGTTCGCCCATAAAAGGGATGCCGGTGATGGAGCAATCATCAAAATGAATGGTTTCCATTTCACCCAATTCGATAATATTATCAAACCCGACATGTTCAAACATCATTTTCAGGCTAGGATCCTGTAGTGACCCTCCATTACATTTGGGTACAATAATGTGTTTAATCTTTTTACGGATGCGCAGTAACGTTTCAAACAGAATATGATCCTGGTGATTGTGTGTGATTAATACATAGTCAATGGTTTCTGGCAGGTCATCATAAGAATACCGGGAAATATCAGACTCATAACCGTAACTAACCAGAGGATCAGCCAGGAAGGTCGTCTTTTTGGTTTCAGCGAGAATACAAGCATGACCAAAATAACGGGTCAATACCCCCTCTCCTTGATAACGGTCGTATTTTTTGGGCACTTCTGTGGTAAAAAAGCTTTTAAACAATTCTTCTTTCCCAGGTTCTATTGGAAATAAATCCTTGATGTCTCCAAACCTTTTCGGATGGTCTGACATTTCAAATAGCTCGTCTATTTTTTTGCTTTTAAAGGGCAGGTGCACCCGAATGATATTATCATCTGGCAATTTTGGCGTACTCAGTACGAAAGACCTGGAGTCATCGTCCTGAACGAGGAACAAATTAAAACTTTGAAGATCATCATTGTAATAATCGGTTTGATACACCAACGATTCAAAGAAGCGGAAAGAAGGGTTGTTGTTGAGGTCATAAACCAACTCTACCAACCCCTGTAATGGTTCAGGAATTTTTGGGTACAACTCGGCCAATGAATAACCTTTAGCTTCGTGCTTTAGCAAATCATTGAGCTCGAGGATTGCTTCGCGAAATTCCAATAAATTTGCGCAAGTTTCTTTGGTGTTTGAGATTAATCCCTTGATTTCATCCACTCGTTTTCCGCCATAATCGATGAATGGGCCACCTAACATCTTAGGGCTTTTTACTGCGGCAGCGTGAATCATTGGGCTTTGAACATAAGAATTCATGATCTTTAAATGTCGATCTTTAATGTTCATAGCTGCCGTCGTTGGTGAAATCAGGTGCGACCAGGCGTACCAATTGTCTACCAACGGTTCGATAACTAAATTGGGTTTTACATAAACTAAATCATTGTCATGGATTTCCATAATAATTGTTTTCGGATTAGGAAATTGTACTTATAGTTCGCTTTAATCTTCTACTTCAATTTGTTGGCTCATCACCTTGCCATCTACTTCAATCTTTAGCCAGTAATAGCCAGGGGCATACCCCCTTTTTTTCCACTTAAATCGGTGTCTTCCCTGTTTCAGCTCTTTGTCTACCAGGGATTCTAGAAATTCTTTTTCAGGAGAAAGGATGTCAATCTTCGTTTTAGCTGACTTCTGAAGTTCCAGTGTTATTTTGGCCTTGGAATTAGTATGTTTTATGGCCGTCGTGGTACCTGCGGGGAGGCTGCCAATGGGTAGATTATGCTGCAAGGCTTCATGTTGTGGGGAACCCGCTTCTAGGACCTGTAGATGTACATAATTCTGTAGGGTATCATACCAGATTTTGTCGCCTTGTCTCAGCGTAAAAATCAAAGAATTTTTTGAACCCTTGTCGGTGACAATTTTGGCGGGTTGATTTTTATTAAAGACTTTAAATCGCCCATCCTGTTTTCTTTTGTCGGCATTGGCGTAGTATAAGGTCTTTATGAAGCCTGGATCCTGATTTTGAATAAAATCCTGGTAGTATTTGTGGTTTTTATTCACTTCAAAATCTTCGAGCATAATGATCACGGAATCCTGCGGCGATGCGAACCCTACGCCAAAGCCAGAATGGAAAATATTGCCGAGAGGGAAACTTAATATACCCAACAGAGACAAAAGCAGAAATAAGGCAATCAGACTGCCTCTAAATATCAATTGTTTTGTGGCAGTGCTATTCAATGATATTAAAATTACATTAGACATGATGAAAGGTTTTTGATGAAGAGTTGTTGCCACAGGGATGAGGTATCAATAGGCTCCCTTTTTCTAGGAGTGCTTTTGAAATCGGATCGTTATTAATTCCACGTCCCGCAACGGTTTTAATTTTCAAGAAGTATGCCCGCGTTTTCCAGCCTTGCTTTTTCGTAAAAATGAGCGCCTATGGCTATATCAAAAATGGCCATGCCCATTGGGTTGAACATAACGACCTGCTGTGCATCAAGTTTCTCAAATGCGCGTTTGTAAAACACATCCACCAGATCTAGGACATCTTCCTTCTGAAGGCCTTTTTCGAGGTGCATCATTTCAATATCCGTTTTCTCTCGACATACTTCTTCCCAATCATCGACAATCATGATATCTACATAATCCATAAATTGGACGTGATAGTCGCGTAGGGAAACATTGAGATGAAGGCTGCCCGGTTTGGGTTTCTGATCGATGTAAGGCTTGCTGGAAACGGTAGCTGTGATAAACAGGTCAACTTGTTCAAAGGCTTGCTCAAAAGAATTGGCAAGGACCACTTTGTCCGCCAATGCGGGGGGGATCAGGGATGGGTCGATCGGATTAATATCAAAGATGCGAAACTCCTTCAGGCGGTCGCCCAATAATGCAGCGGTCATTTCAAGGTGCAGCTGTCCAATGGGCCCAAAGCCGGTCATGCCTACAACGAGATCAGTCAATTCCGGGCGCAGTTCCAGGTATTTTTTTATCATTAAACCCGTCACTGATGCCGTACGGATACCACTGATCAGGGTCGTATTGATGGCACAAACCGGAATGCCAGTATCGGCATCATTGAGGATGCTCACCGAGTGGGCCCGCTTGATGCCCTTGTCGAGATTTTTTGGAAAACTTGCAATCCATTTAATGCCTGAAAGGTTAAATTCTCCACCAATGAAGGCAGGCATAGCAATAATCCGGTTGGACATATCCCGGTACCGCAGGTAGGGTTTTACCGGTTGGGCAAATTCCTTTTCGCCCTGACAAAAAATGGCTTTTTCAATAACCCTGGCCAATTCGTTCCAATCCCGGTCCAAAGAGGCCAGACTTTTAGTATTTAAGTAATACATAGGTTTTATTTGATGCTTTGACAAATCACCTGATTTATCAAAGGGTTTATTTTAAATTTCAGAAACTGGCTGACGATCTTCCACGACAGCAGGAAGTTCACTTTTTATGACACGATCTGACCATTGCTCACTGTAGATGTTATCAATGTAGGGGACCCCTTTGTCCGGGCAAATAATCAAACAATTCGGGATAGGGTATGTCGGAGCAAGCTGATCCAGGTATTTTCGTGCAGCATAATAACAAGCCCCCGAAGACCCCCCGGCAAAAATGGAATGTTCCCGGAGCATGGCCCGACAGCCCGTGATGATTTCCTGGTGATTTAAAATCATCACATCATCCACGGAAGCCTTCTCCAAAAAGCAAGCCTTTTGGCCAGCTCCCAGACCAGAAATAAGGCGTTTATGCTTTTCGTCACTAAAAATCAATGAGCCTTTGATATCCACAGCTACGACTGTTACTCCCGGAAAATACTGCTTGACAAATTTGGATAGTCCAGTAATGGTGCCGCAAGAACTGGTGGCTACAAACAGGTAGTCCAGGCGAGTGAAATTTTGATTGATTTCATGGGACATATCCCGGTACCCCTTAAAATTGTTTTCGTTTTGGTATTGATTGGTCCAAAAACAATTTTCGTTCGTTTCTATAATGTGCTTTACGGTTTCAATCCGTGTTAACAGGTAACCGCCGGTATCATCAGGTTTATCTACCATAATTACTTTGGTAGCAAACAACTTTAGCAGTTTCAGGTTGATTTTACTGATGTGTGGATCAACGACAACAATAAAGTCCAGGCCTAGTCGATTACAATGTAATGCCATGGAGATACCTAAATTCCCGGAACTGGATTCAACGATAGTTGTTTCAGGATTGATTTTGCCGTCGTTAATCCCCTGAAACAGGATATTGTTGGCGGCCCGGTCCTTGATACTCCCCGAAAAGTTGTTGTATTCGAGTTTTGCAAAGAGGTTGTAAGACTGGTTTTCCACCAGCTGTATCAAAGGCGTATTGCCGATAAGTTGCCGGATTTTTAATACGTCCTCTAACATTTTAAATTTCGTGTTCATAATTAAATTTTTCCAGGTAAATAGATGGAGAAAAGCGGTTTATAAGCCATTTATAGTCCTGCCGAGAGCCATGAGGAGTTCCCGAAGCGGTGGCAAAACATACAAGTAGGAAAGTATAGCTGGCGCTTAGAGCGCTTAACCAGCCTTAAGTAGTTCGGGTGCCAATAAGTAGTCCAGGAAAAGTTGTTGAATGTGAGGAATATGACAGGCATCCAGAATAGTATAATGTTGACTTTCTATCCAATGGTGGTGCACCGAGCCACTGGTGTAAGCTTCCCAGGATTTCATTAATGGCTTATCTCTATTTTCCCGAGCCTCTAATGCCAAAATAGGTGCATTGATTTCACCGGATACATGGTGTTGGGTTAGCAGTTGGATATTGTTTTTCAAAAAAGCATGGATTCGATTTTGATCTATTGATATCAGAGATTCTTTAGGCAAGGACTGATATAACCAGTCAATGGAAAGGCCGACCTGATGATCAATATCTTCTGTACTCAAGTCTTGATAATTGGCCACCTCCCGGTCTATCAATATCAGTCGTACCTGATGTCCGAGACCTTCTAATATTTTGGCCATTTCATAGGCAATATTTCCACCCATGGAATACCCGCAGATTATAAATTCTTCGGTTTGTTGTATAGATAACACCTCCTCGGTAAACGCCTCTGCCATTTGTTCGATACGCTCATCAAATGGCTCGTCCGCGCCCCATCCCCGATACTGAAATCCATAACAGTTCAACCGACCGGAAAGTCCCTCTGCCAGTTCATTAAAAACGATGGGTAATCCCAAAGCTGGCGGGATAAAAAACAGATTTGGAAGGCCTTTTTCAATAGCATTTAATTTGAAACCACAAGACCTGGTGGCTTCTTTCCCGTCAATCAATTCCGTCAATTGGGCAATCGTCAGGTTTGTAAAAAACTGCATAAGGGTAAGTTGAGTATCCAATTCCTTGTTTATCCGAAATAGGGTCGGGATGGTAATAAGCGAATGCCCGCCCAATTCGAAAAAATGATCGTGAATACCTATTTTTTCTAGTCCTAGCATGTCCTGCCATATATACGCCAGCTTTTGTGCTGTAGGCGTATTGGGAGCTACATATTCCATTTGGCTAAGATCTGTAATATTCGGATTGGGCAATGCCTTCCTATCCAGTTTGCCATTGTAGTTTAATGGAAGGGCCGGCAGGCTTATCCAGATGGCAGGGACCATATAATCGGGTAGTTTTTTAAGGAGGTAGGCTTGCAATTGTACTTTATCCAAAGGGTTGGTTGTCACCAGATATGCAACTAGTCTCAGGTTGTTGTTTTTGTCGGCTTTTGCCAATACAGCACAAGCGCTAACATCTGGTGCTTGACCGAGAACTTGTTCTATTTCACCCAGTTCAATCCGGAACCCACGAATTTTGACTTGATCATCTATCCTGCCTAAATATTCGATATTGCCATCTGGCAACCAGCGAGCCAGGTCACCGGTTTTATACAATCGCCCATTGGGGTCAGTACCAAAAGGGTCAGGTACGAACTTTTCGGCGTTCAATTCCGGACGTTTCCAGTATCCTCTGGCTACCTGAATGCCGCCGATATGTAACTCTCCAGGGACTCCTATTGGCGAGGGCATCCCCGATGCATTGAGTATATACATTTGGGTATTGGCAGTTGGTTTACCTATAGGAATACGATTTGGAACCTGTTTGCCAACAACGGCCTCCCAAAAGGTAACCTCAATGGCGGCCTCTGTAGGACCGTAGAGGTTATGCAATTCCACGTCCGGCAACAATTGGCGAAAGCGTTTGGCCTGGCTAGCTTTAAGGGCTTCGCCACTACAAAATACCCGCTGAAGACTCGGACATTCATCAGCCTGAATGTCTAGCAAAAAAACCTCCAGCATAGAGGGTACAAAATGGATGATCGTAATATTTTCCTGGTTGATGATGTTTTTCAGGTAACTGCTATTCTTTTGTCCATCGGGTGTTGCAAAGACCAGCCTGGCACCACTAATTAATGGCCAGAACAATTCCCATACAGAGACATCAAAACAGAAAGTGGTTTTTTGCAGTACGACATCTTTTTCCGGGTTCAATGCATAACGTTGCTGCCCCCAAAACAATCGATTCATAACCCCTTCATGCTGATTCATGACTCCTTTCGGGTTGCCAGTAGATCCGGAAGTATAAATGATATACATCAGGTCTTTTGCGTCAAGTTTAACATTGGGTTTATCCGACGGTTGCTGGCTGATAACCGGCCATTCCCGATCGATAGCGATGACCTGTACCTCCGGAAGTTGCTCCCATGACGTTGCAATATTTTGGGAGGTAATAACCCATTGGGTTTGGGTATCCTGTAACATGTAATTGATGCGTTCTTCCGGATAACCCGGGTCAATGGGTACGTAGGCTCCACCCGCTTTGAGTATACCCAGTAAACCAATCATCATTTCCAGTGACCGGTCCAGGCAAATGGCTACAAGTGATTCGGTCTGAACACCATTTTTGCGGAGGTAATGCGCCAGTTGATTAGACTTATGATCAAGCTGTTCATAACTAAGGCGCTGCTGTTCAAATGTAATGGCTGTAGCGTTAGGCGTGCGTCTGGTTTGCTGATCAATCAAATCCACCACGGTTAGGTGATGGGGGAACTCGACCTGAGTATCATTGAACTGCTGTAGCAATATATGTTCTTCTTCCCGGTTGAGGATATTGATTTGCCCAATGGCCTGATTGGGATCGGCGATGATTGCTTGAAGCAACTGCCGGAAATGCAGGCTCATGCGTTTGATCGTTTCTTCGCGGAAAAGGTCTGTACAATAATCAATTCCTATATCCAGGCCTTTCGTATTTTCAGAAATGGACAGATTGATATCATATAAGGAAGTATTTCTTCCTGAAGATTCAAAAGACAAATCAATATTTCCAAGTTCCAAAGCAGGTGAGTCAGGGGTGTTTTGCAGGGCAAACATTACCTGAAATACTGGCGTCCGACTCAGGTCCCGCTTTGACTCTACCCGGTCTACAATCCGTTCAAATGGCACTTCCTGACACGCAAAAGCAGAAAGAGACGTGGTTTTGACTCTTTTGAGTAATTCCAAAAATCCCGGATTGCCGCTTAAGTCTGTTCGAAGCGCCAAGGTATTCACAAAGAAACCCACCAGGCCTTCTACTTCTTTTTGGTTCCGATTGGCTACTGGTGTTCCTATGCAGATATCTTCCTGGCCGCTATAGCGGTACAAGAGTACTTTGAATGCCGCCAGCAAAGTCATAAACAAGGTAGTTCCTGTCTGTAGGGAAAGTTTATTCAAAGCATTGGCCATATCTTTCTCTAAAGAGAACCCAATATTACTACCCGTGGTACTTTGTTTGGTCGGCCGGGGGAAATCCGTGGGCAATTTTAAGGGTTCCAAGCCAGACAATTGTTGCTCCCACCATTGTAGTTGGTCTTCCAAAACTGTACCATTCAGATGAGCCCTCTGCCATATTGCATAATCTGCATATTGAATTTTTAAAGGCGGCAAAACAGGATTTCTATTGTTCAATTTTGCCTCGTATAATTCCATCAGATCTCTAATCAAAAGGGAAAATGACCATCCATCGGATGCGATATGATGCATGACTAAAATCAGCACATGATCATTTTCAGCACAAGCGATCAAATGAGCCCGCAACATATAATCATTGGATAGATCAAAGGGGTGCTGAACCTTGGAGGTAATTATTTCACGCAATTGAGCATCCGTTTCAAATCCGGCACTTTCTGTGTATCCCAATTTCCAATATTCAGCGGGCATGATTTCCTGAAAGGTGATGCCATTTTCTGACCGGATAACCGTCCGAAGAATTTCATTGCGTTCTACCAAAGCAAGCAATGCTTGTTCCAATGCGTTTTTGTTGAGCTCTTTTTTAAGGCGCAAAACCGTAGGCATGTGGTACTGAACACTCCCTTCAAACTGGTCAATAAACCAGAGTCTTTCCTGTGCGTAGGAAAGGGGTATTTTTGATGGCTTGTTTTCTACCTTAATTATGGGTGGCAATGATCCGCCTATTTCCAAATGCTCAATCTTCTGTGCTAGTTCACTGATCGTGGGCGATAAAAATAGCTCTCTAATTTCCAGGTGCACATCAAATTCTTTGCGAATGGCCGAAGCAACTCGCATTGCCATCAATGAGTGACCTCCCAACTCAAAGAAATTATTGTGGATACCGATTTTTTCTAAGCCCAACAATTCCTTCCAGATAATTGCTAGTTGATGTTCCGTATCGTTGCTTGGCGCAACAAAATCGTCTTGCATCAACGCGTTAATATCGGGATCCGGTAATCGTTGTTTGTCTATTTTTCCGTTTGCATTCAATGGAAATTTTTCCAATTCAATGATCAAATCAGGAATCATGTAATCAGGCAATATTGGCTTCAAATAAGCAATAATCTCTTCCTTGAGAAAAGCACCCTTGGGAATGACATACGCAATCAGGCTTTTGGCGTTTTGTGTGTTTTTCTTAACCAGAACGGTGCACTGATTTACCAAATCACATGCAGCCAGGATGGCTTCAATTTCACCCAATTCTACCCGGTGTCCGCGAATTTTCACCTGATCGTCTTTTCGGCCAAAAAATTCGATGGTGCCATCTGGTAGCCAGCGGGCCAAATCGCCGGTACAATATACCTTCGAGCTGGAGGTTGGGTCAAAGGGATGGGGGATAAACTTTTCTGGTGTCAATTCCGGGCGATTCAAATATCCTTCCGACACACCATCGCCACCTATTAATAATTCACCGATGACACCAACAGGTACCAATTCGCGGGAGGTATCAACGATAAAAGCCGCTGTATTTGCAATCGGGCGTCCGATGATATTTCGCTCGAAGGCAGTTACGTTTTCCGATACAATAGCATCAATCGTAATTTCCGTTGGTCCATAATGATTGTTCAATTGTACCTGTGGTAATTTGGCGCGGATGGTTTTTACCAAATCTCCATTTAAGGATTCGCCACCGGTACAGATCATTTCCAGTTTTAATTGGCTAGCCAGATGCCCTTCAATTGCATGCATTATGCTTGTTAAAAAGCTGGGTGTGCTTTGAATTTGGGTAACCCCTTCTTTGACTAACAATTGTATTAATTTATCGGAGTCAAAAATGGTGTTGTGATGGGGGATTTGTAAAGAACCACCTACAATAAGAGGTAAAAATATTTCCAATAGCGATACATCAAAAACATAGTTGGTCAGCAAACAGGATTTAAGAGATGTATTAACCTTCAACAATTCAACTTCTCCCTGCAAACGCATCATCAGGTTTTGATGACTGATCAGGGTCCCTTTAGGTTTTCCTGTCGACCCAGATGTGTAAATGACATAAGCTAGATGATCGGGCCTTACATCGACTGATACGTTTTCAACTGGAGCCTGGAGCAGGAATGGCACTTCTTCATCCAGCAAAATGCAGGTTTTTCCTTCCATCTTTGATGGTAGAACACCCAATTGTTTTTTACTGATGACAAATGGCGCTTTAGTATCTTCCAGGATGAATTCAATCCGGTCAACTGGATAATTGGTATCAATGGGGATATAAGCTGATCCGGCTTTTAATATACCCAATATACCAACGATCATTTCCAACGAACGGTCTACACATAGCGCTACCAAATCCTCTTGTTTCAAGCCTTTTTCGATAAGGTAGTGTGCCAGTTGATTGGCTCTCTTATTCAACTCGAGATAAGTCAACACTTGTCCCTCGCACCCTAATGCTTTCTCATTCGGGCGATTTAATACCTGTTCTTCAAACAGATCAATAACTGTTTTATTTCTGGGGTAATGATTTTTAGTATTGTTGAATTCAAATAATAGTTGCTGTCTTTCCTGATCGTTCAACAAGGTAAGCTGGCCAATAGGCATTGATGGATTTATGACAATGGCCTCCAATAAATTCTGGAAGTGGCCAGCCATCCTCTGAATAGTAGATTCCGCAAACAAATCGCTACAATATTCAATTTCTACAAGCAACCCGCTAGCATATTCAACGATGGAAAAGGTCAAATCAAATTGAGCAGATCGGCGACCAGCAGATTTTTGGGAAAGTTGTGCCGGTCCCAATTCCAGGTCGGGACTATCAGGGATATTTTGTAAAGCAAACATGACCTGGAAAATCGGATTTCTATCTAGGCTACGTTCTTTTTCCACACATTCAACAATTTGTTCAAAAGGCACGTCCTGGTGGGAAAAAGCGACTAGTGTATTGGTTTTAACCTGTTCCAGCAAATAGGTGAATTCGGGATTTCCACTTAAATCACTACGCAACGCCAAGGTATTGACAAAAAAGCCAACCATGGACTCCACTTCCCTTTGGTTCCGATTGGCCGTGGGGGTACCAATACAGATATCCGTTTGTTCACTATAACGATACAGCAGGACCTTAAATGCTGATAATAAGGTCATAAACAAGCTGACGCCATGATCAAGGGAGAGCTTATTAAGCTGATCTTTTATTGGCTTTTCAATTTGAAATCCGACAACTGCGCCATTGGTACTTTGTATTGGTGGACGTGGAAAATCAAGGGGTAAATTAAGAGGAGACGCCCCTGCCAAATATTGTTGCCACCAATCCAATTGTGACTTCAAAAATTCTCCGGAAAGGTGATTCCTTTGCCAAATAGCATAATCCGCATATTGGACGGATAAGGGGGGCAATTCCAATGTATTGCTTCCTTGGGGATTATCAAAAAGTGCCATTAATTCTTTCACCAGGATGCCATTGGACCAACCATCCGAAGCAATATGGTGTATAACCAATATCAGAAGTTGATCCTCCTCTCCACATTTCACCAGATGTGCCCGCAGCATATAATCATTGGATAGATCAAAGGGCTTATTTACGATAGCTTCGATGTATACCTGACTATCCGCATCCGAATTAAATCCAGGACTCTCATGGTATTCCATGGTCCAATCATCTGCTGGTATGATTTTTTGATAGGCTTCTCCATCTTCCGATTGGATAACCGTACGCAATATCTCATGCCGGCTGATCAATGTTTTAAGGGCTTTTTCCAGAACTTCTTTTTCCAGCTCATTATTCACCCCATAAACCACCGGAATATGGTATTGTAAACTACCACCAAACTGATCGATAAACCAAAGCCTTTCCTGGGAATAGGAAAGCGGGATGCGTGCGGGCCGCGGGCCAGGAATCAATGGCGGCAGAGCGGCGGTGTTTTGGTTCGTTTCCAGAAAGGCAGCCAGTTTTTCAATGGTTGGATACATAAATATATCTCCAACGATAAGCTCGATTTCTAGAGATTTCCGAATCGCGGAAGTCACCCGTATTGCCAAAAGAGAGTGGCCACCCAATTCAAAGAAATTATCCAGTACACCTACTTTGGGGAGGTCGAGTAATTCCTGCCAGATATTTACCAATTGAATTTCTATCTCATTGCGCGGAGCTAGGTATGCCTCCCCAATCAATTCAGCTGAATCCGGTTCCGGCAAGGCTCTTTTATCGACTTTCCCATTTGTCGTCAGGGGCAAGGCTTCTAGTTCGACAATCAGTGACGGCACCATGTAATCTGGTAATTCCAGACTTAAAAAGGACTGAATTTCTGATTTATCTAACCCTTTTTTTGTTGGTGCGATATATGCAACAAGTCGTTTATTACCCTGCTGGTCCTGGTGGAGCAAGACGACGCCTTGTTGCACCAACGGGCATTCCCCCAGAATAGATTCGATTTCGCCCAATTCAATTCTATACCCACGCATCTTAATCTGGTCATCTTTCCGCCCAATGAATTCGATATTGCCATCTGGCATCCAACGTGCCAGGTCACCAGTTTTATATAATTTTCCATTGGCATTTCCTGAAAAAGGGTTTGGAATAAACCGTTCATTATTCAGGTCAGGTCTGTTTAAATATCCGAGCGAGACGCCCTCTCCAGCAATCCACAATTCACCAGGAATACCAATTCCCGCTAATTGTTGTGATTTATTCACGATATATACCTGTGTATTCGAAAGTGGTCGACCAATGGGAATGTATTTATTGTCTGCATTCCGAACGGAATAAAAGGTGGCAAAAGTGGTCGTCTCAGTAGGTCCATAACCATTAACAACTCGGTCTGGGCCCAACATCTCCAAGGCCTTTCGGACATGCACAGCAGAGGCGGCCTCCCCTCCAAACAGGACCTTCCGCATACCTTTTAACGCTGCGGGGGCATAATCCACAAGGCTATTGAATAACGCCGAAGTGAAAAAACTAACCGTCACGTTCTTTTCCTGGATGATCTCTGATAAACGATCAGCATTTGAAACATCAGCTTCAGTAATCAGACAAAGGCAGGCCCCATTTAAAAGAGCATTATATATGTCATAGGTTGACCCATCGAAAGCATAATTAGACCACTGTAAAACCCGGTCCTCAGGATAGATGGCTATTCCTTCCTGTTCGTAAGCCAGTTTTAGGATGTTCTTTTGGTTAACCAGCGTACCCTTTGGCGTTCCGGTAGTACCAGAAGTATACATCACATAAGCCGGAGTGTGTACGGATAGGGCGCGGTCGGGAGCCGTCTTGGGTGATTTAGCAGCATCACTTACTTTCAGGCATTCGTAACCAGTGAGTCCAGATTGATCCAAGATTTCCTGCCCTGTAATTACGATTTTATCAATGCCTGCATCTTCGAGAATGAATTCAAGGCGTTGTCTGGGATAATCGATATTTAAGGGCACATAGGTAGCGCCACATTTCAAGATGCCAAAAATGCCAATGATCATATCAAACCCCCGGTACGCTAACAGTCCGACGCAATCATTGGATTGTACCCCTTTTTTTATTAAGTACTGAGCCAATTGGTTGGACTGTTCATCGAATTGTCGAAAAGTAAGGGTTTGGTTTTGAAATATCAGGGCCGGATTATCGGGATTCTTTTCTACCTGCTTCTTTAGTTGGGCAACGATTGCTTCATCCGCCGGATAGGGTGCTTCCGTCGCATTAAAATCCGTCAGTAGCGTTTTACGTTCTGTATCAGACAACAGATTTAGGGTGCCTATACTTGCTTGAGGTGTCTGGATGATAGCTGACAGCAATTGTTGAAAATGGGAAGCCATCTGGGAGATGCTGGATGCTTTAAACAGATCCGTACAATATTCGATATTGACCAGTAGGCCCTGTTGTGTTTCGGCGGCACTCATGGTCAAGTCAAACTTGGAAATTTGGTAATTACTCGGTTTTTCTTCCTTGTTTATTGGTTGGACAGCCGTCTGGGATATATCAAGGACATTTTGAAGTACAAATGCGACTTGAAACAAAGGGTTCATACTATTGTCCCGCTTTATAGTGATGCGATCCACGACTTTCTCAAATGGGGTATCCTGGTGTTTGTAGGCGTCCAGTGTAGTCGTTTTTACACGATGAAGCAGTTCTGTAAAAGATTGCTCTTCAGACAAATGGCTACGCAAAGCAATCGTATTTACAAAAAAACCGATCAGATCTTCCAGTGCCTTTTGTGACCTATTAGCAATCGGGCTTCCCACACAAATATCTTCCTGGCCTCCGCTATATCGATAGAGCAATACTTTGAAAGCTGTTAATAAAAGCATGAAAAGTGTAACCTCTTCTGTTTGACAAAGGTTATTCAACTGTTTTGTGGTCTCTTTGTCAATGCCAAAACTTATACTGGCGCCCTTAAAACTTTGCATGCGAGGTCTGGCAAAATCAAGTGGAAGGCTCAAAGGCGTTACTCCCTTTAAATGATGCTCCCAAAACGCCAGCTTTTCTTCCAGCTTGGTGCCTATTAAATCATTTCTTTGCCAAAAGGCGTAATCTGCATATTGAATGGTTAAAGGTTTCAATGCAGGAGCCCGGCCTTCCATTTTTGATTGATACAATTCCTGAAGTTCCCGGGTCATCACATTCATGGACCATCCATCTGAAGCAATATGATGGATCACAATGACCAATAAGTATTGGCCATCCATTTTTTTAATAAGGGTAGCCCGTAGCATGTGGTCAGCGGCCAAATCAAAAGGCCTGCTAATTTCCTGTGTAATCCAGTTATTTAATGTTGCTTCCGTTTCAGAATCTTCTATTTCAAGACAATGTAAATACCACTTGTCTTTAGGTAAAACCTGCTGAAAAGCACTCCCTTCTTTTTCCAGGATAACAGTCCGTAATACTTCATGCCTATTTATCAGTGTCTTTAAAGCATATTCCAGGGTTTCGACATGCAAATCTTCACCAAAACCCTTCATGAAAGGAATGTGATAATGGCTACTTCCAGAGAGTCTATCGATAAACCAAAGCCGCTCCTGAGTAAAGGAAAGTGGTATTTGGTCAACATTTTTTCTGTCAAAGACACTAATTTGTTCTTCTTGCCCTCTAATGGTGTTAACAGCACCTATTTCATCTCCTAAAAAAGCGAGAATTTTTTGTTTATGCGCTTTGAGCAGGTCAACAATCGCTGGATCGACCTTGGTATTCTTGGCTACTTTAAACTTCAGCTTTTGTTCTTCCTTAAATACGGTGATTCCACTTTGCTGAGCTTTATTCAATAGATTGACAATGTCCTTATTGGTCTGCATATTCTAATAGGTTTTGGGTGCTCTTACAGTTCAAATACTTCTTCATCGTGCATGTCTTCCTCAGCACTACTTTCTTTGATGAGCTGGATATATTGTCCCATCTCAGCAATCGTGGAAAATTCGAAAACAACCTTGAGCGGAATTCGAAGGTTAAAAGCATCCTGAATTTCTGCTACTAATCGGGTTGCGAGGAGCGAGTTTCCCCCCAATTCAAAGAAATTATCATGTATACCAATCTTTTCAATGTTCAACAGATTTTTCCAGGTCTCTACAAGGAAGGTTTCATCCTCATTACGAGGGGCAATATATTCAGTCGTCACCAGCTCTGACAAGTCGGGTTCGGGTAGAGCTTTGCGGTCCAGCTTTCCATTCCCGGTCAGTGAAAAATCGTTCATTTCTATAAATAAAGCAGGCATCATGTACTCCGGAAGCTTCGACTTGAGATAGGTCAACAAGCTTTCTTTTTCATAACCTTTTTCCGGTATGATGTAGGCCACCAGTCGTTTGCCCATAGTGCTATCTTTGGCCAATACTAGCCCCTGGCGGACCAGTGCACTGTCGTTGAGTATCGTTTCTATTTCTCCCAATTCTATGCGATAGCCACGGATTTTTACTTGATTATCTATGCGTCCCAGGAATTCAATACTGCCATCTTCAAGCCACCGGACCAGATCTCCGGTGCGATAGAGCTGAGCAAAGGCACCCTCTCCGTAGGGATTGGCTACAAACTTCTGAGCGCTTAATTCCGGCTGGTTTAGGTAGCCCTCTGCCAGGCCGGGACCAGAAAGACACAACTCGCCAGGGCAACCCACCGGTAATAGCTGGTCACTTTCCGGAGCTAGAACATAGGCCTTGGTATTGCCAATCGGTTGGCCAATAATATTGAGTCCCTTATCAATGGTGTCAATATCCGTTATTTGCCGGATCACGGCAAAGGTGGTACTCTCCGTGGGCCCATAACCATTGATAAAGGTGAGTTCCTTATGTTGGTTCATCACCCGTTCCACACTCGACAGATGGATGCTATCCCCACCAGCCAGCAGATAACGGATTGGCGCAAATAGTGCAGGCAAGGTATCCGCCGCCAAATGGAAAAGTCCTGCGGTCAGCCATACGGTATTGATCTGGTAGTTTTCGAAATCGGTGCGCAGGTCTTCGAGACTCTTTTGTCCCGGATTGGCGATCACCAGCTTGCCGCCTTTCAGCAGGGCACCCCAAATTTCAAAGGTGGAGGCATCAAAGGCAAGGGGCGCATATTGATACAGGGTCGTCTGCGGGCTCAAAAAGGAAAACTCTTCATTGAACAACAATCGGGCAATCGACTGGTGTTTGATCATTACGCCTTTGGGTTGACCAAGGGAACCAGAGGTATACATCAGGTAGGCTGGTGCCTGAGCAGTAACCTTTACCGCTAAGGGCAATTTGTTTTCTTTTTCAAATAACTCATCGGCTAAATCTACCATGATCACTTGTAGTCCTTTTTCTTCAAACAGTCGACTAAAACCAGGGTTGCTACAAAGCAAATGCGACATTTGAGCATCCTGAATCATGAACTGTTTTCTGTCCTGTGGATATTCCGGATCGATGGGTACATAAACGGCTCCTGCTTTGAGAATGGCCAACAGACTAATAATCATTTCCCCTCCACGATCCATGCAGATGCCGACTAAGTCGCCTGGATTGACCCCTTTTTCTTGTAGGTGATGAGCCAATTGGGTAGACCGAATGTCCAATTCCTGATAACTCATTT